>JAJZAT010000019.1 GCA_021799275.1 Bacillota bacterium
CCCCGCCCGCCGCCGACAATACCCGCGTGATCGCCGCCGTCAGCGTCGTCTTCCCGTGGTCGATGTGCCCGATCGTCCCCACGTTCACGTGCGGCTTCGTCCGCTCGAACTTCTTCTTCGCCATCGCTCGGAACCTCCTCTAAAAGTCTCGGATCAGCCTTTTCCGCCGCTGCGCGCCTTCTGGATCTCCTCGGCGACGCTCTTCGGAACCTCGTCGTAGTGGTCGAACTGCATCGTATAGACGCCGCGACCCTGGGTGCGGGAGCGCAGGTCCGTCGCGTAGCCGAACATCTCAGCCAGCGGCACGAAACCGCGGATGACCTGGGCATTGCCACGCGCCTCGAGTCCCTCGATATGGCCGCGGCGGCCATTGAGGTCCCCGATCACGTCGCCCATGTACTCCTCCGGCACCGTGACCTCAACCTTCATGATCGGCTCGAGCAGCACAGGGCCTGCCTTGCGCGCGCCATCCTTGAAGGCCATCGAGCCCGCGATCTTGAACGCCATCTCCGAGGAGTCGACCTCGTGGTAGGAGCCGTCGTAGGCCTCGACCTTGACGTCCACGACCGGATAGCCGGCCAAGACGCCCGTCTCCATGGCCTCGCGCACGCCGGCCTCGACAGCCGGCACATACTCCCTCGGCACTACGCCGCCCACGATCTTGTTCTCGAAGACGAAGCCGCCGCCCGGCTCCAGCGGCAAGATGCGCAGCCAGATGTGACCATACTGGCCGTGACCGCCGGTCTGGCGCACGAAGCGGCCCTCCGACTCGACCTGCCGCCGCAGGGTCTCGCGGAACGCGACCTGCGGCTTGCCGACGTTCGCCGCCACCTTGAACTCCCTGAGAAGCCGGTCGACGATGATCTCGAGATGGAGCTCGCCCATGCCCGAGATGATGGTCTGCGCCGACTCCGGGTCGGTGTGCATGCGGAACGTCGGGTCCTCCTCCGCGAGCTTGGCAAGGCTTGCGCCCATCTTGTCCTGATCGGCCTTCGTCTTCGGCTCGATCGCCACCGAGATGACCGGCTCGGGGAAGGTCATGGCCTCGAGCACGATCGGCTGCTCCTCGACGCAGAGCGTGTCCCCCGTCGAGGTGTCGCGGAGCCCGACGGCAGCGGCGATGTCGCCGGCCGCGACCTCCTGGATCTCCTCGCGGTGGTTCGCGTGCATCTGCAGGATGCGGCCAACGCGCTCGCGCTTGCCCTTGGTCGAGTTGTAGACGTAGGAGCCGGCCTGGAGCTTTCCGGAGTAGACCCGGAAGAACGCCAGCTTGCCGACGTAGGGGTCGGTCATGATCTTGAATGCAAGCGCGGAGAACGGCTCGCCATCCGAGGACTGGCGCGTCAGGGCTTCCTCCGTGCCCGGCACGGTGCCCTGCACCGGCGGGACGTCGAGCGGTGACGGCAGATAGTCGACGATCGCGTCGAGGAGGGGCTGCACACCCTTGTTGCGGTAGCTCGAACCGCAGAGCACCGGGGAGATCTGCGACTGCACCGTGCCCTTGCGCAGGCCATCGACGAGCTCTTCCGCGGAGATCTCCTCGCCCTCGAGGTAGCGCTCGAGGTACCCCTCGTCGAACTCGACGGCGGCCTCCACCAGCTTGTGGCGGTACTCCTGCACGATCTCCGCCATGTCCTCGGGGATCTCGCGCTCCTCGACCTTCTGGCCGAGGTCGTCCTCGTAGTAGAGCGCCTTCATGTGCACGAGGTCCACGATGCCGCGATACTGGTCCTCGGTGCCGATCGGCAGCTGCACGGCCACCGGCCGCGCCCCGAGGCGGTCCACCATCATGTCCATCGTGCGGAAGAAGTCCGCGCCGACAATGTCCATCTTGTTGACGTAGGCGATGCGCGGGACGCGGTAGCGGTCCGCCTGGCGCCATACCGTCTCGGACTGCGGCTCGACGCCGCCCTTCGCGTCGAACACGGCGACGGCCCCGTCGAGGACGCGCAGGCTGCGCTCAACCTCCACGGTAAAGTCCACGTGTCCGGGCGTATCGATAATGTTGATGCGAACGTCACGCCAGAAGCATGTGGTAGCAGCGGAGGTAATGGTGATCCCCCGCTCCTGCTCCTGCACCATCCAGTCCATGGTCGCCGCGCCCTCGTGCACCTCGCCCATGCGATGCACACGTCCCGTGTAAAACAGGATGCGCTCGGTCGTCGTCGTCTTCCCGGCATCGATGTGTGCCATGATGCCGATATTTCTAACCCGCTCGAGCGGGTACGTCCGGGGCACGGCGGTCTGCTTGCCCCCGGCGGAAGCCATCCTGCTCACCTCGCTTGCCTTGGTCTCGATTCCAGTATGCCCGCGACCTACCAGCGGTAGTGCGCGAACGGACGGTTGGCCTCTGCCATGCGGTGAACCTCTTCCTTGCGCTTGACGGCGCCGCCGGCACCCTGGCTCGCCTCGACGAGCTCGCGGGCGAGGCGTTCGACCTGGGAGCGCTCGGAACGGGCGCGGGAATAGTTGACGATCCAGCGCAACGCGAGCGAGGTCCGGCGCTCCGGGCGCACCTCGACAGGCACCTGGTAGGTCGAACCGCCGACCCGGCGCGGCTTGACCTCCACCGCCGGCATCGCGTTCTTGATCGCCGCCTCGAAAATCTCGAGGGCGGGCTTCTCGGTCATCTCCTCGGCGCGCTTAAGCGCTGCGTAGAGGATGCTCTGGGCCTTGGCCTTCTTGCCGTCGTACATCAGCTTATTGGTCAGACGAGTGACCATCTCGCTCTGGTAGACGGGATCCGGCAGCACAGAACGCTGCGGAACACTGCCCTTGCGCGGCACGCGGTCTGCCTCCCTTACTTCTTGCCCGGTCGCTTGGCGCCGTACTTGCTGCGGCCCTGGGCACGCTTCTGCACGCCGGCGGCATCGAGCGCACCACGCACGATGTGGTAGCGGACACCTGGCAGGTCCTTGACACGGCCACCGCGGACGAGCACGACCGAGTGCTCCTGCAGGTTGTGGCCGATGCCCGGGATGTAGGCCGTAACCTCCTCACCGTTGGTGAGGCGGACACGCGCAATCTTCCGCAGGGCCGAGTTCGGCTTCTTCGGCGTCGTCGTGCGCACCTGGGTGCACACGCCGCGCCGCTGCGGGGACCCCTGCAGGGCAGGCGCCTTCGACTTGTGGTGCACAGCCTTGCGGCCGTGGCGGACGAGCTGGCTAATGGTCGGCACCGGATTCCCCTCCTCCAATCAGCGCGGCGGCCGCGGCACCGACGTCGATGCCGCAGGCGCGCCCCAAGATCTGCATGCTCTCCACCTCAACCACCTCGACACCGGCGTCCGTGGCCTGTTGGCGCACAGGGCCCGTCACGTGGTCATCGGCGTCCCGAGCGATGTACACGCGCTGCGCGTCACCCTGGGACAGGTGCTTGAGCGTCTCCCTGGCACCCACCGCTCGGCGGCGGGCCTGCCTGAGGTCCTCCAAAGGTCGCTCTCACTCCTGAAGACAGACACTCGTATAGTGTACTGTCGTGTGAAAATGCTGTCAATCGGCGGTTTCACGTCCGATCGGCTCTTGCGGCGCGTCCTCGCCAGGCGGCGTAAACGCGACCCGAATGCCGCGATAACGCCCCATGCCCGTGCCGGACGGCACCAGCTTGCCGATGATCACGTTCTCCTTGAGGCCCAGCAGCGGATCGGAGCGACCGTTGATCGCAGCCTCCGTCAGCACGCGCGTCGTCTCCTGGAAGGAGGCGGCCGAGAGGAACGAATCGGTCGCGAGGGATGCCTTCGTGATGCCGAGCAGCACCGGGCGCGCCACCGCCGGCTCACCGCCGGCGGCCATGGCCTGGGCGTTCTCCGCCTCGAAGGTGAAGACGTCGACGAGCCCTCCCGGCAGGAGCCCGGTGTCGCCCGCGTCCTCGACCTTCACCTTGCGCAGCATCTGCCGCACCATGACCTCGATGTGCTTGTCGTTGATGTCCACGCCCTGCAGGCGATACACGCGCTGCACCTCGTGCACCAGGTAGACCTGGACACCACGCAGGCCGCGCACGCGCAGCAGGTCGTGCGGGTTGATGGAGCCTTCCGTGAGGACGTCGCCGGCCGTCACCTGCGAGCCGTCGCGCACGGCGAGACGCGAGCCGTAGGGGATGGCGTAGGTCTGCACCTCGCCGTCCGCGGCGCGGACGTCGATCTCGCGGCGGCCTTCGCTGTCGCGGATCTTCACCTCGCCGTCGACCTCGCTGATCACCGCCTGGCCCTTCGGCTTGCGGGCCTCGAAGAGCTCCTCCACGCGCGGCAGACCCTGGGTGATGTCGTCGCCCGCGACGCCGCCGGTGTGGAACGTGCGCATCGTGAGCTGCGTGCCCGGCTCGCCGATCGACTGGGCGGCGATGATGCCGACCGCCTCGCCCACGTCGACCTCGTTGCCCGTCGCGAGGTTGCGGCCGTAGCAGGCCTGACAGACCCCGAAGCGGGACTTGCAGGTCAGGACGGAGCGGATTGCCACCTCGGTGATGCCCGCGTCGACGATGCGCTGGGCGTCGACGTCCGCGATCGTCTCGCCGCCCTTGGTCAGCACCTCGCCCGTCTCCGGGTGGGTGATGTCGTTCAGGGCCGTGCGCCCCGCGATGCGGTCGAGGAGGTTCTCGATGCTCTCGGTGCCCTCCCGGATCTCCGACACGAGGATGCCGGTCCTGGTGCCGCAGTCCTCCTCGCGCACGATCACGTCCTGCGAGACGTCCACGAGGCGGCGCGTCAGGTAACCGGAGTCCGCGGTACGCAGAGCGGTGTCGGCGAGACCCTTGCGGGCGCCGTGCGTCGACGTGAAGTATTCGAGCACCGTCAGACCCTCGCGGAACGAGGCGCGGATCGGCAACTCGATGATGCGTCCGGACGGGTCCGCCATCAGGCCGCGCATGCCGGCGAGCTGGCTGATCTGCTGGATGTTACCGCGCGCGCCCGAGATGGCCATCATGTAGACCGGGTTGAACCGGTCGAGGCTGTTCATGAGCGCGTTGGTGACTTCCTTCTTGGCCCAGTCCCAGACGTCGATGACACGCTGGTAGCGCTCGTCGTCCGTGATGAGACCGCGGCGGAACTGCCCTTCGATCTTCTCGACGCGGCTCTCGGCCTCGTGCAGGATCTTCTCCTTGTCGCCCGGCACCTGGATGTCCGAGATGCCGATCGTGGTACCGGCCACCGTCGCGTAGTGGAAGCCGAGCTCCTTGATGCCGTCGAGCACGTTGGCCGTCTGCGCCGTGCCGAAAAGGCGGTAGGTCTCGGCGACCAGGGCCGAGAGCTCCTTGCGGCCGATGACGCGGTTCTGGTAGCCGAGCTCCGGGGGCAGCTTCTCGTTTAGGATCAGGCGGCCGAGCGTCGTCTGCAGGCGGCTGCCATCCGGCATGCGCACCTGGATCTTGGCGTGCAGGCTCAGGACGCGCTCCTGGTATGCCCGCAGGGCCTCGTCGATGCCCGTGACGACCATGCCCTCGCCAGGCGCGCCCTCGCGCTCGATGGTGAGGTAGTAGCAACCGAGCACCATGTCCTGCGTCGGCGTGACGACCGGGCGGCCGTCCTTCGGGTTCAGGATGTTGTGCACCGAGAGCATCAGGATGCGCGCCTCCGCCTGCGCCTCCGCCGAGAGCGGCACGTGCACGGCCATCTGGTCGCCGTCGAAGTCGGCGTTGTAGGCGGTGCAGACGAGCGGGTGGATCTTGATCGCGCGACCCTCGACGAGGATCGGCTCGAACGCCTGGATGCCCAGACGGTGCAAGGTCGGGGCGCGGTTCAGCAGGACCGGGTGCTCGCGGATGACGTCCTCGAGGACGTCCCAGACCTCCGCGCGCGCCCGCTCCACCATGCGCTTGGCGGACTTGATGTTGTGCGCGAAGCCGTCCTTCACAAGCCGCTTCATGACGAACGGCTTGAAGAGCTCGAGCGCCATCTCCTTCGGCAGGCCGCACTGGTTGAGGTGCAGGCTCGGGCCGACAACGATGACGGAGCGGCCGGAGTAGTCGACGCGCTTGCCGAGAAGGTTCTGGCGGAAGCGGCCCTGCTTGCCCTTGAGCATGTCGGAGAGCGACTTCAGCGGGCGGTTGCCGGGGCCCGTGACCGGGCGACCGCGCCGGCCGTTGTCGATCAGGGCGTCGACGGCCTCCTGCAGCATGCGCTTCTCGTTGCGCACGATGATGTCCGGCGCGCCGAGGTCCAAAAGCCTCTTGAGGCGGTTGTTGCGGTTGATCACGCGGCGGTAGAGGTCGTTGAGGTCTGATGTCGCGAAGCGGCCGCCGTCGAGCTGCACCATCGGCCTGAGGTCCGGCGGGATCACCGGGATGACGTCCAGCACCATCCACTCGGGGCGGTTCCCGCTCTGGCGGAAGGCCTCGACCACCTCGAGCCGGCGGATCGCGCGGATGCGGCGCTGACCGGACGAGGAGCGGAGTTCCTGGCGGAGCTCGCCGCCCATCTCGTCGAGGTCCATCGCCTCGAGGAGCTCCTTGACCGCCTCGGCGCCCATGCCGGCGCGGAAGCCCTGGCCGTACTTCTCGCGGTACTCCCGGTACTCGTTCTCCGTCAGGAGCTGCTTCTCCATGAGCGGTGTCGTGCCCGGGTCGATGACGATGTAGCTCGCGAAGTAGAGCACCTTCTCGAGCGCGCGCGGCGACATGTCGAGAATGAGCCCCATGCGCGACGGGATGCCCTTGAAGTACCAGATGTGCGACACGGGGGCGGCGAGCTCGATGTGGCCCATGCGCTCGCGGCGCACCTTGGCGCGAGTCACCTCGACGCCGCAGCGGTCGCAGACGATGCCCTTATAGCGCACGCGCCGGTACTTGCCGCAGTGGCACTCCCAGTCACGGGTCGGTCCGAAGATCTTCTCGCAGAAGAGACCCTCGCGCTCCGGCCGCAAGGTGCGGTAGTTGATCGTCTCGGGCTTCTTGACCTCGCCCTTCGACCACTCACGGATCTGCTCCGGCGACGCAAGGCCGATGCGCATCGAGTCGAAGTAGTTGACGTCGATCGTCCGCGTGACGCCAGGGTTCATTCTTCGCCCTCCTCGCTGTCGCCCAGGGCGGCCTCTTCGTCGAACTCGCCTTCGAGTTCATCCTCGATCGGGCCAGGCCCGTCCACCGTGTCCACGTCCTCCGCGACCCCGCCGCCCTCCTCAGGCAACGCGGGCTCGCCGCGCAGGTCGAGATCCAGGTCGCGCGCCGTCTCGACGATGTCGTCGTCGAACTCGCGGATCTCGATCTCCTGGTTCTCCTCGTTCAGGACCTTGACGTCGAGGCCAAGGCTCTGCAGTTCCTTCATGAGCACCTTGAACGACTCCGGGACGCCAGGCTCCGGTACGTTCTCACCCTTGACGATAGCCTCGTACGTGCGCACGCGGCCCACGACGTCGTCGGACTTGACCGTTAGGAGCTCCTGGAGCGTGTAGGCCGCGCCGTACGCCTCGAGCGCCCAGACCTCCATCTCGCCGAAGCGCTGGCCGCCGAACTGGGCCTTGCCGCCCAGGGGCTGCTGCGTGACGAGGGAGTAGGGGCCGGTGGAGCGGGCGTGGATCTTGTCGTCGACGAGGTGCGCGAGCTTCAGCATGTAGACGTAGCCCACCGTCACCTCGTTGTCGAAAGGCTCGCCGGTGCGCCCGTCGCTGAGACGCGTCTTGCCGCTGCGCGGCAGCTTCGCCTCCTCGAGCTCGTCGAGGATGTTCTCCTCGTTGGCGCCGTCGAAGACCGGTGTCGCCATGTGCATGCCGAGCGCGTGCGCCGCCCAGCCGAGGTGCGTCTCGAGCACCTGGCCGATGTTCATGCGCGAGGGGACGCCAAGCGGGTTCAGCACGATCTCGATCGGCGTGCCGTCCGGCAGGAACGGCATGTCCATCTCCGGCAGGATCCGGGAGATGACGCCCTTGTTGCCATGTCGGCCGGCCATCTTGTCTCCTTCGGAGATCTTGCGCTTCTGCGCGATGTAGACGCGGACCAACTGGTTGAGGCCAGGCGACAGCTCGTCGCCATTCTCGCGGGAGAACACCTTGACGTCGACGATGATGCCGCTCTCGCCGTGCGGCACGCGCAGGGAGGTGTCGCGCACCTCGCGCGCCTTCTCGCCGAAGATCGCCCTTAGCAGGCGCTCCTCCGCCGTCAGCTCGGTCTCGCCCTTCGGCGTGACCTTGCCGACCAGGATGTCGCCGGGCCGCACCTCCGCGCCAATGCGGATGATGCCGCGGTCGTCGAGATCCTTCAGCACGTCCTCGCCCACGTTGGGGATGTCCCGCGTGATCTCCTCGGGGCCGAGCTTGGTGTCGCGCGCCTCGCACTCGTACTCCTCGATGTGGATCGAGGTGAAGACGTCTTCGCGCACCAGCTTTTGCGATATCAGGATGGCGTCCTCGTAGTTGTAGCCCTCCCAGGGCATGAACGCGACGAGCACGTTGCGGCCGAGGGCGAGCTCGCCCTGGTCGGTCGCGGGGCCGTCCGCGATCACCTCGCCCTTCGCGACCTCCTGGCCCGCGTGCACGATCGGCCGCTGGTTGATGCAGGTGCCCTGGTTCGAGCGGACGTACTTGAGCAGCTTGTAGCTGTCGACCTTGCCCTCGGGGGTGCGGATCTCGATGCGGTCGGCCCAGACCGACTGCACGACACCGGCGTTCCGCGCCACGATGACGACGCCCGAGTCCACGGCCGCCTTGTACTCCATGCCGGTGCCGACGAACGGCGCCTCGGCACGCAGCAGGGGAACCGCCTGGCGCTGCATGTTCGAGCCCATCAGGGCCCGGTTCGCGTCGTCGTTCTCGAGGAACGGGATGAGCGCCGTGGCGATCGAGACGACCTGCTTCGGCGACACGTCCATGTAGTCGATGCGGTCGGGCTCCATCTGCAGCATGTCGTTCTTGTAGCGCACCGTGACCTTGGGGTTCACGAAATGGCCGTCGCGTTCGAGAGGCGCGTTGGCCTGCGCGATGACGCAGTCGTCCTCCTCGTCCGCCGTAAGGTACTCGATCGCGTCGGTGACGACTTGGCTCTCCTTGTCGACCTTGCGGTACGGCGTCTCGATGAAGCCGTACTGGTTGATGCGCGCGTAGGTCGAGAGCGACCCGATCAGTCCGATGTTCGGACCTTCAGGCGTCTCGATCGGGCACATGCGGCCGTAGTGGCTGTGGTGCACGTCGCGGACATCGAATCCCGCGCGCTCGCGCGAAAGGCCGCCAGGGCCGAGGGCCGAAAGGCGGCGCTTGTGGGTGAGCTCCGCGAGCGGGTTCGTCTGGTCCATGAACTGCGAGAGCTGCGACGAGCCGAAGAACTCCTTCACCGCCGCCACGACCGGCCGGATGTTGATCAGCGCCTGCGGCGTGATCGACTCCTGGTCCTGGATCGTCATGCGCTCGCGTACGACGCGCTCCATGCGGGCGAGACCGATGCGGAACTGGTTCTGCAGCAACTCCCCGACGGAACGCAGGCGCCGGTTGCCCAGGTGGTCGATGTCGTCGATGCTGCCGAGGCCGTGGTAGAGCGTGACCATGTAGTTGACCGTCGCGATGACGTCCTGCGGCGTCTGCGTCTTCGTGGCGGTGTCGGGCAGCCCGTTCGAGATGACACGGATCACCTCGCCGTCGCGCGTGCGCGCATCAATGGACTTGATGCCGGCCGCGTCGAGCTTCTCCGCCAGCTCGCGCGTGAAGACGTCGCCTTCGCGCACCAGCACAAGGCCCGTCTCCGGGTGACGGATGTCGCCTGTCGCCTGCAGGCCGACGATGCGCCGGCGCAGCGACAGCTTCTTATTGAACTTGTAGCGGCCCACCGGCGCCAGGTCGTAGCGCTTGGGCTCGAAGAAGAGGCTCTCAAGCAAGGTGCGCGCCGAATCGAAGGTCGGCGGCTCGCCCGGCCGGATGCGCTTGTAGATCTCGACGAGCGCCTCATCGGTCGTCGATGTCGGGTCCTTCTCGAGCGTGGCCTGGATGTGGCCCTCGTCGCCCAGCACCTCCAGAATCTGCGCGTTGGACGAAAGGCCCATGGCGCGCAGGATAACGGTGGCGGGCAACTTGCGCGTGCGATCGACGCGCACCGAAAGGACTCCGTTCGCCTCGGCCTCGAACTCGAGCCACGCACCGCGGTTCGGAATCATGGTCGATGCGTAGATCGGGTTGCCGTCGGGGTCGAACGTGCGGTGGAAATAGACACCTGGAGATCGCACCAGCTGCGATACGATGACGCGCTCCGCGCCGTTGATGATGAACGTGCCCTTGTCGGTCATCAGAGGGAAGTCTCCCATGAAGACTTCCTGCTCCTTGACCTCGCCCGTCTCCTTGTTGATCAGTCGCACGCGTGCTTTCAGAGGTGCGGCGAAGTTGACGTCGCGCTCCTTGCACTCCTCGACGTCGTACTTGGGCTCGCCAAGCGCGTATCCGACGAACTCCAGCACCAGCTTCCCGGTGAAGTCCTGGATCGGGCTGATGTCGTCGAAAAGGTCCTTCAGACCTTCGTCGAGAAACCAGTGGTAGGACTTCTGCTGGATTTCGATCAGGTTCGGCATATCCAAGACTTCCTGGATACGCGCGAAGCTCAGCCGTTCACGACTGCCAACCCTGACGGGATAGGCCAATCCGCGGTCCCCCCTCGTACAGTCGCCTGACAGCGCCTACGCACTGACAGACTGTGACAAGTGTACACAATAGCAGAACGCGGCCTTGCGGTCAAGGATAGTCATCCTTACCGCTGGCCGCTTCGCATGGGCCCAAGCTTCAGGGCCCTATTCGGTTGTGCCTAGGCTTCGCCGCCGCCCTCGAACTCTCCTGCCGCGATCCGAGCAACTGTCGCTGTCAGCATCTGCCGCCACACGTCCAGGGGGCGATCGAGCGGATAGACCCCCGCCTTGATATCGCCCAGCAGGCGTTCGAGCGCCCCTTCCGCGAAGGCGGCGAGCGACGCCGGATACCCCTGCCTTCGCTCCTCGAACTCGTCCCGGTCCACCACCTCCGGCGGGCCGTTCCCTCGGACCACCACGTCCAGGTCGAGGTCGAGGAAGTCCACGCGCCGCGTGAGGCGGTTCACCTTGGGTGCCATGCAGATGTCGCCGTAGAGACCGCCGAAGGAGCCGTCGGCCTCGAACCAGATGGCGAGCTTGTAGCCGCGCGCCGGCCAGACGAAATCCCACGAGGGCTCCGCGAAGAAGATACCCTTTTCCTGCCCAACGTACTCCATCCAGACGTCGCGGGGCCGCGCGAAGAGAAGGCATCCCTCCTCGCCCTGCACCGGGCCGTAGGCGGGCCAGCGGCGGTGCGGCGTCCAGGGGTACTTGTAGCTCGTCAAGGTGTAGCGCTCGATCGCCATGTCAGGCGATCGAGGTGCCGGGGGCGACGTCGGTGTCGGGCGCGAGGAGGATGACGTCCGTCTCGTCGGGCACCGCTCCGAGGACGAGTACTTCGGATCGCACCGGGCCGACCTGGCGCGGCGGGAAGTTCACCACGGCCACGCAGAGCCGGCCAACGAGTTGCTCGGGTTTGTACCTTCGCGTGAGCTGGGCGCTCGACGTCCGCTCGCCGAGCAGTCCGAAGTCGATGCGCAGCTTGTAGGCAGGCTTTCTCGCCTCGGGGAAGGGGTCGGCCGCCACGATGCGGCCGACGCGCATGTCGATCTTCTGGAAGTCCTCAATCGACGCCAAGGGTGACCTCCTTCTCCCAGGCGAGCAGCCGCGCCTTCATCCGACTGCCCTCGCCGGCGCCATAGCTGCCGATGCCGCCTGAGGCGGGCACGACGCGATGGCAGGGCACGAGCAGCACGAAGGGGTTGCGGGCCATGGCGGAGCCGGCCGCCCTGGCGGCGCCGGGCCGGCCGGCCCGGGCGGCCAGCTGGCCGTAGGTCCTGGTCTCGCCGCAGGGGATCTCCATCGCGGCCTCCATCACGGCACGGTGGAAGGGCGGCACCGCAGAGAGGTCCAGCTCGAGCGGGAACGGCCGGACGCCTTGCAGGTGGTCGCGCAGGGCCTGGTGCCAGGCGGCCGGCGCAGGCTCCGCCCCCGCAACCTCGGCGGTCGTCGCTTCGACGAGCTTGCCGTCCTCGACGCAGAAACTGATATCCCCGAAGGGCTCACCGGCGGCGAGCCTGTACCATGCCATCCAAGACCGCCTCCCATCCGGCGATCGGATCCGCAAAACCGCAATCTCCCGCGTACCGCGGATTCTACCAGAAGCGGCCCATGGATCAAGTCCCACCTCGGGGAGCGCGCCGGTCGGCGCGCCTCGCTGACAGCCGGATGCAGCTCACCGGACTCGCCGCCACGTCATTTGGAACACCTGATGGTCCGGCTGGGTCACCGGCGGATGGGCCCCGCTGTCTGGAAGCGGCTTCCGGCCCACGAACACACTGCGCGAGGTCATGCGGTCGAGGATGTGCGTCGTCGGATCCAGGTAGTCGTTCGCGACCACGGTTTCCGTGCCAATTTCTCCAGAGGACGAGTCTGCCACCTTCAGTACCCCGGAAGCGTGCACCTTGAGGAGCCCACCCGCGACTCCCTCGTAGGTGTAGGTGGCCTTCCCGCCGGCCAGTGCGGCGGTCCAGGTGTCGCCCACCTTGAGAGCGCGGGCGGGAACCGTCACAGCTGGCATCAAGGCGTCCCCTGCAACCTTGCCCTTGTAGAGCATCGCCCGGGCCGAGGCGGGCGTCGCGGACGCCGACAGCACCCGACCCGACGGGCCGACGACGTAGGTAAGAACCGGTGTGGGGGTCCCAGGCGGGTATTCCGTACCGAACGGACCACCGCCGCTCGACGTCTCCGCGCTGTCGATGCGGACGGTAAGCACGTAGCCGCCTTTGGGCTTCGGCGTGAAGACTTCCGTAATCTTCTCTTCGGCCCTTATGGTGGTGACCGTCGCTTGTGCGCCTCCACGGCTGGCTCCGGCGACCTCCCGATAGCTCGAGAGCATCCGGTAGGTTACGCGCAGCGGCGCCCGTGGCGGCACGAGGGTGAGGTCCACGCTCGGAGCGGGTTCCTGGTGCGCAACCAGGAGCCGCTCCGCGGCGCCGGCAAAGACCAGAATCGCAACGAGGGCCGCCGCCGCCGCCCGCCACCGCTGTGTACGGCGTCCGCCGTGCCTCTCTAGCGCGCCGTCCCGCAGCGTCTGCCATAGCCGATCGGGATCTTGCGTGCACTGCCTGTCGTATTCGGCCCCGAGTCCCCTCAGCGCCAGTTCCAACCTCTCATCCTCACCCACCCAAGCGCGCCCCCTCTTCCGCCAGGTAGGCCTCGCGTAGCCGCAGGCGCGCGCGATGGAGGCGGCTCTTCACGGTGCCACTCGGCGCGTGCACCTGCCGGCAGACGTCCTCGAGCGGCAGGTCGAGGGCGTAGTGCAGTACGATGACCTCGCGCTCGGCGTAAGGCAGCCGCCGCACGAGGTCCGAGATCAGCAAGGTGGTTTCGAACGCATACGGGTCGGCCTGAGGGCCAGGATCGGAGGGCGTCTCCGGGGGACGGCGCCGCCAGACCGTCCGCGCGACGTTGCGCGCCACCGCCAGAAGCAGAGCGTAGTGGAAGTGCGGCTCGGGACGATCGACATAGTGGAGGTACCGAAGCCAGGTCTCCTGCGACGCGTCGGCCGCCAGGGCCGGATCGACAAGCATGCCGAGGAGATAGCGGCTCACCTGCCGCTGGTAGCGCCGATAGAACTGCTCGAACGCTTCCTCCGTGCCGGGCTTCGTCGCCCCCACCTCCGGCCTCACACCGTTCACCCTATAACACACTCCGGCATGGCGATCGGTTGCAAGGGTCACAACAGTTTTCTGACTAGTTGTACAATCTTGCGCAATAGTTCATGTTTTAGTGTTTTAGTCATGACGCGCAAGATGGTTAGGATTCACGAAGCCGCCGAGTTTCTGGGCGTCTCTGCACAAACACTGCGGCGCTGGGAACGGACAGGAAAACTCGCAGCCGACGAGCGTACGCCCGGCGGCCGGCGGCGCTACAACCTCGCACGGCTACGTCCGGAACAATTCCACGCACCCGAAGCGGCACGCCGCACGATCGCCTACGCCCGCGTGTCCAGCCACGACCAGAAGGACGATCTGGAACGGCAGAAGCAGGTCCTGGAGCTCCATTGCGCCCGCCAGGGATGGACATTCGAGGTCATCGCCGATCTTGGGTCGGGCATGAACTACCAAAAGAAGGGTCTCAGACGTCTGCTCGGCGAAATCCTCGATGGTCAGGTCGGGCGTCTGGTCATCACGCACAAGGACAGGCTGCTGCGTTTGGGCGCCGAACTGGTCTTCGCCATCTGCGAGGCCAAGGAGGTCGAGGTTGTCATCCTCAACCAGGGTGAGGACACGACGTTTGAGGAAGATCTGGCCAAGGACGTGCTCGAAATCATCACCGTGTTCTCGGCCCGGCTCTACGGCAGCCGCTCACGCAAGAACCAGAAGCTGCTCGACGGCGTGAAGAAGGCAGTCGAGGAGGCACAGGGATGCTGATGGCCCACCGCATCGCGCTTGATCCCAACCGAAAGCAGGCAACGTACTTCGCCCAGGCGGCGGGGACGGCACGCTTCGCTTTTAACTGGGCGCTCGCGGAGTGGGACCGCCAGTATGGGGCGCACCGGGAGGATCCGTCCCTCCCTCTTCCCTCGGAAACAGCCCTCCGCCGCCAACTCAACGCCATCAAGCGCGAGGAGTACCCCTGGATGCTCAAGGTTACGAAGAATGCCCCACAGATGGCGATCATCCAGCTCGGGCAGGCGTTCCGCAACTTCTTCGCTGGCCGCGCGAAGCATCCGACGTTCCGCCGAAAGGGCGTCGACGACAGGTTCACTATCACGGACGACCAGTTTCAGGTGGCGGGACGCCGCATCCGTATTCCGCACCTCGGCTGGGTACGGATGCGAGAAGAGCTGCGCTTCTCCGGCAAGATCGTGTCGGCCACGGTCTCCCGGATCGCGGATCGCTGGTTCGTGGCGATCACGGTCGACACCGAAGATCCACCAAAGCGTCCGGCAGAGCACCAGGGGGCTGTCGGCGTGGATCTCGGCGTACTCGCGCTGGCCACGCTCTCGACGGGCGAACGCATCGTGGGTCCCAAGGCGCTCAGGCGGGAGCTCCGACGTCTGCGCCGGCTGAGCCGGAGTCTCAGCCGCAAGCAGAAGGGTTCAAGAAACCGCGCCAAAGAGAAAAACAAGCTCGCGCGGCTTCACGCCCGGATTGCGAACATCCGGCAGGACTCCCTGCACCAGCTCACTTCGGATATCACGCGCCGCTTCGACGTCATCGGCATCGAGGATCTGAACGTGCGGGGGATGGTGCGCAACCACCACTTGGCCCGCTCTATAGCCGACATGGGGTTTCATGAGTTCCGCCGGCAAGTGGAGTACAAGGCCGCCCGGCGCGGGGCCGCCGTGGTGACGGCGGATCGCTTCTTCCCGAGCAGTAAGCTCTGCTCGACCTGTGGCGTGATCCAGGACGAGATGCCGCTCACGGTGCGCACCTGGACCTGCCCGGCGTGCAACACCACGCACGACCGGGACCTGAACGCAGCGATCAATCTAGCCCGATACGCCGTGAGTTCCACGGCGTCTGCCTGTGGAGGGGAAGGCTCTGGCGGTAGTCATCCGACTGCTGTGAAACCGGCCCCGTTGAAGCAGGAAGTCAGCAATTATTCATGTTTGACCATGAATGAGCAAGTCTGATGGAACGGATTCCAGAGATGTTGGGGCCCACCTGTGTTGGTGTGCGTCGCAACGGAGCGCTCCACCCTATAGCCGCGCGACCAACCCTGGGCAAGTGCGCCACAGCCCTCGCAGCGCATCGGCTCGACCGTCTCCGGGAAGGGATCGACGCGGCTCCCGCTGGTCGGACGCCACTTGCGGCTCTTCACGCACGATCCGAACCGGCGCCCGCATGGTACCTGGAACATTCAGTGCGGCTGTGCTCAAGTCGCTCCGCGTCACTCTCTGCATCTTGATCAACCCCTCGGCCCCAGTCTGCCAGCATCGTGCCCGCAGGCCATCGTTCCCAGGGCCGGTGGCGCCTTGTACCGGCGGCCAATCATGGGTCCGGGCCCCGCAACGCTGACCGGTCCGGGGTGATGGGCCGCCGTGTCCTGCTCTGTCGCGGGCATGGGAAGCGGGAGGCGGGTCCGAACCGCCTCCCGCTGCGACACTGCCAGCTATCGCGTGCGCTGCCACGTCCACTGGAACACCGAGTGATCCGGTGCGCTCGACGGCGCCAACGTCCCGTTGTCGGTCACCGTCTTCGTCCCGGTTCCCGTCGTGCGTTCCGTCAAGCGCTCGAGGAGGTGCGTGCCTGGAGCGAGGTAGATGTCACCGATAGAGACGTACCTGCTCGGCTGGCCAGCGAACTCGCCCCACGGAGTGGTCGTATCCGTCCACGTGGCGGAGAAGTGAACCTTGAGGTAGCCACCGACGACTCCTTCATAGGTGTACCTGCCGGGCAGTCCAGGCAAGGTCCCTGCTGCTGCCGCAGCACCGACCCGCCATGTGGCACCCGGCGTGAGAACCTTGTCGGGCGCCGGCGGCAGGAGCGGGTCGCGCATCGTGTCGCCCGCGTACAGGCTTCCATGCGCCGACGCGGGGGTAACGCGTACGCTGAGCAGTTTTCCGCTTGCCCCGACAACCCATGTCATTGTCGTGGGCTGGTAGAACGACCCGCCAGGCGGGTAACCACTCGCCAGTGATTTGCCGTCCACGATCGCCAAGACTGGCTCGTCCCGCATGGTGAGCTTGTAACCGCCACCCGCGGTTGGGACGATCACGACTTGCATCTGCTGCTGTGAGCTACCGGTCTCCGTCTTCCCCGGGATGCCCGACTGGCTCCGGCCGATCACATCCCGATACTGCGAGGTGACCTTGTACACGACCGCTGTTCTCGCCTTCGGCGGGACGAATGTCAGTTTGACCCCGGCAGGTGCGGCCGGGATACGCGCCGACCAGTGCACGATGCCGCCTCCGCAGGCGAGTACGAGGACGAGAGCCGATGCGGCGACCCACCACCCGCCCTGCGGGGCTTCGCGGCGGGACCGCCGGTGCGCCGCGTTGAGCTGCCGCCAGATCGCGTCCGGATCTCGCCGCCACATGCGGTCGTACGTCTGCCCGATGCATTCGAGTTCCCGTTCGAAGCTATCCTCGCTGCGCTTCATACCGCTTCTCCTCTCCCGAAAGGTACGCTGCGCGGAGTCGGCGCCGCGCGCGGTGCAGCCGGCTCTTCACGGCGGAGCAGGGCTCATTGATCTGACGGCCGATCTCCTCGATCGAAAGGTCCAGGGCGTAATGCAGGACGATCACCTCGCGCTCGCGGTACGGCAGGCGCGCGATGAGGTCCGTCATCACCACGGATTCCTCGAAGGACGCAACGCCGGCTTGACGCGCGAGGTCCGCGGCAAATTCCGGACGCCTGCGCCGCCACATCGTCCGCACCACGTTGCGCGCCACGGCGATCAGCAGCGCCGCATCGAAGCGCGGTTCCGCACGATCGACGTAGCGCAGGTAGCGTAGCCAGGTCTCTTGCGCGGCATCGGCTGCGAGACCCGTGTCGCCGAGCATGGCCAGGACGAAGCGGGCTACCCTGCCTTCGTTGTGCAGGTAGAATCTCTCGAACTCGTCTGAAACCGCTGGCTCCATCCCGGTCCCCCCCACCACTGCGAGCGGTTCGCCCCGTAACACGCATGAACGGGGCGTTGCGTTGCGCCCCTATGCAAAAGTTCTTCGCTCAGGCGGTACGCTCGGGGCGGAGCACTCTACCGGCGGAGGTGGGCCGTGAGCGAAGCCGAGGAACTGGCCCAACGCCTCAAGCCTTGGAGTAGCGGAGCCATCGTGGAGCGACGCCTTCCCAGCGGCACCCGCAGCGCCGTCTGGGCGGTGCGCATCGGCGGCCGCCGCTACGTGGCCCGCCAGACGCGCCGCCGTGAGGAGGATCTCGACTGGGAGCTCGATCTCCTCAGGCATCTCAAGGCTTGCGGTCTCCGGGTGCCGCGTCCTTTGACGACCGGAGACGGCCGCCACTCGGTGGATGGCCTCTTCCTGCTCGAGTGGCTGGACGGAGTGGCGCCCATTACGCCGGCACAGTGGCGGGAGGTCGCTGCCGCTCTCGCCGACCTGCACGCGGCTACCCTAGGCTGGCCGCAGCGCCCGGGTTTCGCTGCGAGTACCGAGCTCTTGAACCGCACGGGCGGCGGCGATGTGGACCTCGCCGCCATGCCCGAGGACGTGGTCGGCCTCCTGCGATCGGCGTGGGCGCCTCTCGCTGGTCTGCCGATGTCGGTCGTACACGGGGATCCCCACGCGGGCAACCTGCGCATGGCCGAGGAGGGGGTCGGCCTCCTGGACTGGGACGAAGCCAGGGTCGACGTCTCGATGCTGGACTTCTCGGACCTGCCGCCCCACGCAGTCCCGCACATCCCGGAATTCCCGCCGGATCCCCTGCGCGTCGCGGGCGACGCCTGGGAGGTGGCGACCAGTTGGAATCTCGAACCGGAGTATGCGAGGCACCGTCTCGCTACGTTGACGCAGCGTCTTGGGCGCCTCGCAACCTGACGAAGGAGCGTCTCGCGGCCGAAACATCGTGGAGGTGCATGCATTTGGCGACCGAGCGTTTGCGCATCGGCAGCGGCGCACCCTGGGAGCACGAGGTTGGCTACAGCCGCGCGGTCCGCGTCGGCGACCGCGTGCTCGTCGCGGGCACGACAGCGGTCGTGGATGGAGAACCCGCCTTTCCCGGCGACGCCTATCGCCAGACTCTGCTCATTCTCGAGATCATCGAACGGGCACTCGAAGAGGCGGGCGCGCAGATGCGCGACGTGGTGCGCACCCGCATCTTCACGACCGACATCGCGCGCTGGCAGGAAATCGGCCGGGCCCACGGCGAGGTCTTCGGTGGCGTGATGCCTGCGCTCACGATAGTGCAGGTCGCGGCTCTCATCGACCCGCGCCTGCTGGTCGAGATCGAGGCGGAGGCGATCACGGGCTGAGCGTTTCCGTGTCAGGGCCTAGGCAGGAGTGAACGGGAACATCCCGTTCGGCTGGATCACCTGCCCGCCGCGGCACGTGCCGTCCTGCGCGAACTCGAACTGCACGTGGAAGCCCTGAAGTCCCTTGAGCCCGAAGCGGCCCTGGCCCTCCGGCACGAGCTCGTACGGTGGCTGGCCCTCGAGCGTCAGGGCAAGTGCGGATTCCCCCTTCAGGTCGACGCGCATCTTCTGGATCCCGGCGACAAGGTACCGGCCGAGGCAACGGCTCAGTTCCTCGTGGCGCGTGGCAGAGGCACCGGGACGGCGCCGGAAGAAGATCGCGGCTGTCGTCGGCTCGAACTGGATCGCGAGCGACTCCACCTGGCCGTCGAGGCCAAGGCGAAAGGGAATCCGCCAGCTCGTCGGAATCGTCTCAAGCTCGGCGTGCAGGACGAAGACGTCGTAGTGGAAGTGCTCGAGCGGCAGGGGCTCCGGCCATGGATGGTAGCTGAGGGCAAGTCCCTGCGCCGCGGGGATGACCCGCAGGGAGCCATAGGCGGGATGCTCGTAGGTGCCGGCGTAGGCCTCGAGGGCCAGACTCGGCGCAGTGCCCGGGACCTGCTCATGGCTGTAGTCCCCGCCCTGGTGCGCCACCGCGAGCAGCTTCTCCATCTCAACCTGAAGGTGTGCGGGCCAGTCGCGCTCCGGCAGACCCAGCACCCGGTCGACGACCGCATAGGCGATGGCGGCGGGAAGCGCGCTCACCTCCTGGTTGCAGAGCACGGCGACGCCGAGGCGTTCCTCTGGCACCAGCATCACCATCGCGGTGAAGCCGTCGATGTTGCCGCCGTGATGGACGAGCGCCTTGCCCATGTAGACCTCGGTGAACCAGCCGAGGCCGTATGCGGGCGCGTGCCGCCGCTCGTCGCGGGCGGTCTGGGGGATGACGACCTGTGGGCTGTGCATGAGCTGCAGGCTCGCCTGACTGACGAGGCGCACCCCGTCGACCTCCCCGTCGCCGAGATGCAGGCGCAGCCACCTGGCCAGGTCCCTGGCGCAGGAGTTCACCGCGCCGGCGGGGCCGAGCGCGTCGATGTCGGCGCAGGCCACCTCCACATTCGCGCCGTTCCTACGGGCGTACGGCCGAGCGTGGTTCTGGTCCGCCTGGGAACGATGCACCGAAAAGTTCGTGCGCTGCATGCCGAGCGGGGCGAGAATGCGCTCCCCGGCGAACTCCTCCCACGTCTTACCCGCAAGCCGCTCGACCAGGTAGCCGAGCGTCGTGAACATCATGTTCTGGTACTGGAAGGTCGTCCTGAAGGGGCGGCTCGGTTCGAGGTAGCGCAGGCGCCGCACGAGCTCCGCGCGCGAGAGATCCGCCTTGTACCAGGAGAGTTCGTGCCGCGGCAGCCCGACGCGGTGGCAGGCCATGTCCCGCGGCGTCACCTCCTGGCTCGCGAATGCGTCGTGCAAGGCGAAGTCCGGCATGTAGCTTCGGACCGGGGTGTCCCAGTCGAGCTTGCCTTCTTCGGCCAGCATCGCGATCGACATCGTCGTAAAGGCCTTTGTGGCGGAACCGATGGCAAAGAGCGTCTCGTCGTCGACCGCGTTGCCGCTTGCGAGGTCGCGCACCCCGAAACCGTCGCAGAGCAGGACCTCGTCCCGATGGACGACGGCAACCGCAGCGCCCGCAACGTCGAGCGCCGTCATGGCCGCCTTGATGATCTCCCTGAGTTCCGCCGCAACCTGAGCGCCGTCGGCGTCCGCCATGCTCTCGTCCCTTTCCCGAACCACCTGCGAAGTGCTTCGCGCGTGTGCTCCGGATTCCTGGAACAGCGTCCACCTCCAAGGCAGGTGTCTGCCCAGAGAACGCGAACGACGCATCTGCCAGCCGCCTCGTTAGGGAAGGAGGCAGACAAATGGCCACGCGCCTCAGAGCGCGCGTGACGACCGGGCTCGGCAAGGCCCAGAGCAACGTCGGGGCATCCGCCGCCTCTGTCGCGGCGGCGCTCGGCCTTCCCGATGTCTATCCTGGAACGCTCAACCTCGAGCTTGAGCACCCGTTCGAGGTGCCGGTCGGCGCGCATCCTGTCATACTCCCGTCGCTTGGCGCGAGGCAGCAGCCGTTCTACTTCTACGCGGCAGAACTCGCCGGCAGGTCCGTCTGGGTCACCCGCAGCCTCAGCCAACTCGCGGTTACAGACGATCTCCTCGAGATCGTCGCCGACTGCTCCCTAAGGGCCTCCCTGAACCTCCAGGACGGCGACGAGGTCGTGCTCACGTTGCGAACGGGCCCGTAGCACGCAAGGCCAGCAGGGCGCGCGGCGTGAAGCAACGGAAGAGGCGGCAGACTCTTTTGCCGCCTCATGGGAGTGCTTGTTGGCGACCTCGGCGGATGCGGGCCATGCTCATAGACCGCGATGATAGACGTCGCGCCGATGGCCCATCTGCACAAACGGTCACCGTCCGCCGTTCGTCGTCGATCTCATACAGGATACGATAGTTCCCTTGCCGGAGCCGATAGCGCTCTTGTCCGGACAGTTTCTCACAGCCGGATGGGCGTGGGTCCTCCGATAGAGCGTTGATGCGAGATAGCATTCGGGCGCCGTCGGCGTTCGGAACCGTCCGCAGGTCCTTGGCCACGGACTCCTTTACCGCCAGCCTATAGCTTTCCATGCTCTTTCAGATTGGCGAGCAAATCCTCGTACGACATCACCGGTTCGTGTGCACGCTCCCGGAACGCGGCCAGATCCAGCTCGTCCTCCTGAAGCACCAGCCGAACGGCCTCGTTGACGATGGACGACATGGATCTGCGGCTGTGCAAGGACTTGACCCGCAACGCTTCGAGCAGGCCGGCATCCAGGTAAACCGTGAGACGCTTCATGTCCCCGCTCATCCGTCTCACTCCTAACACCATGACATTACACCGTTCCACCTACCAAGCGTGGGGATCCGCCCAGCAACGCGAAGGCGGGCGGCAGTGCTACCTGCCGCCCGCCCTTTGCCCGCCTTCGTGCTACTTGATGCTGACCTCGGCGCCCGCCTCGGTAAGCTTGGCCTTGATCGCCTCGGCGTCAGCCTTGGAGACCTTCTCCTTGACCGCCTTCGGCGCGCCGTCGACCAGGTCCTTGGCCTCTTTGAGGCCGAGGCCGGTGATCTCGCGCACGACCTTGATCACGGGGATCTTGTTGCCGCCCGGGGCGTTGAGGATGACGTCGAACTCGGTCTGCTCCTCCTCGACCGGCGCCGCGGCAGCCGCCGCCGGAGCCGCGGCCGCGACCGCCACCGGGGCCGCCGCCGACACGCCGAACTCCTCCTCGAACGCCTTGACGAGCTCGTTGAGCTCGAGAACCGTCATACCCTTGATCTGCTCGAGAACGTCTGCAACCTTGCTCACTGCGTAACCTCCTTAGATTGTCGGGTCGCTTGGAATCAGCTGGCGCGCTGACGCGCAAGCGCGTCCAGGCCGTAGGCCAGGTTGCGCAGCGGCGCGGAAAGCACAGACGCCATGGCGTAGAGCGGGGCCTGCATGCCACCCGCCACCTTGGCGAGCAGCACATCGCGCGGCGGCAGGTCGGCGAGATCGCGGACCTGCGCCGCGTCGATCACGAGCCCCTCGAGGACGCCACCCTTGATCGTCAGTTCCTTGTTGGTGCGCTGGAACCCGGAGAGCACCTTGGCCGGTGCCACCAGATCGTCGCGCGAGACGGCGAGCGCGGTAGGGCCGGTCAGGTAGGGCTCGAGGCCCTGGATCCCGACCTGCTGGGCCGCCTTGCCGAGAAGGGTGTTCTTGACGACGTGGAAGGTCACGCCCTGCCTGCGCAGTTCCCCGCGCAGCTTCTGGGACTGCGCCACGCTGAGGCCCTTGAACTCCGCCAGGACGACGCTCTGGGCGCTCTTCAGGCTCTCGGCGATCTCCGCGACGGCATCGATCTTGGCCTGTGTGGTCATTTGCATTCACCCCCTCGCAACAGAAAAGCGGTCTTCGCACGCGCGAAGACCGCATAGGCACGCTCAGCTGAGAACTGACGTACATCTGCCTCGGCAGGTCGCCCGAAGGGCTGTTATGGCGGTGCCACCTGCGGTCTACGGCGAACGGACTATAGTATGGCGGTGATCTGGACTGGCGTCAATCCGCCGCGGCCTGCGACACCGCGAGGGCGTGGGCCGGGTTCAGCTTGATGCCAGGGCCCATGGTGGTCGTGATGCTGATCGTCTTGAGGTAGGTCCCCTTGGCGGCGGCCGGCTTGGCCTTGATCAGCGCGTCCAGCAGTGCGTGGAAGTTCTCGGCGAGCTGCTCGGCCTCGAACGAAAGCCGGCCGATCGGCGCGTGCACGATGCCCGCCTTCTCGACCCGGTACTCGATCTTTCCGGCCTTGATCTCGCGTACGGCCGTGCCGATCTCCACCGACACCGTACCGGTCTTCGGGTTCGGCATCAGGCCGCGGGGACCGAGGATGCGGCCGATGCGGCCGACGAGCGGCATCATGTCGGGGGTTGCGACCGAAACGTCGAAATCGAGCCAGCCGCCCTGGATCTTCTCGATCATGTCCTCGGCGCCGACGAAGTCCGCACCGGCGTCCTGCGCCTCGCGGGCCTTGTCACCCTTAGCGAACGCGAGGACCCTCAGCACCTTGCCCGTGCCGTGCGGCAGCGCGACGGCGCCACGGACCATCTGGTCGGCGTGCTTCGGGTCGACGCCCAAGCGCACCGCGACCTCGACGGTCTCGTCGAACTTGGCCGACTTGACCGACTTCAGGATCGAGATGGCCTCCTGGATCTCATAGAGCCGCTGGCTCTCGATCTGCTTTTGCGCGTCCGCGAGTCTCTTGCCCAATCCAATCTACCTCCCGTGGTGCAGACGGCCGTACGGCCTCCCACGATGTTTCGGGTCAGACGATCTGGATGCCCATGCTCCGGGCGGTGCCCTCGACCATGCGCATGGCCGCCTCGACGTCGCTCGCGTTGAGGTCCTGCATCTTCAGCTCGGCGATCTCGCGCACCTTGTCGCGCGGGACCTTTGCGACGATCTCCGTGTTCGGCTTCGCCGACGCGGTCTCGAGACCCGCAGCCTTCTTGAGGAGCACCGACGCGGGCGGGCTCTTCAGCACGAAGGTGAACGAACGGTCCTCGAAGATCGTGATCTGCACCGGGATGATGAGCCCGGCCTGGGCGGCCGTGCGCTCGTTGTAATCCTTGCAGAACGCCATGATGTTGATGCCGTGCGGGCCGAGCGCCGTACCGACCGGAGGGGCCGGCGTCGCCTTGCCCGCGGGAATCTGCAGCTTGACCTGGGCCATGACCTTGCGCGCCACGATGGAACCTCCCTACATCTCCTCGACCTGATGGAAATCGAGTTCGACCGGCGTCTCACGGCCGAACATCGAGACGAGCACCTTGACCTTGCCGCGTTCGGGCGCGATCTCCTCGACCACCCCGACGAAGCCGCTGAACGGCCCGTCCCTAACCTTGACCGCGTCGCCGATCGCGACCCGGATCCGGGGGCGCTCCACGAGGCCCATCTGCCGCATGATCGCATCCACCTCGGCCACCGTCAGCGGGATGGGCTTCTGGCCCGAGCCGACGAAGCCGGTGACGCCTGGCGTGTTGCGCACGACGTACCACGAGTTGTCCGTCATGATCATGTTCACGAGGACGTAGCCCGGGAACACCTTGCGCTTCTGCAGCTTCCGCTTGCCATCCTTGATCTCGAGCTCCTCTTCCATCGGGACGAGGATGTCGAAGATCTGCTCCTGCATGCGGTAGGACTCCACGCGGCGCTCGAGGTTCGTCTTCACCTTGTTCTCGTAGCCCGAGTAGGTGTGGATGACGTACCAGTTGCGCTCTTCGGCGCTCGCTGCGCTGGTCTCAGACATGGCTGAGCAGCGCTCCGAAGAGGAGGTCCGCGAGGTAGATGAGGAGCGTCAGGATGCCGACCATGATCAGCACCGACAGGGTGTAAAGACCCGTCCGCCGCAGGTCTGGCCAGACGACCTTGCGGGTCTCGGCGCGCACCTCGCGATAGTACTGCGAAGTGCGCTCAACGACCGACGCCTTCTCCACGCTCGCAACGCTCCCTTGCCAGCCGGTGAAATCCCAAAAGCGTGAAACGGAAAGTTAACGCGTCTCGCGGTGCAGCGTGTGGTGGCCACACCGGGGGCAAAACTTCTTGAACTCGATGCGGTTGGGATCGTTCTTCTTGTTCTTCATGGTCGAGTAGCTGCGCTCATGGCAGTCGACGCATGCCAGGGTTACGATGTTGCGCACAGACGTCACCCCCCAAAAACCGCTCAGTCAGTCTATCATGTGCCAATGCACGCGTCAACGCAGGCGCGGGCACCGATGGTGCCCGCGCGAGGCAAACTGGCAGGGCCGGAGGGACTCGAACCCCCAACACGCGGATTTGGAGTCCGCTGCTCTACCGATTGGAGCTACGGCCCTAGGCATCGACCATTGTAAGGGATCGGGCCCAAGCGCGCAACGCTTGTCGCTTGTAGGGCTACTGGCTGATCGAGGTGACGACGCCGGCGGCGACGGTGCGGCCGCCTTCGCGGATGGCGAAGCGCAGGCCCTCTTCCATGGCGATCGAGTTGATGAGCTCGATGCTCATCTCGACGTTGTCGCCAGGCATGACCATCTCCACGCCCTCCGGCAGGGTCACGACGCCGGTCACGTCCGTCGTGCGGAAGTAGAACTGCGGACGGTAGCCGTTGAAGAACGGCGTGTGGCGCCCGCCCTCTTCCTTCGTAAGCACGACGACCGCGCCCTTGAACTTCGTGTGCGGCTTCACCGAACCCGGCTTCGCCAGCACCTGGCCACGCTCGATCTCGTCCTTGTCCACGCCGCGCAGGAGGCAGCCGATGTTGTCGCCCGCGATGCCCTGGTCGAGCAGCTTGCGGAACATCTCCACGCCCGTCACGACCGTCTTCTTCGCCTTCTCGGACAGTCCGACGATCTCGACCTCTTCCCCGACCTTCACCGCGCCGCGCTCCACGCGGCCCGTCGCCACCGTGCCGCGGCCCGTGATCGTGAAGACGTCCTCCACCGGCATCAGGAACGGCTTGTCGGTGTCGCGCACCGGTGTCGGCACGTACTCGTCCACCGCGTCCATCAGCTCCCAGACCTTGCCGCAGTTCGGGCAGTCCCGCTTGCCGCAGCCGCACTCGAGAGCCTTCAGGGCCGAGCCCACGATCACCGGCACGTCGTCGCCGGGGAACTGGTACGACGTCAGCAGTTCCCGAACCTCGAGTTCCACGAGCTCCAGAAGCTCCGGATCGTCCACCATGTCCGCCTTGTTCAGGAACACCACGATGTTCGGCACGCCCACCTGACGCGCCAAAAGAATGTGCTCGCGCGTCTGCGGCATCGGACCGTCCGTCGCCGCCACCACCAGGATCGCACCGTCCATCTGCGCCGCGCCCGTGATCATGTTCTTCACGTAGTCCGCGTGCCCTGGGCAGTCCACGTGCGCGTAGTGCCGCTTGTCCGTCTCGTACTCCACGTGCGCCGTCGCGATCGTGATGCCGCGCTCCCGCTCCTCCGGCGCCTTGTCGATCTGGTCGAACGGCACGAACTCCGCCCCGCCCGCCGCCGACAATACCCGCGTGATCGCCGCCGTCAGCGTCGTCTTCCCGTGGTCGATGTGCCCGATCGTCCCCACGTTCACGTGCGGCTTCGTCCGCTCGAACTTCTTCTTCGCCATCGCGCTCTCCCTCTGCTCAGGTTGTTCGGCCCTGACGATTCGCGCTTGTCCCCGGATTTCCTCCCGCTCAGCGCTGGCGTGGCGCGAGGGAGGGCCCTCCCGGCGAAAGCAGGAGCGCGATCAGGGTACCCGCCAGGATGGCGTCCGTGAATCCGAGTCCTTGCACGACATCGGGAACGTTCTGCGCCGAGAGAGCCGCCAGTTCGCCCACCACGACGCCGAGGCCGCCGTGGAGCACCCACCACGAGACGAGGGCCCCGGTGACGAGCACCAGCGCCGCGCCGATACCGACGCACCAAAGCAGCCAAGGCGAAATCGCGGGCGCCAGCGCCGGTCGCGGCGGCAGCCTGAGCTCGGGCATCGGCGGCGCCGGCTCGTCCGCTGCGCTCTGCAGCAGGCGCCTGAGCTCGCTATCGGACATCTCCCAGGGCATGCAGAGCACCTCCTTCGACGTTTGGCCTGTCGGCGGCGAGCGCCTGCTGGAGCTTGGCCCTCGCGCGGTGGACGAGCGTCTTGACGCTGCCGGTCGGAATGCCCAGGATGCCTGCAGCCTCGCGGTAGCTGAGCTCGTCCCGCAGCACGAGTTCCACCGCAACCCGCTCGGCCGGGCGCAAGGCGGTGAGAGCCGCCCGCAGCCGCTCGCGCTGCTCGCGCGCGGCGATGCCGGCATCGGGCTCCGGGGCGTCGGCGACTGTCTCGGGAACGCGTTCCACGGGCAACTCCCGCGCACGCCCCAGTGCGTTGCGCGCCAGATTGGCAACAATGCGCAGCAGCCAGCCGGTAAAGGCGCCGTCGTCCCTGAGCTGGCCCATGTGGAGCCAGGCGCGTGTCAGGGCCTCCTGGGCGACGTCCTCGGCCGTGCCGGGGTCTTGCAGGAAGTGCAGCGCGAGCGAGTAGGCCCGCGGCCAGAGCGGCCGCACGAGTTCCTCGAACGCACCCGCATCGCCGCCGCGCGCACGCGCGACGAGCGACGACTGCCGCGCGTCCAACGGCCACACCTCCGTCCCTGCCCAGCATGACCGCCGTCGGCGCTCCATGGTTTCGCCGCCCGCCGGGCGATGCCTTCGCCCGGTGAAACCTCTCGCCCCGCTCGCGGGTCTAGAGGACAAAGGGAAGTGAATGTGCCTTGCGCCGACCGATAGGCATCGCCGCGTTCGTCCTGGCCCTCGCCGTCCTGGCCCTCCTTGTTTTCGCCCTGCGCCAGGGCGTGACGATCCACCTGCCCCAGATCTCCACGTGGCGCCGCATCACGCTCGGCGCATCCGGGCCGATCCATCATGGTTCGGGCAGCCGCCAAGCGCAGGGCATCCAGGAAGTCGTCATCCAGGTGCCGAGCGTCGGCGACGTCCAGGTGTCGACCTCGCCCGGTTCCCGGATCAGCTGGAACTGGTCGGCCGCCGGCTCGACGAGCAGCGTCATGCAGGCTGACGACGCGGGAGGCGTCCTGACGCTCACCTATACGCCGCAAGCGCCGCTCGAGCTCAACTTCAACTCCATGCCCGACGTCCTGCAGGTGCAGATGCCGCCCGGGCTGAGTGCCGACCTTACCGTCGCGACCGGCGGAGCGACGATCTCCGGGACGTACCGGGCGGTCTCCGCCGACGTCACCACCGGCGCCCTCTCCGTCCGCGACTTCGCGGGCCAGCTCACGGGCAACGTCGTGACCGGTCCGCTGAACGGGCAGACCGTCATCGCCAGAGGTCCGCTCAAGCTGCGGGTGGGCACGGGTCCGCTCATCTTTTCGGGCGATCCCGGCCTCCAGTCCTCGTTCACGGTCGGCACGGGGCCGCTTTCGCTGCGGATCGCGCCGCACGGCAGGCTCCAGGTACAGTCCGCCGCGCACCTCGGGCCGATGAGCTCGGGCTTCTCCGGTCTGCCAGGCGGCACCAACGGCGTCTTCGACGGCACCATAGGAGAGGGACCTGCGGGCAGCCTGACGGTGGACGACGGCACGGGCCCCGTCAGCATCATGCCGCAATAGAAAGGGAGCAAAGCGCATGAACGTCGTTCCTGCAAACCTTACCGGCATCGCGTTCATCGGCGTGCTGATCCCTCTGGTGCTGTTCGTCGCCATCGCGGCGATCATCATCGCCGTGCTCTACTTCCGCCACAAAGAGCGCATGGCCTACCTGACCGGCGTGCGAGCGCCGGAGCCTCCCGCGGCGCCAGGCAACGCCTATCCCTACCCGCCGCCCGTGCCGCCTCCCTACACCTACCCGCCGCCCGCGCCGCCGCGTCCCTTGGCGACGTCGCTCAACATGGTGGGCATCGGTCTCGGCATCACGCTCGGCCTTCTGCCGATCGGATTCGGACCCTGGCTCATCGTCGGGCTGATCCCGCTCTTCATCGGCCTCGTGCGGCTCGGCCTGCTGCAGTTCGACCCGCCCAGCCCGGCCGTCCCCGCCATGGAGCGCCTGCACTGGCTGCGCCGCGGCCTCTGGACGGGAGGCATCGGCCTCGCGTTCGTGCTCGCCTTTCTCACCCTCGGCATCGGGCCGTGGCTCCTGCCCGGTACGATCACCCTCGGCTACGGCCTTGGCCAACTGGCCGCGTATTACCTCGAGCCACACCTGCGCGGCACGACACCGCCGACAGGTCTTTAGGCTCAGGCAGCAAAGGCAGACTGCGGTGGGCAGTCTGCCTTTGTTCTGGTGATCAAACCTCATGCCTGAGCGAACTCGGCACGACGACAGCGCACAGCTTCCCGTCTCCGGCTGGCAGGCGCTGCGTCTGTGCCCGCGGCCCGTGGTCATCTTCCTCTATGGCACCTTCGCGTCGGATGTCGGTCAGGGCTTCTTCCGCCTCGTGCTGCCCTGGCTCGTCTACAACCTGAACAGCACGCCGGAAGCCCTTGGCACGCTTGCGGCGATCCAGTTCCTGCCCGGGCTGCTGCTGCCGTGGCTCGGCGCCATCGTCGACCGCAGCGACGTCCGCCGCGTCATCGCCGTGGCGAGCCTCGTGCAGATCGCCGTCGTAACCGCCACGCTGGTCCTGTTCCTCACCGGCCGTCTCAGCCTGTGGCTGATCTACGCCGCCGCCATGTTGGCGACGGGCCTGGTCATGCTCGCCTACAACGGACAGAACGTCCTGCTGAGACGGGCGACGCCGGAGCGGGCGCGGGTCTCCGTGAACGCCCTCTCGGCGATCGTGTTCACCGTCGCCTGGTACGTCTCGCCAGGGCTCGCCGGCCCCACCATCAGCCGGCTCGGCATCGCCTGGGCCCTCGGCATCAACGCGTTCGCCTACGTGTTCGTGCTCGTGCCGGCGCTGTTTCTGCCGCGCACGCTGCCCGACGCCGCGGCGAAGCAGGGCATGGACGTGCTGCGCCCTGCGTGGGCGGCCCTGCGCAAGGCGCCAAGCGTCCTGCACATCACGCTTGTCTTCGCGTTCTGGAACTTTACGTGGGGCGGCGTCTACGCCCTCGAGGTCTTCTTCTTCCGCAGCACCCTGCACTGGAACGCTGCCGAGGTGGGTCTCGTCGGCATGGCCGCCGGGCTCTTCCCGGTGGCGCTCGGCGTCGTCGGCCCGTTCCTGGCGGAGCGGCTGCGCATCGACCACCTCCTGACCGCGACGCTCGGCCTCTCAGGCCTCGGCATGGCGATCCTCGGCTTCGTGCATAGCCCCTTGGCCGCCATCGTGGCCGTAGGGCTCCTGGATGGCGCCGTGGCACCTGTCTCGATCATCATGGCCACGCTGTCGCAGCGACAGGTGGCGAGCGCCGTCTATGGCAGGGTCAGCGCGATGCAGTCGCTGGTCGTCAACCTTCCCCTTCCGGCGGGCGGGGCGCTTGCCGGCGTTCTGGCGCAAAGCTTCGGCATCCCCGCGACCTTCTCGGTGCTTGGCGTCGTCACGCTACTCAGCGGCGGCGCGGTCCTACGCTCGGGCCTAAGGCGACTGCGGCTCGACTTGTGATGCTGGCACTCAGACGCGAACGAACGCAAACGCGGGACGGCATCCGCCGTCCCGCGCCCATGTCTATTGGTCGTTACTGGATCTGCACCGATCCCATCATCCAGCCCGGCGTGACCATCGGTCCGCCCCAGCCGTCCGAGCCGGTGCCGCAGGGCTGGTAGCACTGCCAGCTGTAGGTGCCGGCCTTGGCCGGAGTCTTGAACGTCACGACCGTCACCGACGGAACCACCGTGCTGCCCTGGTCGGTCGCCGCGACGAGCGGAATGTTGAGGCCGAGTCCCGCGACCGTGAACGTGTGGGCGATGACTCCGCTCGCCTTGAACGAGCTCTCCTGCGTGCCGTTGACCGTCTCGGTGTTGCCCACCGTGCCGGTCACCTTGGCGTAGGCCGCCGGGACGTCTCCGCCGCCGTCGTCGTAGTTCTTGATCGTCAGCGTGATGGTGGCGTTCGCCGGCAGCGTCAAGGTCGCCGGGAACGGGTTCTTTCCGTCCTCGGAGAAGAACGGCCAGTCGGAGTGCTGCGCGTTGCCGCCGTCGACGACCTCCCAGTTGTACGAAACGGTCTGCGGGGCCGGGGTCGACGCCTTGGTCGACGTCTTGGGCTTGCTGGCGGCCGAAGCGCTGCCAGCGGCCTGCTGCTGGCCACAACCGGCGATCAGGATGCTTGCGACACCGACGACCGCTGCCGCGGCTGCGAGGCGACCACCCTTCAAGTGCATCATATCGGATCTGCTCCCCTCACAAGATATCCTCGACGTGCCCATTGTCGCAGGCGGCGTGACTTTGCTAGAGGGGCAAAGGCACCGAAACTTCATAGTCCGCCCGGCGGCCTAGACCTGACCCACTTTGTCATGTTTACGTCCCTTTGGCCCCTGTCTGGATGGCCGTTCGGCATCGCTGCCCTGGTCCCGTCGCTGGCCCAGGCAAACGAACGGCCCGACCGGCTTTCGCCGATCGGGCCTGAGAGCGCGGCGCTCAGTTGTTCGAGAACGTCACCTTGCCGGTCATGTAGCCGTCGGTCGCCATCGCGCCTTCCCAGCCGTCGCTGCCGCTGCCGCAGGGCGCGTAGCACTGCCAGGTGTCGACGCCGCTCTTCGGCGTGTGGAACGTGAACGTCACGACGGTCGGCTGCTGCGCCGACTTGGCGACGGGAATCGGCACGTTGAGGTTGAGCGCAGAGATCGTAAAGGTGTGCGCAACCTGCGCGACCGCCACCTGCGTCGCGCTCTGGCCGTCGATCGTCGCGTCGCCACCGGTGGTGCCGGTGATCTTGCCGTACTGGGCCGGCACAGCGGCCGCGCCGTCGTCGAAGCTCGTGATCGTCATGGTCACGTCCGCGTTGGCGGGCAGCGTGAAGTCCGCGGGCATGAACTCGGGCCAGCCCGGCTTGCCGATCATGCCGCCTGTCAGAACGGTCTCGTAGAAATGGTACTTAACCGGAGGGGCCGCATGGGCGGTACCAGCGGCCGTCTGCTGGCCACAACCCGAAGCGAGAGCCGCGAGTGAAAGAACGCCGACCGCCGTCAAGGCCATCTTCCCGATCCGAGGCATGTTACGCATGAGTCCACTCCCCGTAAAAGGCGTTTGCCGACAGGACCAGTTTGCATCGCGGCAAACGACCTACATATCGGCGAGTGGTCCTACTACTGCGCAGGCGGACGGCGCATTGTCTCGGGTCCCTTTTGCCCACGCCAGCGGACATTTGGTCTGCTACGTTCAGACGCCTTCCTGGTTGTCGTGGCTGCCCGCCGCTTCCAACGCCGCCAGTGCCGCGGGATTTTCGAGCGCGCTCTGGTCGCCGAGCGGCTGGCCCAGATACGCCTGCCGCGCCAGCCGGCGCAGGATCTTGCCATTGCGCGTGTGCGGCAGTTCCTGGACAAACACGATCGTGCTCGGCTTCAGCGATTTCCCGAGCACTTGGGCCACCTGCGCCTTGAGCGCGTCCACCAGCATCTGCCCAGGCGTCGCGCCTTCGCGCAGCACACAGAAGCACGCGATCGTCTCGCCCTTGACCGGATCGGGCAACCCGACCGCCGCGGCCTCCTTGACGTCGGGATGACCGACGAGGGCCGACTCCACCTCCGCCGGGCCGACCCGCTTGCCCGCGACCTTGATCGTGTCGTCCGATCGCCCAAGGATGTACCAGAAGCCGTCGTCGTCGACGTAAGCCCAGTCGCCGTGGTACCAGACGCCGGGAATCCTGCCGTAGTACGTCTCGAGGTAGCGCTGGTCGTCGTGCCAGAAGCCGCGCGTCATGCCCGGCCAGACCGACCGCAGCACCAGCTCGCCGACCTCCCCGCGCACGCTCCGGCCCTCCTGGTCCACCACGTCGGCCGAGATGCCCGGGATCGGGCCACGGAACGAGCATGGCTTGATCGGCTCCGTGGGGAAGCAGCCGACGATGCCACCCGAGATCTCCGTGCCGCCCGAATAGTTGATGATGGGCAGCCGGCCACCGCCGACCACCTCGAAAAACCAGCGCCAGGGATCGGGATTCCAGGGTTCTCCCGACGATCCGAGCACCCTGAGCTTCGGCATCGGCCAGCGCCGCACCGGCTCCTCGCCGTGCGGCATGAGGCTGCGCACCGCTGTCGGCGAGATGCCGAAATGGCTGACGCCGTGTCGCGCGATGATCTGCCAGAGCCGATCCGGCCCCGGATAGTCCGGCGTGCCCTCGTAGAGCATGACGCCGGCGCCGAGGAGCGGGGCGCCGTAGATCGCCCACGGCCCCATCATCCAGCCCATGTCCGTGTACCAGAACAGCAGGTCGCCGGGACGGACGTCGAAGGCGTGGGCAAGGTCCTGCGCCGCCTTGACGGGGAAGCCGCAGTGCGCGTGGACGGCGCCCTTCGGCCGACCGGTCGTGCCGGAGGTGTAGATGATCATCAGGGTGGTCTCGGGATCCAGGAGCGGCGTCGGCATCCCGCCCTGGCCACTCTGCCGCAGGTCCGCCCAGTCGACGTCGCGGCCCTCCTGCCAGGGCACCTCGCGGCCGAGCCGGCGCACCACCGCGACGTGCTCCACACTCGGGGCGAGCCGCGCGGCCTCGTCGGCCGTCTCCTTCATCGCGATCGGCTTGCCGCGGCGCCAGAACCCGTCGGCGGTCACCAGCAGCTTCGCGCCGGCATCCCTGAGGCGCGTCGCCACCGCCTCGGCGCCGTAGCCGGAGAACGTGGGCACCAGGATGGCCCCGATCTTGGCGGCGGCATAGGCGATGATCATGGTCTCGGGCAGCATCGGCAGGTAGACGCCGATCGCGTCGCCCTGGGCGATGCCGATTTTGCGCAGCCCGGCGGCGACCTCGTCGACTTCGGTCTTGAGCTCCCTGAAGTTCAGGCGGCGGGACGCGCCATCCTCGCCCTCCCAGGCGAGGGCCGTCGCGGAGCCGAGTTCGCCCTCGGCATGCACATCGATGCCGGCGTGCGCCACGTTGAAGTGACCGCCCCGAAACCAGAGCGGGAACTCGCGGCCGCGCGACAGGTCGAGCACCTCGGTGTACGGCGTCTGGAACGCGATGCCGAGGCTGCGCACGCTCGCGTCCCAGAACCACTCGGGGTCCTGCGCGGCGCGCCGGGAGAGCTCCGCCACATCGGAAAGCCCCTCGGCGGCGAGGAAGCGGCCCAGCACCGATTCCCGGATCTGGGCTTCGTCGGGTCTCCAGGCGATCTCCAGGTGCGCGAACGACTGTGCGTCATCTCTCATGCTCCATACCTCCATCCTCCACGCGCTCACCGCGCAGTTCCTGCTTGCGCAGGACCTCCCGCACGGCGTCATCGAGACTGGTGCCGAGCTGGTGCGCCAATAGCGCGAGCACGAAGAGCGCATCGCCCAGCTCGCCTGCGGCGGGTTCCGCGTCGGCCGGGAGGCGCTTGCGCCCAGCTTGCGCGTTGACGTGCCGCGCGATCTCACCCACCTCTTCCGTCAGCCGGACGAGATTCTCCTGCACGGACCAAAGTCCACCGTGCCCCTCGGCCCAGTCGACCGCCCAAAGGCCGAACTCTCCGACCTCCACCGTTTCACCAACCCTTCGAGAGGACTGCGCGAAAGGCACTGGGCAACGCGACCTCGGCGAGCGCGTGCCGATTGAGCCAGCGCGCCGGCGCCGAGGGCGGCAGGCTCTCGGCCTCGATGCGCCGCACCTCGCCGATCCACGCCTGATGCGTGAAGACGTGCGACATCGGCCAGCGCTCGCCCGTATCCCTCGCCCCCCGCACGCCCCAGGTCGCCAGCAGGCGGTCGATCTCGCCCTCGCCCGGCTGCTCCGGCGCCAAGAGGTGCGGCGGCTCCCAGAGGCCGGCAAGCAGCCCCTTGGACGGCCTGGGCCGCCAAAGCAGGCCAAGCTCGGACTCCACCCTGAGCGCGACGATGCGCAGCTCCCTGCGCGCGCCCTTGGCTGCGGGGCGGCCGAACGCCTCCGGCTCGCCGCTCTCCCTCCCCGCGCACCAGCGCGCGATGGGGCAGATCTCGCAGCGCGGCCCGCGCGACGTGCAGACCAGGGCGCCAAGGTCCATCAGCGCGTCGCTGAGGTCGGCCGGAGGCCCCGCCTTCAGCACTTCGGACAGCAGGCCGTGGGCGGCCTTTTGCGCCTGGGCCCGGGCCGGGTCGGCGCGTTCGCCCATGACCCGCAGGGCGACGCGGCGCAGGTTCGCGTCGAGGGCCGGATCCGGCAACGAAAAGGCGAAGCTGCGCACGGCGCTTGCGCTGTAGGGGCCGATGCCGGGCAGCCGCAGAAGTTCCTCCCGCTCGACCGGCAGTTCACCGCGGGCGGCCACGACTCGAGCCGTGCGCCACAGGGCCTGCGCGCGACGATAGTAGCCGAGTCCTTCCCAAGCCCGCAGCACGTCGTCGAGCGTCGCCTGGGCGAGAGCGGCAAAGTCCGGATAGCGGTCGACGAATGCCTCGAAGCGCCTCGCCACCACGTCCGCGCGCGTCTGCTGCAGCATCAGCTCGGACACGAGGACGCGGTAAGGCGTGCGAGGCGGACGGCGCCAGGGTAGATCGCGACCCTCGTGCGAGAACCACTCCATAAGTTCCTCTGCGATGCTCTGCGCGTCCGCGGTCGCCACCTCCTCCGGATGGTCTTCGAGTTCGCGCCCTGCGCTGGCATTCCCTCGCGGCGCAAGCGTGCCCGAAGGCCCGCGCGGCAAAGACACCCCGCGGCCGGGTGGGGCGGGACGGCCGCCCGAAGGGCCGACTCGTGCGCTCTTGTCTTTGCACTGTGCGGCCGTGCGCGGTCCTTGCCTCGTCCAAGCGGCAAGCCGTCCGCGCTTGCCTTCGATCGTCGAGACGCCGACAGGCATTCCCGACGCCACAAAGGCCGGCGGCCCTTCAACCATGCGCGCAGACAACCCAGTCTATCCCGCTGCACGCGGCCGCCAAGGTGCGGCAGCCTGGTCGCGCGATCGCGAATAGAACGGCTTGCGTAGCCGCCTGACGGGGATTTACGATGAGCCCATCGTCGTGGCCGCATCCCATCTCAAGGGTGCGGCACAACGTCGCCCCGGTGGCCGCGAGCATCTCGAACAGGCGACATGTGCCTGAACGAAAGCGGGCCCGCGCTTTGCACGCGGGCCGACCCGCGGAACGACGGTCAGATCTCGGCGCCGTTCTCCGCATGGTGCTACGAGGTGACGCTGCGCAAAGCAGTACGCCGGGTGGGCGAAAGCCGAAGGCTAGGCGTTGGCGGCCGTCTGGAGGTCATGCTGAAGCTGGTCGCGCAAGCTGCGCCAGATGCTTGCCTGCATCATCGGCCAGAGCTTGCCGCCGTGCAGGCGGCTCGCCACCTTGAAGCAGTCGTCGAGCAGGTTCAAAAGTGCCTGCGCCTCGCGGCGCGACGTACTCACACCACGTGGCTCCATCACCTCGTGCCAGAGATGCAGCGCGGCGCGGTCATAGCGGTTGGACGGCACCGCATGCAACGCCGGTGCCGGGTTTTCCACGGTAGCGTCGGCCCAGGCGAACTCTCCGACCCTGCTCAGCAGGGATTCGTCCAGCGAGCAGGCCAAGGTGTTGGCCAGGGCATTGCAGGCGAGCTCCCGCTCGTCCGGTCCAAGTTCGGGCAAGTGCAACGTGAACATTGGCGATAGCTCCCCCGGGAAACTGAGAGAAATTCTAAGCGTTCGCCGATGTGCCGTCGAGCCTGGACGCAGGAGGTAAAGGTTTGAAGAAGCGGTTGCGCCCCAGGTTCATCTGGCTGCTGGTCGTCGTCCTCGTGCTGATCGGAGCCGGCGCCTACTTGAGGAGCTGGTTCGGCGCCTCGTCGACCCCTGGCGGCTCCGCGGCATCCGTGGCCACGAACGTACCGTTCAACATCCTGCTCATCGGCAACAACGCCCGGAAGGCGGCCGGTCCCCTCTCGCTCGGCACGTCCGGCGGGCAGGCGGACATTCTCATGGTCGCGCACATCGATCCCCAGAAGCACAAGGTCACGCTCATCTCGATCCCGCGCGACCTCCTGATCGCCTTGCCGCAGTGGAACGACCTGGTGCCAAAGATCAAGGAGAGCTTCTTCCTCGGCCTGACACAGAGCCCGCAACGTGGGCCGGAGCTCGCGATGCAGCTCGTGAGCCACTTCACCGGCATGCCGATCAAGGCCTACGTCGCCACCGACTTCCAGGGGTTCATCGACGCTGTGGACGCCGTCGGCTGCGTCAATATCAACATTCCCTACGCCATCTACGACCCGCTCCACAGCAAGGCGGTCTTCCAACCTGGCGTCCACTGCCTCTCGGGTCCCTGGGTGCTGGCCTTCATTCGCGTGCGCCAGAACACGCTCAATAGCTACCGCACCACGGACTTCCAGCGCATGGACGCGGAGGCCCAGGTGCTGTTCGCGCTCAAGGACAAGCTCCTGCACAACCCGGTGCAGGCGGCCCTGCACCTCCCGGCGCTCGTCTCCACCTGGCGCAAGGATGTCGCGACGAACCTCTCGAACAGCCAGCTTCTGTCGCTCGGTCTCATCCTGGCCCACAGCCACGTGCAGCATATCACCCTCGGCAGCAACGGCGACTCCATGGATCTCGCGCCGATGCCGCTACCCGGAATCAACCACGAGAACCAGATCGACGGCGCTTACTACGATGTGCTCAACCCGACCGACGTGACCAAGATCCTGAAGCCGTACGGCAGCACGGGCGCCTGGACCGGCCTGCCCGCCTTCCCGTCGCCCAAGGACGTGCCCGTCGCGGTCGAGGGCTCCTCGGCGTACGTGGCCCTGTTGCAAAAGGCCGGCTTCCCCGTCACCCAGACCTCGACCACCAGTCCCAGCAGCAGGCTGACGGTAGTCTTCCCGAACGGTCAGCCCGTGGACGGCTTCGTGGTGGCGCGCACGCTCGCGGCCGGCAACGAACTCGTCATGCCGGGCGCTGTCTCCGAGGTCACCGTCTACGGGCCGTGAAGGCCAGGCACATCGCCGCGGGGCTCACCGCCGCCGCGGCCGCGATCTACCTCGCAGTTTCGCTCGTGCCCGCTCCGGCTCCTGAGGTCTTTCCCGCCGACTGGCCGCGCCCGGCGCCTCCGCCCCTGCCGGGGGTGGCCGCGCCGGCTTTCGCCATCTCCTACGACGGCAGGGTGATCGCTGGCAGGAACCCAAGCCAGTTGCGCCCCACGGCATCGACGATCAAGATCCTGACGGCGCTCGCCCTCGTCCAGGAAGGCCTGCCGCCCACGCATCGCATCGCCATCACCGCCGCCGACGCGGCCGCCGCGCGCGAGGGTCTGCGTCTCGGTCACGGCGAGTTGCCGCTCGTCGCAGGCGAGTCCCTCACCGTCCGCGACCTGCTGCTCGCGATGCTGCTTCCGAGCGCGGACAACGCCGCCGATCTCCTGGCCGCCGCCTCGCCTGGCGGCGCGTCAGGGCTGCTCGGACGCATGCAGGCGCTCGCGGCGCAGCTGAGGCTCGGCCTGCCGCCGCTCGGTGACGCGAGCGGTCTCTCTCCGCTCGACCGGCTCTCTCCGGAAGGCGAGATCCGGCTCGGTGAGGCGGCCCTGCGCAATCCCACCCTGGCCGCCATCGTGCGCCTGCGCAGTTCGACGCTTTCCCAGGGTCAGCAGATCCGCAGCCTGAACCGCCTGCTCTGGAGCTATCGGGGCGCCATCGGCATCAAGACGGGCCAGACGGTGCCGGCCGGCTACGTCCTGCTCTTCGCCGCCCAGCGCGGCAAGGGCGTGGCCGTGGGCGTGGTGATGGGCGAACCGAGCGACGCCGAGCGGTTCCAGGACGCCAACCGCCTGCTCGACTGGGCGTTCGCCCAGGCGAAGGCGGAGACGCTTCCGGCAGGCGAGGTTGCCGGAAGGCTGATTTGGCCTGGCGGCACGTCTCAGGTGCTGCGCACGGCAGCCCCGATCTCGCTGGCGCAGGGCGGCAAGCCTGCCCTGAATCTCTTCCAGGCTGCCACCGTCGCCCGCGGCGGCACGGTGGGCTATCTGTCCATTGGCGCGAGACGCGTCGCTTTGGAGGCTCCACCAGTTCCGACCTGGATCAGGCTCTGGTCTCTCGTCGCTTCATGGCCCGGTCGCCTGAGCGGCGCGAGCGGTCAGAGGCCGTAGTTCGGCACGCGCTTCAGTTGTCCGTCCACCTCGTGCAACGTGTCGTAGAGCCGGGCCAGGTACGCAAGCGGGCGCAGCTGGAACGACTCCACATGGTGCGCCCCCGGCACCAGCCAGAGCGCCGCCTTGGGGTCCGTGCGCCTCAGGGCCTTGTAGAGCTCGACCGAGTTGCGGTGGGGAATCGTCTTATCGGCGGTGCCGGCGATCAGCAGCACCGACCGCTGGCCGAAGGCCCTCACCCCCGCGAGCGGATTCACGGTGTTCGGCGAGATGCCGAGCATGGGTGCCGCCACGTTCAGGAGCAGCCAGTCGAACGGGAACGAGGGCAGGCCCGTCCAGACGGGCAGGTTGTGCGAAAGGTACGGCGCCAGCGACGCGAACGGGCTGTCGGCGACGACGGCCGCGACGTGCGGATCCCGCTCGCCGGCCAAGAGGGCGACGCTCGCGCCCATCGAGTATCCCACCACCGCCACGGGCAGGTTCGGCGCGAACCGCGTGCGCGCCGCCTCCGCGGCGCCGACGAGGTCCCGCACCTCGTATTCCCCGACCGAGATCATGGTGCCAGGGCTGCGCCCCTCGGCGCGATAGTCGAAGGTGAGGATGTTCGCGCCCCAGAGGTGCACCGCCCGCATCATCAGGAGCCCCGGCACGCCGATGTCCGCGCGGTTGGAGCCGAAGCCGTGCGAGAACACCACCGTCATGGTGGCGTGAGGCGCCGGAATCCACCAGCCATGCAGGCTCAGGTGGTCGACCGCGCTCGGAAAGCGGATCGTCTTGTACGGCATGCCCCAGTAGCGCGGATTCGTCGGTATCTTGGCCCTTGGCAGGTGCGTGAGCGTCCAGCCGATGTAGAACCTCAAGCCGACGCTGGCGACGGCGACGATCAGGAGTGCGACCAGAACGGCCTTGATCCAGCGCCGCCGCCTTGCGGAGACCGCCAAACCCGTTCCCCCTATGTGTCAGGCCCTGCGCTGCGCCACGATCGCTCCAACAAAGAAGATTACGCTCAGAACGATCAGCACATCCCGAAGTCCGACCATCGCCACGCCCACCAAGGCAGCGACCAGGGCCGCGAAGCCCCCCAGCGTGACCCAGGTCAGGGCGCGAAGCGCCGCGCGACCCGCCTTCATCTCGCGCGCCAGCGGTTCGAAGTCGATCGGGATGCGATAGTCGTCGCGGTCGAGTTTCGAGAGCAGGCGCAAGGCCTGCTGCAAGGGCTCCTGCAGCCGGCGGAGAACACCGCGCAGCACCTGCCTCGCGCCGGCGCCCGTCGAGCCTGTGGCATAGCGGCGCGCGCCGTCCATCAGCAGCCGCACGAAGTTCTGGCCGGGCGCCAGCGGGGCCACGATCCCCGAGAGGATGCCGAGCGCCCGTCCGAGGAACGTGTACCGCGCCGGGATCTGGAACGGCTGCTCGTACAGGAAGTCCCGGATCTCGCGGACGAAGGCCTCGACCTCCGGTCCGCTGGCCCTGAAGAACGTGGTGCCGAGAAGCCGGTCCAGGAGGAAGCCGAAGGCGCGCCTGAGCTTGACGAGGTCCGCGCCAGGCCGGACGAAGCCAAGGTCCACGAGCCCGCGTGTGGCGCGGTCGAGATCGTGCTCGATGACACCCTGCACCAGTTCGCGCAAGGCGGTCTGGTCCTGCGGGCGCATCTCGCCCATCATGCCGAAGTCGACGTAGATCAGTGCGCCGTCCGGCCGCACGAAGATGTTGCCCGGATGCGGGTCGGCGTGGAAGAACCCGTCGACGAGCCACTGCTTCATGTAGCTTTCGATCAGGCGCTTCGCCAGGGCCTGCCGGTCGATGCCTGCGGCATCGAGCGCCTCGAGCTGATCGGGCTTGATGCCCTGCACGAGCTCCATCACGAGCACGCCAGACCGCGTCAGATCGTGCATGACCACCGGTGCCCCGACCATCGGATCGTCCTTGAAGTTCTCGGCGAATCGCCGGCTGCGCTCGGCCTCGCCATGGAGGTCGAGCTCCTGTTCCGTGGTGTCACGCAGCTCACGCCAGATGGCCAGCAGGTCGAAGCGCTTGCCCCAGCTGGTCAGCCGGACCATCCACGACACGGCGATGCGCACGGCGTCGAGATCGATGCGCACGGCACGCTCGATCCCTGGACGGAGCACCTTGACGGCGACAGCCTGTCCACCCGCGAGGCGCGCGTGATGGACCTGCGCGAGCGACGCCGCCGCGGCGGCCGTCTGCTCGATGGACTGGAACACATCCGGCACGTAGCGCGGGCCATAGGCCGCGCGGAGGACGGCGTCCACCTGCAGCCAGCCGACCGGTGGCACGACATCCTGGAGCTGGCCGACCTCCCGCGTGAACTCCTCGGGCAGCACGTCGGCCCGCGTCGACAGGAACTGGCCGAGCTTGATCAGCATGCCGCCCTGCCTGGTGGCGGCGTCGCGCAGGCGGCGTCCCTCAAGGGCCCAGAGTTTCCGCTCCGCCTGGATGCGCTGCTCGGGAGACATGCCGCGGTAACGCACGCGGGTCAGCCAAAGCGCCCGCACGGCCGCTCCCAGCGCCAAGCGCAGGACCGCGGCCGTACGGCCCAGTCGGCTATCCACGAAAGACCTGCCTACGCACCAGGCTCTGGCTCGCTCTCCTCGCCGACCTCGGCGATGCGATCAGCGAGGTGGTGGAGTCGCTTGGCGGCACGCCGGCGATACACGCTCGCCCTTTCCTTCGCCTCTTCGCGGTCCATTCCGCACTGCGTCCCGGCTCCGAGCAGGAAGCCGAAGCCGATGAGCTTCAAGATCCAGCGCAGCAGCATGGCGTTCTAACCTCCTAGGCATGACCTCTGCCCTAGAGACTACCACCGTGGCGCGATGCTGCAAGTGCGGCGCGGCCGTGGCTAGAACGTCCCGGTTTGGACACTCGCGCCACGCGGGCCCGGCATGGTAGTCTAGTGCGATGAAACATGCCCTTCGTCCGCTCTTGCGCGGGTTCGGCGCTCTGCCGATCGTTGTCCTCGCCCTGCTGTTCGGACTGCCCGCAAGTGCCGGCACGCCTGCCGGCAAGCTGCCTCTGCGGCCCATGACGCGTGGCCAGTTCGTCAGCGAACTGCTCGCCACGCTGGATGTGCCGCTGCTGCGGGACCCGCCGCCCGTGTTCGGCGACGTGCCGCCCAGCAGCCCGGACTTCGCAGCCATCGCGACGGCGCGGATCGACGGCCTCGTACAGGGCGTCGGTCCCTCCCTGTTCGGCCCTGGCAAGCCCGTCAGCGCCATCGCCGCCGCGACCATGGCGATCAAGACGTACAGTCCGGTGGCCACCGCGTGGGCCATGCAGCAGGGCTACCTGCCGGTTGCGGTACAGCTCAGCCTCTTGCCCGCCTCGCTTCTCGAAACTCCTCGGCGCCCGCTCGATGTCGCCGAGGCCAGGCGGCTGATCCTGCGGGCCGGGGCGCTGCACGCGAGCGCCGGCCCCGGGGGCTGGCAGTGGCTTGCTGCGCCGAGCGGAGGTACCGCAAAGGCCGGGTCGGTCATGGACGTTCTGGTGGCCGCCGTCACCGGCCGGCCGCTGAGCGCCGTCGCGGCCCAGGTCGACCCTTCTGCGCTCGCTGGGGTGCAGAAGAGGTACCAGCTCATCGCCAGCACGTTCCGGGCGTTCGCGGCCCTGGCCCCGGGCGTCGGGTGGCGCGTCGTGGGCGGCGGGCTCTGGGCGGTCAAGTCCCTGGGCGCCGGGCGGTACGCGGCCGACGCGGCCCTTGTGCTCGAGACTGTCAACCCTTATACGGGACTCCCCGATGTCGCCAGCCAAAGCGCGTGGCTCGGCTGGCCCACCTCGCCGTACTTCCGTTTCGACTTCGGCGAGGTGGACGTGACCGCGCACGGCGTCGCGGGCCTCAACGGCATCAAGGGCGAGGTCGCCCTGAACGCTTCGCCCGGCCCGCTTGCCGGTGTGGTGCAGAGCGGTGTGCAGGCCTACCCGCAGTGGAGCGTGATGGCTGTGGGCGTCGCGACCACCTACCCGACCATCACGGCTCCGTCGCCCACGGCGACAACCTCCGAGACCAGCTTCCGAGGCGCCGACAGCCGACTCTGAGAGGCAGGCCACTCCCATCGCGTCCTCCAGACGCAGGAAGTCCGGGCCTCGCCGCAGAACGCGAGCGGCAGAGGAGGCGGGCGCTTGAGCGACGCCGTCCCCATGGCGCAGGGCCGTTCCGGCATCCGCCTCCACTTGGCCGGTGACCCAGGTGGTCCACCGGCCGTGTTTCTGCCCGGTGCCGACTGGACCGGGGCGTCCGGCCTTTCGGTGGCCGAAGCCGTGCCCGAGTTCGCCTGGCACTGCCTCGACCTCCCGGGCACTGGTGGCAGCCAGCCTCTACGCGTGGCCGATCAGCGCGGATTCGCCGCCTGGCTCGCGGAATTCTGCGACGATCTGGCGCTGGGACCGATCCACCTCGCCGGCCACTCCCTTGGCGGCTTTCTGGCCCTCGCCGCCGCCGCGTCGGGCAGGTTGTCTCTTCGCTCCCTGCTGCTCATCGACGGGGGGCTCGGGCCGCTCACAACCGCGCAGGAGATCGGGCCCGTGGCGTATGTCGCGCCAGCGATGGCCCGCCTCGACGCCTGGCTGGGCGGCAGGCTTCTGGCCCACCGGCCCGGTCGGCCAGGGGCTGCGGCGCCACCCGAGGACCTCGCGCGCCTCGCCGCAAGGCTGGGCATAGAGGTTTCCGGGTCCATGCGGCTCGCGGCGCAGGACGCGGCGGGCCCAGGCGGTCCATGGAATCTTGACGGCCGGGCCGTCATGCGCCTTGGGCTGCTCGCCATGGGACTGAGACAGCTTCCAGCGCTTTCGTCCCTCGACATTCCCGTACTGGCCCTGCTCGCGCTCCACCCACGGGGCCCCGCGTGGACTGAGACGCTCGTCGCGCGGCGGCGCGAGCTCCTGCGCCGCGTGCCGCGGGTTCAAGTGGCCGAGCTAAGCACCGGCCACTATCCCTTCTGGGAAGATCCAGATGCATTCCGGCGCGACGTGCGGCCGTTCTATCTCGCGCTCGGCACGTGAGGCCCCAGGCGGACGTTATGTCTCCTGCTCCGCTCCCCCTTGCGCCGGGGCCAGACCCGTCACCAGCTTCTCGAGGCGCTCCGCACGGCTTTGGCGGTCGCCCTCCCACTCAATGCGCAGGACGTACGAGTCCTGGCGCACCTCCACCACTTCGCGCCGGCGCAGCGGCGCCAAGGCCGAAGCGACGGACTCCGGAGGGACGCTGAAGGGCAGGACGAGCGTCTGCGTGTAGGCCGCCTGCATCTCGTCGGCCGCGATGGTCGAGACCACGACGGAGCTGTTCGGCACCACACGACGCACGCCGTTCTCTCGCAGCACGGTATAGAAGAAGTTGATCTCCTCGACGCGTCCTGTGGCGTCGATACCGCCGGACATCCAAGAGCGCAACGACACCCACTCGCCAACGCGCATCGGCCGCAGGCTCAGCAGCATGCCGCCGGCGATGACGTTGCCGAGCATGGACTGCGCCGCGAGCCCGATCACCACGCCCGTGACGGCGCCGCCGAGCGCGATGCCCGTGAGCGAAACCTGCCAGAGGTCCGCCACGACGACGAATGCGGCGATCACCAATACCCCGACCAGGATCTGCAGGCCAAAATGCACGACCGTACGCCGTTCGCCCGGCATGGCGCGAACCAAGCCCATGCCTCGTGTCCTGACCGATCCCACGATGGAGAAGGCCACGATCGCCCATGCGGCGGTGAGGCCGACGCGCATCAGCTCGACGCTGGACTGCGGCACGGCGGGCAGCAACAGGTGCGGCAGGGCGAGAACCACGAACGCCAGGACGGCAAAGAGCAGAACTGGCGGCCAGAGGCGGTTTCGCAACGTCGTCATCCTCCCGGGTCCCGCGCGGCGCCGCGGGATCTTTCCAGCTCATACTCCTTGGGGTATACTACTGTTCGTAGCCCGATCGGGCCCATTTCGCCGCAAGGAGGAGCAACTCTTGGCTGTGGTGCTCTATTCGACCCCGACCTGACCCCATTGCCGGTCGGCAAAGCGCTTCTTGACCGAGCGGCGCATTCCCTTCCGCGAGGTCAACGTGGCCCACAGCGCCCAAGCGGCGCAGGAGCTGCAGCGCCGATCCGGTCAGACCGGCGTGCCGGTCATCGACGTGAACGGGAAGATCATCATCGGCTTCGACCAGCCGCGCCTCGTGCGGGCCCTCGGACTTCGCAGCTGATCACGGCAAGGAGAGAGCGACATGACCATTCACCCGCTTGACGATCGCGTCCTCGTCCGTCCGGTCGAATTGGAGGAGAAGACCGCTTCGGGCATCATCCTGCCCGACACGGCGAAGGAAAAGCCCCAGCAGGGCATCGTGGTCGCGGTCGGAACCGACGAGGAACTGCAGAAGGTGCTTTCCGCGGGCGACGAGGTTCTCTACACCAAGTACGGCGGTTCCGAGATCAAGCTCGACGGCCAGACGCACATCATTCTTCAGCGCGGCGACATCCTCGGCAAGATCGTCCGCTGAGCCACGGGACGGGCCGCACGGTCCGTCCCGCACTTTTTGTCTTCATGGCAGCCTCACATGGTGCATGATAGTCTCGTAAAGTGAGCATCCCTATCTCGATGAGGTGTGCTTTGGCGAGCTATCAGGACATGCTTCAGGCCGTCCGCGCGGGAAGCTTCGCCGGACGTAGGGTTGAGGGAGTTACGGATCGCTCGTTTGACGTCGCTCCGGGCTGGGTTTTCGTAGCCCGCCACGGCCAGCACGCCGACGGGACGCAGTACGCCCAGGAGGCCGTGGAACGCGGCGCCATCGCCATCGTGGCCGAACAGCCTCTCAGTCTGCCGGTGCCGCTCGTGGTGGTGCGAAGCGCCGCCGAGGCCTTGGGACACCTGTCGGCCGCCTTCCACGGCGACCCGAGCCAGCATCTGCGGATGGTCGGAATCACGGGTACCAACGGCAAGACCACGACCGCCGCGCTGCTGAGCCACGCCTTGCGCGAGGCCGATCGGCGCGTGGGCACCCTCGGCACGCTTGGCGTGCAGCTCGACGGCGAGCTGCTGCGCAGCCTCGGGCTCACGACGCCCGCTGCACCCGAACTCCAGGCGGCGCTGCGCGACCTGCTCCAGCAGGGCGCCCGGGATGTCGTGATGGAGGTCTCCTCGCACGCGCTGCGCCAGAGCCGCACCGCGGGGTGCGTCTTCGACGCGGCCGTCTTCACGAACTGGACGCGCGACCACACCGATTACCACGGCGACATGCAGCGGTACCTGGAGGCCAAGGGCCTGCTCTTCTCCGGACTGTCGGAGCAGGGGCGTCCCGCCTTCGCCGTGCTCAACCTCGACTCACCCGCCTACGACTACCTTGTCAGCGTCACGCGGGTACCCATCCGCACCTTCGGGCGGGACGGCGACGTGCGCCTCCTGCGCTGGCAGGATGAGGGCGTCGCGGGCGGTCGCGGTGAGGTCGCGATCGATGGCGACAGGTTCCCGCTCGAACTCAGGCTGCCGGGCAGATACAACGTGGAGAACGCCCTCGCGGCCCTCACGGCGGCGACCGGCCTGGATATCGCGCCGGAGGACGCCCTCAGGCGCATCGCGGACGTGCGCCACGTCTCCGGACGCATGCACATGATGGAGGCCAGGAATCCCGAGCGGCGCGTCGTAGTCGACTACGCCCACAACCCGGCCGGCCTGGTGCAGCTCCTGCGCTTCGCGCGCCGCACCAGCACGGGCCGGGTCATCGCGGTGTTCGGCGGCCGCGGCGAGCGCGATCGCGGCAAGCGGCCGCTGATGGGCGCAATCGCCGCCGCTCTCGCCGACCACCTCATCGTGACGATCGACAATCCCCGTGGCGAGGACGCCTTGCAGACGGCGATCGAGGTCGCCGGTGGAGCGCGCGAGAGCGGCGTGCCCACCGACATCGTGCTGGATCGCTACGAGGCGATCCGGCGCGCCTTGGCCCTGGCCGGGCAGGGCGACACCATCACGATCAGCGGCAAGGGTGCCGAGCTCTGGGACGAGCTTCACGAAGGGCACCGCATGACCGACATTCAGGCGGTGCAGGAACTGGCCGATCTCTCGGATTAGCCGACCGCCGCCCTTCCGGCGGCGGTCCCAGGGAACCTTGTCGCGGTGGCGGCCCACGGCCGCCGCCGCATCGTTTTGCCATGCGCGTCCGCCGTCCGCCGGTCCGGCCGTCGCATCAGATGCCCAGTTCCCTGCGCAGGTCCCTGGCCGCGGCCTCCGGATCTGCGGTGCCAAGGATGGCGCTGATCACCGCGACGCCCGCGACGCCGCTGCCGCGGAGCTGGGCCGCGTTGCCGAGGGCGATGCCCCCGATCGCCACCAGCGGCCGCCGGATCTCCGCCACAACCGCCTGCAGCGCTGTGACGCCCGTCGGGGCTGCCGCGTCGTCCTTCGACGGCGTCGGGAAGACGGGGCCGAACCCGAGGTAGTCCGCGTCCTGAACGCGCCTGGCGCTTTCGAGATCATGACACGACGCGCCGACCAGCAGGCCCGGCGCCACGCGGCGCACGGCCTCCACCGGCAGGTCATCCTGGCCGACGTGGACGCCGTCGGCCCGCAGGGCCACGGCGAGGTCCGGACGGTCGTTGACGACGAAGGCGGCGCCGGCCCGCCGCACAAGCTCGCGCAACGCGAGGCCAAGCCGGTAGGTCTCCCCGTCCGGTCGAACCTTCTCGCGGAGCTGCACCATCGTCACGCCGCCACGGATGGCCGCCTCCACTTGAGGAAAGAGGGACCGGTCCGCGGGTACCAGCAGTTGAAGAGTCCAGATGGCCGCCAAATGCTTGCCGCCCCTTTCGAGAGCCGGGACCCGGGCTCCCCCGGGCACCCCGGCCCGCCACGCTCGCATGTTCGACGCCCGACGCCAAGGGTGGTCCCCAGGGCCTCTCCGCCCGTCCGGGTTTAAGCAGCTTGCTAGAAACCTCCTCGAATCTAACCTAAGCTTACCAATATGGAGAGATTAGCGGGAATTGGTGAGGCCGCCAAAGCGTTGGGCGTTTCCATCACCCCTGGATGCTCGAGGTTTCGAAGAACGCGCCGCAGATGGCGATCATCCAGCTCGGTCAGGCGTTTCGGAACTTCTTCGCCGGTCGGGCGAAGTACCCCACCTTTCGCAGGAAGGGCGTCGACGACCGGTTCACCCTGACGAACGACCAGTTCCAGGTGGCGGGCCGTCGCATCCGCATCCCGAACCTCGGCTGGGTGCCTATGCGGGAAGAGCTGCGCTTCTCCGGCAAGATCGTGTCGGCCACGGTCTCGCGGCAGGTGGATCGCTGGTTCGCATCGATCACGGTCGATACCGAGGATCCGCCCAGGCATGCGGCAGAACACCAGGGGACCGTCGGAGTGGACCTCGGCGTACTGAACTTGGCCACCCTGTCCACGGGCGAACGCGTCCCGGGCCCCAAGGCGCTCAGGCGGGAACTCGGACGGCTGCGCCGCCTGAGCCGGAGTCTCGCTCGCAAGCGGATGGGTTCGAAGAACCGCGCCAAGGCGAAAAACAAGCTCGCGCGGCTTCACGCCCGGATTGCGAACATCCGGCAGGACTCGCTGCACCAGCTTACCTCGGACCTGACGCGCCGCTTCGACGTCATCGGCATCGAGGATCTGAACGCGCGGGGCATGGTGCGCAACCACCGTCTGGCCCGCTCCATTGCTGACATGGGCTTTCGGGAGTTCCGTCGGCAACTGGATTACAAGGCGGTGCGGCGCGGCGCTCTGGTGGCGGTGGCAGATCGCTTCTTTCCGAGCAGCAAGCTCTGCTCAGTCTGCGGCGTCGTTCAGGAAGAAATGCCTTTGTCGGTGCGCCTGTGGACGTGCCCAAGGTGCAACACCACGCATGACCGAGATCTCAACGCGGCCATCAACCTGGCCCAACACGCCGTGAGTTCCACGGCGGCTGCCTGTGGAGGGGAAGGCTCTGGCAGCAGGCATCCCGCTGCTGTGAAACCGGCCCCGTTGAAGCAGGAAGTCGGCGCCAAAGCTACCTTTGCGTAGTTTCGGGTAGGTCCGACGGAACGGTCTCTGCTACCTTCCCTTCGTGGGTACGCCGGGGCAGTGCGACGGCCGCCCCTCCGCGGCTAGCGCGCCGCCCGCCCGAGTTCCGACGAGAGTTCCAGCCAGCGCGCGACACCCTCGACGACGGTCTGCGCCCCCGCCGCGAGGCTCAGGCGCACCTCGCGGTCCGCAAGGCGGCCAAACGTCGCGCCCGGCACCACCACCATGCCCTTGCGCTCGAGCAGCATCCTGGCAAAGTCCTCGGAGCTCAGCCCTTGAGGCACCGGCAGCATGAGATAGAAGGCGCCTTCGGGGGTATAGCGGTGCCGGCTCGCCGCCTTCAGCTGCTCCATCGCGCGGTCGCGCGCCTGACGATAGGAGTCGACCATGGCGTCGATCTCGCTCGGCTCCACCTGCTCGAGCGCCGCCAGGGCGGCGACCTGCGCCACCATCGACGAAGAGGAGTAGCAGGACTCCACGAGCTTGGTGGTGTGCGCTTGCATCCCGGGCTGCAGCACGGCGTAGCCAAGCCGCCAGCCCGTCATGGCGTAGGTCTTGGAGAAGCTATAGGCCGCGAGCGTCCCCTCAGGATAGACGTCCAGCATGCTCACGGGACGTTCGCCGAAATAGATCTGGTCGTAAACCTCGTCCGAGATCACCCAGAGGCCGTGGCGGCGCGCCACCGCCGCGATGCGCTCCAGCATCGGCCGCGGCAGGATCACGCCCGTAGGGTTCTGCGGGCTGTTGATCAGGATCGCCCGGGTACGCCCGTCGACCGGCCAGGCCTCGGGCTCGGGCATGAACCCGCTCGAGGCCTCGAGCGGGAAGAAGACCGGCTCCGCACCCAGCGTCAGCACCTGACCGACAGCATTCGGCCAGCAAGGGTCCGGCATCAGGATGCGGTCGCCGGGTCCCAGCACGCTGGCAAGGGAGGCATAGAGCGCGCCGACGCCGCCGTGGGTGACGAAGATCCGCTCCTCCCCGACCGCCACGCCGTTGACTCGGGCAAGCTTGCGCGCGATCGCCTGCCGCAGGGCGGTGGGGCCTTCGGTCGGGGTGTAGACCATGCGCTCCGCGAGGAGCGCCTCGGCTGCCGCGCGACGGACGGCCTCGGGCGCAAAGAAGCTCGGCTCGCCGTATTCGAGGTGCAGGAGTCCTGGCCGGCCTTGAGCCATGGCCGCCATGGCGCGAATGCCTGAGCGAGGGATTGCCTCCACCGACGGGGATAGCCGCATCCGACACCGCTTCCTTCCTTGGGGTGGGACCCGCTCTAGCGCTTCTTGCCGAGGAAGCGCAGGCTCCGGACGATGGGCATGATGTCCTTCGCGGTCGACGTGACGATGAGATAGCGGTAGGGAACGCCTGAGATCTCCTGGGGCGTCGGGTAGAGGACGACAGCCGCCGCCTCCGTCCCGCCACTCGAGGGCAGGATGACGTAGGCCTGCTGCCCGTCCACCTTCATCGCTTTCAGTGTCGGGGCTTCGCCGAAGGAGTTGAGCGCCTGATGCGCCTGACTCTCGGCCGCGGCCCGCGGTGTCAGTCCGCTGCCCTGCAGGGCGCTCAGCGACACGTAGCCGGTCTTGCCTTGCAGGCGCTCGAGATAGCCCGCGGCGACATGCCAGCCGGCGGGATGCTGCAGGGTCACGCCAAAGGACCCTACCGTCCACACTGGCAGGTGCGGCGATCTCGCATGCTTGCTGGGTGCGGCGGTGCCGCAGCCGCCTAGCGCAAGAAGCAGCAGGAGAGCGAGCAGGCCGCGCGTCCTCGACATGGGTGGCCGCCTCCAAACGGGTTTGCTCCGGAACTTCTACCGGCCAGCGGCCCGCACCTCCTCGCGGGCCACGCTGCGGGTGGTCTGGCCCACTCGCGCGAGAACGCCGGCGGGGCCCCTTGCGCCGCAGGCCGGCGTGTCGTTTCGTAGCCGCGACCGGCGAGCGGTCCCGGGCGTCCCCGGGGCCTCCTTGCAGGACCTGTCCTTCCCCATCGCCAATAGCCCTGGAGAGGGAGTGACGGTATGCCCACCGATGCAAGCGATGCTCTCGGCAGCACCAGCAAAGATTACCGCACGACGTCCGGGATCCCCGTGAAATCCGTCTACTCGCCGGACGACATCAGGGACTTCGAGCCCCTGCGCGACCTTGGCAACCCCGGTGAACCGCCCTACACGCGGGGTGTCCACCGTGACATGTACCGCGGGCGCCTCTGGACCATTCGGCAGCTCGCGGGCTTCGGCACCCCCGAGGAGACGAACGGGCGTTTCCGGCTGCTGCTCGACCAGGGCGCGACCGGCATCAACTGCGTCTTCGACTTCGTCACCAACCGCGGTTTCAGCTCCGATCATCCGCTGGCCGAGGGCGATGTCGGCCAGGGCGGCGTCGCCATCGACTGCCTGGGCGACATCGTCCGCCTGTTCGACGGCATCCCGATCGACGACGTCTCCGTATCGCTCGTGCTCTCGAACCCGGTCGGCGCGGGTTCGATCTTCGCCACCTACCTCGCCATGGCCCAGCAGCGGGGCATTCCCTGGGAGAAGCTGCGCGGCACGCTCCAGAACGACTTCCTGATGGAGACGGTCGTCCTGACGGCGCCCAACATCCTGGAGCCCAGCTTCTCGTTCCGGCTGTCCGTGGATGTGGTGGAGTTCTGCACGCAGCACCTGCCGCAGTGGAACCCGATCAGCTTCGCCGGGTACAACTACCGCGAAGCGGGTGCCGATGCGGTGCAGGAGGCGGCGCTGGTCATCGCCCACGCGCTCGCCGTGGCGGACGAGATGGTACGCAGGGGCCACCCGATCGACAGCTTCGCGTCGCGCCTCTCAAGTTTCTTCACCGCCGACAACGATCTCTTCGAGGAGGTCGCGAAATACCGCGCGGCCCGACGCGTCTACTACCGCCTGTTCCAGGAGCGGTTCAGCCCCAAGGACCCGCGCAGCAGCCGTCTGCGCTTCCACGTCCAGACGTCCGGCTCGGCCCTGACGGCGCAGCAGCCACTCAACAACATCACGCGCGCCTCCTACCACGCCCTTGCCGCGGTCCTCGGCGGTGCGCAGTCCCTGCACGTCAGCGCCTACGACGAGGCGCTCTGCCTGCCGTCCGAGGCCGCCGCGCTCACGGCCCTGCGGACCCAGCAGGTCCTGGTACACGAGACCGGCGTCACCCGCACCGCGGACCCCTTGGCCGGCTCGTACTACGTCGAGCACCTCACCGACGAGATGGAGCGGCGCATCCTCGCCTACCTCGAGGAGATCGACGCGCTCGGCGGCCTTGTGCGCGCGGTGGAGAGCGGCTGGGTACACCGGGAGCTGATGGGCACCTCCTACGACCGCGAGATCGCGATCACCAGCGGAGAAAAGAAGGTCGTAGGGGTCAACTGCTTCACCGACGACGTACCGCTGCAGATCGAACTCTTCCAGTTCCCGAGCGCCCTGGAGCAGCAGCGGGCGACCCTCGAAGAGCTGCGCCTGCGGCGCGACCAGGATGCCGTCGATCGGGCCCTCGGACGCCTGCGCGAGGCGGTCGAGGGCGACGAGAACACCATGCCGCACCTGATCGCGGCCGTGCAGGCGGGCGCGAGCATCGGCGAGTGCTGCGACATCTTCCGCGCTCTCCACGGCGGCTGGCACCAGCCGCTACTGTAGTCGCTCTCGAGGAGGTCTCCAAGGTGCCCTTGATCAAGGTGGTCATGGCCAAGATGGGTTTCGACGCGCATTACCGCGGGGCGATGATGGTCGCGCGCCATCTCGTCCAGCGCGGCATGGAGGTGGTGTACATCGGCAACCGCCTGCCGGAGGAGATCGTGCGCACCGTCATCGACGAGGACGCCCAGGTGCTCGGACTCTCGAGTCTCTCGGGCAACCACATGGTGATGGTGCCGCGCATTCTCAGACTTCTGCGGCAGGAGGGTGTGGATCGCGTCAAGGTGCTGCTCGGTGGCGTCATCCCGACGGAGGACCAGAAGGAGCTCCTCCGGCAGGGCGTGGCGGCCGTCTTCGGCACGGGTTCCAGCCTCGACGCGATCGCGGACTGGATCGAGGCGGCCGTCGACCACGGCTCGGGCCCGGTGCAAGCCTAGGGGGAGTCCGAGCCGCCGAGGGAAAGGGGGAGCCTTCGGTGGACCAGGTCTATTGGAACCGGGAGAAGGAGACCATGGATCCTGCGGTGCGTGCGCAGCAGATCCTGCGCGACATCAAGGAGCAGCTGCACTACGTCTACGAAGAGCTGCCCTTCTACCGCGCCTATTACGATGAGCATCGCTTCCATCCCGACATGGTGGAGACGCTCGAGGACTTCACGCGCAAGGTGCCCGTCCTGACCAAGGATGCACTGAGGCTCGAGCAGGAGGCCCACCCGCCGTTCGGCCGCTACCTCGGCTTTCCCGCCGAGGACGGCGTGCATGTGCACGGCTCTTCGGGGACGACGGGCCGGCCCACCTTCTACCTCTTCTCGAAACAGGACATCGCCTACATCCGCGACGTGATGGCGCAGGCGCTCTACACGGCGGGCGTGCGCAAGCGCGACGTCGTCCAGATCTCCACGGACCTCGGCATGTTCATGGGCGGCTGGGGAGCGCTCTGGGGCGCGGAGGAGATCGGCGCGGCCTGCTTCACGCCGGGTGCCGGGAACGCGGAACGACATGTGCGCATGATGTACGAAGTGGGCTCCACCGTCCTGGTCACCACCCCGACCTTCGCCCTGCGCCTGCTGGACACCGCACGCTCCCTGGGCCTCGACCCGGTCCGCTCGCCGCTCAGGCTCGGCATCTTCATCGGCGAGCCAGGTGCCGGCATCCCCGGCACCAAGGCTGCGCTCGAGGCAGGCTGGGGCATCAAGGCCATGGACTGCGCAACCACGAGCGAGATGACGCCCTGGGCGACCAATGTCGAGTGCGAGGAGCGGCGCGGCGTCCACGTGCTGCAGGACGAGGTGTACACGGAGATCGTCGCGAAGGACGACCCGCAGCGGCCACTTCCTGAGGGCGAGAGCGGCGCCGTCGTTTACACGCACCTGCGCCGCAAGGGCCAGCCGATGATCCGCTTCTGGTCCGGCGACGAGTCGCGCATGTCCACGGCGGCCTGCGCCTGCGGCAGAACCTACCCGCGCCTGCCCGACGGCGTCTACGGCCGTGTCGACGACATGCTGATCCTGCGCGGCGTCAACGTCTATCCGAGCGCCGTGCAGCGCGCCCTGCTTGAGGTCGAGGGGCTCGGCAGCGAGCACCGCATCGTACTGACGCGCAGGGACCAGATGGATGAGGCGACGATCCGCGTCGAATACGACCCGCGCCTCTCGGAAGGCGGCGCGCCGGGCGACGACCGCCTGAAGGAGCTCCACGACCGCACACACGCCCACCTGCGCGCCGTCACCGGCGTGCGCTTCAACATTGAATTCGTGCCGCCGCAGAGCCTTGAACGCTTTGACGTCAAGGCGCGGCGGGTGATCGACCAGCGCTCCACCAGCTGAAGTCGACGAGAGGCGGGCCGGGGAACATCCCCGGCCCGCCTCGGTGATCTCCGGATCAGAGTCTCAGGAGCTTCCAGCGCAAGGTCGGCGCGGGCAGCGGGTCCGAAAGTTCCACCTTCACCGCGCCGATCTGGCTGCCGAGCCGCACCGTCAGCTGGCCGATCTGCTGTCCCGCAGCGGCGGGTGCCTTGGGCGACGTCGCCTTGAGCGACGTTGAGGCGGTCATGCCGGGCCAGCCGAGGAACTGCACGCCGCTCGTCGCGACGGCCGGTTGCGTGCCCTGCCACGGCGTGGTGACGGTCGCCACCTCCGTGCCCTTCGCGATGACGGGCACCGGTCGCATGACCTTGGCCGCCGCGTTGACGAGGTTCAGTCCGTCCGTGATCGCGAGCGCCAAGGGCTCCGCCGTGCTCTGGCCGAACACGGATGCCATCACGACGACGTTGCGTCCATCCACGGTGCGGTTGGCCGCTACGACGAAGCAGCCGCCGGCGGCCAGGGTGGAACCCGTCTTGACGCCGATGACGCCCTGGTGCGTGACCTCCTTGTTGTAGTTGTAGACGAGACCCGCCACCGGCAGGACGACCTGCGGCTGGCCGACGATCTGCGCGAACACCGGGTTCTTCATCGCGATCATGGCGAGCTTCAGCTGGTCCGTGGCGGTACTGACGGTCTGCTGGCTGAGTCCGCTCGCATCGGCGTAGGTGGTGTGGCTGAGGCCGAGCTGCTTCGCCTTTTGGTTCATCATCTGGACGAATCCCTGCTGGCTGCCGCCAATCCAGTTGGCGAGAATGGTCGCGATGTTGTTGCCCGACGGGATCAGCAGGGCCTGGAGCAACTGGTACTCGGAGATCTTCTCCCCCGCGCGCACCGGCACGAGCGACTGGGCCGTGTTCGCGATCGACTGGTAGGCCGCCTGGTCCGCGGCCGTGATGGTCAGCGTCGGACCTTGCGCTCCCAGCACCAGCGGGTGCTTCTCCAGGACAAGGAGCGCCGTCATCATCTTCGCGACGCTGCCGATCGGGACCGGCTGGTTGCCGCCATAGCTGCCCATCTGCCCGATGCCCTGCACCGCGACGGCCGCCTCGCCGCTCGCGGGCCACGGCAGGGACGGACGCTGGCCCTTGACGCGCAGGGTCGGCGCCACCAGGGCGACCGTCGGCTGAGACACCGGCCGGACCAGTTGCACGACCCCTAGGACGATCACGATCACCAAAAGGACACCGAGCACCCGCAAGAACCGCATGCTCCCGACCAGCCTCCCCAATTTGCGCCCGCCTGCCCCGGACATGCCGAGTCCAGGGTACGTCCAACAGCCGTAGAGTTTCCTGATGGAATGATGAAATCCCGCCCCATGGGCGATATTCCCACGCATCAGCCGCAGGGATGCCAGGACCTTCCTGGGTCGTGCGGCCGCACCTAGGGACACGCCTATGTTAGACTCTTAGCCAAATCTGTGCGGGAGGAATCACCTTGTCGCCACGTTTCCTCGCGCTGGGTGCCGCGCTGACCGTGCTCGCCGGGGTTTCGCTCGCGAGTTGCGGCGCCCCGAACGCCAAAGGCGCAGCAGACTCGCAGCACAAGGTCGCCGTCAAGGCGTCCAAGCATCCCAGCGCCCTAGTACCGTGGCGCGCCAGCGCCGCGAGCAGCATCCTGCCGGGCGACATCCTGATCGCGGACTCCCACAACAACCGCATGCTGCTCGTCACGCCGCAGAAGAAGATCGTCTGGCAGTTCCCCGGCCCAGGCCAGCCCACCCCGCTCCTCGACGACGACGACGTCTTCTTCGGGCCCCACTTCGACGAGATCATCACGAACGAAGAGGGCGACAACGTCATCGCCATCGTCAATTTCAAGACGCGCAAGGTGGTGTGGACCTACGGGCACGCCGGCGTCGCCGGCACAAGCCCGGGCTACCTGAACACCCCCGACGACGCCTTCCTCTACGACAAGCCGCAGGGTCAGCTGATCACGGTGGCCGACATCAAGAACCAGCGCATCCTGTTCATCGACCGAAAGACCCACAAGATCGTCAAGCAGTACGGGGTGACCGGCCTCTACCAGGTCAACCCGCCCACTTCTTACGCCGCCCCGAACGGCGACTTCCCCGCCCCGAACGGCGGCATGCTGATCACGCAGATCGGCGGCAACGACGCGATCTGGCTCGACAAGAACGGCAAGGTGCTGCGCACCATCCACTTCCCTTCGAACCTCTACTACCCGTCCGACGCGAATTTCACCCCGCAGGGCAACATCATCTGCGCGTTCTACACGAAGCCCGGCGCCGTCGTGATCATGTCGCCGCAAGGCAAGGTGCTGTGGCGCTACAGTCCCTCGAGTGGCCCTGGGGCCCTGAACCAGCCCTCCCTGGCCGTACAGCTCAAGAACGGCCTCGTGCTCCTGAACGACGATTACAACGACCGCATCATCGTCATCAACCCGAAAACGAACCAGATCGTCTGGCAGTACGGCCACACCGGCGTCCCGGGCAGCGCCCCGGGTTACCTCGACATCCCCGACGGACTCGACATCCTGCCCGCCGGCGTCGTCCCGGGCGGACGGAACCCGGTCGGCGGTCACCTCTGGAGCTACCCGGGCAACGGCTACTAGGCGGAGTTTCCGGGCTCCCGCCGATCAGGTCCGGAACCACGCGAAGCGATGATCTCGAGCACCTCGAGGCCGGACGAGGCGAGGTCCAGCATCTGGGACGCATCGCGCTCGTCCTGCCCGGCCAGCACTTCCACCAGCGGGTGGAGAGGGTCGCCAGGATTCTGCGCGGCCACCTCTGCGAGGCGACCGTCGCTCAGGCGAACGACCTCGCCGTCCGGCAGGAGGTTGACCCGATCGAGGACCGCCTTGACTGCCCGTTCGTCGAGGCGCCTGCCCGCCTCGCGGCTGAGGATGGCGAGAACCTCCGCCGCCGGCATGGGTCCGCGGTAGCCGCGATCGGCGCGCATCGCGTCGTAGCTGTCGGCCACCGCGACGATGCGGCTGAAGGGATAGATGTCGGGACCGTGGAGGCCGCCCGGGTATCCCGATCCGTCCAGCCGTTCGTGGTGCTGGAGCAGCACGATCGTCGACGTGTGCCAAAGGTCCGCGGCGCTGCGCACCATCTGCCAGCCCAGCCGCGGATGGGTCTTGATCACACCGTACTCCCGGCGCTCAGCCGACCGGCCTTGTGCAAAAGCCACAGCGGGATGGCCGCCTTGCCGATGTCGTGCAGGCTCGCGCCGATGGCAAGCCTCGCGAGCTCATCGTCCGAAAGCCCAAGTTCCTGGCCAATGACCACGGCCAGTTCGGCCACCTGGATGCTGTGATGGAAGGTGTACTCGTCCCAGGCGCGCAGATGCCCCAGGTTGTAGCGGACGTGGCGCAGACCCTGGATCTGCTGGACGATGTCCATGGCGCAGCGCTCGACCCTCGCGGCATGCTCCTCGGTGGCGTTGCCGGCGAGCGCGGCCTGGGCGAAGTCCGCGGACGCCGCGGCGGCCTCATCGCGCGTGGCCCGGTCGATGGCGCCGCCAGCGACCAGGAGAGGTGTGGACGATACCTCGACGCGTTCGATGCCGTGGCGCACCAGCAGACGCTGTAGGCGCGGCGTCAGGAGGGTACCCGCCTTGAGCAGGACCCTTCCGCCCGCGTCCAGGACGGTGCGGGCGAGATAGGCACCAATAATGTCCTTGGAAGTCGACCGCGTCTCCGTGGCGACCACCTCACCGGGCACTCTAGTGCAGCAGATTGTACATGCCCGCCCAGCATCCTCCTAGGACTTGTGCCCGCCATCACCTTTATTTAGTTAGTCGGTCGCCTGAGGCTGCGGATTCTCATACCGCCCGAGGACGGTCGGGAACAGCACGACGTACCCCAGTTGCAGGAGTGCCGCGATCAGGAACGGCCAGAACAGCGCGCCCAGGCCGATCAGATATCCGCCGATCGCAGGTCCGAGCGCCGCGGGAACGTTCCAGGACACCGCGTTGAGGCTGCTCGCGAGGCCCCTGCGGCGGTCGCGCACGAGCCCCACGCTGAACGCCTGCCGCGCTCCCACCGAGCCGCGGTTCACGATGGAGCGGACGACGTAGAGCACCGCCGCCACGGCGAAGCTCGGCGCGAAGGGGATGAGGACGAGCAGCACGACTCCTGCGAGGCGCGGCAGCACGATCGACCGGATCAGGCCGATGCGTTGCGAGAGGTGTCCCACCGCCAGGGACGATAGGCCCGTGAGAAAGAACGTGAGGCTGTAGACGGGGCCGATCAGCTCCGGCCCCACCCCGAACCGGACGGCGAACCAGTAGGGCAGGAGCGGCGCGACAAGCCCCACGCCGAGCGAATTGACCATGTTGACGATCGTCAGGAGCAGGAGGGCGCGGTTCTCGCGCTGCTCCACGGCGGCGGCCGCGGCGGGGTGTTCCCCGGCCTCCGGCTGGACCCGCCGCTCCCGGGCGGGCTTTTCCTCGTGCAGGCGCCAGATCTGCCAAAGGTTGATCAGGGCCACGACCAGGTTCAGGAGAAAGAGCGGCACGTAGGCCCCGGCGCCGTGCTGCCCCGGCAGGAGATGCGGCAAGAGGCCGGCGAGCAGCGAGCCGATGCCCATGCCGGCGAACTGGATGCCGGCGTTCAGGCTGAAGACCGTGCCTCGGCGCTCGCGCGGCACGCGCTGGGCCAGCCACGCCTGCTCCGCCGGGGCGAACGGCCCGGAGCTGCCGTTCGCCCCCCTGCCGAAGCCGAAGAGGGCAGCGGTGGCCACCAGCACCCAGGTCGCCGGCAACGCGATCACCGCAAGGGTGCCGAGACTCAGGCCCGTCTCGTAGATGATCAGAAAGAGGCGCCGGCCTACGCGGTCCGAGACCACCCCGACCAGCAGGCTGAGGGCGGCTCCGGCGAGCCCCCCGGCCATCAAAAGCAGCCCGACCGCTGCCGCGCTCCAGCCGCGCGCGCGCAGATAGAGCGTGAAGTCCACGGCCAGAGCGCCCTGCGCGATGCTGCGCAGCAGCCTGACAAGGATCAGCTGGCGGGCGACCGGATCGAGTGCCTGCCACGCGGCGCGCGAATAGGGCGATGTCGAGTCCGAGATGTCCTCCACCCCCGAGGCTGAGACGCAAGAATTGCGCCCTGCGCCGCGGCTCGCGACGCAAGGCGTCTTTTTACCGTATCATTCGTTCTCTACCGGTGCATCGTTCCCTCCCGCAGCCGGGACGGCGGCGGACCTCCTTGCGCCCAGAAGGCGCCCAAGGATCGAACTAACCACGAGCAGCCCGGCCGCCAGCGCTACGAAGATCGCGGTGACGCCCGCCCTTGCCGAGAGTACACCGAGCAGGGGAAACACCAGAAGCTGCAGCCCCATTTGCAGAGTGTTCACCGCCGACAGCGTCGTGGCGCGCGCCGCAGGCGGCGCACCCGCGACGATCGCCTGTTCGAGCAGCATACTGGCGGCACCGCTCGAACCGCGCCCGAGCACGACGCCTCCCGTTGCGCAGGAGAGCGCCCAGGATGTGCCCGGCGTCGCGGCGGCGCGAACAACCGCCGCCAGTGGATAACCCCAGATGGCGATGCGCAGGAGTCTATCGCGCCCACCCCGCCTGAGGCGCCCGGCCCCAAGCGTTGCCAGCCACCCTGCCCCACCCGCCGCCGCGAACACGAGCGAGACGGCGAACGGATGGAGCCTCAGGGCGAGAAGCAGCGCCTGGCTGTACTCCGTGCCTACCGACGAGAAGGCCCAGAGCGCCGCTGCCGCGACGCCGAGGGTCCAGAGCGGGCGATAGGCGGGCAGACCGAGCTCGCGAAGCACCGCGACCGGTCCCTGCGCCGGCAAGCTGCCCCTGGCCGTCGCGCGGGGCCCCACCGGGAGCGCGACCGCTGCCAGGAGCATGAGGAGGCTGCCGATCGCCTCGGCGATGTAGAGCCACGCGAACGACACGCTAGCGATGACTCCTCCGAGAAGGCCGGAACCAAGCGACGCGAGCCGCTGCATCCCCACATAGTCCGCGAAGCGGCGCACCAGCACGGCCTCGTTCTTGCCACCCTCCACGTGCTCCGACAGGCTGCGCACGTAGGCAAGGTCCACCCCGGACGGAAGCGTGAGGGCAATGGCAGTCACCAGCGACCCGGCCAGCACGTAGGCCGGGCCGCGCCCGGCAAGCAGGAACAGCACGGCCGCGAAGAGCTTGGCGAGGGCCCCGGCGACGAGCACCGCCCTGCCGCCGAACCGGTCTGCGAACATGCTGCTCGGGACGTCGAGCGCCAGCCTGCCAGCCTGCATCAGCGCGTACTGGATGCCGATGAAGGCAGGGCCATAGCCCAGGTGCAAGAGATAGACGATCCAAAGGAACTGGTCGAGGTATAGCGACGAGAGGAAGCCAAACGCATAGACGCGCGCCCACACAGCCCGTCATCCTTTCACGGATACGGGCGGACGCCTTGGAACTCAGGGCGCCCGCAACCCGACTGGCGAATTGCGGGCTCAGGCCTCGCAGAGCAGCATCGCGTCCACGTCCCGGTGCGATCTTGGCGCCAATTCTAGCAGAGGGACCCCCGTCTGTCGACGAGGGTCCCCGGAGCTCAGATTGCAGGAACTGCCTGGGCGTCAGTCTCCTTGTGCGTCATGCTGCCCCTGCCCGTCGCCAGGACTCCTTGCCAAGCCACTTGAGGTGGCCGAAGCCCACGTGATCGTGATGACCGCGATGCGACCATCCGGGCGGAGCCCCGAACCAGGGACCGAGTCCACGGTGGTGGGGTCCATGCGGTCCGTGCGGTTGCCGTGGTCCCGGCGGCTTAGGCGGGCCAGGAGGCCCCGGCGGAAGAGGTGGAGTTGTGGGCGAAGAGGCGGTCGAGGCAGTCACGTCACCCGAGGACCCGACTTTCACCGATGAGGTACTGGATTGCCCGGTGACTGCTCCTCCCGACGGCGCCTCACCCAGAACCTGGACCCGCATCACGACGCCGTCCGCCTGGGCCACCTGCACCGCGTACCAGACGCCCCGGCTGGAGCGGAGATCGATGTTCCACACCGCTGCGCCGCCGGCACTTCCCAAAGAGATTTGCTGTACAGTACTGCCGCTGCCCACCGTGTGTTCCGCGATCGACTCGGCCGCACCTTGGCCGACGCCACCGGCGTGCGCCGTGCCGAGCACGCCAAACATCAGGGCCAGCGTTGCCCCACCGGCGACCATGTAGCGCAATGTGCGTGACAAGCGCATCACCTCCTGGTTCATAGCTTCGGGCGCATGCGCCCGTTTTTGACGCGGCCGGACCGGCAGCCGCGGAACACGGGCGTTGCTGTGGCTGTGCGCGCTGTGATATTCTTTACACTGCTGTTCGATGGTCGGCTTCGTCCATCGCGGCGCGGAGGGGTACCGAAGTGGCTAAACGGGGCGGTCTGTAAAATCGCTGGCTCTGCCTTCGATGGTTCGAATCCATCCCCCTCCACCAGATCGCGGGGTAGAGCAGTCTGGTAGCTCGTCGGGCTCATAACCCGGAGGTCGCAGGTTCAAATCCTGCCCCCGCAACCAAACGCTGACGTAGCTCAGTCGGTAGAGCACCTGCATGGTAAGCAGGAGGTCTCGGGTTCAAATCCCGACGTCAGCTCCACTCGAAAGTCAAGCCCATAGCGGGGTTCGGGGATCGGCGCTGAGTGCAACTCGGCGCCGATCCTCGTTTTGGTGCCATTCTGGTGCCATCCACGTTCTGATTCTGAGTGAGGGCGTACACTGACCGATATGACCGATACTCTATAGTTGCCGTTCAAGTGATAGCGCAAACACGGAAAACCCCATTCGCTCATAGAGCTGCAGAGCATTCTCGTTTCGACTGTAAACGTGCAGCACAACGCGACTAACCGCCTGTGCTTGGAGCCATTCCATGGCAGTTTGCATCAGGGCAGTTGCAATGCCTCCGCCTCGCTGCTCCGGTACGACAAATACCTCGTCAATGAAACCAACTGGACCGGCCTCGTTTTCGGAAGCGGCGTCAGGTGTGGGCGCTTCCGGTGCGTGCGACAGACAGACAGAGGGTCGCTCGGGATGTTTGAGACCAAAGGACAGACAGACAGACAGTGAGCCTGCCGTCGAGAGCGGCAGGCTCTTTCGTGCAGGAGGGCCG
>JAJZAT010000020.1 GCA_021799275.1 Bacillota bacterium
TGGGTGTTCGTCGGGCAACGCACGGCGGTCTTCATCGCTGCGGCCACGCGCAGCGGCAAGGTGGTGCTGGACCACCTTGCACCTGAGGGCAAGCTGGACGAGGGCGCAGGGCGGACGGTACAGAGCGACTTCTTCGCTGCTTACAACGCCCTGGCGAAGCGGGGGTTCACGCTCGCCGGCTGCTGGGTGCATGCCAGGCGCCCCATCCTGCGCGTGGCGCAGGCCGTGTCCGCGCTTGGGGACTGGGGTGAGACCTGGCAGGGGCGCATCGCCGAACTCTATCGGCTGCGCCGGGCCTGGCTTGCAGAGCAGGCGGGCACCCCTGCGTACGAAACCGCCAGGACGCTGGTGAGCGCGCACGTCGAGGCGATTCGCCAGACCCTGCTCGCCGAGCTGACGGATCCCAAGCTCCCGCAGCAGGCCCACAAGGCGCTCTCCCTGATGGCCAAAGGCTGGCCGAGGCTGACCCACTTCCTTGAAGACCCGAACGCTGCCCTGGACAACAACGCCGCCGAACGTTCCCTGCGCACACCGGTCGTCGGGCGCAAGAACTTCTACGGTAGCGGCACGGGCTGGTCTGCCGAACTCGCGGCTGTGACCTTCACGATCGCCGAGACGGCCAAGAAGAACGGCGTCGACCCACTGCACTTCCTGCAGGAGTACCTTGGGGCCTGCGCCGAACAGGGTGGCAAACCACCGCAAGGCGAGGCCCTCGCCCGCTTCCGCTGCTGGCTGAGGCCTGCCGTGCGGCAAGGAGACGACACTTCCTGAGCGCTATCCGCTACTGCGGCCGCCTGTTTACAGATCAAGACCTCGAACTCCTCCAAGGACTGCTCGCCGACCGCGAAACCTACCCCAACCGCGCGGCGATCGCGCGTGCTCTGTGCGAGGCCCTCGACTGGCGTCAGGGAAACGGCCGCCTCAAGGATATGTCCGCGCGCCAGGCGCTCCTGCGGATGCAGAGCGACGGCCTCATCGTCCTGCCTCCGTCCACCCGTCAGCACGCCAACAACGTCCCCAAAAACCCTGCCTTCACGCCGGCATCCGACCCGCGGGAGCAGATCACCGGCTCCCGGCACGATCTCAAATCTCTGCGCCTTGATCTTGTCGTCCGCCGCAGCGACATGCTGCTTTGGCGCGAGCTGATCGCACGCTACCACTACCTCGGCTACACGCCTCTGACCGGGGCCCGCATGCACTACCTGATCTACGATGGCGACCGGCTACTCGGCGCCATCGGCTTCGGCGCCTCCGCCTGGAAGCTCGCCCCGCGCGACCGCTTCATCGGCTGGACCCCTGCCCAGCGTGAGCACAACCTGCACCTCGTCGTCAACAACGCCCGCTTCCTGCTGCTGCCTTGGGTACACGTCAAATACCTGGCCTCGTCCGTCCTCGCCCTGGCCGCCCGTCGCATGCAGCAGGACTGGATCGAGCGTCACAACTACCGCCCCGTGCTGCTTGAGACCTTCGTCGACCATCGCCTCTACCCCGGCACCTGCTACAAGGCATCCAACTGGACCTACGTTGGCGACACCCAGGGCCGCGGCAAGCTCGATCGCCACACCCTCCGCGACAAGCCGATCAAGGCCATCTTCCTATACCCGTTGGCCAAGGACTTCCGCACTCAACTCACAGCGATCTGAACCCTCTCCGCATGGGGTTCAGTGAATGTGTACTAAGCAAGCTGTTTAAACCCTAGCGTTCGGATCGTGCATCGCCAGGCTGTCTCGAGACGTCTGCCGACCGACGATGGGCTCCATGCCCCCACAAGTATGGGTAAGCAATCTTGACTGCCGTACTTGTATTTTCTATGCTACCCTGGCTGGTATGCCGATAGGATACGTGCTAGGAGGTGATCTTTGGGCCTAGGCGGCCTACCGCTCTACGCCGCCGATCATCGCCCTTGACCTGCCGGCGGGGCAAATCGTGACCACCTCCGCAACGCGGGCGGCGTGCCCTGACACCATGCAGGCGAAGCGGGTTCGCAGAACTGCCGAGTTCGTCCGGCTCGGCGAAGGCTCGCCCATCTCGAAATGTACGCCCAGCTCCGATGCTTGATAGAAGATCGGGCGGGCTTCAACACATTGGGGGAGAATGACACTTGAGCGACCTTGCCATATCCGTCGCCGACCTGCGCGAAGCGCAGGCAGCGGGCGCCCAGATTGTCGACGTTCGCCAGTCCGTTTCGTACATAAGGGAACATGTCCCGGATTCGATCAACATCCCGTACGCCCGGCAGGGCTTCACCGAGCAGGCCGCCTTCTACCTGCAGCGTGACAGGGCGGTGGTGCTCCTGGCGGCCAGCATGCCGATCGCAGACGTTGCCGGGCAAGCTCTCCGCAATGCCGGCTTTTCGGTGCTGGGGGCACTAGAAGGAGGCATCTCAGCGTGGAAGCAGGCCGGCGGCGCGATAGCGGCGATCGGCGAGATCACGGCCACCGAACTCGAGAACTTCATCGAGCAGGGCGATGCACCCCTGATCGTCGACGTTCGCGAGACATGGGAATTCAACGCGGGTCACATCCGTGGGTCGAAGCACATGCCGCTGTCGCAGTTCGGGAGGACCTACCGGGAACTTCCTCAGGACGCACCGGTCGTCTTCGTCTGCGCAAGCGGCGCGCGAAGCGGCGATGTGGTGCAGTTCCTCTACCGCCTCGGCTACCGGCAGGTCTACAACCTTACGGGTGGCATGGCGGCCTGGCTCTCAGAACGACGCCGGGCCTGACCGCACGGAGAACCGGCGGCAGGCATCCGGTGCCCTCGACATCGCCCGCGACCGTCTGCCCGGCCGCGGCAATGTTCTGGGTGGCCTCGAAGATCTCAATGCAACGCAGCCTGGAGTTGATGTCGTGTACGCGCTCTCGCTCGCGATGGCGGTCAAGGCCGTCATCTCCGGAGCACTCGTCGGATTCACGCTTGGCGTCATCGGCGGTGGCGGATCCATCCTGGCGGTGCCACTGCTCGTCTACTTCGTCGGATACGCGAGGCACCCGCACACCGCGATCGGCACCACCGCCATCGCCGTGGCGGTCAATGCCCTGATCGCCGCCGTCCCGCACATACGGGCGAAGACCGTGCAGTTCAGGGTAGGTGCCTACTTTGCCCTCGCGGGAATCCTGGGGGCGACTCTCGGCTCGAAGCTCGGGCTCATGGTACAGGGACAGCGTCTGCTCCTGCTCTTCGCTCTTCTCATGGTCGTGATCAGCGTGCTCATGTGGCGGCGGGGTGATCGCCGCACGCCAGAGATCCAGACAGGCGGCGACGTCCGCTTCTCGCTTGCGCTCGTCACCGGGACCGGTTTCGCTGTCGGCGCGGCCTCCGGGTTCTTCGGTATTGGCGGAGGGTTCCTGATCGTCCCGGGCCTCATCATGTCCGCAGGCCTCTCGATGATCGCCGCGGTCGGCACGTCGCTGCTTTCAGTGTTCGTCTTCGGCGCGACGACTGCCGTGCAGTACGCGCTGGCAGGGAAGATCGACTTCCCGGTCGCCCTCCTCTTCATCGTCGGCGGTCTCCTCGGCGGCGGACTAGGGGCCGCTGCAGGGCGCAGGATTGGCAGCACTCGCCTCAACCGCGTCTTTGCCGTCGCCCTGGTCGTCATCGCCATCTACATGATCCTGCGGCAGGTTCTTGGTTAGGCCCGAGTCCCATCTGTTGGCCGTCTAGCCAGGCCCGGCCACTTGACCGCACTACCCCTTTTTCTGTTCTCCAACAGCCCTTCTCGTTACCGACACACACTGAAAGCCCCGGACCTCGCCACCACGGCTGAGTCCGGGGCTTCGCACGCCCACGGTTAGGTCAGGAGACCCCTTTAATCACTAGCATGCATGAAGTTAATGCGATGGGGTCACCTTTCGTTTGCCAGGTGTATCGCCGTATAACCTCTGCCTCTGCCCAAGAAATAACGGCGACGAGGCTTGCCTCGCCTCCGTACCGGGCTTGGACCGCTATGCGTGCTGCGATCTAGGGGAGTGGGGGAGTATCGGTCACGTTGTAGCTGTCGAGGTGGAATGTCGCGGTACCGCTCTGTAGCCCTACGCCATTGGCAAAGCAGCAGCCGCCGCCAAACGCCAATCCGATCATCGTCACATTGGACGCTGCGTGCTCGAAGCCTGACGCATATGTCCCGGTCCCGAAATGGCCATAGAGGTCACTCCAGTTGGCTCCGCTAACGACGGCATTCAGTGTGATCGCTGTACCATCCGAGGCGAGCTGATAGGAAATGGGATTCGACCACCAGTAGTTGGTCTCCACGAACGAGCCGCCTTTATTCCGCGTCTGGAAGAACAACCGAACGGAGGACGGCGTGCCGCAGGGGTTATCGGCGGTGTTGTACCAGAACACAGGAGAGGTGCCCGTGACGGTGAATGTGGCGGACACTGTCTTGCCATAGATGTCGCCGAGCAGCCCGCTCTTGCTCTGGGAGCCCTGGGTCGTCGCAAGGTACGCTGCGCCAAGCCTTCTACGTTGTGCGTGGCATTCCTGCCAACATGTGGGCATACCCCATTCCCCCTCACGTTAGCAGCGGCACCCCTTGATCGAACATCACGAGGTCACAAAGTCGCAGCTCTGCTCTGCTCCCGAGGACCGTAAAGGAAGATGCCGTGCACTCCCAGAACTCAAGATTTTAGGTGATCGGGTTGCCACTTCCCGCTTTGATCAAGGAACTCGCCGCTACCAAGCTACGGGCGTTCCGCGGGAGTCAGGTTCCACAACACAGCAGGGGTGCCCTGCGCCTTGCATTCGGTTTCCGTGCCATGTCGGTGATACTCTGCGAGCGGCACCCCCTTGGCAACCCCAACTGGATCCAGAGTGGACGAAGATCCCGGTGGCGCAGTTCCGGTATGCTGTGGAGTCGAGCTTATGGACAGTCTATTGGGCAGATCGCAATAGTCGCTGGCGCGAAGACTACGAGACACAACCATCGCACAATCTCGAGGACCTAATTGCAGAAGTCGCGGACGACGTCACAGGTATCTCTTGGGGGTAGTACGCAGACGATCATCGAGGAGGGGGACCGGACGTGGCCAAAGGCGACATCGACACACTAGTGCTCGGCTCCGCCAACACATGCTGGCGAGATCCCATTGACCTGCCGACACTTCTAAGTCTCTTGCAGAAGCGTGAGGATCCCGGGCGGTGGATAGGTCCTGTAGCTCAGTTGTTTTCGGACGTCCCGCTGTCCGCACTGAAGCGCTTTGCAGAACGGCATCAACTGTCCAGATCCGACCTGAGTGCGTATTTCGCTCTCTACATGGGACAGCGCGGAGACGCGAATCCCGAAGTTGAGGCATGGCTAGATGGATAGCTGGGAGTACCTATTCGATCGAGCCATGGAGGCTCTGGACAGCGTGGATCGCAGTCTCCTGCCAAAGCCACAATGGACCTTCGGTGGCGGGACGGCTTTAATGCTCACCTATCGCCATCGTATCAGCCGGGACATCGATATTTTTCTTGACAGACCGGAATGGTTGACGGTTCTGTCGCCACGCTTGAACGATGTGACCGATGGCTTCTGCGTAGATTACGTAGAAGACACCCGGTTCCTGAAGCTCTCCCTCAGCGAAGGTGAAATCGATTTCATCGTGGCGCCATTACTGACCCATCCTGGCGCCGTAGTTGGCGAGCTTCGCGGCCGTAACATCGCCGTGGAGACTCCCGTTGAGATTGTCGCAAAGAAGCTCCGCTACCGCGGAACTCGGCTGCGGAGTCGTGACGTGATCGACTTGGCGATGGTGTGTTCATCATTGGCGGACTCGCGGAATCTGGCACGCTTCGCTGAGCTTTGGGCCCCCCAGCTACCGGCCATCCTCGGGCATCTTGAGAGCATGCGTGCTCACTTCAGCGAAGAGGTCGCGGGGCTTGCCCTTCTCCCTTCGGGCGAGCGGCTGCGGGCAAACGCCCTGCAGATTGCCATAGACTTCCTTAGCAGGCCGAATAAAGTCTATTAGCAGACCCTCGGATGAGCCGGGGTCAGCTTCGAGCGCCACGCTCTTAACGCCTGCCTCACCGTACCGCGTATACTTGCTGTTAAGGTCCAAGTTCCCTCGGTCGCCCGCAGGCAGGACCAACGCGCCGAGTTCGCGCCGTCGGGAATGGGCCAAGGGCGCATGACGCGGGCTTACGGCCGCGTTCACGAACAGGGAAAGAAGGTGATGGCCAATGCAGCATTGCGCCGGACGGGCAGCGGACCGTCAACACCGCCAGCAGGCCGTCGCCTTCCTCGTGCCGCAATGGCGCGGCATAACGCATGGAACATGGGCGCAGACGCGTGAGTGACGCTGGCAAGTCCACGCGATCGCGGCTTCACGGCATTAAGCTTTTGGGTCGCCCCCTGCCCCTGATGCTCATCATCGCGGAGAAGGCAATCGTAGCGGTCGTTCTTGCGGCGGCGGCCGTGGTAGCGTTCGTGGTGCGCGGCCGGGTGGTCGATCCGCTGCACCTGCTCTTCGCCGACGAACTCACGGAAGACCCGCACGACGTCTACCTCCACTGGGTGATATCGCACGCCCCTCACCTGACCACATACGTTGGGCCATGGGTGGCAGTCGCTTTGGCCCTCTGGTGTCTGCTGTACGCCGTCGAGGGAATCGGTCTTTGGCGCGAGCGCACGTGGGCTGAGCTTCTCGTCATCGTGGAAACGGCCTCGTTCTTGCCGATCGAAATCTGGGACCTCGTCAAGAAGTTCCACCTGCTCAGCCTCGGCACCCTCATCGTCAACCTCGCGGTGCTGCTGTACGTGGTGTATTTCTACCGCCGCACTCATCCCAGACGCCATCCGACGAGTCCTTAGAGTCCAACGGCAAGGGAGCGTCCCCAAGCGGCGACGCTCCCTTGTGGCGGGAATGGTACCGAACTGGCCTCACCGCTCGCGGAAAGGAATATGTATCTCCAGGCGGAAGTTTCCACCTAGAGAGTGCCTACGGGGCGGGTGCGCAAGATGTTCGTCGCGGCGACCGGCATGTTCTTGGCCGTGGTGGTGGCGCTCGAGTGGGGGCTTGTGAAGTTTCTGCGAGACGAGTTCTTCTACGAGCGCCGCCGCAAGGGCTTTCGCAACCGGCGGCTACATAGGGTTGGCCTTGTCTGCTGGGGCATCGCCAGCGTGGGCCTTGCCGTGGTCGGCCTCTTTCTCATCCGCGCCATCATCGTGCTCTCCTGGACGACGCCCATGCCCACGCTGGGCCACTGACCGTCCGGCCGTCGCCGCCAGCCGTGATTCCCGGCGCCGAGCGGACTTCTGCAAACGTGAACCGGGGCACCTCCCCGAGCAAACTAAAAGCCGCGCTGCCCATTGACAGCACGACCACGCATGCGCGAATCTATAGTGGTTGGAACGCAGTCAACCCAATGATTAGACCTATCCAACTTGATTCTACACCGGGTGGCCTTCGGAAGTCAACCCACTGAAGGAGGAGTTGTCCTGGAGCAGGGCGACTGGATCGAGGAAACCGAACGCCTCCATCTTGTCCTGGCCGAGGTGCGCGCCCAGCAGGATCGCGCGCGTGCCGAGTTCAGCGACGTACGCGAGGACATGGTCCGCGATCGCCGTGAGTTCTGGGATGAGTTCCGGTTCAAGCCGGGCGAGCTCTACGAGACCCTCGGTGCGGTCCTGCAGCAGAACAAGATGCTGGCGGAGGGTGAACGCCGCTTCCGGCAGGCCGCCCAGACCTTGCGGGATCTCGGTCGGCTTGAGCGTTCTCCCTACTTCGGTCGGGTGGACTTCGCCGAGCGCGGAGCGGGCGAACCCGAGAAGATCTACATCGGGGTCGCGTCGCTGCGCACCGCCGACGACGACTTCCTCGTCTACGACTGGCGCGCCCCGATCGCGAGCCTCTACTACGACCAGGGCCCCGGCACCGCGAGCTACATGTCGCCGATGGGCGAGGTCTCCGGCCAGATGCACCTGAAGCGCCAGTACGTCATCTCCGAGGGACAACTCCGCATGATGTTCGACACCGGCGTCACGATCGGCGACGAACTCCTGATGGAAGCGCTCAGCGGACACTCGGACGCCGCGATGCACGCCATCGTGGCGACGATCCAGCGCGAGCAGAACCTGGTCATCCGCGACGACCGACATCGCCTGCTGATCGTCCTCGGCTCCGCCGGCAGCGGCAAGACGTCGGTCGCCCTGCAGCGCGTCGCCTACCTGCTCTACCGGCACCGCGACACCTTGCGGGCGGACCAGATGGTGCTCTTCTCCCCCAACGCCCTCTTCAACAGCTACGTCGCCACGGTGCTGCCGGAACTCGGCGAAGAGCCGCTCCAGCAGACCACCTTCCAGCAGCTTCTGGGGCACAGGCTTGGCCGGACCTACCGCCTAGAGGATGCCTACGATCAGCTCGAAGACCTCATGGCCACCCCGGACCAGGAAGCTCGTTCGGTGAGGCTTGAAGGGATCCGCTACAAGTCGTCGCCCGCGTTCCGGCACGTCCTGGACCGCTACGCGGAAGGCCTGCGGCGGGAGGGTCTCGTCTTCGTGCCCGTCCGCTTCCGTGGCAAGGAGATCGTCTCCGCACGCGCGATGCAGTCGCGGTTCGAAGCCTTCGGTCCTGACGTCCCCGTCTCGACCCGCGTCAGCGTGATCCATGACTGGATCGTCGAAAAGGTGGCGGCGTTCGAGAAGCGGGAGTCCCAGGAGGACTGGGTGGACGAGGAGGTGCAGCTGCTCGGGCCCGAGGAGTTCCAACGGGCCGATCTCAAGGTGGGCCGCGGGCGCGCGGGCGCCCCCGTCGACCAGGTGGAGGAGGTGCGCGGACACCTTGGCGCCAAGATCGTGCACAGGAACCTGCAATCGGCGAAGCAATGGGTCGAGCAGCGCCAGTACGTCGATCTCGAAGGCCTCTACCTGCGCCTCTTCAAGGACCGGGACCTACTGTCGGCGGTCGCAGCGAAGGAGCCACTTCCGCGTCGTTGGGACGCGATCCGCCGCGACACGCTCGCCCGCCTCGAGCTGACCATCCTGCCCTACGAGGACGCGACGCCGCTTCTCTACCTCGACACGCTGGTGCGCGGCGCCCGCGTCAACCGGAGCGCCCGCCACGTGATCGTAGACGAGGCCCAGGACTACTCCCCGCTTCAGTTCGAGGTCCTGCGCCGGCTCTTCCCTTCCGCCCGCCTCACGCTGCTCGGAGACCCGCACCAGACGGTGTCGGCGGCGCCGTCCGCGCTTACCTCACCGGAGGACCTGCAGGAACACGTCGGCCCTGGCGAGACGGAAGTCGTGCGGCTGCGTCAGAGCTACCGCTCCACGCGCGAGATTGTGGAGTTCACGCGGAGCCTCCTCCCCACCGGCGCAGACATCGTGCCGTTCGAGCGCCGCGGCGAAAAGCCCCGGATCGTCCGCGTCGCCAACCGCCAGGACCTCGCAGAGCGGATCGCGCTCGACATCGCCGGCCTGCGGCGGGAGGGTCTCGAGACGATCGCGGTGATCTGCAAGACGGCGCGCGAGAGCCGCGAGGCGTTCTCCGCGCTCCAGTCGAGGGTCGACCTGCAGCTCATCGAGAAGGACGCGTCGTCCTTCAGCCGCGGCGTCCTCGTCCTGCCCGGCTACCTCGCGAAGGGACTCGAATTCGACGCCGTCATCATCTTCGACGCCTCGGCGGAGGTGTACCGGGGCCTGGAGGAACTGGGCCTTCTCTACACGGCCTGCACCCGGGCGATGCACCGCCTGCACCTCTACACGGCGGGAGACCTCTCGCCCCTCCTGGCGGCCGCGGATCCCGGAACCTACGTGGAGAGCGCGCGCTAGGCCCGTTCCGCTTCGCTGCCCGCCGACACGCGAGCCGCCTCCGAAAAGCCCGGGAGCGCCACCGCTGGGTGGCGCTCCCGACCGCTTCATTCGCCTTCCGGCTGATCGTCCGCGGGCTCCATGTCGCTGCCCGCGATGCAGTGGCCGACCGTGCCCTGGAGAACGATCGGTCCGGTGGCCTCCGCGTGGTCGCCGGCCTGCACGTAGACCCTGGCCGTCGGCGGCACGGGCAAGGCGATGTCGGTCCCGGTGTGGATGCCCTGCCACATGTGGAAGTTCGGGTCCACCTCGACCATCTGGCGCATGATCTCGCCCTGGATCGTGTACCAGTACCGGTCGTACTGCGGACCGAAGGTCGACGGGCTGGGAAGATTGATGCCCGTGATCACGATCGCCGAGCCGCTGCCCGGGCCCTGGCGCAACCAGAGCGATCCGCCGGGAATGAACGTCGGCGTGAGCGGGCTCGCCGTATCGAAAAAGCTCGCCCGACATTCCGGCGCGGGCCCCGGTTCCGGCTGTCCCGCCACAGGCCACGCCACCATGAGCGGGCCGGGCGCCGCCATCTGGTTGTGCAGGCCGATCTTTCGGAACGTGACCGGCCCCACGACGCCGTCCGCCGAGATCGCATTCGCGGTCTGGAAGGCGATGACGGCCGCGCGCGTCCCCGCGTCGTAGTACCCCTGCACGCGACCGCTGTAGTAGCCGAGGCGCTGCAGGATGGTCTGCAGGAAGACGACGTCGAAGCCGTTGCGCCCTGTCTGGATCGCGCGCCCGCCCGCGAACGTGTAGAGCCAGCTGGCGTCCAAGGAGCCGTTGCCGACCGTCGCCGTGTTGTCGAGGCCCGTGGCGCCGTTGTTGGCGGCGTCGCGCTTGAACGCCAGCACGGCCTGGGCGGTCGCCGCGTCGAAGTTGCCATCGGCCGGACGTCCGATCAGGGCAGCGTAGCCGAAGCAGTTGAGCCGGTTCTGCAGGATCGTCACGTCCCCGCCCGTGAGGCCGGGGCTCAGGCTGCGGCTGCCGTACACCGGCCCGCCGTAGGTCGTGTTCGGGCCCACGCCCTGGCCGTAGACGAAGTAGGTGTTGGGTCCGACGACGCCGTCGACCGCGAGCCCGAAGAAGCTCTGGATGTTGCGCACGGCGCCCTGCGTCTGCGGGCCGAAGATGCCGTCCACCGTGATCGGAGTGCCCATCGGGCCCTCAGGCGGGTTCATCGTCGTAAGCATCAGATTGTAGATCGCCTGGGCAATGGCCACGTCCGTACCGCGCAGGTTCGGCGACTGCAACGACAGCGTGCGGCTGCCGAACGCCACGTACGGCGGGAACGTGTCCTCGAAACGTGCCATGGAGCTCCTCCTCATGGACCCTGCTTCTACAGACTATTCAGGGGAGGCTGTGCGTGCCTCCGCTCCGCCCGCTCCCCGGCGGCCACCCGGTAAGAGAGAGCCAGGGCCCCTCCCGCTAAGGAGAGACCCTGGCTCTATGCGAGGTCGTGCGGAACCGGGTCCGAGGGCTTACCTATAGCTCTCCATCGAGATCGCCATCCGCATGGCGGTCTGCGCCGGCGACGCGGCCCCTGGGTAGGCACGCACGACCAGGAGGTCGTCGCCGCTCGTCCAGGTCACCGTCGCCTGCGTTCCAGCGGACGTTACATCGACCGAGATGCCTCCCGAGGTGGTCGGCACCGGCATGAAGTAGCGGTGCAGGAAGGCCGCCACCTGGGAAGCCTCCGCGACTGGCGCCGAACTGCTCCCGTTCACCCGCACGGTCCAGCGCCCTTCCTGCCAGACGATCTCGGTCGTGCCGAGAAGGCCGTTCGGAAACTCCCTGGCCGTGATGCCGTAGCCGAGGTCCACGGTCTCTGCGCTCGCCGGTACCTGCTGGTCGCCGAATCCCTGCGCCAAGGCGCCCTGCGCATGCGCGGAAGAGTCGAAGAGCGAGCGGGTGAAGGCCGCAAGCTGGTGCTCAGGCGACGAGAGCGTCACGCTGTAGGTCGACTGAAAGCCCGCATAGCCCATGATCGGCGCGGTCGAGTAGCTCGGCTTGTAGTACATGTCCGCCGAACCCGCGGCGTCTAAGGGCAGCACGGTCGGGGCCATCGCGCCGGTCAGCACCGACTGCGGCAGCGACGACATGGCCATGCGGATGATGGTCGGGAACGGCGACGGGGCGGCCGTCGCGGAAGGGCCCGTGGCGGCGCCGGAACCGGTGGACCCGGTGCTGGAACCGGGCGATGCGGCCGACCCTGAACCGGACGTCGACGCGGAACTCGACCCTGAGCCCGTGGTGGAAGTCGAGGATCCTCCCAAACTGAGCGACGTCGTCGAAGCGCCGCTCGTACCGGATGAAGACGACGTACTCGTCTTATGATGTGTCGCGCCTTGGCTCGATGCGGACGCTCCGGTCAGCGCGCCGCATCCGGCCGCGATCAGCGACAGCGATGCCACGACTCCGGCAACGACGGCGATCCGTCGCAGGTTCTGCATGTGTTCTTGTCCTCCTTGGGTTGGGGCAAGTCCCTTGGTTCCGGGTCCACCCAAGAAAACGCCAGCTTGCTTCGTTCGGTTTCTGGCGTGTTCTGGCAGCAGCGGCCTGCCGGCAGATGAACGCGAACGCCCGCATCGTTGGCGAATCTGGTCGCAGCGTCCTAGAGCCGCCGGGCGATGCCAGGATTCCGCAAGGAATTCGCTCAGGCAGGGCGGAAGTGACCGAGCCTTGAGGGAGGTCGGTCGCCCGTGCGTCTTTTGCTCCTCGGCGGCACCGTGTTTCTCGGCAAGCACATCGCGGAGGCCGCTCTTGCGGCTGGACATGACGTCACCTTGTTCCACCGCGGGCAGCACGGACGGGATCTCTTCCCCACCGCGCGCCATGTGTTCGGCGACCGCGACGGCGGGCTCGGGGTTCTGGCCGGACAAAGCTTCGACGCCGTCATCGACACGTCGGGCTACCTGCCGCGCGTGGTACGCCAGTCCCTGCGGCAGCTCAAGGGGACGTGCCCGCACTACACCTTCATCTCCAGCATCAACGCGTACGCCTCTCTGGTCGAGATCGGCGTGACGGAAGACGCCCTGCGCGCGCAGCTTCCTTCCGAGACCGAGGAGGACGTCTCCACCTGGTATGGCGCACTCAAGGCGCGATGCGAACTCGACGTAGAGGAAGCCTTCGGCGATCGCGCCCTCGTGATCCGGCCCGGGCTGATCGTCGGTCCGGACGACGCGAGCGATCGCTTCACCTACTGGGTCGCGCGCGGCGCGCGCGACGGCGAGATGCTGGCGCCGGGCCGACCCGATCGGCCGGTCCAGGTGATCGACGTACGCGACCTCGCCGCATGGACGCTCGCCATGGTGGAGCACGGCGCGTCCGGGACGTACAACGCCGCCGGCCCCGAATCGCCCCTGACCATGGGCGAGGTTCTCGCCGCCTGCCGCGAGGTCGGGGGCGGCCAAGGGCCCACCACCTGGGTCACAGAAGAATTCCTCGCCGCTCAAGGCGTGGCGCCGTGGACAGAACTGCCGCTCTACGTGCCCTCGAGCGAACCGGACGCGATCGGCTTCGAGTCCGTGTCGATCCGCAAGGCGCTCGCGGCAGGCCTTTCGTTGCGTCCCCTGCGAGACACCGTGCGCGACACCCTGGCCTGGGAGCGCTCGCGGCCAGGGGACGTCCCACGTCGCGCCGGGATCAGCGCCGCCCGGGAACAGGAACTCCTCTCGGCGTGGCATGCATACACGCCGGCCTAGGCCTGCACGTGGACGCCTTAACGCCACGACGGGGCTTACGCTGGTCTGTTTGGACCGGCTCGTTACACTCCGCCTGAGCCTAGAGGACGGCCACCGGTCGCCGTAGGATCGTGGTGATCAAGGAGGCGCCCATGGCCAACACGACGATCCCAGCTCCGAGGCAGGCAACAGCCCCGGCCCATCCCACCGGTTTTCCGGCGCTGATCTGGGGCCACCTTGCGAACGACGCGCTCGCCAACTACCTTCCCGGCCTGTTGCCGCTGATCGCGATCGAGCGGCACGTTCCCCTGGTCCTTCTCACATCCCTCGTGACCATCCTGATGTTCGGCCAGGCGCTTCAGCCCCTCGCGGGGCTGTTCGCCGATCGCGTCGGCGGGCGCTGGTTCGTCCTTGGCGGCCCCATCCTCTCGACCGTGGGCGTCACGCTGGTCGCGCTCTCGCCTGCCTACATCGGCATGGCGATCGGCCTCTTTCTCTCGGGCCTCGGCACGACCCTCTTCCACCCCCAGGCCATGGCCCTGACGCGCAGCCTCGCGGGCAAGCGGCCCGGTCTCACCATGTCGACCTTCATGATCGGCGGTGAGTTCGGGCGGGCGATCGGCCCGCTTGTGGCCACGCTGCTGGCCACGGCGCTCGGCCTGGGTCACCTCTGGCTCGTAGGGGTCTTCGTCGTCCTCACCTGGCCCTGGCTTCTGAGGGTCGTCCCTCCCCTCGCGAGGCGCACGGCCAAGCAGGCTCCCGTGCAGTTCCGCCGCCACCTGCGCCCAGCTCTGGCCCTCGTCGCCTTCAACAGCCTCAGGGCTGGCGCCATCTCGACCGTGACCACCCTGGTGCCGCTGCTCTGGCGCCACCATGGCGGTTCGTTCATCCTGGGCGCATCGCTCGTGACCACCATGATCGGCATCGGCATCATCGGCAACCTCGCGGGCGGCCTCATGCGGGACCGCTACGGTAGCGGCATGGTGCTCTGGGTGGCCTCGATCGCTGGCACCCTGCTCCTGATCGTTCTGCCTTTCGCCCGCGGCGTCGCGCTTTGGCCCGTTCTGGCGCTCGTCGGCATCGCGCTGTTCAGCGCGTCGCCCGTCACCACGTTGATCGGGCAGGACATCTTCAAGGAGAACCCCGCCCTCGGCTCCGGCGTTTCCGCCGGTGTGGGCAACGCCGTGGGCGCCCTGCTGATCCTTCCCATCGGCTACGCGGCCTCTCGCATCGGCCTCAGCCTGGGGCTCGAACTCGGCGCAGTCCTGCTCGTTCTCGCCTTCTTCAGCATCCGGCCCCTGCTTGCGGCGACCGCCGAGCACCGCACCGCGTGAGAACGACTCTCTGACGCAGGCACAAGGCGCCCCCAGGGCCCAGGCGGCCGGCCGCGGAGCATCGCACGCCTTGGCAAGGTTTGCGGCTCCTGTGTCCGGAGCGGCCCCGACCGGCAACACCGCAGCGAGGCAGTGCGTCGTGCCCGCAGGCCCATCGAGACTCCGTGTCGAAGGGCCCGCACGCATGCGCTGCAGCGACACCGCCTGATGGGAGGATGCCGATGCTCCAGGAAGTCCGTCTGCTCTGCGCGGGTTACTCGCGGGTCGACTGGTCGATCTACAAGATGGGCAATCCGGCGGGCAGGCTCGTGCGCGCACCCGCCTGGATGTATCTCCTGCGCTCCACGGATGGCCTCATGCTGGTCGACACCGGCATGCCCAAGGCCTGCATCGACAATGAGCACTACTTCGACGAGCCGGGCCAACCGCCGATGATCGTACCCGAGATGCGTCCGGACGATTGGGTGGAACGTGTGCTGGCTCGTCAGGGGCTGACGGTTCAGGACATCGACGCGCTCGTCAGCACCCACTGGCATTTCGACCACGCCGGCGGGATGCAGGTCTTCCGGCGCCAGCCGATCTACGTGCATCCGCTCGAGATGGAAGCGGGTCGAACCGGCGCCTACCCTCCCGAGTGCTCGGACCCTACGCTGAACTACCGCCCGATCGGCGACGGCCACCAGCCGACGCCCGGCGTGACGCTGCTGCACACGCCCGGTCACACGCCAGGCCACCTCTCCGTCTACCTGGAGCCTGCAGGGGGGCGGCCAATCCTTTTGACGATCGACGCCGTCTACACCCTCGACAACTGGCAGAGCGATGTTCCCGGCGAACAGCAAGACCCCGAGACAGGACGCCGCAGCGTCGCGCGTCTCAAGGATGTCGCGCAGGCCGGCGACGCCGCGGTCTTCTTCGGACACGACCCGGAGCAGGAGCACGAGCCGTTCTGGCGGACGCTGATGGGCTAGGTTCGGTAAGGATCCTCAGATCTGAAGGCCGACAGGTCCTCGGGTGGGCTTCTCTCGGGCTGCTGCGGGTCTGCCCGCCAGCCTGCCGCCAGGGTATCATCGGCGGCTGCCCGCCGCCACAGCCCTTCCCAGGAGCAGACTCGCCACTGCCAGGGCCAGAACCAACACAAGTGCCACGGACCACTCGCTGAACGCCGCGGCCCAGGTGTCATGCCTCATCCACACCAGATACACAGGCACTCCGATCACGATGCCGGTAGCCACGGAAAACCCGCTGCGCGACATCGCCATCAGTGCCTTGGCCGCGCCACCATGAAGGACCGTGGCCACGCCGAGCGGGATGATCGTGGCGCAGAACAGCGCGACGGGCAGCCAGAGGGATTGCTTCTCCAGCAGCGCCCAGACAACCCACGCGGCCTCGGCCGTGAGAACAGCTACGGCAATTCGAAAGGACGGACGTTGCAGCCCAGCCATGTAGCTCACCTCCATCAGTCGCGATCGGTCGGGAGGCCAGCACTAGGGCGTACGCCCGATGCCATGCTGGCGGCGCGGCCTCGCAGGATGCCGGCAATGAGACCACAACTCAATCGCAGACGCATGACTTGCGCAGTGCCCCCATCACGGCCCGCCATACCCAAGCCACCTCCCCGATTGGAGTATACTGGCAGTTGGGGGACGTGCGGATGAAGTACCTGGGATTCGGAGCAGCTGTCCTTACGATCGTCGTGGCCGGCTGCGGGTCCGCGAGTCACCAGGCGGAGACCGCAGCAATCTCCACCCCGAGGTACGCACATCCGGAGCATGTCGATGGCCTCCCGGTGCACTACCTCGCATGGACGGCCCGCCTGCCCGGCATTGATGGCCGGTCATGGCAGTCCACGCGCCCGGGGTCGTTCCGCATCACACCGCAAGCGGCAATTTCGCGAGCTCTAAGCGATGCTTTCATGCGGCGACACACGCAGGTCATTTACGTGCAGACCGCCGGCGTCCTGGGCGGACGAACGGGAAATCCCCGATCTGCCTACATCGTGGAGACCATCGGGCACTACGGCTTTCACGGAGCCGGACCGATCCAGCCGCAGCCTCCCATCGAGAGCTTCGCCGTGATGCTGGTCAACGGGCGCACCGGACAGTCGGAGCTTCTGATGTCCGGGCAGGAGCACGGGGTCGTACGCGACGGGAAGGCCATGCTCACCAGGATCAGGATCATCTCCCAAGATGGATTCTGGCTGGCCGTGCCGGCCTCGTGGTCGCTGGGGAAAGATGTCAAGATCGACGCGACGTCCGGTACCGACTTGGGCGCTGGGGATCTTTTGCCGAAGATGCTTGCCGACAGGGGCCCAGGCATCTCGGCGGACCCTAGAAACCAGAGTCCCTTCTTCTCGGAGCAGATGAGCGTCGATGGCAGGAAAGCCGATCTGCAAGTCGGTGAGTTGGGCGCTGATGGACACTACTACACTCTTGCCATCACGGTCGGTGCGAGCGGACTGCCAAACCTGCGCGAGGCGGCAGACTCGCTCCAGACCCCACCGATCGCGAATGCGACCGATGATGTGCACCTGATTCAGCGCTACGACCAATCCGCGGGTCTGGCACTCACCATCGCTCAAGTCGGCGGTGCCGACCGATGGATTCTCGTGTCCGGTAACGTCGCGACCGCTCAGGAGCAGTACGCACTGTTCGGATCGACGGACGGGGGCAGCCGGTGGACGCTCTTGCACTGGACTCCCCAGGCCAATTCCCCTGGCCTGGCCGGGGAGCCCACCATGCTCTTCTGGTCTGCCTCGGATGGTCTCCTCGTGCTCAGCACCGCCTTCCTCTCGCACCTCCAGATCTACCGCACAACGAACGGCGGAGCCACCTTCATCTACAGCGCCTTGCCGGTCGCGGGCGAGCCCTCCGGGGCCGCCGTGCTCGCCCGATCGCCGCGGGGAGTCCTTACGGTCACAGTCCCGCTCACATCCGGTACGTTCAGTGCTTCCAGCGCCGACAACGGCCAAACGTGGTTACCAACCCGGTAGGACGGCTAAAGAGGAGACAGGGCAGTGCAACGATCTCTTTCGGCTGTGGCCGTTGCGGCAACGATCCAACGCGTCGGGAAGTCTCACGACGACAGTGCGGAGAGCGGCGCTGGACCGCCTGCGGAAGTTCCCAAACAGGGCGGCGTCGGTAGACGTCTCAAGGCCGTTGGCCTTGCCGCGTATGCCCGATCGGCCCGGGAGGTAACCCGCGCCTGGGTGTCCAATCCGAGTGGAGCCATTTTGGGCGCCCGAGGTAGCCGCAGGTAAGGAGCGAACGCTTTCGTGTCACATCCCCCTTCCCTCGCCTGGCGGCGACTCAGCACCCAACACCTCGAGCAGTGGGTCGAGCTGCTGCACGCGGCATACGCCGGAAATCTCGCCATGGGCATGAACTTCACGGCAGCGACGATGCCCTTGCAGCAGGGTGCGCAGTTTCTCGCAGACAGGCTTGTGTGGGGCGGCTTCGCCCAGACGCAACTTGTCGCCACGTTCACGCTGAGACACGATGGCGAGGGCTGGCATCTCAACCTGCTGGCCGTCCGCCCTGATGAGAGTCGCAAAGGCTACGGGAAGCTCGCGCTGTTGGAAGCGGAGCGCCACGCTCTCGATGCAGGCGCCGCAGAACTGCTGCTCGACACCGCCGATCAGCATCCGTGGCTACTCGAGTTCTACCGATCACGCGGGTACGTCGAGTACGGCTGCGTTCAGAAGCCGGGAAAGACGTACCGGTCGGTGCTGTTCCGCAAGCCGCTGTGACGTTATGGTTGCAGGCGCCCGCTCGGGTGGGCCTGCGTACGCGAGGCAGGCCGGGACCGCCGGGTGGGGCGTCCGCTGGGCGCCAGGGGCTGGCGGTCCAAGACATCGACGCGGTTTCCACGTTCGACAACTCGCGGAGCGATGTTCCGAGCGAGCATGAGGATCCCGATGCCGGACGCCAGCCCGCACGCGAGCCGTGCCGATGCCGCCGCGGGCGCGACCTGCCGAGAGCCTCCTGCCACCGCGGTGCTCAGGTGCGCGTCCGCGTTCTAAGCGGATCCTGCAGCGCAACAGTAGCCGGCGTCGATCCGGCGGATATCGGTGCCGCTCGCCACCAGAACTTCCGCAGCCTTGGCGGCGGCGGCGGCGAGGAAGAGGACCGGTATGCCAGCCAGCGGCCCGCATGCGGCCACGACGATCCCGGCGACCGGCACGATGGCGTTTGAGAGCAGACGCGACGCCGTAAGAACCTGCGTGCGCTCTCCCTCCGGTATGAGCTGAAGCCTCAGGCCGGTGCTCATCACCACCCAGGCCGTATCGCACAGCCCCACGATCGCTTCCCCCACCGCGGGCGCCCAGGGTTGACGGATCTGCAGAAGCAGCAGCCCCACGAGTCCTCCCGTCAGAAACAGGGGGTAGAGCGTGCCGCGCCGCCAGCGGCGTAGGAGCGGCATGACGGTGAACGTGCCGAGGAATCTGCCGAGGGCGATCGCCGCGAACGTCAGGGATACCCCCGCGGCGGACAGATGCAGCGAGGCGCGTAGGTAGAAGAGAAGCGTACTCATGACGAGCGTGTTGCCGAAGTTGCCCACCATGGCCTGCAAGGCCAGCGACCGGATCGGCCCGAGCTGCCAGAGCCTGCGGAGCCCCGCCGTCGCCCGGACGGCCCGCGCGGGCATGGCGTGCTCCGTGTGCGCCGCGGGCAGCACGGAAGCATAGGCTCCAGACGCCATCGCAAGCATCAGCAGAAGAAGCAGAATGCCGCGGGCGCCGAAGGCAACAAGCGCAACGCCCGCTATGGGGAGGGCCGTCAGCCGAACGAGCGCGCCGACGCGTTCGAGTCCGCCGACATAGGTCGTCGACGCGATCCCGCCCACCGGTATGGCGGCCCGCAGCGACGCCTCGCCCATCACGCTGCTTAGGCCGATCACGCCTGCGCTCGCGAAGAGCCAGACCCACAGCAGGGCGCGCCAGCCGCTAAAGGACAGCGCCAGCACGCCCGTCAACATGAGGGCGCGGCCCCACTGGCTCGCCGACAGGGCCCGGATGGGCCCCACCCGCGAGACCCACGGGGTGATCCCGATCCCAAGCACGAGCGGCACCAGGGACTCGACCACATAGAGAACGGCCATGAGCGGCAGCGACCGGCTGAGGTCGTAGGCGATCCAGGGTAGCGCAAGCGGCATGACCGCGTCACTGAAGGTGACGGCACCTTGGAGTCCGAGAAGGCCCCCATACGTTTTGCGCGCACGACGGTCCACGCTTGGCGGTCTCCTCCGTAGTCCAGGGTTCACTGGAGCTCCACCGGCGGGGCGGCGTCCCGCTCGACCGACCTGAGCGCTCCTTGCAGCACCCGTAGAGCCTCCAGCACGGCCTCTCGGCGCTCCTCCGGGATCGCGCGCAGGATGGCCTCCGCGTGGTCGTCCAGCGCCTGCTGAAGCTCGCTTGCGCGATGCTCCCCAGCTGGCGTCAGCCTGACCCGGGCGACTCTGCGATCAGACGGGTCCGCAAGCCGCTCCACGTCACCGGAACGATGGAGTTGCTCCACGGTCCGGCTCGCCCAGGCGACGTCCGTGCCAAGGCGCGTCGCGAGTTCGGACACGGGCAGCGCCTCCCCAGGACCGAGAGCGGTAAGGGCGAGACACTGCGTCTCGGACGCGGGTCCGCAGCAGCTGAACGCTCGCCGCTGCACGCGGGCGAACGTCCTGGTGACGTCTCTGAGCAGATGCATCGTGGACGGTCCCGATTCCATGGACTGCACCCCATCCTCACGATTCGCTTGCCAACTACAGTCTTTGTACCACACAATCATTACGGACGTGAAGGCTTTGCTGAGCGCGGGTATGCCTCAAGATCTTGGCACGCTGCCCCGCTCCCGCGCGACGCCGGGCAGCAAGATCGCCCGCGTTTCATCCGTGGCTCCAAGGGATGCCAACCCGCTCGATCCCCACGATGACGCGCAGGGCGCTCGAAGCTTCGCCAGGACTTGATCTGAGTCGACGGCAGTGGAGCGGAAAGGGGAAACATCATCGTGAACATGCGTGCACCCGACCCCCGTGTCCCGTCCCCTCGTCGGGCCGCCCCGAACGACTGGCCCGCGATCGCGGACCTGCTTACCTCCGTTCAACTCCCGCTCGACGGCGCAAGGGAGCACCTCTCCCGCTTCCAGGTAATCGAACGGGAAGGCAGCCTGCTTGGCTGTGCGGCGACCGAGGCTTATGACGACGCCGTCCTCCTGCGCTCGCTGGCCGTGCGCCCCGCGTATCGAGGGCAGGGATACGCCGAGCGCCTTTGCGTCACGGTGCTCGAGGAAGCCGCCACGGAAGGGTTTGGGCAGGCATACCTGCTGACGACCACAGCTGACGGCTTCTTCTCTCGATTCGGCTTTGCCCGTGTGGCGAGGGCCGACGTGCCACCCTCTTTGCAGCGCTCAGCGGAGTTCCGGGAAGCCTGTCCAGAGTCGGCCCTGGTGATGGGAACCGCGCTGAGGCACCCCTCCCCTGGGCCCGGCGCGCCCTCGCCGAGCACGTCCCCGCGATCACGCGCATCCACAATCAGGGCATCGAGGATCGCATCGCCACCCTCGACGAGTCCCCACACACAGAAGACGAGCGGAAGGCATGGCTCACCGGCCGCCAAACCCGGCACCCTGTCATCGTCGCGGTGGTCTCGGGCCAGGTGGCAGGGTGGGCGTCGCTCAATCCGTTCAATGTCCGTGGGGCCTACCGCTACGTCGCCGACCTGTCGGTGTACGTGGCGCGGGACGTGCGCGGGAACGGCGTCGGCACCCTGCTGCTCGCGGAACTCGTACGCCGAGCGCGGACGCTGGGGTACCACAAACTCGTGCTCACAGCCTTCCCCTTCAACGTGCCGGGAATGGCCCTCTACACCCGTATGGGCTTTCAGACGGTCGGTGTCCTGCACGAGCAGGGACAGCTCGACGGGCACTGGGTCGACACGGTCATGATGGAACTGCTGCTATGAGGCATCTGGGTCTGGCTAGCGAGGTGATCGTCCAAGGTCGCTCCTAGTGCCGCTCAATGCGGGAATACCACACTTGGGTCAATGGGCGTCCAGCAGGTATCTGCGCATGGACGCAAAAGAGCAGGAACGCAGTTCCCCTTATCGGCAAGCGGTTGTCGCGTACGGTCTGCACCACCAAACGCGCTTACCATGACCTTCCACGTGGCGCCGTGGATCTCGCATCCATCCTCGAACAGGGGCTGGCCCCACTCAGCGGCAGACCGGACAGCGCTCGCTGGAAAGAAATCGAGGCTTGGCGCCCAGGCTTCTACAGGCAGATCTACCAAGACTTCGCGGCGCCAGTCCTCCACGTCCCCTACACGAACTCCGGGGTCTTCCTGACCCCCATCGACTTTCGCTCCATGTCGAGGGCTAAACTGCGTGAGACGCCGCGCTTCGCCATACCGCTTGACGCGGTGGACCCCGCCACCTCAGCCTTGACCTATTATCTCACCGGCCGCAGGGTCGTGCGGCCGCTGACGCCGGATGCCCTCGCCGAGACGGCGGCCATCTGGTCCGACGATCTGGTCTGGGCGTGGTTCGGGAAGGATCCATCCATGATGTTTTTCTATGTGCCGCAGGTTACCGCGTACCAGGAAGGTGGCATCCGCGTTCGTCCGGAATGGCTTGAATCCTGAGCCGTCGGCCCCGGGGAAGCATGCGCCCGGCCAAGATGTGGACTACGCCACGCCTAGGCTAGCGACGGCACGGGACACGGCTTCATGAAGAAGGAGAACGAAATCGCCGCCTACACGAGCGCGCCCTGCCCGCACATCGAACGAGCCCGACACCCAACGCCGGTCAAGTCGGCAGGCGACGCCCAAGTCGCAACCATCGTCGACGCCGACTCGTCGAGTTCTCCATCGGTCGAAGTGCTCTTCCCGCGATCTGTTGTGCCGGGCCAACGTGCTCCTTCAGGTGGCTGCCCCTGGGTCGGGCATCAAGAGCGCGTTCCTGTCGGGGCGGAATGTGATATCTGGCAGAGCCGTGTCCGCCAAGCAAGCGGTTCCCTCCCCAGGCTCGACATTGCGCCGCAACCGAGCCCGCCCTGCGATAGCGCGGTGGGTTTTCAGGCTCGCCGCATCCGGCGACTTACCTATTGACCGCCGGTCAAGAGGTCCACCATGTGCGCCGGCTCCCTCTCTCGACGCGGTATGCATCCATCGTCGCGCAAGGGTAAGCCTCTCTCCACGCGCTGAACGCCTGCGGCCAACTCCTTGCTGCGCCAACGGACTTCTCAGTGGCGGACGGATCGGAGCCAGTAGCGTGACCACGGCGTACAGCGCTAGCTTCCAAAGTCTACGGGCGCACTGGGCACATCCTGATGCGCGGCGCGCTGGTGCTGAGGGACTCCGTCAGCGTCAGCCCATGGCGCGCGTACCACGCCAGCATCGTGCCCCATCCCGCGGCCAGTGGTACATGTCCACCGCCAACAAAGACCAAGCGGACGTGCTTGTCGTGAACGCTCAGAACCTGGGCGGTCCACCGCGCGATCTCGGGCAGCACGGTCGTGTCCTGCGTTCCCGCGATGATGAGAACGGGCAATTGCACATCGTAGGTCTGGGTGGCCCATGTCGGGCTATTGAAGATCGCCGGGCTGAAGAGCACCGCGCCTCGGATCTGCTTGTCGCGCTCGGCGACGTAGACCGCGACCCCTCCGCCCATGGACTCGCCCAGAAGATACGTGGCGTCGGGCTTGATCCTGAGACCGCAGATCTGCCGCAGGGCAGCTATCCCGTTGAGCACGTCCGAAGCGTTTGGGCCAAGGGTGTTGACCGTGCCGTCGCTCGGACCGTAGCCGGCATAGTTGGGCAGGAAGACAATCGCGTTGTAGGGAGCCCACTGAGATGCCGAGACGGGCGAGTCCGCGACCCAGAGGGGGCCGGCATAGTCGTCGTGCCGGTACGGCATGGGGTAGAGCCAGCCACCATGAAGGAAGACGAGCAGAGGGAAAGGGCCCTTTCCCGACGGCACATCGATATACCCCTGCACCAGAATGCCTTTGCTCCAGTACTTGATGCTGTACACGCTCACCCCCGGGATGCCGTACCTGGGCACGTCCACCGTGGACATGGAGGCAAGCGCGCCATCTTGGTGTGCCGAGACCGGGGCAGGGGCGATCGACGTTCGCCCGCCGGCGCCCCAAAGAGCTGCCGCCAAAAGGACCACGGAAGCCACAGCAGTGGCCACGTGCCGTGCACCTTCGCGCATCTCCGTCACCTCTAGCTCAAGTCGCTGCGCGATCATGCGCGTGCGATTACACCAACGCCTCGGCCGTCGGCTGCGTGCACCGACGCACCTGAACATGCCCCGGCGCGATCTGGACCGCACCTAGGGCAAGGTCCCCAGCCAGCGAGCCACCGGATTTACGCCCTGCTGCACGTCCGCCACCGTGACCGGCAGCTGGATCTGCGCCGGCAGGTCAGGCTGCGGCGGACCCTTGGGCGGCGGGAAGAAGACCTGGGATACCTGGAACGGGACGTGGAACTCCGGCGTCACGTACTGCTTGACGTTGCCATATCCCGCCGTCGGTTCGCCGATCGCCGTTCCGACCCTCGTACCGAGACCCGGTCCCGTGAGGGCATCGGAGAGCCACATGGCGGAGCTGAAGGTCATGCCGGACTGCAGCACATAGACCTTGCCGTGGAAGATCGGCTCCTTCTGCGGCACGAGTGCCGCGGAGCCGTACATGGTGCCCATGCGCCAGTCGGCGAGCTTGTACTTCGCGGGCAGGTGCTCGAGCCAGGCGTCCGCGACGTCCGAGTCGCCGCCGCCGTTCTCCTGCAGGTCCAGCACCACTACCGGGGCGTGCTGCGCCGCGACGGCACGGAAGAAGGCGTTCACCGCCGCGGTGTATCCTGCCGTGAGGTTGCACTGGTCCAGGAGGAAGAAGCCGTAACGCGTTGTGACCTCCCAGGTCCAGAAGCTTCCGGTCTGTCCTCGCTGGAATAGGCCCGGCGGCACCAGGTAGCGGTTCTGGAAACGCTCGGCCGAAGCCGTCAGCGGCTGCTGCCGCACCGGACCGAAGTCCACGGTTACCGTCGACGTCGTCCCGCCAGGGCCCTGGAGCTTCAGGGCGACGGTCCCGTTCCCTTCGACGGCGCCCACCGCCTGGAGCACGGTAGAAAACGGTAGCAGAGACGCGGCGATATTTCGCCGCGCTGGCGTCTCTTCGGCCAGCAGGGCGGCCAGACGCTTGTCGATCTCGGAGGGCGTGACCCCGGAGATGGCGACCACGCGGTCGCCGGTGCGAATGGCGGCTGGAGAGGCGGACGTGCGGACGGTGACGAGGCCGTCGGATAGCCAGTAGAAGTCCACGGGCAACTCGCGCACCCACGGCTCGTCGGCCGTCAAGTAAGTCAAGGTGTGCGGATCGTGGAACCACGCGGCCAGACGGTCCTCGAGCGCCACCATGCGCCAGCCGGCGAGCGGCCGCTGGGCCTGCCCAAGGATGGACTGGGCGTACGCCTCGAACGCCTGGCGCTCGCCGGGCTTGGAAAGCTCAGGATGTGACTCCAGCTTGCCAATCATGTAGCGCAGGTCCTGTTGCTGGGCCTGCACACTGGGACTTGCCGCCGCCGCCCCCACAGGCAGCAAGAACGTCGCGGCGACGGCGAGTGTCGTGGTAGCGACACGCAGCGTCTGGCGCCAGGGACACTCTCCCCGATTCCGATCGCCTGATGACTCGAATTGCCCATCTGAAAGGTCTCGACACATGCATCTCACCTCAGCGTGTCGCACAAATTCCGCATTTCTCAAGCTCCACAAGGCATCTCTGCTCCTGCCTAGGCGACCAGTTCCGGCCGACGCGACCTGCCGAACGAGGACCATGAACCCGCCGGCGCCTGAGGCCCACCCTTGCGCCACGGCCACGCTTCGCGCGGCGCCGATCCGCACTGCCCCGCCGCCCGGACTTCAGTGCTCCACGTTACGATGCCGCCCACCCAACGCAGAGCACCTGGCAGCAGCTGTCCGGGAATCCTCCCCGAAAGGACGTCAGAGCAGGTGCGCCAACTTGGCCGACGATTGAACCAGGACGACAGCAGTTACCGCGGCCATGAATCCACCGATGAAGAACGCGGTGACGGGGCCCATAAGGCCGCGTTGCGGTCGCTCGACCAAACTGGCGACACCGACTCCGAGGAGCGCGGCCACGACGGGCAGCAGCATGACGGGTGCCGGATGACTGAACTGCCGAAGACTGCGATGATGCCATAGCGCCTGAAGAAGAACCTCGAGCACAAACGCCGCGATGAATCCTCGCCTGGTGAAGAGCCGTTCGCTGCTCCGGTCTTGCCCCGCCACATCGCAGCCACCCTCTCGAACAGGCTGGTTACGTGTTCCACAGGTCTCTCATGCTTCCTTCTTCCAGGAATGGAAGACCACCTTCCCGAGATGGCTCCCTGACGGCCACGTTGTCGGCCCAAGTCTGTCAAGCGCCCCAAACAGAGCCTGCAGGGGATCGCTCATCTTCTTGCGGCGCGTGGGCGTCATGCGCGTACTGGACTCGAGGACAACCGCGCATGTGTACCAGAGCACGCTCCGCATCTTCGCATGCCTCCCGTAAGATGACGGCGAACCGGGCGCCGCCCGGTCAGAACGGACCGGGGGGCTGCATGGATGGGCACACTCAGACGCTACGCCGGACTGCGCTGGATCTGGATCGGTCAGCTCCTGTCGCAGCTCGGCAACGCCGTATTCCAGGTGATGGGCCTCTGGGAGCTCCAGCTCCGCTCGCCCTATCTCCTCTCCGCCGCCGCTCTCGCCATGGTCGTCCCGTCCCTTCTGGCCGCCGTGGGCGGCGTCATCGTAGACCGCTACGACGCGGCGAGAATCATGCTCTGGACGGACGTTCTGCGCGGCACGGCCGTTCTGCTCGGGATCGCCGCGCTCGTCCTGCCGGGCAGCCTCGTCCCCGTGGTCATCGCCCTTCTCGCGGTGAACAGTCTCGGCAACGCCCTCTTCGGCCCGGCCGAGTCCCTGCTCGTGCCACGCCTGGTCAAGGACGAAGACCTCCCGGCCGCCAATGGCGTCTACAGCCTCACGCAGCAGATCTCCCCCGCGATCGGTTCCGCCATCGGTGGTGCCGCCATCGCGGCGCTCGGCGTCGGCCTGGTATTCGGCTTCGACATGGCGTCCTTCTGGGTCTCGGCACTCGCGATCTGGCTGATGATCCGCGTCCTCTCAGCCCGCCCACCTAGACCAGCGTCCGCGCCCGCAGCTGATCCGTCCGCGGCGGATGCAGACCCGGCCACGTCAGACGGGCAAGGCACGGTTGGACTCGTCGCGAGCATGCGCGAGGGATTCACATCGCTCCGCGGGTTGCCGGCTCTGCTGCCGCTGCTGCCGATCATCCTGCTCGGCAACCTCGCGTTCATGGCTGCGTTTACGCTCCTGCCGTACTGGATTCGCGGGACGCTCCATGGCGACGCGTTCGCCTACGGCCTGATCACCGCTGCCTTCGCGGCCGGCATGGTCCTAGGCGGGCTGACAACCGGCTTCTTCGGCAAATGGCCGATCCGCGTCTCCTCGGCTCTGATGTTCACCGTCTCGAGTCTCGCCATCGGCATGCTCGCGTTCACCCGCTCGGTGCCCATCACCGCGGCGCTCATGCTGTTCGCGGGCGTCACGAACGGAATCGGCAACGCGCTCCTCTTCACCCTTATCCAGCGTCTGACTCCCGACGCCATGCGCGGCCGTGTGTTCGGGCTCATCTTCACGCTCTTCGGCCTAGCGAGTCCGGTGGGTGCCGTCTTGTCCAACCTCTTCATTCACGCGATCCCGATCGCGCTCTCCTGGATCTTCGGCGCTGTCTGTGGCGTCGCGAACGGCGTCGGGCTCTGGAGGACGGTCCCGCGCGACCTCGCGGTCACCGGCGAGCCGACGCCCGCCGATTGAGGCGCCTTGGGACACGGTTCGCCGCATGCGCGCGCAGGCCGGCCACGCCACGGCAGGACCGGCTGCTACCCTAGGGAATCCCTCCATAATTGGAGTGATGATCATGCCGAGGCTGCGAGCCCTCATGCTGGCAGCCGCCGCGGCCATCGCCCTGTCCGGCTGTACGACCGCCGCCGCGCCGCACCAGGATCCGAAGCCCCTGCGACCGATCACGGCACGGTTCCTAGGCTCGGTCAGCGCACTCTCGGTCACGGCGGTGCAGTTCATCGGGCCCCGCCGCGGCTGGATCGGCGTCGTGGGAACGCCCTACGTCCAGGGCCAGAACGTGTCCTTCTCGAGCGCGCTCCTGCGGACCAGCGACGGCGGCCGCACTTGGCAGGTCGTCGCGCATACGAAGCTGCCCATCCAGGCGATCGACTTCTCGTCGCCTCAGGATGGCTTCGTCCTGGCCGGCGCGTGGGTCGACACGACGACGCAGTTCACGCTCTACCGAAGCTCGGACGGCGGGGATACCCTGACGCAGCTCTCCCACCCCCAGGCGGACGCGGGCAAAGCCGTTCTGCAGTTCTCCTCCCCGACGCAGGGCTTCGTCGTCAGCCAGAACACCCTCGACATCACCACGGACGGGGGCCACACCTGGCGGACGGCCGCCGCCCAGCCGAAGCCCGGCTTCTTCGGCGGTCCGATGCCGTTCGCGCCCGCCTTCCTTTCGGCCAGCACCGGGTTCGTCGCCTGGGGAAGCCGCCTCCTGCGCACCACCGACAGCGGCCAGACCTGGCACACGGTCTACGCCCTGCCGGGTTCCGTCAACATCTACGGCCCCGTCGCCTTCGCGACGCCCGAGGTCGGCTATGCGGCCGTCTGGGCGAGCTCGACCGCGCCCTACCAAACCAGCAGCCTTGTCTTGCGCACCGATGACGGAGGCGCGTCCTGGCGCATCGTATCAGGCGCCCTGCCCGGAGCGGCGGCGATCGGCACGCCACCCCCGGACGGCGCGCCGGACGAACTGACCGCCTGGGGCGAGGACGGCGTGGCCATGGAGGAACAGGGCGACCTCTACATCAGCCGGGACGGCGGCGTGACCTGGCAGTCCGCGGGACCTCAGGTGGGCACCACCATGTTTTCGGACGTATTCACCTACGTCCCCGGCCTCGGACTCCTCGCGGACACCCTGGACGGCAATCTTGCCCGCCTCGGCGAAGGCGGCACGTGGAAGATCCTGTGGCCGGCCCTCTCCGTCGCCCAGGCGGACTTCTTCACGGCCAGGAAAGGCTACGGCCTGGCGCGGGTGGACGGAGAAAGCCGCCTCGTGCGCACGGTCGACGCGGGCCGGACCTGGCGCACGGTTCGCCTCCCGGCCACGAGCAGCCCGCTGACGCAAGTCTCGTTCTCCGACGCCCGCCACGGCTGGATCCTGCGCGGCCATGTCGCGCTGGCGACGGAGAACGGCGGCAGAACGTGGCATGCGCTCGCGCTGCGCTCCCCGATCTCCCTGCAGCTCCTCGCGGGCGGGGCGGGCTTCGCGCTTACGCAGAAAGACGCGTCGTGGCCGCCCGTCCTGCTCGCCACGGCGGACGGCGGCAGGCACTTCACGCGGCGCCGCGTTCCCCGGCAACTGCCCAGCATCGGCGGCATGATCCGCTTCGCGACGCCGCGGGTGGGATACGCGCTGTCGCCCATCGCCCTCTGGCGAACGGACGACGGCGGGCGGCACTGGCGGTACGTCCCGATGCCGGCGGGACTCGCGGGGTTCCAGCGCGTTGTGGCGCTCCAGACCGACCCTTCGGGCGACCTCTGGTTCCTCGCCGCCTTCGATCGCAGTGGCGGCTCCATCACGCCGCAGGGGCTCTGGATCCTGCACCCGGACGGGGCCTGGCAGGCGGTCCGCCTGCCAGGTGTCTACCTGCCCTTCGACGCGACGGAGGAGTCGCTCGGCGTCCACTCGCGGACCCAGGCCTGGCTCGTGCTACCCGCCGGAATGTTTGAGACGAAGGACGGCGGCCGCACTTGGCGGCCGGTCGCCCCCGCGCTCTGATTCCCGCGGTTACATGTCTGGACCTCTCCGTCCCCTCCTTAATTGTCTACCGAAGCACCGCTCCCTGGTCCGCGGACGTGACATCCCGCGCGTAGCGGCGCAGGTAGCCGCCCTTGGCCCGCGTGGGCGGCGCCTGCCACTCGGCTTGCCGGCGAGCGAGTTCCTCTACCGGTACCTCAAGCGTCAGCGTGCGTCCGGCGATGTCGACCTCGATGATGTCCCCCGGCCGCACCAGGGCGAGAGGGCCGCCCTCGGCCGCCTCGGGCGAGATGTGGCCGAGGCAGATGCCGCGCGTTCCGCCGGAGAAACGCCCGTCGGTGATCAGGGCCACCTCCTTGCCGAGCCCCATTCCCTGGAGCGCCGAGGTCGGGGCCAGCATCTCGGGCATGCCGGGGCCACCGCGCGGCCCTTCGTAGCGGATCACGACCACGTCGCCCGCCTTCACCATGCCCTCCTCGATGCCGCGCCCCGCCTCCTCCTGCGACTCGAAGATGACCGCTGGACCGCGGTGCCGCCGAATCTCGGGATCCACCGCCGCCACCTTGAGCACCGCGCCGCGCGGGGCGAGATTGCCGTAGAGGATGGCGAGGCCGCCCTCCTTGTCGTGCGGATCCTGGGCGGACCGGATCACTTCGCGATCGAGGGTCCGGACGCCCGCGAGCTTTTCGGCGAGGGTCCTACCCGACACGTCGACCGTGTCGAGGTGCAGCAGGCCCGGAACGGCCTCCAGTTCCTTCAGGATCGCGGAGATGCCCCCGGCGCGGTCGACGTCCTCGAGGTGCCACTGCGACGCCGGACTCACGCGGCAGATGTTCGGCGTCCTGCGCGAGATCTCGTCGATGCGGCCAAGAGGGTAGTCGATGCCGCCCTCCTTGGCGATCGCCATGCCGTGCAGGACGGTGTTGGTCGACCCGCCCATCGCCATGTCGAGCGCGAACGCGTTGTCGAGCGAGGCCTGCGTCACGATGCGCGAGGGGCGCAGGTCCTGCTTGACGAGTTCGAGGACGGTCTCGGCCGTCCGCCGCGCCAGCTCCTCGCGTCCCTCGGTCTTGGCGAGGATGGTGCCGTTGCCGGGGAGCGCGAGACCCAGCGCCTCCGTGAGGCAGTTCATCGAGTTCGCGGTGAACATCCCCGAGCACGAGCCGCAGGTCGGACAGGCGACCGCCTCGAGCTCCTCGAGCTGCGCCTCCCCCATGCGGCCGCTGCGGTACGCCCCGACCCCCTCGAACACGGAGATGAGGTCGACCGCCTTGCCCTGCGCGGTGCGCCCGGCCGCCATCGGGCCGCCCGAGACGAAGATCGTCGGGATGTCGAGGCGCATCGTGGCCATCAGCATGCCGGGGGTGATCTTGTCGCAGTTCGGGATGCAGATCATGCCGTCGAACCAGTGCGCCATCACCATGGTCTCCACGGCGTCCGCGATCAGTTCGCGGCTCGGCAGGGAGTAGCGCATGCCGATATGTCCCATCGCGATGCCGTCGTCGACCCCGATCGTGTTGAACTCGAACGGCACCCCGCCCGCGGCCCGCACCGCCTCCTTGACGATGCGGCCGAACTCCTGCAGGTGCACGTGACCCGGCACGATGTCGACGTACGAGTTCGCGATCGCGATGAACGGCTTGCCGAAGTCGGCGGGCTTGACGCCCGCGGCGCGCAGGAGCGCCCTGTGCGGGGCGCGGTCGGTGCCCTGCTTGATCATGTCCGAACGCATACGTCAGCTCCTCTCGACGGCGGACTCGGGCTTCTCCAGGATCACGTCCACGAGGCTCGCGCCGGCCGGCACCATAGGGAAGACGTTCTCCTGCTGCTCCACGACGACGTCGAGGATGATCGGCCCGGGGCAGCTCCGGCACGCTTCGAGGGCCTCCCGCAGTTCCTCGGCGGTCTCGACGCGCATGCCCTTCCAGCCGTAGGCCTCCGCCAGCAGGCGATAGTCCGGCAGGTCGGTCATGGCGACGGCGCTGTAGCGCTCCTGGTGGAAGAGCTCCTGCCACTGGCGCACCATGCCGAGCTGGTGGTTGTTGATCACGACGACCCGCACCGGCAGGCCGTAGTTCGTGGCGGTCGCCATCTCCTGGATGTTCATCTGGATGCTCCCGTCGCCCGAGATCAGCCAGACGCTCTCGTCGGGTTTCGCCATCTGCGCCCCGAGCGCCGCCGGCAGACCGAAACCCATCGTGCCGAGCCCGCCCGACGTCACCAACTGGCGCGTCCGCGCGAAGGGGTAGAGGAGCGCCGTCCACATCTGGTGCTGGCCGACGTCCGTGACGATCACCGCGTCCCCCTGCGTCGCCCTGTAGACGGCCTGGATCACGGCCTGCGGCCGGAGAGGCCGCCCGCCGCTGCCGCCGAGTTCCATCGGCGTCAGGGCGGTCCAGCCCTGGTGCCCTTCCCAGGCCCGGATCTCGTCCCACCAGGCCTTGCAGGCCTCGTCGTCGGCGGCGCGCGGCTGGCGCCCGACGGCATCGAGGAAGGCCGGCAGCGCATAGCGCAGATCGCCGAGCACCGGGTAGTCGACAGGCACGATCTTCCCCACTTCCGCCTCGTCGATCTCCATGTGCACGATCTTCGCCTTCGGCGCGAAGTGCGGCGCGGAACCCGTCACGCGATCGTCGAAGCGCAACCCGATGCCGACGACAAGGTCGGCGTGCGCCGTGGCCCGGTTCGCCGCGTAGGTGCCGTGCATGCCGAGCAGGCCGAGGTGGCGCGGGTTCGTGCCGACGACCGCGCCGAGGCCCATCAGGGTGCTCGCAGCGGGGACGTCCTGCTCCGCCATCAGACGGCGCACGAACTCCTCCGTCCCGGACCGCACCACTCCCCCGCCGACGATCAGCAGCGGGCGCTCGGCCGCAGCGAAGGCCTCGGCCGCCGCCTCGACGGCCATGGGCTCCGCCTCCTTGTGGAAGCGATAGCCGCGCCGGCCGGGGGGGTCCGTCGGGTGGGGAAACGTCCCCCGCTGCAGGGCGACGTTCTTCGGGATGTCGATCAGCACCGGGCCAGGCCGGCCCGTACGCGCGATGTGGAACGCCTCGTGGACGATCCGCGCGATGTCGGCGGCGTCCTCGACAAGATAGCTGTGCTTCGTGATCGCGCGGGTGACGCCGATCGTGTCGACCTCCTGGAAGGCGTCGGTGCCGATGAGGGGCCGCGCCACCTGCCCCGTGACCGCGACGATCGGGATGGAGTCCATGAGGGCCGTCGCGAGGCCCGTCACGAGGTTGGTCGCGCCGGGACCCGACGTCGCGAGGCAGACCCCCACCTTGCCCGAGACCCTCGCGTAGCCGTCGGCGGCATGCACCGCCCCCTGCTCGTGGCGGACGAGGACGTGCCGGATCGGTGAATCGTAGAGCGCGTCGTAGATCGGCAGCACCGCCCCGCCGGGATACCCGAAGATGACCTCGACGCCTTCCTCCTGCAGACACTGCAGGAGCGTCTTCGCGCCGGTCTCGCCCATCGTCGTCCGCCCCCTTTCCTAGAAGTAGGCCGCGTTCAGGGCCTGTCGCGTATGGAGGTCCTGCGCGAGCGCGTCCGCGACCCGCTCCGCCATCTCACGGGTGCCGACGACCCGCTCGCCCTGGCTGCCGTCCGCGATGTCCCGCGTCCTGAGTCCCTGCCTCAGGACCTCCTTGACGGCGCCCTCGATCGCGCGGGCGAGCAGGGGAAGCTCCAGGCTGTGCTCCGCGAGCATCGCGAGGGAGAGGATCGCCCCCAGGGGATTGGCCATGTCCTTGCCGGCGATGTCGGGCGCGGAGCCGTGCACCGGCTCATAGAGGCCGGGGCCCCCGTCGCCGAGGCTCGCGGACGCCATCACGCCGAGGCTGCCGACGACCCCTCCGAGCTCGTCGCTCAGGATGTCGCCGAACATGTTTTCCGTGAGCACGACGTCGAAGGCGTGCGGCTTCAGCACGAGCAGCATCGCCATCGAGTCGACGAGCTGGTGCTCGAGCCGCACGTCCGGGTAATCGGTAGCCACGTCCTCCACCACCTCGCGCCACAGGCGCGAGGTCTCGAGCACGTTGCGCTTGTCGACCGACGTCACGCGCCGCTGGCGCCGCCGCGCCGCGCGAAAGGCGACGTGCGCCACCCGCCGGATCTCGCCCTCCTGGTAGGCCATGGTGTCGAGGGCCTGACGGCTGGGCGCGTCGCCCGCCCGGCCTCGCGGCTCGCCGAAGTAGACGCCCCCCGTCAGTTCGCGCACCAGCAGCACGTCGAGCCCTTGCAGCGCCCGCGACTTGAGCGGGGACTGCCCGCCGAGACCCGGCAGCATGGTCGCGGGCCGCAGGTTCGCGTACACCGATAGCGCGCGCCTGAGGCCGAGGAGCCCGGCCTCAGGCCGGTCGCCAGGCGCGAGGCCATCCCACTCGGGTCCCCCGACCGCCCCGAGCAGCACCGCCTTCGCCCCCTGGGCGGCGGCGAGCGTGTCATCCGGGAGGGGCTTGCCCACCTGGTCGATCGCGGCCCCGCCGATCGGCTTGGCCTGCCAGGAGAGCTCGATGCCCTCGTGGCGCAGATACTCGCGGGCGGTGGCGAGCACGGTCTCGGCCGCCTTGATCACCTCGGGACCGATCCCGTCGCCCGGCAGGAGCACCAGCTGATGCGTCTCCCTCTGCTCGTTCACGCCCCCGCGCCCCCTTCCTCGAGTTCCTTCCTGAGCTTCGCCATGAGGCCGCCCGCCGCGACGATCTCCTGCACGAACGGCGGCAGCGGAGCGATTCCGTAGCGCTCGCCGCGCGTGCGGTTGACGATCGCGGCCCCGCCCTCGTCGATCTCCACCTCGTCGCCCATCGCGATGCCCCTCGCCGCCGCCGGCGACTCGTAGACGCGAAGGCCGATGTTGATCGCGTTGCGGAAGAAGATGCGCGCGAAGGACTCCGCGATCACCGCGGAGACTCCCGCGCCCTTGATCGCCAGGGGGGCGTGCTCGCGCGAGCTGCCGCAGCCGAAGTTGCGTCCCCCGACGATCACGTCGCCTGGCGCCTTGCCCGCGAGGAACCCGGGATCGAGGTTCTCGAGGCAGTGCTGGCCGAGGCGCTCGGGGTCTCCCGTCACGAGATAGCGAGCCGGGATGATGACGTCCGTGTCGACGTTGTCGCCGTACTTCCAGGCCCTCGCCATCAGACCGCCTCCTCCTTGGCCATCTCGCGAGGATCGGTGATCCTGCCACGGACCGCGGTTGCGGCGGCGACGGCGGGGCTCGCGAGGAAGACCTCGGCCTCGCGGTCGCCCATACGGCCGACGTAGTTGCGGTTCGAGGTGGAAAGGCAGCGTTCGCCCTTGCCGAGGACGCCCATGTGGCCGCCGAGGCAGGGGCCGCAGGTGGAGGTGCTCACGGAGGCCCCGGCGTCGAGGAAGACCTCGATCAGGCCCTCACGCAGCGCCGCCCTGTAGACGTCCTGCGTCGCCGGGATGACGATGAGGCGCGTCTCCGGGTGGACCCTCTTCCCGCGCAGGATCGAGGCCGCCGTGCGCAGGTCGGAGAGGCGGCCGTTCGTGCAGGAGCCGATGAAGACCTGGTCGATCGCGACCTCCCCGACATCCGAGATACCGCGGGTCAGGGACGGGAGCGACGGGAACGCCACCTGCGGCTCCAGCTCCGAGACGTCGAACTCGTACTCCTCGGCGTAGCGCGCGCCGGGATCGGCCGCGTAGAGGCGCCAGGGCCGCTGCGCCCTGCCCTCCTCGTAGCGCAGGGTGAGCTGATCCGTCGGCACGATCCCGACCTTCCCCCCGGCCTCGATCGTCATGTTGGACATCGTCAGGCGGTCTTCCATCGGCAGATCGGCGATCGCCTCGCCCGTGAACTCCATCGCCCGGTAGAGGGCGCCGTCGTCGCCGATCGTCTTGATCGTGCGCAGGATGAGGTCCTTGCCCGTGACGAAGGGCGGGCGCCTGCCGTAGTAGACGAAGCGCATCGACTCCGGCACCTTGAACCAGGTGCGGCCGGTCGCCATGGCATAGGCGAGGTCGGTCGAGCCGACGCCGGTCGCGAAGGCCCCGAGGCCGCCGTAGGTGCAGGTGTGGGAGTCGGCGCCGATCACGATGTCCCCCGGCACGACGATACCGCGCTCGGGCAGGAGCGTGTGCTCGATGCCGCCCTGGCCCTCGGGGTAGTAGTGCCTGATCGCGTGCCGCTTCGCGAACTGGCGCATGATGCGGGACTGGTCGGCCGAGCTTATGTCCTTCGCCGGCACGAAGTGGCTCATGACGAGCGCGACCCGGTCGGGATCGAAGACCCTGGTCGCCCCCGCCGCCTCGAACTCCCGGATGGCGATCGGGGCGGTGATGTCGTTGCCCATCACGAGATCGACCGGCGTCTCGACGATCTGGCCCGGCTCGACTTCCCTCAGGCCCGAGCGGTCCGCGAGCATCTTTTCCGCAAGGGTCATCGCCACTAGATCGCCTCCCTTCCGCTCGGTTCCTGCGCCGCCGCCTGGGCCTGCAAGGCGGCCGCCTTGTTGAGCGCGTGCAGGTAGGCGAGGGCGCTCGCCTCGAGGATGTCGGTCGAGACCCCTGACCCGACCAGCACCTGACCCTGGTGGGCGATGCTGCAGCGCACCTCCCCCTGGGCGTCGGAGCCGCCCCCGACCGACTGGATCGCGTAATCCCTCAGCTCGGCCTCGACGCCCGTCGCGCGCTGGAGAGCGCGGTAGAGCGCCTCGATCGGTCCCTGCCCGACCGCCGCCTCGCGCGTCACCCTGCCGGCCGCGGCGCCGCTCTTCGTCGCCACTCCGACGGTCGCCGTCGAGGGGGCGCCGCCGGCGCTCGAGACGTGGTAGTGGACGAGCTCGTAGGCGTCGTCGCAGCGGTAGATCTCGTCCTCGACGAGCGACTGGATGTCCTGGTCCGAGACCTGCTTCTTCTTGTCCGTCAGGGCCTTGAACCGCCGGAAGAGCTCCTGCTGCTCGTCGTCCGGCAGCTCGTAGCCGAGGGCCACGAGCTTCTTCTGGAAGGCGTGGCGGCCGGAGTGCTTGCCCATGACGAGCTGCGTCTCGCCCTGGCCGATGTCCTGGGGGTTCATGATCTCGTAGGTGGTGCGCTCCTTGAGGACGCCGTCCTGGTGGATCCCCGCCTCGTGGGCGAAGGCGTTCGCCCCGACGATCGCCTTGTTCGGCTGGACCGGCATGCCCGTGAGACGACTGACGAGCCGGCTCGTGCGCCCGATCTCCTGCGCCTGGATCCCCGTCTCCAGCCCGAAGAAGTCCCGGCGGGTCCGGATCGCCATCGCGACCTCCTCGAGCGAGGTGTTGCCCGCCCGCTCGCCGATCCCGTTCACCGCCACCTCGCACTGGTCCGCGCCGGCCATGAGGCCCGCGAGCGTATTGGCGACGGCGAGGCCGAGGTCGTTGTGGCAGTGGACCGAGATGTGCACCCGCTCGGCCCCTGGCACCTCCCGCACGCCCCGGATCAGGGCCGCGAACTCCTCAGGCGCCGTGTAGCCCACGGTGTCCGGGATGTTGATCGTCGTGGCCCCCGCCGCGATCGCCGCGGCAATCGCCCGAAAGACGAATCCGGGGTCGGAGCGCATGGCGTCCTGGCCGGAGAACTCGACGTCGTCGACATACCGCCTGGCCGCCTCGATGGAGGCCACGCTCATCGCGACGACCTCGTCCTCCGACTTGCGCAGCATGTGCTGGAGATGAACCGGCGAGAACGAGGTGAAGACGTGGATGCGCGGCTTCTCCGCGTGCTCGAGCGCCTGCGCGGCCGCCTCGATGTCGGCCCGGTGGGTGCGCGCCAAGGCGGCGATCACCGGGGTGCGGACCTCGCGGGCGATCGCCCGCACCGCCTCCATGTCGCCCTCCGAGGTGATCGGGAAGCCCGCCTCGATGATGTCGACGCCGAGGCGTTCCAGCTGTCGCGCGATCTCGATCTTCTCCTCGCGCATCAGGTTGACGCCGGGAGACTGCTCGCCGTCGCGCAGAGTGGTGTCGAAGATCCGGATGCGGCGCAACGCGCTCCCCCCTCTTGCCCTGCTGGCCGTCAACGGCTGGCCCGCGCGGTCTCTGTCGCCATGTCGGGCGGCGTCTTGCTGCCGAGCCATGGCATCATGGCCCGCAGTTCACGCCCCACGACCTCGAGCGGATGCTGGCGCTCCTCGCGCCGGCGCGCGCGGTAGACCGGGCGTCCCGCCTGGTTCTCGAGGATCCAGTCGCGGGCGAAGCTGCCGTCCTGGATGGCGCGCAGGACCTTGCGCATGTTCTCCTTGACGTGCTGATCGATGATCTCGGGCCCGCGGGTCATGTCGCCATACTCGGCGGTGTCCGAGATCGAGTAGCGCATCCAGCTCATGCCGCCCTCGTACATCAGGTCCACGATCAGCTTCATCTCGTTCATCACTTCGAAGAAGGCGATCTCCGGCTGGTAGCCGGCTTCGGTCAGGGTCTCGAAGCCGCTCTTGATCAGCTGCGTGACGCCGCCGCAGAGCACCGCCTGCTCGCCGAAGAGGTCGGACTCGGTCTCCTCCTGGAAGGTCGTCTCGATGACGCCCGCCCCGGTGCAGCCGATGCCCCAGGCGAAGGCGAGCCCCCGCCGGTAGCAGGTTCCCGTCGCGTCCTGGTGGATCGCGAGGAGGCCTGGCACCGAGGCGCCCTCCGTGAAGCGGCGGCGGAACTGGTGGCCGGGGGCCTTCGGGGCGACCATGAACACGTCCACGTCGGGCGGCGGCTGCACCTGGCCGTAGTGGATGTTGAAGCCATGCGAGAACGAGATGGCCATGCCTGGTTTCAAATTCGGTGCGATCGACGCCGCGAAGACCGCCCGCTGCATCTCGTCGGGCAGGAGGATGTGCACGATGTCCGCTTGGCGTACCGCCTCCGCGACGTCGTACACCTCGAAGCCGTCCGCCTTCGCCTGTTCCGCGGTCCGGCCCGGCCGGATCCCGATGATCACCTGCATGCCGCGGTCCCGGAGGTTCTGCGCCTGGGCGTGCCCCTGGCTGCCGTAGCCAACCACCGCGATCGTCTGCCCGGCGAGCGCCCCCCGGTCCGCGTCCTGGTCGTAGTAGATCCTCGCCATGTCCTGCGCCTCCCCCTTGAACTAGTGGGCCTGAGCCTGTGGCCGGTCCCCCTCCGCCTCCTCGCCATCGCCCCGGAAGACCCCGGGACCGCGGAGCATGGCCACCGCGCCTGCGCGCGCCACCTCGAGCACCCCGAAGTCCCGCATGACTTCGATCAGCGCGTTCACCTTGGCGCTGTCCCCTGTCGTCTCCAGCACGACCGATCGCGGACTCACGTCGATCACCGCGGCCCGGAAGGTCTGGGCGATCTGCATCACTTCCGCCCGGCGGCCCCCATCGGTGCGCACCTTGATGAGAGCGAGCTCGCGCTCCACCGACGCGCCCTCCGCCATGTGATAGACCGCGACCACCTCGACGAGCTTGTCGAGCTGGCGCTGCATCTGGATCCGGACCCCGTCCCCTCCCTCCGCGCGCAGCGTGATCCAAGAGGTCCCCGGGTCGTCGGTCGGGCCGACGGCGAGGCTCTGGATGTTGTAGCCGCGCCGGCTGAAGAGGCTCGCGACCCGTGCCAGCACGCCCGCCTCGTTGTCGACCAGGATGCCAAGGGTGAACTCCATCGCCACCACCTCCCACCCGAAATTGGGTAAAAGAAACACACCGGCCCGCCCATCAAGGGCGAGCCGGTGTCGCGGTACCACCTTGTTCACCTTCCGGCCCGCACGCAGCGGTTTCCATCAGGCCTTGACCACGGATAACGGCTTTTGTTCGCCGGTCCGCCTAGTTGTCCCGGGAATCACAAACCGGGATGTTCAGCGCACTGCTCCGGGAGGAGTGACATCCCGCCCTACGGCGCCGGCTTTCAGCCAGGGCCGGCTCTCTTTGGCCCTCGGGCGAGGATGCGCGTCCCGTCATCGCACAAAGCTGTTCGTTTGTCTCGAGCCCCAGGCAACAAAATCGCCCGGCGCAGGCTCCGCGCAAGCAGAGCTTGCGTGGAACTTGCCGCCAGGCCTTTTGCGCCAGCGGTGTACCCGGTTTCCCGGGCTTGCACTGCTCGGACCAGCCACCCCTTGGGGTGCGGAACCCTAAGTGCACTTCCACAATACCGAGTCGCCTCTTGGCGGCGGCGGTATATTTAGGCGCCACTATACAGGAGGTCCCGATGATCCGTCAACCCCATCGGCCAAAAAGTTTGCGTAGAAGATCGGAACCGATCGGTCGACGGGCGACGGAGGCCGCTCCGGGGAAAAGCCGGGGAGGTCGCTCGGCCCTGTCCGTCGTAGGAGCTATGTGGTTGGTGAACCGATGTGACGGTTGTCCCAGTAGGCGATGGCGGCAGGGCTGGGAGGTCCGGAGGGTGGCGAAGCAGGCGGTCGTGATCGGTGCGGGGATGATCGGGCTCATGACAGCGTACCACCTTCGCCGGCATGGCCTGGATGTCACGGTCTTGGACGCCGGGGAACCCGGCATGGGCTGCTCGCTCGGCAACGCTGGATTCATCTGCCCTTCACTGTCCGCGCCCTTGCCCGGCCCGGGTCTCGTCACGCAGTCCCTCCTCTGGGCCCTGCACGGCGACAGTCCCCTCTACATCAAGCCGAGCGCCATGCCAGGCTCCTACCCTGGCTGCTGGCCTTCTGGAGGCATTGCAACCAGCACGAGCAGGACCGGGGACTCGCCGCGATGCTGGCCCTCAACCTGCGCACGGTCGAACTCTACGACCGGCTTCGGGCCGACGGTGTCGAGTTCGAGATGCACGACGATGGGCTCCTCGTCGCCTTCCTCGATGAACAGGGTCTGCAGAGTGAGTTCGCGGAGCTGCGCAAGGTCGAGCGGTACGGCTTTCCCGCGCCACAGCGCCTGGGTCGGGATGCGGTGCGCACCCTGGAGCCGAGCCTTGCGGACCAAGTCGTCGGCGGCATGCTGCTTCCCGCCGAACGTCACGTCCAGCCGCGCAGCCTCAGCCTGGGCCTCATGCGCCATCTCGAGAGGGCGGGCGTCGAGTTCCGCAGCCACACCAGCGTGGACGGCTTCGACCTGCGCAATGGCAAGATCGCAGCCGCGACTGCGCAGCGTGAGCGCATCGGCGGAGATCTCTTCGTCCTGACCGCGGGGGTCTGGACGCGCCGGCTCGCCGCGATGGTCCACGTGCCCCTGCCACTCGAGGCCGGCAAGGGTTATAGCCTGATGCTGCCGGCGACGGGGGAACCCTTCCGCCACGCGCTCTACTTCGGCGACACGAAGGTTGTCCTGAGCCAATACCGGGACGAGCTGCGCATCGCTGGGACCATGGAGTTTTCCGGCTACAACGCGACCCTCGACACAAGGCGCGTCCAGGGCCTACGGAAGGCGGCCGCGAGGTACCTGCGGGCGGAGCTCCCCGACGAGCGGGGGCAGGCATGGACGGGCATGCGTCCGATGACGCCGGACGGGCTGCCGGTCATCGGCAGGCTGCCTGGGGTGGAGAACGCGTTTGTCTCTACAGGCCATTCGATGAACGGTGTGTTCATGGCGCCGGTTTCCGGCGAGGCGCTCGCCGAACTCATTCTCGACGGCAAGACCAGAGCGGACATCGGGGCCTTCGATCCCCGCCGCTTCGTGCGGCACTGACGCCGCCGCTTGGCCTGCAATTAGCACCATGGTGTTCGTGAGTCGTCGCCTAGGGCCACCCGCCGAGCGCGGCTCCTTGCGGTGAGGCAACCGCGAGGTCCGGGCCTTGGCCCCGCCTTGGGCCCACCACGCATCGTCTTCGAGGGACGCGGCACAGACCGGAGCGCCCGCATACGATGGCGGCGTGCGCCCCACGGTGATCGGCACCGGCCCCGACGTCCAACCACGAATCTCTCTACGTCGGACCTGGCGAAAACCGACCTCTCGACTTATATATACCTTCTAGTCAGAATATCTATGGGTCGGGACACACTTCTCTCGGAAGGGCAGGCGATCAGAATGCAGCGCAAGGCACTGCTTTGGCTCGGCACGGCTTTCGTCCCCATCGGAGGCCTGGCCTGTGGTCTCGTGGGCCCCGCCCACTTTGGCCTCGCCATCACCGCACCCGGCAACATCGCGACCGCAGTCCGCGCGCTCTCCGCTCTGGTCGCCGTCGCGGCGTTGGTTCAGCGACTGGCCATATCCCGCCGCGGGGCGGAGGTTCGCTGATGGCCACCCTAGCGGTCCTGCACGGCCAGGACGACTCCGAGCAGACCCGCCACTCGCCCGCTGCGCTGGGAAGCGGCTTCGCGCTCGCTGCACAGGGCCTCAGGAAGCGGTACGGCGACGGCGCGGAGGCGCTCTGCGGCGTCGACTTCGCGGTGCGCGAAGGCGAGATCTACGGCCTGCTGGGCCCGAACGGGGCCGGCAAGAGCACAGCGGTGCAGATCCTGACGACGCTCCTCCTGCCGACCGACGGCAGCGCGCAGGTCTTCGGCCGGGACATCGTCCGCGACCAGGACGCCGTGCGGCGGTCGATCGGGGTGGCCTTGCAGGAGACGGGAGTCGACCCGCTTCTGACGGGATCCGAGGCGCTCGAATTGCAGGGCCGCCTGTATGGCGCCACGCGGCGTGCCGCGCGCGAGCGGGCGCATGAGCTCTCCGGCATGCTTCAGCTCGAGGACTTCGCCCATCGGCGCATCGCGAACTATTCCGGTGGCATGCGACGCAGGCTGGACCTGGCGCTCGGCCTTGTGCACCGCCCGAGGCTCCTCTTCCTCGACGAACCCACGACCGGGCTCGATCCCCTGAGCCGCAACGCCCTCTGGGACCTCGTGCGGACGGTCCGCAGCGAGTCCGGGACGACGGTCTTCCTGACGACGCAGTACCTGGAAGAGGCGGATACCCTGTGCGACCGCATCGCCATCCTCCGCGCGGGGACCGTGGTCGCCGAGGACACCCCGTCGCGCCTCAAGCGACGCATGCGGCGCGACGTGATCGAGCTCGAGCCCGAGGACCCCGCGCAGCTGGCGACACTCCTTCGCCTGGTGCGCCGCAGCCAGCCCTCGGCCACGCTGGAGCGCGAGGCGGTGCGAGTCCATGTCAGCCATGGGGCGACCATCGCGCAGGAGCTGCTGGCGGCGGCGGCCGGGGCCGGAATCGCGCTGGGCGGACTGCGGGTCGCGCCACCGACGCTGGACGACGTGTTCCTCGAGCTGACGCGCGAGGACGGCGTTACCGACGCGGGAGAGGAGGCCTGACGATGCTGCGCTTTCTCGAGGAGCTCTGGCTCCTGACCGGCCGCTCTCTCAAGGTGACCTTGCGCGAGCCCTGGGCGGTGATACCGAACATCGGCATCAGCCTCTTCTTCCTGTTCGTCTACAACGCGGGCCTCAGCGGCATCGGGCAGTTGCCCGCCTTCGGCGGTGTCCCCTATCTGGCGTTCATCCTGCCCGTCGCGCTGGTCTCCGGATCTGTCGGCGGCGCCGGCGCCGCCGGCCAGGCGCTGATCCGCGACCTCGAGTCCCGCTACTTCACCAAGCTTCGCCTGACCCCGGTCTCGCGCACGGCCCTCGTCATGGCGCCGATGCTCTCGGGCATGATCCAGCTCGTCGCGCAGACGGTCCTGATCCTGCTCGTCGCCCTCGCGCTCGGCCTGAAGCTCCCGGGCGGCCTGCTCGCGGCCGTCGGTGTGGTGGTGCTCGCGGCCGGGTGGGGTCTCGGCTTCGCGGGCTACGCCGTGGGCACGGCCTTGCGCTCGCGCTCGGGCCGCACCGCGCAGGCGGCCACCTTCATCTTCTTCCCGCTGCTCTTCCTGAGCGACACGTTCGTTCCCCTGACCCTGATCAAGGCAGGCTGGATGCGCGTCGCTGCCCATGTCAACCCGACGACCTACGTCTTCGACGCCATGCGTTCCCTCCTGGCGCACGGCCTCGTCGCGGCGCCCCTCTTGCGCGGCCTTGCGGCGATCGTCGCACTGGCCGTGGTCACGCTGGGCTTCGCCGTGTACACCGCACAGCGCACCTTGCGCGACGCCTGACGCCACGGACATGTCCCAGCCGTTTTGAGGGAAGGTCTCGGGAGTCCTTACTAAACCGGCCACCGGCTAAAGCCGGTGGGTTTCTTCGGCGACTGAAAGTCGCGGTTCAGGCTAAAGCCTGCTGGAAGACCAGTGGCTGAAGCCACCTGAAGCCGCAGGACTGAAAGTCATTCGTGAATCTTGAACGCATCTCCGGGCCCTTCGTCCAACTGGTTCTCCACGTATTCCTTGATCATCTCTTCGGTCACAGCTCCAACGGTCGCGCAGAAGTAACCTCGGGCCCAGAGATGCTGTCCCCAGAACTTCTTTTGCAGATGCGGGAACTCTTCTTGTAGCATCTTCGATGACCGACCCTTGATGTATTGAACGACGGATGCGGGCGACATCGTTGGTGGGCACGATATCAGCAGATGGATATGATCCCGGCTTATGCTCCCACGCACGATGGTTATCTCTCGCCTCGCACACGTCTGCCGTATCAACTCTCGCGCCCGTTGCGCTACCTCGCCCGCTAGCACCGCGTATCGGTACTTCGTCACCCATACCACGTGATACTCAATGTTGTAGACCGTGTGGCTCCCTCGTCGGTACTCCACAACTCCCACCCCTCACCCCCATCTTAGGTCAACTGTGCCTGCCCTTGCCGGACTGCTGAAAGCTCTTCGCCTGAAGGCGAAGGCTTCAGACCTGTCGGTTGGAAAGTGAAAGCCGAATCGCGCAGCGGTGGGCCGCCCGGAGGCAATCCCGGCCGCAGGCGGCCCACTCCAGTGTCCAGGCACGCCTCCGCTATGTCATCATGAGTGGCGAGGGGAGGCTTTTCCATGGACAAGTTTCCGCCGGTCGCGGCCGTGACGGCCAAGGGCCCACTGGGCATCGTCCACCTGCCACGCATGTGGGCCAAGGCTCTGCAGCACGCCACAGGCCACCTGAACGACGACTACATCGTGGGGTGTGGGCTGGACCGCGCCATTGCCAAGGCTCTGGGCATCGACATGGAGAAGGCGCTCAGGTACATCCAGTCCGAGCGCCCCACCTACCACGAGTTCGAGAACTGGATCGTGGCCGAATGCGGTGGCAGCATCTCCGCGGACACGGTCGAGGCGGCGAACGATGCCATCCTCAACATCCAGTTCGATGCCGAGCACGCCAAGGAGTTCCGCGAAGAACTCGGGCTGCCGGAGGAAAGCAATCTCAGCGGAGCGGCGGACCTCGATACACTGGACGACTGGGCGCAGTTCCACCGCTGGATGACCGCATAGCCCGCGACTCGGGCACTTTACCGGCCACGCATGCGTCGCCACCCCGGTCACCTCTACCGATGTCTGGGCCCTGCCCATCACGGCAGTGCGCGGACTTTCGTGCGGCCGTAGACCTCTTGACCTCCTGTCAAGGGGTCAAAATACGTCCTAACACCAGAGTCCGCTCATGGTTCACCTCTGCCCAGCCGCACATACTGGCAGAGGGAGGTTGACGTGTGTGGCAAAGCGCCGTACATTAGAGAGGCGGAACGTCAGGAGAAGGAGGTGCAGCATGTCCCCCGAAACGCTGAAGACAGAGCGTATCGAGGCCAGAGTGCGCCCATCTGACAAGGCGTTCATTGAGGACGCCGCGAACCACCTTGGCATCAGTGTAGCGGACTTCCTCGTATCCAGTGCTAAGGAACGCGCGGAGGAGGTCATACGGCGCAGGGATCAGATACAGCTAAGTCGTAGGGACCAACAGGCGTTTGTCGAGAGCTTGCTTCATCCCGCGGCGGCAGGCCCAGCACTAAAGGCAGCGGTGAAAGCGTATGACGAGTCCGTTGAGCACTAAGGACTATCGCATTGAGCCACTTGGCGCCGCGCATAATCGCGGCGCCTTCTCGTGCGGGGACGACACCTTGGACCGATACCTGAGAGCTGTGGCGTCCCAGGACATGCGCCGAGGTACGACAGTGGTCCACGTACTTGTGCCGACGGCCAGGCCGCAGGTCGTCGCAGGGTTCTACACTCTTTCCGCCTCGAGTGTTGCTCTTGCAGATCTCCCTGAGTCCGTCCGTCGCCATCTGCCCAAGTATCCGACGGTCCCCGTTGCACTGATTGGCCGTCTCGCTACAGATCTCAGATTTCGCGGCAAGAAGCTTGGGACATTCCTACTGGTCGACGCACTGCGTCGGATCTGCCGCGTCAGCGACGAGTCTATGGGTGTCTTTGCAGTTATCGTAGACGCTAAGAACCCCGTAGCGGCTGACTTCTATCAGCACTTTGGCTTCTTGCCCTTCCCTGACGGTCCACTCCGCCTGTTCATACCGACCGCCACGGTGAGACCTGCCTTCCGCGATCTTGATCAGGGCGTCAAGGATTGACCCAGTGACCACTAGTCACGAGGTCAGCCTAACGCATCGCACCGCTTACCGATTGGCCGATCTCACAAGCCACTTGCCGGCAGGGCGTAGTGACGATCAGCGGGAGGCCGCCTTCTTACCCTGCGATGGCTATCGTCTTGCAGTATTTTCTATTTAAGTGCAGAAACGGTACTAGACTGTAAGACAAAGTGATACACTAGGAACGGTGAGTCGCGGAACATGCCGATTAAGGTCCACACGGCCACCATCGTGGGCTTCTTCTGGGACCACCCGGAAGCCGCCAAACCTCGCTATGAGCACAACGTATTCCACATGCTCGACAGGCACGGTGTGACGACCGATGAAGTTGAGCACGTCCTCGAAGGTGTTCCAGTGCTTTTGGACGCGCAAGTGTCTGACGTCAGAAACCCTGTCTTCGGAGTTGTCGGCATCACCGCTGACGGAAGGATGCTGGAGGTCTGGGGGATCATCTTTCACCGCCGCCGTACCAAGGTATGTGGAGCACAATAACAGCCATGGACGCCGACGGGACAGCACAGGCGCGTTACTTCAAAGAAAGGGGACGACGTAGTGGAGGCGGACCGTACCTTCGCGGAGTTGTTGAGTCTCATTGAAAACCATCGTCAAGATTGGCTGGAGCACGCACCCATCGCCGAGCATGTTAGGGTGGAACGCCGAACGGCGAGCTTGACCGTTCGGTTGTCCAAGGAGGAAGACACGGCTCTGGACGCCGCGGCGAAGGGTATCGGGATTGCGAAGTCCACATTACTTCGGGTCATCATACGGCATTACCTGGGGCTCGGCAGTCCGGCGGCGAAGTAGCCTCCAGAGTCGCACCTCGCCGCCGGACTGTCACCGTCGGGAAGTCCTTTGCCACTCTTATCACAGGCTCGAAGAGAAGCAAGTCCCGCCGGTCGGGTACCCATGTCAAGTCTGGTAGCGCCTAGAGGAACCAAGCAGCGGTGAAACCTAATTGTTCTGGCGACTCCTGTCGACGCTCATCGAGGAGCGCACCATGTGATCTGCGAAAAGCGCACCACGTCCTGAGGTGAACGAGGGGCACATCGGGTTCCATTCGGCTCCTGGTACGCTGAGGTTGCACAGCCAAAGCGTGGTCAGGAGGGAAGGAGATGCTCGACGTGCCCGATATCCAGTCTATCCGGGTTTTGCACCAGCGTGGACATTCCGAGCGGGCAATTGCCCGGATTCTGCGGATCAACCGCCGCACCGTGCGGCGGTACCTGGCGGAAGAGGTTATCGAGCCGGAACGGCGGATGCACCTGAAGGAACCGCGGCCGTCGCCGAAGATGGATCCCTGGAAAGGCGTCGTGGCCGAGTGGGTGGCGGCCGTTCACGCGTGGCCTTCCCGGACAGCCGCCGCCGGATAAGGCGTCCACGCGGCGGCTCCCATGGAGCTACAGAATTGCCGCGTCCCTAGCGTAGTGGCCCCAACCGGGACAGCGGCAACAGCGCATGCGAACGTGAAGGCGTTGCAACACCCTAGCCCCACTCGTAGAAAGCTTCCCTTGGCCCGTTGGGCCCCAAGCGCCTCGCCGCTCCGCGCGCCGCCGGCGCAAGCAGCCTGTCCCACTCTACTGGCAGCCAACCCTCATCGCCAGAGTACACGCGCCGTTCGACGTCAAATGTGCGCCGCGTCTTATCGCTCAGGACGAACCGCACGAGAGGGCTGTACGTGGCCGTGCTCGCCGTCAAACTCCTCACCCTGCGCATGATGTCCTCGAAGTATGGGAACTCCCGGGTAAGTGCGTTCAGTTCGAGTGGACGCATGGAAGGTTCGTAGATTACGACAGCGTTACCCACGATCGCGGCGCGGTACGACTGGCACCCAGAAGTCGAGGCGAGAGTCTTGCGTACCGTCTCAAGCTCCTCCGGTGCGATGAGCGGCGGACGTGTCCTGCGCACCGACACCTGCCCGTTAACGTTCTCGGCAAACTCATACCCCTCAGGCATGGCAGACAGTGGAGTCCCGACAACCGTTCTCGAGGCGACCAGCCGCGTCTTGCCGGCTTTGGTGGCGATGGAGCAGAGAACGTATGTGACGCCTCGCCAATTCGTGAAACAAACCCGCCCGGCGGCATGGGCATCGTCCGTCATGGATAGGACCCCCTCGACGCGAAGCGCTGTGACGGCATCCAAGGTATCATGTATCAAAGGGGGCGTGAACAGGCGGGAGCCGGTCCCCCCGCGGTTACGTCCTCTCGTCGGGCTCGATGTCCCTAAGAGCCTGCTGCGCAATCTCCCGCCCCATCGCATCGCGTATCTCACCCATGCTGACGTCGAACGTCGGGAAGTCCTCCGGCACACGCCTCGGAATGACTTCGACGGCGAATATCCGGGGCGCCAACTGCACACACATGAGCCTGCACCCCGGTTCCATGTACAGGGCCCCGCGAAACGCTGACGGGATCGTCAACTCCCCACAGTTTCGCGCCTTGATGAGCGCCATGCTTGCGCTCCCCCATTCGTTGGCGCGATATATCCACCCTGCTACCGCGATCACATCCCCCCTCTTAGAAAGTGTAAGCGCAAGGAGGTTGCGCACGGTGGATCTGCCGGAGTCTGATTGGAAGACGCTTCGCAAGTTGCAGCCTGTCGCGCTCGATCGCTTCTGCTGGCGCGTCCTGGATGAGTGTCGCGCTGTGTGCGACAACGATTCGAAGACCTCCCATGAACGCTATCTGGATCTCTACAGGCTGCTGCGTACGCGAGACAAGGAACTTGCTGACGCCTTCGACGACATGCGTCGCTCGGTTGCGCTACTTCGCCTCGTGACGATGTATCGGCGGGACTTGCTTACAGAAGAGGAAGTGGCTCGTTTTAGCCCGGAGACCAGAAAGCTGGTGACACAGTTCCCTGGCTAGTTCCCCAACCTGAACGCGCAAGCGGTAAGGGCTCGCCGTCCGATGCAGGCGTCACAATCTCAACGACTCGCAGCTTCACACCGAAAGGCACTCATCCATCGGTGGGCTCTCGCACTTGGATGATCGGCAGCTTTTCCAGTTCATCGTCAGGGACCATGACCATGCGAACGCCCCACCCCTCCTGGTCAAGTCCGACCGTATTGTGTTCAACATCAAGGGCAACGCCTATCGTTTGGTAATGTCCGTCGACTCTGAACTCGCTATCGTCTGGATAAAGTGGATCGGAACTCACCAGGACTACGATCGCATCAATGTCAAGGAGGTCGAACATGAGTGACGAGGTAAGGCCGATTAGGACGCCGGCAGACTACGAGAAATCTCTCACGGAAGTCGAGCGACTTTGGGGCTCAAAGGCTGGCACCCCCGATGGAGATCGTCTGGATGTTCTCGTCACACTTATTGAGCAGTATGAGGCCGAGCACTTTCCCATCGACAGCCCGGATCCTATCGAGGCATAGAATTCAGAATGGAACAGCAGGGGCTTACACGAAGAGACCTTGAGTCTCTGATTGGAACTCGCAGTCGAGTTGCGGAGGTTCTGAATCGGCGCCGTAGTTTATCCGCGCGGATGATCCGAAGACTTCACGATGGCCTAGGCATTCCAGCCAAGATCCTGATCCGTCCATCCTTGCCTGCCGCAAAGAGCGACTCATTTTGTCGCAGCGAAAAGCGGGGTGCTCATCCAACCTCAAAACATGCCGACCACGCCTAGGTGTAAGAGGCGCTTGCGGCGTCGAATCCAGCCAGGACGCAGGTTTCTCAAGTCAAGTCCCGCTGTCTCCTCGGTCTGAGGTGCTGAGTTCGGTGGTGAGCGCTCCGTCGCGACCTTCGAGTGGACATGTAACGTGTCGAAAGCCCGACAAAGAGGGCTTAAGCCTCCTGCGGCTTTCGACTTCGACCCGTTGACTTGTAATCAATAGGTCCAGAGGGGTTAGGTACGCGCATCCTGATGGTCCTCGATCTCACGCGTCGATCGCCGCTCGTTTTGCCTCCGCACCAGAGGACAGACGGCGAATGTCTCTGGTCGCAAAGCCCAAGGCCACACAGCCGCCCATCAGGCCACCCGCCATCGCGAAGCAGCCCCGCGCGCCGATCGCGTCGCCCAGCATGCCAATGCCACCGTAGCTCAGCGGGATGGTAACCGTGTTGAGCATGCCACCAAGACCGGTGATCCGCCCGCGCATGCTGTCTGGAACCATGCTCTGCAAGAGTGTCGCAGTAGGGAGGTTCGCGGCCACCAGGCCCAGCCCGAGGACAAAGTTCCCGGCGTACGCCACGAAGACGGCGTGCGCCGTCGAGATGATGCCCAAGGCGAGCCCCTCGAGTCCGAGCCCCGCAAGGAACAGCGGTCCGACCCGCTCCGACGGCAGCGACCCGAGAACGAGTCCGCCTACGATCACGCCAAGGCCTATGCTCGCGTCGAAGATGCCAAGGGCCTGCGCACCAGCGTGGAGCGCGTCGCGGATCAGCATCGGAGGGAGCACGTTGGAAGGACCGATCGCGATGTTGCTCAAGGCGCCGATGATGATCAGGACCAGAAGTGCCGTGTGCCTGCGCAGCCACTGCCACGCCACCTGCAGGTCACGGGCCACGGAGGATCCAGAGTCACTGGCTCTTTCCGCAGACCGCGCCCTGACGGGCATGAGAAGGACCACCGACACGACGAATGTGAGCGCGTCGAAGGCGATCGCAAGGGGAGCGCCGGCCAGCGCCACCAGCGCGCCTCCCGCCGTCGACCCCACCACCCGCGCGATCTGTCGGGACACGGTGAACATGGCGTTGCCGCTGAACAGGTCCTCGGAGTCGACCAGATCCGGGAAGAGTCCTGCGCGTGCCGGACTGTACGCCAGATCGACCACCGACATGAGAACGGTCACGAGGTAGATCTCCCAAAGCGCGATGTGGTGTGCGAACACGAACAGTGCCAACGCACCGGTCAGCAGCGCCTGGATGCCGCTCGCCGCCTGCATGAGGCGCTTGCGATCCACACGGTCGGCAAGCACCCCGAGGAGCGGCCCGACTGCGACCTGAGGCACAAACGCGGCGATCAGCACGAGCCCGGTGTCCAAACCCGAGCCGGTGCGCGAGAAGACGTACCACATGATGGCGACGTCGTAGAACATGTCTCCGAAGTACGAGGAGGTCTCCCCGATCCAGAGGTATCGCACCTGGCGGTTCCTCTGCAGAAGCTGGAACGGGAACCGGAAGCCCGCCTTGGCCATCACGTGTCCCTCGCTCTCTTTTGATATGTATCTCGCATTAGACTTCACCGTTATCTAACAGCCAGGCACAAAGAAATCACCCCCCGAGTTCCTGGGCGAGCACCGCCAGGAGCTGGCGCATGCGCTTCACGTCAAGCCTGTAGTAGACGCGGTTCTCCTCCCGTTCTCCCACAACAAGTCCGACCGACGCTAGATGCCCCAGGTGGTGCGACACTGTGGAGCTCGAGAGGCCCAGCCGCTCGGCGAGCTCGTAGCCGAACTTCTCGCCGCCATGAAGCGCCTTGATGATCTTGATCCTCGTCTCGTCGGCAAGCACCTTGAGGAGGGGGACAATCTCGACCTGGCCCGCCCAGAGGCCCGCCATGTGGATGCCGTACACAGTGATGAAGAAGTTCCCATCGCCATCATCCGCGGAGAGGCTGTCGACATGGTAGAAGACGGAGGGCGCCAGCACGACCCTCGTCTCGGCGTCCCTCAAGTAAAGGTAGGGGAACTCCCGCTTGAGATCCTGGCGGCTGCGCACCTTGGCCCGCAGTTCCGCGATGTTCGCGGCCTGGATCTGCGAGAGCCGGTCCCACTCCGCGCTGAAGTACAAGGCATTGCACTGTTCCACCAACGTGATGAATTGCTGCTTTGTCCCTTCACGTTCGAGGTAAAGATAGGCGAGCTTCCACTTCTCTTTCGGGGGGAGCGCGGCACGCGCAATGTAGGCGCGCACCCTTTCGGTGTCCTCCACGGCGGGGAAATCTGCCGGACTGAAGCCGGTCTGCAGAAAGGACTCGAACAGCGCATGGGGCGAGGCGGCCCTAAGCGCCGTCAGGAATGCGTCGACGGACCGCCACGCGTCGGTCTTCCAAGCGAACCCAACCATGGAGAGCCCGATGAAGCTCTCGAAGTCGAAGAAGACCTCAAGACCTTGCTTGACGTCGTCAGGCAGGGTGCCACGGACCCGGTCCACCCAAAGGTCCAGGTCAAACTCCGCAAGTCCCGCGAAATCGCCCTTCGTCAGCCGCTCGTGGGACTGCAGGCGGAACATGGAAGCCAGGAGCTCGAAGACAGGCGATTGAACCGCAAAGACGCCGGGCAGAAGCTCCTCCACGGCCACACTTCCTTCCTGGCGTCACTACGCGAACAGAGTACCTGGTTGTTTTACGTCCGTCAACTCATACATACGATAGCTGTCGAGTCTCCTCGCCTCGCCTTTGGGTTGTGGAGTCCGCCCCTGTCACAGGAAGCTCGGTCGCAGGCGGGCGACAGCCTGCTGCAGGACCTGTGGCTGTCCTCCTTGTGACACAAAAGGGGCTGGATATAAACTGGAAGTTGTCTGGGGGGGCCTGGCTCGTCCCGCGCGGCAGACCGCTCTCACATCTTGTCCTCTGGAGGTGAGCCCCCTGCTCAAAGCGGCCGTCGGTATAGCCCTGGCGTCCCTATTGTTAGCCATCGAGCCCGCTTCCTTCGCCTCTGCTTCTGACAGCAGCGGTACGGCAACCCTGACCACTCTGTATTCTGACGCCACGCCGAGCCCCACGCCGACCATCCCGCAGAATCAGGCGCTGGCCAAGTTGGCCGCCCTCTTCCCCCAGGTGAACCAAATGGGCAGCCCGCAAGTTCAGACCTCGTCGGATCCCTTCTCCGGCAATCCTCTTTGGATGTTCCAGTGGCCCAGCCAGGCCGCGCCGGGGGCCTTCGCCTCCGTCGACGGCGATACGGGGCAGCTGGTCATGGCGACATTTCCGCCTGCGGGCAAGGCCAGGGCCAATCCATTGACCTTGACGGCGGCGCAGTCTCTGGCCACGGCGTTCCTCGCCAAGGCGACCGGCGGTACGGCCAACCTTATGCCGATGGCGCCGGCAGTCACGCTGCAGGGCGCAGGCGGCTCGCTGCACGTCGCCTACCAGCTGGGTTGGCACGAGACCGTAGAGGGCCTCCCGGTGCTCGACGCGGGCGTGTCGGTGCAAATCGACGCGCTGACCGGCTCGGTCACGAGCTTCAACGACCAGATCATCCCGAACGTGACCTTCCCTCCCGCGTCGCAGACGCTTCCCGCCGACCGCGCCGCAGCCGCTGAGTTTGCCGGTGAGGGTCTGGTTCTCGCCTACGACGCCGCAGGATCCGCATCGATCGTCACGAGCGGCGGTGGTCCCACGACCTTGCGTCCCGTGTGGGAGCTAGCACCCACGAACGGCGCATGGGACGCGACCACCGGCGGCACGGCTGGAACGGGTGAACCCATCATAGGCACGGAGTTGCCGCAGGTGCCGAGTGTGGCGGCCGCTCCGGCTGAACTGACGGCCACGCCCGAATCCCAGCAAGGCGCGCCGATCTCGGAGGATCAGGCGCGCAGCGAAGCAGAACAGATCGTTCAAGAGGCCGGTTTCACCGGCTGGACCGCAACGGGGTCAGGTACCGGAGAGATCACGGGCCAAGGGGTGACGGAGCAGTTGTGGGACATCCAGTTCCAGCCGCCGGGGCAGTCGCAGTCGGGAGCACCGGGGCTGAGCGTGGAGATCGCACAGAATGGCGGGCAGCTTAGTCAGCTGTTCCTGCCAGAGCCCGCACAGTCCTCAGCGGCTTCGGGATCGACTGAGGTCAACGATGCCCAGCAGGCGGCGAGCGTGGCCGCGGCCTTTGTCAAGGCGGTCGATCCCCAGGAGCTTGCGGACACCGTCGCGATGCCGGCTACAAAGTCTGTGACCCAGCCCGGGAACGATTGGCAGGTGCGGTTCGTGCGGCTCTATGACGGGATCCCGGTCGCCCAGGACTCGGTCGTCGTCAACGTGGACCCGCAAGGGAGGATCGTGAACTATTACCGCAACTGGCACACCCTCACGGCCAGCGGCGGCACCATGTCCCTACTCACGCAGGCCGCCGCCGAGAAGGCCCTTGCGGCCTTGCCCGTCCAGCTCGCTTACGAGCTTCAGTGGACGCCATCCAGCCCGCCAAGTGGAACACCCCAGTTGCAGGCACCGGAGCTCGTCTATGTTTTCCGTAATCCGCGCAATGAGCTTGGGCAAGTGCAGTTCGACGCAGTAAGCGGGCAGGTTTACGGTGCCGATGGCCTGGCGTTTGACTCCCCCAGCGGACCATCCGCGTCGATCGCTGGCAGTTGGGCTGAGACGCCCCTCTGGGCCTTCTCTCAGGCGGGCCTCCTGCCTGCCGGAGTTGGCCCGAACGATACGGTGACGCTCGGACCGGCTATCCACGCGCTACTGCAGATCCTGCCGACGCCAACGTTTGGTGGCTCCTCGGCGAACGTGCCGCCACCCCCGGGGCCGTACGGCATGGACATCGCCAGAGCTGTCGCAGCTGACATCCTCCCACCGAGCGCAGCTAACCAAGCGAGCCAAGCGAGCCAAGCGAGCCAAACAGTGACGCGGGAGGAGTTGGCCGACTGGACGGTGCGGGCGCTTGGCTATGGCGCGCTTATCGGCATGTCGAACAAGGTGGACGTGAAGTTTGCCGATGCCTCGCAGATCGCTCCCACGTACGTGAACGCCGTAGGCATCGCCCAGGGGCTCGGCATCGTGACGGGCGACACCGGTGACCGCTTCGAGCCCCAGCAGCCCGTCACTTGGGCGCAGTTCGCAACAATCCTGATGCGTGCGGCGACGCGGGCGTCCGCAAGCCCCTGAGAGGCTTCGGTGATCGCATGGTGATTTTATGCCCAGTGGGCCGCTCATCCTGAACCATCACTGCGAACGGCCGCTGTTCGGCCCCGCCAGGTCATTTCCCGTCGTCGGTCGGCGGCCGCCATCAGCCCCACCTGCTTTACACTTTCCGAGGCGCCACGACCGATTGACACGCTCGAAGGGTGCGGCTAGACTCACAGTGCCTAGGGGAGCGGGAGCTGAGAGTGCGCCGCACGGCGCAGACCCTACCAACCTGAACTGGGTAATGCCAGCGGAGGGAAGGCAGAGCGGAACGTAGGTGTGCGAACGCCACGCGTCCGACTCCTAGGGAGTCGGACGCGTTTTCCGTCGCCGCCGCCGCGCCCCAGGCCATCGCGCGAGGAGGGACCGGGTGTGCAGTGGAAGCTCAGGGACATCGTGGTCGCGTCGGTGCTGGCGGTGGTGGCGGGCGCCATCTACCTCGGCTGGGACATCATCTTCAAGTTCGTGCCGTCGTCCGTCAACCCGGTCCTGCTCGCGCTGTTCAACGGACTTTGGTGGATCGCGGCCGGCATCGTTCCCTACATCGTGCGCCGTCCCGGCGCGGCCTTGCTGGCGGAAGCGGTCGGCGGCCTCATCGAGTTTCTGCTCGGCAGTCCTTACGGCATTCAGGCGTTCACCATTGGCATCGCGCAGGGCCTGGGTGTCGAGGTGGGGTTCGCGCTCGGGGGCTGGAAGCGCTACGGCTGGGGCTTCATGCTGCTCGCGACCGCGCTCGGCGGGATCGGGAACTACGTCTACTCCTACTTCTATTACGGCGTGAACGACTACTCGGCGGCTTTGCAGACCGGGTACCTGGTCGCCTCGATGGTCTCCGGCGCGATCCTCGCGGGGGCGCTTTCGAAGCTGGTCGGCGACGCTTTACGTCGCACTGGCGTGCTGCGCAATTTCGCGATCGCGAAGGAGCAGGCTCACGCCTCCTGAAGTGGCGGTCGACGTGCCGGCCGACCATCCAGGGGAGTTGCTGCTGCGCCTGAGGGACGTGGCGTTGTCCTATGGCGATCGCCCGCCCGTGATCGAAGGGGCCGACTTCGAGCTGCGGCGGGGCGACGCGGTGCTCCTCGTGGGCCCGAGCGGCTGCGGCAAGTCGACGCTGGCCCAGATCGCCGTAGGCCTCATACCGGGCGTCGTGGAGGCGGAGGTGCGCGGCGAGGTCTGGCGTTCGCCGCGCCTCCTCCGCCCGGGTGCGGTCGGCTATGTGTTCCAGGACCCGGCGGCGCAGCTCTGCCAGCTCACCGTCGGGCGGGAGGTCGCGTTCGGCCCCGAGAACCTGCGCGTGCCGACAGAGGCGATGCCTGAGCGCATTGCGCAGGCGCTTCGGGATGTCGGCCTCGCGGTCGATCCGGAGGAGTTCGACGGGGTGCTCTCGGGGGGCATGCAGCAGAAGCTCGCCATCGCCAGCGCGCTCGCGCAGCGCCCGGAACTTCTGGTGCTCGACGAGCCGACGGCTAACCTCGACCCGCGGGCGACCGCGGAGATCTTTCGCCTGATCGCGCGGCTGTGCGAGATGGGCCACACGCTGCTCGTCATCGAGCACAAGTTCGCCGGACTGATGGGCAGCCTCGACTACGTGGTGGCGCTGGGCCCGGGAGGCAGGGAGGTATTCGCGGGGCCCCTCCCTGCCACCGTCGAGGAGCGCTTCGGGCAGATGCGGGAACTCGGCGTCGTGCCCGACTGGGCCAGCTCGCCCGGAGCGCAGCCGTCTCCTCCGGCCAGACCGGTCGCCGACTCGGCTACGACCGTGACGTTTAGCGCCGAGGGACTGGGCTACACCTACGTGGCGGCGGCCCTGCGCCGGAGACTCCGCCGGCGCGGTCAGGAGCCGCGCTTCGCCTTTCGTGACCTGAGCTTCGCGATCCCGCGCGGGAGCCTGACCGCGATCGTCGGTCCGAACGGCTCCGGCAAGTCGACGCTGCTGCGCGTCCTGGCGGGGTTCGAAAGGCCCACCGAGGGGACATTGGAGCGCCCGACCGGTCGGGGCGAGATCGCCTTCGCTTTCCAGAACCCCGAGCACCAGTTCGTCTACGAATCGGTGGCGGAGGAACTCGCGAACCGCTACCTAGGCGACGGACAGGTGCCGGACGACGTGCTCGAGCTGCTCCGCGAATTCGGCCTCGCTGGCCACGAGCGGCAAAGTCCGTTCGCGCTCAGCCAGGGGCAGAAGCGCCGTCTCTCGGTCGCGGCGATGCTTGTGCAGCAGCACGAGGCCTACCTGCTCGACGAGCCGACCTTCGGCCAGGACGCGCGCACGCAGGAGGCGATCATGCAGCGTCTTCTGGCCCTGCAGGCCTCCGGGCGGACGGTTGTGGTGACGACGCACGACATGGACCTGGTGCGGCGCTATGCGACGCAGGTGGTGGCGCTCTCGGAGGGCCGCCTGCTCTTTTCCGGATCACCTCAGGAACTCGTCGAGCGATCAGATATCCTGCGCGCCGCCAACCTCGTCGCGGACCAGGAAGAACCCCCCGCCGCGGAGGACGCACCGGATGTATCGCCCGGTGGCGTCACCGCGAGATTCGTGCGCATCGCGCCGGCCCAGGCGCTCTCTCCCATCGGTCGACTCCATCCGGCGATGCAGCTCCTCGCTACCCTGCTGGCGATGGTTGTGCTGGCCTTCACGGTGAACGTGCGCCAGGGTGCCTACCTGACGCTGCTGCCGCTCTTGCTGCTCGTCCTAGGCGCAAGACTCACCCTACGCCAAGTGGCCACGCGGATGTTGCCGTTCCTTATCTTTTTCGCCATGTACACGTGGACGCTCACGGCATACGCCCACGTGCCGCCCGGCGCGCCGGCCGTGCACTTCCTGTTCTTCCGTTTGAGCCTCCCAGGCCTCTACGCGGGACTCGCGCTCGGCATGCGGATGCTGGCCACCGTGACCTTCGCCGTCCTCTTCGTCTCCACGGCTGACGTCACGGATCTGCTGTCCAGTCTGGCGCAGAACTTCCGGGTCCCACCGAAGTTCGCATACGGCACGCTGGCCGGGCTGCGCTTCTTCCCCCTCTTCGAGGAGGAATGGAATCGGCTGCGGCGAGCGCGGGCCCTGCGCCAGCGGGACGGCCGCTTCCGCGTCACTCGCGTCGTGACCTACGCGCTGCCGCTGCTCGGGCAGGCGATCCGCACCGGTGAACGGGTCGCGATCGCCATGCAGGCGCGGGGCTTCACGGGAGACGCCATGGAGCGTGCAAAGGCACGCAGCTACTATCGGCGCCTGCGTGTCCGCCTGGTGGATGTCGCCTACGTCGTCATGCTCGTATCCCTGAGCGTGTTCCTGCTCTGGCTGGGCCGCTGAGCGCACGGCATGGAGAGAGAGAGGACATGGGGAACCCTTCCCACATTCGGCTCGGCCCTGACGCGATGTTCAGACCGCTCCGTCCTTACCGAGGCGAGCGAACCAGCATTGCACTCCTAGGACGGCGCCTCATCGTCAGCCTTGCCGGTAGCCGTGGTATGGAGCTCGAAGGTCGCCATTAGTCGCCCCTATCCCACCCGGCTCGCACCGACCGAACCCATGCGTCGGTTTCTTCCTCGCTTCGCCAATGCGGCGGAAGGTCGTTCGTAAGCATTCCCTTGCCTGACCGCACGGCCTGCAATTGCCGAAGTCGGTGCACGTACTCTCTTAGTGCCTCAGTGACAATAGCCCCTCGCGTCTCATCAGCTCGAAGATCGTCAATCTCCTTCACGACTTCAGCTGGGACACGAACGTGAATCATCACGCTCTTTGCCATAGCATTACCGTTCTCATTGTGCGATGGCATTGTGCTCCACAGCGCGCTGCGCCTCACATGTGCGGTCCTCTGGTCGGTAGATCTGACTCACGGCCAGAAGGTGTGCGATCCAGCAGTGATGAGCCTCTTCCGCCACGGTTCCGAACCTCCTGATCACCAGTCAAGGGGTCTCGAGCCCTCACGCTTCTCTTTCAGTCCAACCGATTGCATCTGGTCACGCCGTACCCTTCCACCGCCCGCAGGCCGATCGTGCTTCGCGTCGGCCGCGTAAGGCTTTTCGGGCACCCGCGCGAGCCCTTGCGATTGATCCGCCCGGCTACCCTCCCTCGCCCAGCAACAGCGACGCATGATGGCTCCGTAATTGTCAAGACACGGACGCCTTTTCGATGTCGCTACTCCCGATTGCCAGGCCGCGCAGGTCTAAAGTCAACAAGGTGCTCAGGAAACAGAATCCCCAACTTCTGTGTGGACTTATTCAAACCCAATTCATATTTGTCAGCAATCATCCCAAATTCCTTTCTTACATCCTTCTCAAGGCAACCCATCAGATACGCAGTGAATTCTCCTACTACCGTGACTTCCTCACGGACCTTTTCCAGCCCCACAGCTCTCATAACGACTCCAAGGCTTCGTTCCCACATCGTCCGGTACTCCTGAAATATCGGCACAGTCCCTTGGAAGTAGACGTCGTTGAACCGAAGTTTTTCGACCACTACGTTACCATGGAGCATATCGTTACGCTCATTGACCAGCGAACTGTATTCCGAGCACTGCGGCGAGGACCAGTCAGGGGAGCGCTCGAACCCGATGCAATTTATCCGAAGAGACTTAACCGTGGACTTTTAGACTTTTCAGCGGCCCAGGCGGACTGCATAAACGCATAGTCCAACTCCGCGAGGTATAGGGCATAGGAAAAAGCCCTTTGTTCTCCCATAACTGGTAGCAAGGTAAATCGGGTGTCTGTGTAAAACCTTTCTCGATGACCTGCGTGCTACTTGGCAGGGCAACCAGGTCAGGGAGAAAGGCAGGATGAGCGTACAAGAGCGCCG
>JAJZAT010000021.1 GCA_021799275.1 Bacillota bacterium
ACGAGTTTCTCGATGAGCGACAGCGCTGGGGTTTGAAGGACGACAAGCGGCACTCCTATCGTCACTCCTGCCGCCGCCAAGTCTGACGCAGAGACCTCATCGTACCGGCGTTTCAAGGTTGGAGCCAAGGCAACCACCTCGATGTATGAACCTCTGCCGATGGGCACGGTTAGCTCTGCCTGAACTGACCCAGGTTAGCCCCGGCACGACTAGAACCACGTAGCGGCGCGGTCATCTCCGGCGATGGCAACAGCACCACGGCGCCACACCTCTCTATTTGGCTGCCCCTCTGGCCAGCCGTATCAGCTCTGGCGAAGGCCGAAACCACTCCCCACGGACCCTGTGATCCCGGAAGCGGTCGTGGAGAACCTGCTCGAGATCCGCCCCACCTGGAAGTGTGCCGAGAAGCACCAGGGGCTCCTGCGACGCGGCACGGAGGGTTCGCAGACGACCAGCCACGTCAACGCTTACGCCGATCTTGATTGGTCCGTCTTCTCCGTGTTGGATGAAGTACACAAATCGTTTTTCATCCTCGGCAAGCGGGCGGTTGACAGCCTCGAACAGCGGGCTTCCGTCTTCGTCCATCAACCTGTAGATGCTGGCGACGCGCTGTCCACGGACATCCACATCGGGTCTGACCTGCACCCAACCTGCGTCAACGAGTTCCTTGAGCGCTCGTCTTACGGTCGGCACGCTTACCCCCATGTCGAGCGCAAGACGCCGGTGGTTCGGGTTGGTGTGTTCAATGGACAGATAGACGGCGATGAGTCCGTAGAGAAGCGCGGCATGGCTGCTGATGGCGGGGTTCCCAAGAAGTGCCGTAGGGGTTTTCACCATAGGTTCGTTGCCGTACTCGCGCACGATGGCTCCCTGCGACACCGCTTCACCCCCTCGACAAAAGGAATCAGGCTCCCGGCGAGGGGAGCCTGGCACTAATACCATCTCTCGCGTCCCTGGCAGCCGACCGCACCTGCTTTAGGTGAGGTCGGGGCGTTGCTCAAATACTGCTTGCTCATGCTCTTGGAGGATCCGTTTGACACGCCGAGGATGGGTGTCCAGCGCTGTTGCGATCTCTTGTAGGGATCTACCGGCCTCTCGCATCGCAAGCACCGTGCTGAGTGCCTTGTGTCGTGTTCGACGCTGGAAGTCGCTGCGGCTGATCCATGTGGCTTTGTGGCCCCTGAACATTCTACGCACAGTGTCCCAGCTCATCCCGTATTCGCGTGCGATCTCCTTGAGGGTCATCCCCTGCTCGTGGTTAAGCCTGTAAACCTCATCGAACGATGGAGGCTGTAGCTCGGGGTCCAACGGAAGGCTTGCTTCTGCGGAGATAAACTGAGTGTCCTGTCTTGTCTGAGCAAATGACCGTGGCGGACCCAAGCGTTTCCACCGCGGGCAGATGCCGGACGAGGGCATTGCGCTTCAGCATGCGCTGTACCCCGACGGCGAGCGCGATCGTTACGATGGCGGGGAGCCCCTCGGGGATTGCGGCGACCGCCAGGCTCACTCCCGCGAGGAACATCCTGAAGAGGCTCTCACCACGCAGCACGCCCGCCACCACGACGACCGCCGCGATGGCGAGGCACGCCCAGACGAGAGTTCTGCCGAGCCCTTCGAGCTTCAGCTGCAGCGGAGTCGGCTCATTCTTCTGTTCGCTGAGAAGCCGCGCGATCCCACCCATCGTCGTCGCCGTGGCGGTGGCCACCACAAGGGCCACGGCGCGTCCCCGGATCACGGTGGTGCCGGCAAAGACCATGTTCTTGCGCTCGCCGATCGGCGCGCGAGCGTCGCCGATCCAGTCCGCGGACTTTTCCACTGGCACGGATTCGCCGGTCAATAGCGATTCCTCGACCGCCAGCTCCGTCGCGCGGAGGAGGCGCGCGTCAGCCGGGGGCTTGTCTCCCGCCTCCAGCAGCAGAAGGTCGCCAGGCACGACCGCCGCCGCCGGGATCCGGCGCTCCTCACCGTCGCGACGCACCCGCGCGTGCGGGGCGGACATCTCCTTGAGCGCCTCCAGCGAGCGCTCGGCGCGGAACTCCTGCAGTGCGCCCAGCACCGCGTTGACGACGACGATCAGCATGATGGTGATGGCGTCGCCGACCTCGCCGAGGAAGAAGGAGATGCCGGTCGCTCCGAGCAGAACCAGCACCATGAAGTCCTGGAACTGGGCCAGAAATACCCGCAGGAGACTGCGCGGAAGCGGATGGGGCAGTTCGTTCGCGCCATAGCGCGCCAGACGCCGGCTGGCCTCGCGGGAGGTGAGCCCGACGGCGGGATCGCTCGCGAGCTGCGACGCTACTTCTGCCACCGACAATCCGTGCGCCTCTACCTGATGCATAAGCTCTCCCCTTCTCGCACTGGGAAGAGCCTATGCTGTAGCGGCCCTGTGTATGGCGCGGCCGGCAGGACAACGTCAGACCAAAGTCGCCCGCGCCCTGGCGAACCCTCCGCCACGTCCTGCGCGCCACGGACTAGCGCAGAGGTCCCGACGGGCCAAGCTCGCAAGCGGGCTTTGGCCCCTTGCCGCCGTCCTGCGGCCCAGACGGGCAACCGGGCCCCTGCCCTCTTTGCCCCGCCCCAATACACAACCTTGCACCTTGCGGCGGCCGCACGGGATTGCTATGGTCGAACTACCGCTAGGGGTGCCTCGCGTGTGCGAGGCTGAGATGGCCATCGGGCCGACCCTTGGAACCTGATCTGGGTCATGCCAGCGAAGGGAAGCGCGACCGCACAGAAGCTTGTGGCGCCGCACTCCCTAGACGGGGCGGCGTCATTCCTTCTCTCTTGGAGGTAGCGAGGTTGGCCTTGCCGGACAAAGAGCCACAGCCGCAGACGGATCGCGTCTGGCACATCGAGCGCAGCGGTATCGAGCCGGTACCGGCGGCGTCGCGCAACGCGTCGCTCAGCGGCCTCTTCTGGGTCTGGTTCGCCGGCAACCTGGCGATTCTCACCGTCGTGCTCGGCGCCATCGCGATGAGTTTTGGCCTGTCGCTGATCGAAGGCGTCGCGCTTGCCCTGCTGGCGCCTCTCGCCTACGCCGGCATCGGCCTCTTCGCCATCCCGGGCGCCCGCACCGGCGTGCCGACGCTGACGCTCTCTAGGGCCACGTTCGGCACGTACGGCAACGTGGTCCCGTCGCTGATCTCCTGGCTGAACCTCGTCGGCTGGGAGACCGTCGTGCTCCTGACGGCCACCTACGCCCTCGAGGGAGCACTGACGGCGGCGTTCGGCCTGCCCCCGTCCAATCTCGTCGCCCTGCTCTCGCTCGTCATCGTGACCTTCTCGGCCTTCTCCGTCGCCCTGCTCGGCCACGCGACCATCGTCCGCATCCAGACGGTAGCATCGTATCTGTTTGGCGCGCTCACGCTGCTCGTGTTCGCTCTCGCGCTGCCGAACGTGCATCTGGGGCTCCTGCTGAAGGCGCCCGGCGCACCATTCCTCTCGGCCTTCCTGCCGGCGCTTTCCATCGTCGTCGCGGGCGGAGCCCTGTCCTGGGTCAACACCGCGGCGGACTACACGCGCTACCTGCCGAGGGACGTCAAGGGGTCGGGCGTCGTCTGGGCAACCACCCTCGGCAGCCTCATCCCGTCGTTCGCGCTCCTCCTGCTCGGCATCCTGCTGTCGGCCGGCCGTCCGGGCCTGGCGTCGGCGCCCAATCCGATCGCGGCGGTCGGCGCGATCCTGCCCGCGTGGATGGCGGTCCCCTACCTGCTGACGGCGGCGGGAGGCATGGTGACGGGCGACATCATGGACGTGTACTCTTCAGGGCTCAGCCTGATGGCCGCGGGCGTACCGCTGCGGCGCACCCGCACCATCCTCGTCGACGCCTCGCTCTCCATCGCCGCCAGCGTCTACATCCTGCTGGTCGCGCACAACTTCCTCGGCGCCTACGTCTCCTTCCTGACTCTGCTCGCGACGGTGCTGGCGCCATGGGCCGCCGTCTTCGGGGTGGACACCCTACGCCACCTGCGCCGCGACTACCGGGTGCAAGAACTCTACCGAGGCCTCCAGAGCGGCTACGGTAAGGTGAGGCTGCCCGCGTTCGCCGCCTGGCTCGTGGGCATCGCCGCTGCCCTGCTCACCTCGTCGGTGCCACCGCTGCTTCAGGGCCCCTTCGCGGTGGGCATCTTCCAAGGCTCAAATCTCGGGCTCTTTCTCGGCTTCCTTGTCAGCCTCCTGGTCTATCTGCCGTTCAGCCGCCCCGACTAGCGCCGCCGCACGCGAAGGCGATAGCGCCTGCGGCGGCGCTGGCGGCGCAGGCGCCACGCGCCCACCACCACGGCCAGGGCCAGCCCGCCCTCGGCCCATCGCAGCATGCCGCCGGCCGCCGCCTTGAGCGGCGACGGCGCGCTCGCAAGCAAAGGGATCACGGCGAGCGGTCTCGTCCGCGGGCCCACGACGACGTCGCCGATCGGTTCCCCCGCGCGCCAGGCCTGCGGCCAGTCGTAGAGCACCTTCACCCGCGGCATGGGCTGGCCAGGGCCGATCAGCCACGAGAACGAACCCGCGGCCACCGCCCTGCCCGCTCCGCGAGGCGCCTTGGCGAATCTCTCCCCGGCCGAGACCAGTTGCAGACTGTGAAAGTGCGCGAAGCCCCAGTTGAGCAGCGTCTGCGGGTCCTGCCACATGTGCGTGTAATTGGAGTGCAGGGCGACCGCGATGAGCGTCACGCCGCCTCGCGTCGCGGCAGCGACGATCGACTGCTTGGCCTGGATGGTGTACCCGATCTTGACACCGATCGCCCCGGGATAGTTCCAGAGCAGGATGTTCTGGTTCACCAGCGTGTACGGCTTGGGCACGCCGGGAAAGTAGAACGACTTGGCGCCGTCGATCGTGCGGAACGTCGGGTAGGTCAGGGCGGCCCGCGTAAAGAGGGCCAGGTCGTGGGCCGTCGTCTCGTGCCCAGGCAGATAGAGACCGTCCGGATTGAGGAAGGTCGTGTGGGTGGCCCCCAGTGCCTTCGCCTCGCGATTCATGCGCGCGACGAACGCCGGCACCGAACCGCTGTCCGCGATCGCCAGCTCGACCGCCGCATCGTTGCCGGAGACCAGAAGAAGCCCATAGAGCAGGTCCCGCAGCGTCAGCCGCTGGCCCGGCACCAGGTAAGCGCTCGACCCCTCGACGCCGTAGGCCTGCTTCGAAACGCGCACAGCACGTCCGAGATGCCCTTGCATCACGGTGAGCAGAGCGGTCATGATCTTGGTCGTCGACGCGGGCGCCAGCCTCAGGTTCGGATTGTGCGCCAGCAGGACTTGGCCTGTCTGAAAGTCAATCAGCTCGTAGCCACTGGCAGCGATCCCACGCGGGCCCGCCGGCGCCGCTGCCGCGGCGGGGGGAGCCTGGGTGATCAGCAGGAGCAGGGCTGCGCCGAGGAGTCCGAATTTGCAGCGTCGGCGCATGCTTTCCCCCCGGGAATGGTATGCGTGGACTCTAGTCTCTTCTGGCTTTCGCGGTCGTGTCCTTCTAGTGGTTGTAGGAAGGTCGCTCCCGATATCGAAACTTTCTGCGGAGGTTGACCCGTTGACCACGTTGGATCTGCCCGACGTCACCGAAGATCTCCGTCTTCTGCTTGAGCAGGCGGTGTTTTTCGACCCCTGGTTGGGGGCGATCACGGAGCGCGACCTGGACCCGCGCGCGGAGTTCGCCCTGGAAGAGCATGTCGCCGCGTTCCTCGCCCAATACTGGACAGTACAGGAAAAGGCGCGCAGCCTCGGCATCTTGCCCATCTACGGCGACATCGTCCATGACGTGCTGAGGACCGCGGCCCTTTCGACGTCATGCATGCGCGGAGTTTACGAAGGCCTGCCCAGGGTACCGGATGCCGAAGGCATCCATCGACTGTTCGGTGAGCTCGCGCAGTTCGCCGACGTGCACGGCGTGGGACCGTTCGTGCGGGCAGCTCTTTCCGTCCTGGCCTACGAGGATCTCCTCGCGATCGAGTACTTCGGCGGCGTCCGCGAGGACGACTTCACGACCGGCCGCCTGCACCGCCCGTGGGTGGAGCGGCCGCTCGACAACGAACTGAGCGTGATGCTCGCACTCGGCACCTGCGAGATCGTCCTGCGCGACGGCGTCCGCTTCATCCAGACGACTCCGCGGGGCCGCGAGCGGCTGGTGGACCTCTCGAAGGCGCTGAGGGACGCCGGATTTCTCAGCCGGCGCGTCCAGGCCCTCTATATCGCCCATTTCGACGAGCAAGGGGCCGACTACGACCACATCTTCGACAAACTGGTGCCCTGCGTGCCGGAGAGGCGCCGGGACTTCCTCGAATTCTGTCGCATCGAGCCCGGCAGCCGCGTCCTCGAGATCGGATCGGGCACCGGCCTCTTCACCGTGGAGGCGGGCCTGGCGGACCGTGTTGGCGACGCCGGGATCGTCTACGCCATGGACCCCTCACCCGAGATGACCATGGTCGCGAAGCGCCGGGTGCGTAAAGGCGGCATCCGCAACGTCCGTTTCCTCTTCGGTCGCGCCGAACAGGTGCCGTTCGAGGACGGTTCGTTCGACGCGGTGGTGGGCAGCCTCGCCCTGCACTTCACCGACGCGCGGCAGGCCCTGGCGGAAGCTCACCGCCTCCTGGTTCCCGGCGGTCACGTGAGCATGTTCTGGAGCCTGCCCTGGGATCTCAAGCGGGTTCCCGCCTTTGCCGAGTGGATCGCGCCGCTCCAGCGCATGATGCAGCACCCGAAGGAGAGCGGCTTTACCGACCGCCGTTTCATCACCATGCAGGAGGCGGATGAACTTCTGCACGAGCTCGGGTACGTCGACGTGGAGGTTCAGCAGGTGGGCCTACCGCACGAACTGCACCACGTGGAGGACACGGTCCGGGCAATCCTCTCGCTGAGCGTGTACCAGCGCGAGTTCGAGCAGTTGCCCTGGGCGGCCCGCGAGGACCTGATCCGGCTTCTCCTGGCCCGCGGCGAGGAGCTTGTCGAGCGCCACGGCAAGGCGGCCTTCAGCTTCTTGAACTCGGCGGCGTTCCTGCGGGCGCGTCGCTCCCCGGACGACGCCCTGCCGGTGCGCCAGGGCCATGTGGTCTCCTTCGAGCGGATGCGTCGCGAGCGAATCAGCCGCGAAACCAACGCATGAATCCACGCTTGCGCTGACGTCGTGAGCGGTATGTGCCGAGCTCCTCGCGAAGATGGGCGACCTCCTGCTGGGTGCGCATCAGAGCCGTGAGCATACGATCGCGGTCCCGCCGCTCCCTTTCGGCGCTCTCGGAGAGCGTCTGGTGCAGGCGCTGCAGCTCGACGGCGATCGGGCCCTCAGGCCTGGGCGCGGCGCCCGGCTCGACGGCCTCCTGAGCCGCGGCGGCCTCACCGGCGGCCTGGGATCCCCCCGCCGGCGGACCTTCCGCCGCAAGCGGCACCTCTTCACCGCGTCGTCGCGTCGCGAGCAGCTGACTCTCGATTTCCTTGGCCGTGCGTCCTGCCACCCTGCCACGCGCGGCAATCTGCAGGCGCGCGAGGTCCAGGGCCGTGAAGCGGCCCGCGTCTGGCTGGCTCAGCCAGCCATGGTACTGCCTCAGAAGTTCGCGCACTAGCCGCGGCGACACGCCGAGCTGGCGGACCAGTTCAGCCCGTCCGATCGTCCTCTCCGACATGTCCACACCTCGGAGAGCGTGCTTCTAAGGCGCCGAACCCCGGTCCTGCGCCGATCGTGGCGGGAGTTGTCTTACGTTCGACAAGGGCCTGCCGGCCGCGAGGCGCGCCTGCAGCGACTCCTGCTCCCGCAGGGACTCCTCCAGCAGACGCAGCAACAGCGTGCGGCTACGCCTGAGGCGTGCCACGGTCCCGCGCAGACGCTCGATCTCTTCCGCCGTGTCCATGCCATCACCAGAGCTAGCCTACGATGGCCGACCTTCCCTCATGCGCCAAGTTGCGCAAGAATGCGCTGTAGCGCTTTTCCCGCCAGCACATACGTGCCGAGCGGCGCATCGTCCGGCTTGCCGTGAAAGTCGCTGCCGCCCGTGACCAGCGGGATGCCGAACCGGGCCGCAGCCTCGGCGATGGCCAGACCTTCCTGGGGGCTCATGCTCGGGTGGACCACTTCGACGGCATCGATCCCCTCCCGGGCGAGTTCCTCGATCGGTGCCCGCCGATAGCGCATCGGGTGCGCCAGGCTCACGAACCCGCTCGCCGCATGGGCGGCACGGATCACTTCGCCCGCTTCGGGCCGGTAACGGCCGACATACCCCGGACCACCCGGCGAGAGATAGCCCGCGAAAGCCTCGCCGACGTCCCGGACGGCGCCGGCCCGGACCATTGCCCGCGCGACGTGCGGCCGGCCAGGCTGCGCATGGCCGAGCACCTCCCTCTCGTCGAGAGGGATGCCGATCGCGCGCAGCCGCCGCAGCATCTCCCTCGCACGCTCCGTCCGCTCGCCCGAGAGGCGGATCAGCAGTTCCTGGTACCGGCCCCCTGGCGGCTCCCTGAAATAGCTCAGGAGGTGCACCTCCTCCCCGTCCTGTTCCGCGGCGATCTCCGCGCCGCAGACCGGGACGATGCCGGCCTTCGCCGCATTGGCGGCGAAGGCCGGATAGCCGTTGCACGTGTCGTGGTCGGTGAGCGCCGCCACCTGCACGTCCGCCCTGCGCAGGGCCGCGACCAGCTCTTCGGGGCTCAGGAGCCCGTCCGAGGCGGTCGAGTGCAGCTGCAGGTCGGCCCGCAACGGCTCTCTCACCCTTTGGTGGCGAAGCGGACGAGCGTTTCCACGCCAACGCCGGTGGCGCCCGGGCCCGCTTCAGGCTGGTCGCGGTAGGCCGCTCCGGCGATGTCGAGGTGCGCCCAGGGCGTGTCTGAGGCGAAGCGCGCAAGGAAGGCCGCGGCGGTCGAGGAGCCGCCAGCGCGTCCGCCCGTGCTCTTGGTGTCGGCGATCGAGCTCTTCAGGGCCTCCTTGTGCTCCGGATCGATCGGCATGCGCCAGTAGCGCTCGCCCGCCAGGTCGCCGGCAGCGAGCACGGCGGACGCGTGATCCTCATTGTTCGTGAAGAGACCCGAGCGATGGGTGCCGAGCGCCACGACGATCGCACCCGTGAGCGTTGCGAGGTCGATGACGTCCTGGACGCCTTCCCGACGCAGCAGAGCGAGTCCGTCCGCCAGGACCAGGCGGCCCTCGGCGTCGGTGTTCGAGACCTCCACGGTGTCGCCGGAGAGCATGCGCAGGACGTCGGAAGGACGGTAGGCCCCCGCTCCCGTCATGTTCTCCGCCAGGGCCAGCACGCCGATGTAGCGACCCTTGACGCCGATGCGGCGGACGGCGTGCATCGCTCCCACCACCGCCGCCGTTCCGGCCATGTCGCTCTTCATGGTGAACATGCCGTCCTGTGTCTTCAGGTCGAGACCGCCGGAGTCGAACGTGATGCCCTTGCCGAGGAAGCCGTGCCAGGGGCCCTCACCCCCGTCGTGGCGCAGCACGACCATCGCGGGCGGATGCGCCGAGCCCCTCCCGACCGCCAGGATGCCGCCGGCCCCCATCTCGCGCAGGCGATCCGCACTGATCACTTCACAGGCGAGCCCAGAGCGCTTCGCGATCTCTTCCACCGTCTTGATGAGGAGGTCTGGGGTCTTGTCGTTGGGCGGCGTGTCGACGAGGTCCCGCGCGATGGCAACGCCTTCGGCGATCGCGGCGGCCCTTCGCTGCACCGCCGCGTCGACGGCAGCGGACGTGACGAGCGTCAGCCGCTCGACGCCGGTCTCCGCCGCCCCGGACTTGTAGCGCCGGAACTGGTAGGCGCCAGCCGCGCCGCCGATCAGCGCCGCCTCCGCTGCAGCCTCGACGCCCGAGGGCGCCTGATCCGCCACCGCGATCGCGACCTGCACTGAGCCCAAGCCCTGGGCCTTGCAGACTCCCTGCTGGGCGGCCCGCCTCAGGTGGAAGGGGCCAACCTCGGCCCGGGGGCCGAGGCCCACCAGGATCGCCAGCTGCTCGCCGCCGCGCAGCGGCGTGACAAAAAGGTCCTCGAACTCTCCCTTGAAGGCCTTCGTGCCGCACACCCGGGCCAGTGCGCCCCCGCAAGCGCCGTCGAGATCCTTCAGGGCGCCATCGAGCGTTTTGTCCGAGAAGGCGAACGCAACGACCGCATCACCCGAGAACGCCGCCACGGACCCCATCTGCCATGCGAATTCCATCGTCGAACTTCCTCTCTACGCCAATACCTTGCGCAGCACCCGGCGGAGATTGCCTCCCAGGATGCCTTCACTCTCCACATCGCTGAAGCCGGCCGCCGTCAAGGCGGACCTCAGGTTGCCGTAATCCTGCACGCCGCCCAGGCCCTCGGGCCAGGCCGAGATGCCGTCGAAGTCGGAGCCGAGTCCGATGTACTCTGGGCCGATGAGATCGGCGATGTAGCGGATGTGCCGCAAGAGGTCGTCGAGCGTCGCCGGCTCCTCGGGCACCAGGAACTGGGTGTAGAAGTTCATGCCGACCACACCGCCGCGGGCCTTGAGCGCCTTGAGCTGCTCGTCGCGCAGGTTGCGCGGGTGGTCGTGCACGGCGCGCGCGTTGGAGTGCGACGCGATGAACGGGCCCTCGCTGGCCTCGAGGAGACTCCAGAAGCCCTGCTCGCCGAGGTGCGAGACGTCGAGCACCATGTTTAGCCGCTGCATCGCCTGGACGATCCGCCGGCCGCCGGAACTGAGGCCACCGCCCGACGTCTGCTCCAAGGCACCGTCGGCCAGGTCGTTGCGTTCGTTCCAGGTGAGCATGGCGCTGCGCACGCCGAGCCGGTGCAGGGCCTCCAGCACCTCCACCGAACCGCCGATGGCGCTCAGGCCCTCGATGGCCAGGAGCCCCCCGACCGTTCCTTCCCGCGGATCGACGTCGCTCGCCGTGAGCACCGGCCTGAGGCGGCCCTCGCTCTCGGCCGCGGAGCGGTGGAACTGCGTGATCATCTCGAGGATGCGCCGAAGGTTGGCGCCAGCATCGTGCGACGGAATCGTGAACAGGGCGAAAAACTGAAGACCTACCCTCGCCTCGAGCAGGCGTGGCAGGTCCATGTGACCCGGCATGGGTTCGCAAAGGCTCTTGGCCGCAGGGCGGTCCCCCGTCAGCAGCATCAGCGTGTCGCAATGGGCATCGGCAATAAAGGCACTACTCAACTCTACTCGCGGATGAAGATCCGCTGCACCTCCCTGGCCTGTCCCGACTCCCGATCCACCTCCACGACTACGGCATTGAGCTGGCGCCTTCCTTCTGCCACCTCGAAACGGGTGGGCAACTGTCGCAGCATGCGCTGCACCATGGCGTCCTTGTTCATACCGAGCACGGAATCGGCGGGACCGGTCATGCCGACATCGGTGATGTAGGCGGTGCCTTGCGGCAGGATGCGCTCGTCCGCCGTCTGCACGTGTGTGTGTGTGCCGACGACTGCCGCCGCGCGGCCGTCGAGGTACCAGCCCATGGCCTCCTTCTCGGAGGTCGCTTCGCCGTGGAAGTCGAGGAAGGCGACGTCGTAGCGGCCGCTGTGAGCCTCGAGTTCCCCGTCCACGGCGCGGAACGGGTCATCGAGCAGGATCGGCAGGAAGACGCGCCCCATGGCGTTCATGACGAGCACGCGGCATCCCCCCGCCTCCACCACCACCGCGCCGCGGCCAGGCGCGCCAGGCGGGTAGTTCAGCGGGCGCAGGAGGCGCGGCTCCTCGTCCAATAGGGACATGGCCTCTTTCTTGTCGAACGTGTGATTGCCCAAGGTGACCACATCGGCTCCCGCCGCCAGCAGTTCCTCGTAGACCGACGGCGTGATGCCGAATCCCGCGGCGGCGTTCTCCCCGTTGACGACGACGAGGTCGGCGCCGTGGCTGCGCCGCAGGCCGGGCAGCTGCTCGCGCAGGATGGTGCGCCCTGGCCTGCCGCAGACATCGCCGACCATCAAGATGCGCATCAGTTACCTCCTTCAGGCTCCGGCAACCAAGCGAAGGGATGCACCCCCTGCACAAGTCCATGCAGGAGTCCCGCGGCTTGGCGAATCTCCCACTGGGCGTCGGGCTTGGCCCGCTGGCGCACGAAGTGGCAGACCTCCGCGAGATCGAGCGAAGCGAGGATCGAACGCCGGTGGGCGTTCAGCACCAGGTAGCGGCTGGCGGGGTGCTCCGGGCCCAAACGTCTCGACGCCGCGACCACCCGTTCCGCCGCATCCATCAGAATGCCCCCGGCGCCGGCGGCCCGCACAAGTGGCGGCACGACGATGCCGCCGGAGAACCCCGGCTCGGACCAGGTGAAGTCGATGCGGCGGTTATGGCGCAAGAGTTGGTGCCACGCGGCCTCGGAGACGTCGAACTGCACGTCGTAGCGCAGGAGGTGATAGGCGGCAGGCGGCGTGTCGTACGGCCCGTACGGCGTGATGGACTGGGCGATGTCGAGCAGTTCGCGGTCGGTGCGGTGGGTCAGGTCCTCGCCGGGGCGCACGGCCTGGGTGAGGCGCCTCAGCGCGGCGCCGTTCGGCACGGTGCCGATCAGTCGTACCGGCGTCGTCGCCTCGCTGCGCGGCTGGCCGCCCAGCGGGCGGCGGCGAACCGCCTCGGCGGGGTCGGCGTGGCGCAGGAGCGTCGGCACGACCACCTTGGCCTCCGCAAGCAAGGCCTCGCCCAGCCTGGCCTCCTCCGCGTGGGGCGAGGAGCGCAGCAGCACGATGGCATCGCGCAGGGCGCGCGCGTTGCCTGTCACCCCCAGGTTGGTCAACGTCGCGAGCGGCAAGGCGTAGCGGGCATCCTCGAAGGCGAGCCGCTCGAGGCGCCGGGCCGTCTTCTCATCGGCGAGATCGAGACCGCCCTCCGCCGCGAGATGACGCATGATGGCCTCCCGGATGGCGAGGTAGCTGTCGTAGAGGCTATCGACGGTCCGGTCGTAGAGCTCCCCTTCGGCCGGCTTGAGCTCGGGCCGGTAGTAGGCGCCCCGTTGCGGGCCCTGGTACCGCTGCGAATACTCCGTGAAGCTCAGGAACGGGTTCGCCAGCTCCAGCGCCGCGGACGCGAGCCGCGACACCCGCTCCACGCCGAGGTGGACGGTCGCATGCTCAGCGACGGAGGCATGTCCGTAGTTAACCACCCAGCGTTCGTGGAAGGCGGACGCCGTGGCCGCCGCCTGCGTCGCCGCCACCATGCCAGCCCCGGCGCCAAAGGCTCCGATGTCGCCCTCGTCTCCCGCCAGCAGGCGCTCGAGATTCTCCCGGAACGAGCGCGGGCTGCGCGAGACATAGGCGAAGGTGACGGCGATCACTTCTTCGGGCAGGTTGAAGATCGCGTACACGTCCCGGTCCGTATTAGAGACGAAGCGCTCCAGCGACGACAAGCGGCCGCCCTCCTCCACAAAGGCGGGGGTCGGCCATAGACCGCCCCCCGCCGTTCGTTCCCCTACTTCGCGATGTCGACGGCGCGCGTCTCGCGAACCACCGCGACCTTGATCTGACCGGGATATGTCAGCTCCTGCTCGATCCTGCGTGCGATGTCGTGTGCCATGCGCACGGCCTGAAGGTCGTCCACCTTGTCCGGCTTGACGATGATCCGGATCTCGCGACCGGCCTGGATGGCGTAGGTCTTCTCGACGCCGTCGAAGGAGTCCGCGATCTCTTCGAGCTTGCGCAGGCGCTTGACGTAGAGCTCGAGACTCTCGCGCCTGGCGCCCGGCCGTGCCGCCGAGATGGCATCGGCGGCCGTCACGATGACCGCCTCGACCGAGTGGGGCTCGCCGCCGTGGTGCGCCTCCATGGCCCAAATCACGGTCTGCGGCTCCTTGTACTTGCGCAGGAGGTCGATGCCGAGTTCGAGGTGCGTACCCTCCATCTCGTGCGTAAGCGCCTTGCCGATGTCGTGCAGCAGGCCGCCGCGCTTCGCCACCTGGATATCGGCACCGAGTTCGGCGGCGATCATGCCGGCGACCAGTGCCACCTCCACCGAGTGCTTGAGCACGTTCTGGCCGTAGCTTGTGCGGTAGCGCAGCCGCCCCAGGAGCTTGACGAGCTCCGGATGGAGGTTGTGCACACCCACGTCGAAGCAGGCCTGCTCGCCCTCCTCGCGGATGCGGTCCTCCATCTCCTTCTTGACCTTCTCGACGACTTCCTCGATCCGGGCGGGATGGATGCGGCCATCCTGGACCAGCCGCTCGAGGGCGATGCGGGCGATCTCGCGGCGGATCGGGTCGAAGCCCGAGATCAGCACCGCTTCGGGCGTGTCGTCGACGATCAGGTCGACGCCGGTGGCGTTTTCGAGCGCCCGGATGTTGCGGCCCTCACGGCCGATGATGCGTCCCTTCATGTCGTCCGACGGCAATTCCACCACCGACACCGTGGACTCGGCCACGTGGTCGGCCGCGTAGCGCTGGACGGCGAGCGCGATGATGTTGCGCGCCCGCTTCTCGGCCTCTTCCTTGGCGCGCTGCTCGGTCTCGCGGATGCGCACCGCGATCTCGCGGCTCATTTCCTGCTCTACCTGCGCGAGCACCAGCTTGCGCGCCTCGTCGGCCGTCAGGTTGGCCATGCGCTCGAGTTCCCCGAGCGCCCGTACACGGATCTCCTCGACCTGCTGGCGATCACGGTCAAGCTGACGCTCGTCCGCCTCGAGGGCGTCCTGACGCCTGTCCTGCTGCTCGCTGCGCCGGTCGAGGGCCTCCTCCCGCTGCATGAGCCTACGTTCGATCTCCTGAACCTCTTGCCGCTGCTGCTGAATGTCGCGCTCGGCTTCGCTGCGAAGCCGGTGCGCCTCCTCCTTGGCCTGCAGGATCGCCTCGCGCAGGTGCGCCTCTGCATTGCGCTGCGCCTCTTCACGGATGCGCCGGGCTGCATCCTCCGCCGCCCGGAAGCCGCCTTCCGCGTATCCGCGTCGCACGAAATAGCCGACTACACCTGCAACGACGGCGACCACCACGACCAGGAGGATGATCTCCCAGGCGCTCGTGTGGTCCACCCCCGCTCGGGCCGCACGCGTGCGACCCGATTCTCTCTGTCCATCTATCCGCGTGAAAGGAGCCAGGTCATGCCTAGCTCTGGAAACCGCACTCTAATGCGATTCTTACAGAGCACCGCGACACCGTCAAGCGTCCTGCCACCCGGGGTCGATCCCTTGCTCGGCGAGGCTCTGCCGCACCGACTCCTCCGTGAAGCCCCGGCGGGCCAGGTAACCGACGATTCTCGCCACGCCCCTGAGGTCCCCCGGGCGACCGTGCCGCCCGAGGTAGGCCGAGAGAGCCGCCTTGCACCGCTCCAGATCGTCGACCGCCGCGATCGCCTCTTCGGCGACCCGTTCGTCGACGCCCCGGCGCTCCAGGTCGTAGCGCACGCGCAAGAGACCCGAAGGTGCACCGGATCGTTCCACGATGTCCTCGGCCACACGGCGATCGTCGAGAAGCCCAAGGTGTCTCGCCTTGGCCACCGCCGACCGCGCCTTCATCCTGCCGCAGCCCCGTGTCACGAGGGCATCCTCGGCCTCAACGGCGGTAAGGGCCTTGCGATCGAGCAGTTCGAGGAGCGTCTCCCAGGCGTCCACAGCCGCGAGCTATTCGGCTTCCGAGCCGTCCTGCGAACCGCCGGCCGGCAGCTTCACCGCCGTGAGCGACTGGCGGATGCGGTCTTCGATCTCCTTCGCGACCTCCGGGTGCTGCTTCATGTAGTCGCGAACGTTCTCCCGGCCTTGCCCGAGCCGCTCACCGGCGTAGGAGTACCAGGCACCGCTCTTCTGGATGATGTCCATCTCGGTGCCGAGGTCGACGAGGCTGCCCTCCTTGGAGATGCCCTCGCCGTAGATGATGTCGAACTCCGCCTGCTTGAAGGGCGGCGCCACCTTGTTCTTGACGACGCGCACGCGCGTGCGGTTGCCGACCACCTCGGTCCCCTGCTTGAGGGACTCGATGCGACGCACGTCGAGGCGCATGGAGGCGTAGAACTTGAGCGCCCGGCCGCCCGGAGTCGTCTCAGGGTTACCGAACATCACGCCGACCTTCTCCCTCATCTGGTTGATGAAGATGGCGGTCGATTTGCTCTTGGAGATCGCGCCCGTCAACTTGCGCAGGGCCTGCGACATGAGTCTCGCCTGCAGGCCGACATGGGAATCGCCCATCTCGCCCTCGATCTCGGCCTTGGGCACCAGCGCCGCGACCGAGTCGATGACGATGACGTCGATCGCGCCGGAACGCACGAGCGCTTCCGCGATCTCGAGCGCCTGCTCGCCGGTGTCCGGCTGCGAGATCAGGAGATCGTCGATGTTGACGCCCAGGTTGTGCGCGTAGGCGGGATCCAGAGCGTGCTCCGCGTCGATGAATGCGGCGATGCCGCCCATCTTCTGCGCCTCGGCGACGATGTGCAGGGCCACCGTGGTCTTGCCGGAGGACTCGGGTCCGTAGATCTCGACGATGCGTCCACGCGGTACGCCGCCGACGCCGAGCGCGGCGTCGAGCGCGATAGCCCCTGTCGGGATCACGTCGATGCTCATGCCCGCGGAGGCCTCGCCGAGCTTCATGATGGAACCCTTGCCGAACTGCTTCTCGATCTGGGCCAGGGCGATGTCCAGCGCCCGCTCGCGGTCCAACCCGATCCCACCTTCCGATGCGCTGAAGAAGCTATGCCGAAGGTTCTTCCCCTGAGGGAAGCGCAAATGCGGAAACGAGATGATAACGTGCTCCGGCGGGTAGAAGTTCGCTCTCATACAGTCGAATTTCCTCTGCCTTTACACGCAGTGGCGCAATGTCTTTCCGGGGGATTCTGCAATTCGCGCGCAGGCGCGCCACGGTGACATGCATGCGCAGTGGCCGCCGCTCCACCGCACAGCCGGCGTCGCGCAGGCGATCGCCGAGCCGCTCCGCGAGGCGACCGAGTTCCGTAGGGGTCGGGCCCGTAAGGGCGACGATGCGCGCCTCGGCCCGCGGGAAGCCGCCGAGGCGGTCCAGGACGTAGTGCTCCGCACGGCCCTGCGCCGCGGCCTCGGCGCAGGCAGCCTGGATGCGCGGCACCTGGGGCCCGGCCACCTCCCCGATGAAAGCGAGGGTCACATGCCTCGACTCGGGCGCCGTCGCGCGCGCCCCGGGCAGGCCCGAAAGCAGTTCGGCGATCGCACGTCCGAGTTCCCGATCGACGGGGATGTCGCCAAGGGCGACGAAGAGGCGTGGCATGCGGCATTCCTCCCCAACGCGCAGCAAAGGCGGGGCTCCCGCCCCGCCCCGATCCAGGCTCTAGTTCCGACGCCTGGCCGGCTCGACGTTCACGTTGCGGCCCTTGATCTGGCCCGTCTGCAGCGCCTGCATCACCCGGCTGGCCTCGGCCTTCGGCACCTCGACAAACGTGAACCGGTCGTAGATGTCGATCAGGCCGATGACGTTGCCGGCGATGCCGGATAGGTTCGCCACTGCCCGTACGATGTCGGCAGGCATGATCCCCTGCGCGCGGCCGACGTTGACGAAAAGGCGCACCATGCCCGGCTCGGCGCCGGTGTCGCCAAAGTCCTCTTCCGGTGCCTGAGCCCCTGCCACATGGAGGTGCAGGGCCGCCGCGGCCACGTCGAGGGAGTCGACCTCGCCCTCATCCTCGAGGAGTTCCTTCACCACTTCGCGCAATTCCGTGAGGCGCCGACCAGACCGCAGGACCGTCCGGACCTCATCCTTGATGCGCTCGCGCCGCTTGTCCCAGAGGTCCTCGAGCGAAGGCAGCTCCCGGCGCTGGATGCGCATGCCGATGCCGCGCTCAAGATCGCGCAGCTGGCGGAACTCCTTCGGCTCGATCAGGGTGATCGCGACGCCGCTTCGTCCCGCCCGTCCGGTCCGGCCGATGCGGTGCACGTAGGCCTCGGAGTCCTGCGGGATCTCGTAGTTGATGACGTGGCTGACCTTCTCGATGTCGAGGCCGCGAGCCGCGACGTCCGTCGCCACCAGAAGCTCGACGTCCGCCTGGCGGAAGCGCGTCAGCACGCGCTCGCGATCGCGCTGCGTCAGGTCGCCGTGGATGCCCGCGGCAAGGTAACCCCTGGCCCTGAGCGCCTCGCTGAGCTCGTCGACCTCCTTCTTCGTACGGCAGAAGATGATGCCGCGCTCGACGCTTTCGATGTCGAGGATGCGGCTCAGGGCCTCGATGCGGTCGTGGCCGCGCACCTCGTAGAACGCCTGCTCGGTCTGCGGCACCGTGACCTGCTCCGGCGCGATGGCGATCCGCAAGGGGTCTTGCAGGTAGCGTCGCGACAGGCGGTCGATCTCGGGCGGGAACGTCGCCGAGAAGAGCATCGTCTGACGCTCCTGCGGCGCAGTCGCCATGATCTTTTCGATGTCCTCGATGAAGCCCATGTCGAGCATCTCGTCGGCCTCATCGAGGACCAGCACCTTGAGGTGCGAAAGGTCCAGGGTGCCGCGGCCGATGTGGTCCAGGAGACGCCCCGGCGTTCCGATCACGATCGGCACACCCATGCGCAGGGCCCGGATCTGGCGCTCGTACGGCTGCCCGCCATAGACCGGCAAGGTCTTCACGCCGCGAAAGCGCCCGATGCGCGCGATCTCCTCCGAGACCTGCAGCGCGAGTTCCCGCGTGGGCGTTATGACGAGTGCCTGCGTGCCCACCGTGCGGTCCAGCTTCTCGACGATCGGGATGCCGAACGCCGCGGTCTTGCCGGTACCGGTCTGGGCGCGGCCGATCACGTCGCGCCCCTGCAACGCGGCCGGAATCGTGCGCTCCTGGATCGGCGATGGCTCCTCGAAGCCCATCTCCTCGATCGCCTTGAGCACGCGCGGCGAAATCCCGAGTGCCGCGAACTTGTTCTCCATGTTGACCTCACCCAGCACGATCGGCTTGGGCAGACTCAACTTGCCGTCTTCAGACAAAGCCGCTACGCCTCCTCCTGCAACTGTTGCCAAAGCATGGTCAAAGCCCATTGGGCCGCCCTCTGCCTGATTTCCTCCCGCGTCGCGCCGAGCCTCAGCTCCCGCACCCGCTCGCCGCGCCGCCCGGCAATCGCCACGTAGACGAGTCCCACCTGCCGGCCAGCCGGTCCGGCAAAGCCGCAGGTACCGATGCCGACATCAGCGCCGAACCGCCCGGTCGCCGCTCGCGCAAGCTCCTGGGCGAGTTCCGCCGAAACGCCGTCCCCGATGGTTTCGGCAGAGAGACCAAGCCAGCTTTCCTTCTGCTCGAGTCTGTACGCGACCAGACCGCCCTGCACGTAGCGGCTGGCCCCCTCATGTCCGACCAGGCGCGATGCCACGAGGCCACCCGTGACGGACTCGACCGTGGCGATCGTAAGACGCTGACGGGCCAGTTCCTCGCCCACCGCATCCTCGAGGCGCACGTCCCCTTCGCCGTACACGTGCCAGCCGAGCCGCCCGCGCACCTCGAGAACCAGCGGCCTCAGCAGCGCCTGGGCCTCGTCGTCGGAGCCGGCGCGCGCCGTCAGCCTGAGTTCCACCTCGGCAAGCTTGGCATAGGGCGCGATGGTGGGATTTTCCCCCGCCATCAGGTCGGTTAGCCGTTCCTGCACCGATGCCTCGCCTATACCGGCCACATGCAGAATACGGCTCTGCAGATGCTCGCCGCTCATGGACCGGATGCGTGGGAAGACCGATGCCTCGAAGATGGTGCGCATTTCGTGCGGTGGTCCGGGCAAAAGGGCAACCAGTTTGCTGTCCTTCTGCCAGAGCACCCCCGGCGCCGATCCGACCGGGTTTCTCAGCAGCTCGGCGCCCACGGGGCAAAGCGCCTGCTTCTCCTGGATCGCCGTCATCTTGAGGCCGCGCGACACAAACCAGGCGCGCAGCTCGTCGATCGCCTGCTCATCAAGCACCAGTGGAACGTCCAGCGCCTCGGCGAGCGTTTCCTTGGTCAGGTCGTCATAGGTAGGTCCAAGTCCTCCCGTCACGACGATGACGTCGGAGCGGCGGAGCGCCTCGCGGTACGCCGCGAGAAGCCGCTGCCGATTATCGCCCACCGTAACCTGATAATAGACGAACACGCCCGCTTCCGCGAGTCGCAGGGCGAGCTCGCGTGCGTTCGTGTTCACGATCTGGCCGAGCAGCAGTTCCGTCCCAACCGAAAGGATCTCTCCACGCATCGCGTTGCCTCCTAGGTCGCCGCCATCTCCTTCGATAGGGGCTCCTCCAGGTCCGGCAATCCGCAAATCCGCCTGAGCTCCGCACCTCCGAGCCGTTCCGACTCGCAAAGGCGCGCGGCCGCCACGCGCAGGTCGTCGACGTGAGCCTGGAGTAGCGCACGAACCTTCGTCTCCACCTCGTGCACCACCTGCGTCAGCGCGAGGTGCAGTTCCGACTCCGGCAAGGTTTCCTCGCTCACCACGCCGAGCGGCGACATGCCGGAGAAGATGAGCAGCCGTCCGCGCTCGAATGCCTGCTCGAAGTCCTGCAGGGCGCCGGTGCTGCGTCCGCCGAGCGTGAGCTCCTCGGAGACCATGCCAGCCAGGGCCACGGCAATGTCGTCCTCGATCTCCTGGAGCGTGTGCAGGTAGCGGTCGTCCTGTGGGGCCTGTCGCACGTAGCCCAGCGCGCCGCCGCGCGACGTGATGGTGATCGAGGCGACCGAACCCGGGCGCAGGGCCTCCGCGACCAGGGCGTGCCCGGACTCGTGCAGAGCCACCCTCTCAAGCTCCTCGCGCGAGGGGCGGCGGTCCAGCTTCTCGCCCAGCATCACCTTGTCCACGGCCTCGATGAAGTGCTCCTGCTGGATCTTGCGCAGTCCACGGCGCATGGCGATGATCGCCGCCTCGTTGGTCAGGGACTCGAGGTGCGCGCCGGAGAAGCCGAACGTCTCGCGCGCCACGCGATCGAGATCGACGTCCTCCGCAAGCGGCTTCTGGCGCGTGTGCAACTCGAGGATCTCCCGACGCGCGGCGCGGTCGGGCAGTTCAACGCGCACGATCCGGTCGAAACGGCCCGGGCGCGTGAGGGCGTCGTCCAGGAGATCCGCGCGGTTGGTCGCCGCCATCACCAGCACCTGCACATCGTCCTTCTGGCTGCGCAGGCCGTCCATCTCCACGAGCAGCTGGTTGATCGTCTGGTCGTACTCGAGGTGACCCTGGTTCTGACCGCGCTTGCCGCCAAGCACCTCGATCTCGTCGATGAAGATGATCGCAGCCTGCCGCGACTGCTCACGGGCGAGTTGGCGGGCGCGACTAAAGAGGTCGCGCACCCTTTGCGCGCCGACGCCGGCGTACATCTCGATGAATTCCGAACCGGCCGCCGCCAGGAAGGCGGAACCCGTATACTGCGCCGCGGCGCGCGCCAGGAGGGTCTTCCCCGTGCCTGGCGGTCCCGTGAGCAGGATGCCCTTGAGCGGACGGATGCCAAGCTCCTGCACCGCCTCGGGATCCTGCAGGAAGTCCAGCGCCTCCACGAGCTCCTGCTTGGCCGACGCCTGCCCGCCGATGTCCTGAAAGCTGATCGCCCCGCCCGCCGCCGCCCGCAGGGGCTGCGCGAAGCTGCGCGTCAGGCCCTTGAGCGCCGGCATGTTGAAGAGCAGGGCCGCAAGGCCCGCGAGCAGCAGCACTGGCAGCACGTCGACGCCGATGACCAGAAGGAAGATCACGGTCCCGAGCGCTACGCCGCCGAGCACCCACTTCCACATCGCTTACTTCGCCTCCCGGGGGTAGATGAAATAGGCGGAGTGCGCCCGGTCGTAGAGCGCCAGGTAGACATTCTGCTGATCGATGTAAATGCGCGCGACCACGTGGTCCAGCTTGGCCTCGCTCAAGACCTGGGAACGCATCGCCACGAATTGGCCGGTGGCGAGTCCCTGCGCGATGGAGAAGCTAAGGTCCTGGGCAGCGGCCGCGATCCGGTGATCGGGCAAACCTGCGATGTCGATCGTCGCGCCGGACGCCAGTGCCTGCACGTGCGCCGCAAGGTCCCTGTACGTGGACTCGATGTCGCTTACGCGCCCGAGCGTGACATGCACCACCCCAGGCGATGCGGCGAAGTCGAGACGCACATTCTTCACACCGGGAACACGCTCGAGTTGCTGCTGCAATGGAACCGACGTTTGTGTCTGAAAGAGCCAGCGCTGCATGCCGAACAGTACGGCAAGCGTGGCCAGCAGCGCCACCGCGGCGGCCGCGATGCGGCGCACTTGAAACCGCATGACGGCAGCCCCCTCCTTGGCTGAAACACTACAAACTATAGCACCTTGCGACAGCTCGACGTAGGGCAAGCCATGGCGTGCTTGCCAGGGCCGCACGCATACACATGGACCGACAAGCCTCTACGGCAACACGCTCGGCGGCCGCCCGAACGGAACGCACAGGCACCATCTGCTGGCGAAGGAGGGAGTTCGATGCCGGACGACAGCGAACTTGAGCGGGCACAAGACGAGCTCGCCAACGCCTACCGGCTGTTCAACGCCACAGCCGATCCCCGCCTGATCGACGAGGCCATCCTGCGCATCCGCAGCGCGGAAATGCGCCTTGACTACCTCACGCACCCGACCGCGGCCCCCATGCAGGGGCAGAGATCCCTGCCCTGGCTCGATCCGGACGATCCGACGTAGCAGTCTTCTAGGAAGGGCCCCAGGCGCCATAGGCATCAGCCGGAGGGATGCGCCATGGGGTTCTGGACGGGCAAAGGTCTCGCGATGCGCCGCCTGGCTGTCGCACTCGGCCTTGTCCTTGTGGCCTCGAGTCTCTACTTGGCCGGACGTACGCCGCCACAGCCTGCGGCAACGACCACACCGCCGCAGCCGCTGAGCACGGTCGCCATGACGCAGAAGGAGCTCGCGCTCACGTTCGACATCTCCTGGGGCACGGTCATGCCACCGAAGGTGATCGCCATCCTGGTGCGGGAGAAGGTGCCCGCCACGTTCTTCCTCTCGGGGCCGTGGAGCGGCCAGCACCCGGAGATCGTCACGGAGCTGCGTCAAGACGGCTTCCAACTAGAGAGCCACGGTCAGGCGCACGTCAACTACTCGGGACTGTCGCGCGACGGTGTGGCACAGAACATCATGGCCGCGCAGAACATCCTGGAACCCCTGGTGGGCAAGAAGCCCGACATGGTCCGCCCGCCCAACGGCGACTACGACAAGCGCACCCTCGAGGTGGCGCAGCAACTCGGCTACACGGTCGTCCTCTGGGGCACCGACTCCCACGACTGGATGAACCCCGGGGTCGGCGTGATCACCGGCCGCGTCCTGCGCCTCGCCCACCCCGGCGACATCGTTCTGCTGCACGCCTCGGACACCTGCAAGCAGACCGACGTCGCGCTTCCCGCCATCATTTCCGGGCTGCGCAAGCAGGGCTACAAGCTGGTTACGGTGGACCAGCTGCTGCAGGACGCCGCCAAGGACGCGCAGCCCAAGACCGAGTGAGAATTCTCGACCGATCCTGCTCGATTGGCTACACTGGCATTCAGCGAGCGCGTCCAGAGTTCGCTGAATGGGAGTGACACCTCTTGTCTCAAGCCGCCCCTCTCAAGGTCGCCGTCGTGGGCCTCGGCTTCGTCGGCCTGCCGCTCTCCCTGGCATACTGGCAATCCGGCGCGGAAGTCTTCGGCGCCGAGATCGATCCCAATCTCCGCCATGAACTGTCGCAGGGCATCACCCACCACCTCGAATCGGATGAAGGCAAACCCATCGCGGCCATCCTGCGGGACGCTCTGGACTCGGGACGCTACCACCTGCTGGCGGAGGCCGCCGCGGCGACGCGGAGCTCGGACGCCACGATCGTCACCGTGGGCATCCCCCACCGCGGCGACGGGCTCGACCTCTCCCTGCTCCAGGGAGCGCTCCGCCAGGTCGCCCAGGCGGCGGGCCAGGGCCACCTCATTCTCTTGCGCAGCACGGTTCCGCCCGGAACCACCCGCCGAGACCTGCTGGGCGTGGTCGCGGAGCTCGGCAAGCGGCCGGGCGTCGAGGTCTACGCCGCCTACTGCCCGGAGCGGATCGCGGAGGGCCGCGCCTTCCACGAGTTCCGCAACATGCCGGTGATTCTCGGAGCCTTCGACGAGGCGTCGCTCGAGCGGGCGAAAGAGGTCGTATCGTTCGTCACGCACGGCGGCATCGCGACGACGGAGTCCGTGGAGGCCGCCGAGCTCTCGAAGGTCATCGAGAACGTCCAGCGCGACGTCAACATCGCCATCGCGCAGGAGTTGGCCCGAGCCTGCGAGGCAGCCGGCGTGGACGTATTCGAAGTCATCCGCCTGGCCAACACGCATGAGCGCGTCCACCTGCTCGAACCCGGTCCGGGAGTCGGCGGGTTCTGCCTGCCGCTCGCGCTCTCGTACTTCCTGCCGTTCGCCGAGGCGGGCCACGTCGAAACGCCGACGCTGCTCGCGGCGCGCAACACGAACGCCGCCGTGCCGAAGGTCCTGGCCGATCGGGCCGTCGCGCACGCCAAGGCGATCGCCCCGGGCGAGCGGCCACGGGTCGCCGTGTTCGGCCTCGCCATGAAGGACTACTCCAACGATGCCCGCCTCTCCCCGCCGATCGAGGTCTGCCAGCTGCTGCTCGACGCCGGCGCCGAAGTGCGGGCAGTCGATCCGGCGGTGCCCCAGACCTTCCCTTTCAAGGGTGACGATCCCGCATGGGCCGTCGAGGGCGCCCATGTACTGATGCTTTTGAGCCGGCAGCGGGAGCTCGAGTCCTGGCTCGCCGACCCCTCGCACATGCTCGCGCTGCGCAAGGGCGCCCTGGTCGCCGACGCGCGCAACTGGCTGCGCCAGGCCCCGGATCTCGCGGAACTCGGGCTCACCTACTGGCGGATCTGAGAACATGGCCGAGCGCTTCCTCGACATTCCCGTCGATCCCGTAGACAGCAAAGGAGCGCTCGACGCCGCACGCGTGGCGGTGGCCGGCGAGCGCCCGCCGCTGCTCGTCATCGCGATCAACCCCGAAAAGGTGATGAAGGCCCAAAGCGACGTCGAGCTCAGGAACTTCATCGAGCACGCCGGCCTGCGCATCGCGGACGGCGTGGGAATCGTGCTCGCGAGCCGCCTGCGCGGCGGGCGGGTGCGCAACCGGGTTACCGGGGTCGACCTGATGCTGCAGCTCGTCGCGGAGGCCGCCAAACAAGGCTGGCGCGTCTTCCTCCTGGGAGCGCGCCCCGAAGTTAACGAGGCCGCAGCCGCGGAACTCCTGCGGCGCTTCCCGTCGCTCGTCCTCGCGGGCCGGCGCGACGGCTACTTCAGCCCGGACGATGCCGAGCATATCGCCTCGGAGATCGCCGCGACTGGCGCGGACCTGCTGTTCGTGGCGCTTGGCTCGCCCGCCCAGGAGCGCTTTCTGCTCCAGTGGGGCGACCGCACCGGCACAAAGGTGCGCATGGGAGTCGGCGGCTCGTTCGATGTGCTCGCCGGCCGTGTGCCGCGCGCTCCCGCCGCCATGCGCCGCGCCGGACTCGAATGGCTCTACCGCCTCTACCGCGAGCCCTGGCGCCTTCGCCGCATGCTGGTCCTGCCGGTCTTCCTGGTCCGGGCCTATCTCCACCGCCAGGACCGCGCAGGGGCCGCACGCTAGGGGATCGGAAACCGCGTGAACGTGGACACGGGCAGAGAGCCGGCTCTCCGCCCGTCTCACGTTTTGCTACAGGTTCACTCCTTCTCGCCGCGCGGCCCGGGATAGCCCTCGGCCGAGTCGTCGTCGATCGCGATGCCGCCGTAGCGGGCAAACCAGGCGCCGATCCGCCGCAGACGGTCGATCGCGCGCCTTGGCCGCGTGATCGCATGGTGCTCGCTTTGGTAGATCACGAGTTCCGTCGGCACCCCGCGCTTGCGCAGGGTCAGGTAGAGCTGCTCCGCCTGGTCCAAGGGACAGCGCCAGTCCTCCTGGCCGGCGGTGATCAGCAGCGGCGTGCGGATGTTCGCGGCCGCCGAGGCCGGCGACATGCGGCGATAGCCCTCGAGGTTCTGCCACGGCACGCCGAGGTCGTCCTGCCACCAGAGATGGCAGTCGTCCGTCCCGAACGCGGACACGTACTCCCACTCGCCGTGCTCGCTGACCGCGGCGCGGAAGCGGTCGGTGTGCCCCACGGCCCAGTTCGTCATGATGCCGCCCTGCGAGAAGCCCATGACGTAGAGGCGCCCCGGGTCGGCGTCTCCCCGCTCGATCATGCGGTCGACGCAGGCCATGACGTCCTGGTGCTCCCTCGGTCCCCAGGAGCCCTGGATCTCCTTGCAGAACGCCTCGCCGAACGAGATCGAGCCCCGGTAGTTGACCTTGAGCACGGCGTAGCCGTGCTGGGCGAAGTAGACGGAATCGAAGTCGAACTGCGGGCTGTCGTACCACATCGGCCCGCCGTGGATCTCGACGATCAACGGTACCGGTGTCCCCGGCACGTGCCCTGGCGGCAGCAGAACGAGTGCGTCGACGGTGACGCCCCCATGACCCGCGACGGCAATACGCTCCATCCTGGGCTGCGCGATGTCCCGCAGCGCCTCGGCCTGAAACGACGTCAGGCGGCGGATGGCGCCATGCTGGATCTCGTAGACCTCCCGGCCCGTGTCCGGGTAGGAGATCGTCGCCACGATGCGGCCGCCGCGTCCGTCCATCCCTTGCACACTGCCAAGATCGCGTTGCGGCGCCAGATACTCCACCTCGCCGGAGAGCGAGACGCGGGCGACCTTGGTCTGCGCCCGGTCCGCCACCAGGGCAAGGATCCTCTCATGGTCGAGCCAGCGTACATTGCCGAGCACCGGCCGGTCGAGACCCTCCGTCACAACACGCAGAGGCGTCGCCTCGAGCGCGATCGGATAGACGTGGGCGTGCCGGACCGGATCCTCTGGCGAGGCGTCCATGACGACACCGCCGATCGAGGAAAACCCTTTGCCCACTTCGGCGTCCAGGCTTGCGATCGCCCTTGCCTGCTCCACGTCGACGACCATCAACCGCTGGACGAGGTACGCGTTCTCCGGCTCGAGCGGCGACACGAACGCGATCTTGTCGCCGTCAGGGGAGAACGCCGGCGGCTCCGAGACGCTGGCGGCGTCCACGTCCCCGCGCGTAAGGCGCGACACGACACCGGAGGAGCGGCGGATCAGGAAGATGTCCCGCCTGAGGTTCTGATCCTCATCCCCCGTGCAGTTGGCCAGGAAGGCGACGACGTCGCCATCCGGAGAGCAGGCGGGCAGCCGGCAGCTGAAGGGCGCGTCGGTCAGCTGCTGCACCTCGCGCGTCGCGACATTCGCCGCGAAGATCTGCGTGCGCACCTCGTCGAGGTAGCCCTGACCGTCCATCTTGTGCTGGACGCGGCGCAGCACGATCGGGCCGTCGTCGTCCCGCACCGACTTGAGATACTCCTTCTCCTCCCCCTGCGGGCTCCTCGCGGCGTAGACGATCTCATCGTCCCGGGACCAGCAGAAGGACTCGACGCCTTCGTCCGCATAGGTGACCTGGCGCGGTTCGCCGCCCAGCCCCAGGTGGAGGACCCAGACCTGCGGCCTGTCCTTGGTGGGCGCCGCCTTGCGGTCCGTGGCCTCCGCCGACTTCGGCCGCATCGCCCGCACCTCCGGCTCGTCCGCTCGCGTCGAGAGGAAGGCGAGCATCGTTCCGTCGGCCGAGAACGCCGGGGCGCTGCCACCCTCCTTCACACGGGTCAGCCGATGCGCCGGACCGCCCTCGAGCGGGATAAGGTAGAGACTCTCCATCCGCTCGTTGTCCTTCTCGAGATACGACACGACCGTGACCGCCGCAAAGCGTCCGTCGGGGCTGAGCACCGGGGCCAGCAGCGTCCGCAGCTCGTAGATGTCATGCAGGGAGAGTCTGCGCGATGCTGGCAAAGGTCCCATCCTTTCGCGGGTACCAAGCGAGCTATCATGGGGACTTCCCCTTCGTGCGTCCATGACCCTGCCGAAGCCGCCGCTTTCGCACCGGGGGCTGCGGGAAGGCACGGAAAAGCCCGCCGCGGACGCGGCGGGCTGCGAGTACCCCGACGGTCAGGCGCTCGGTTTGGTGGTCACTGGCGCCTCGCGGTTCGCCTTGATGCGCCATGCGACCATGCCGAACATCAGCCAGAACACGATGATCACCTGATGCGTCTCAAGCAGCGACGCGAAGAACGACTGGATGTACAGCCCGACCGTGCCCGCACCGAGCGCGAGGCCCATGGCGCGCCAGAACGGGTCCGCATCTTCGCGGAAAAGGCGCAGGCCGGCACGGACCGCGGCGACCCCGAGCCAGATGAAGGCGATGTAGCCGACGATCCCAAGTTCCACAAGCGTCTGCACGTGCTGCGAATCGATGATCGGCTTGAAGCCGAGGCCGTAGAGCGCGTACACGGGCGACCCGTAGAGGTGTGCCACGCTGCCGCCGAAGCGGCCTGGTCCCCAGCCCAGGATCGGCTGCGCCGCGAAGGCCTGCAGTCCCCGGCTCCAGAACAGAAGCCGCCCGTAGGACGTGCTGGTGTTGACATAGCTCGAGCTGAGCGCATAGGTGAAACGCTGGATGAGGTGAGGGTCCGCGATGGGCAGCAGGGCCGCGCCCAGCAGCAGAAGCAGCAGGAAGCGCCGGTCGGCCAGGACCGCGATGATCAGGGCCGCGACCGCGAAAGCGATCAGGGCCTCGCGCGACAGCGTGAAGACGAGCGCCGGCACGGAAACGACGACGCCGATCAGCGAGAGGGTCCGCAAGCCACCTCGGACCTTGCCGAAGAGCAGCGAGAGGAAGATCGCGAGGCTCCACACGAGGAAGCCGCCGAAGGTGTTCGGGTTGCCCATGGTGCCGTAGGCGCGCGTGGTGGCGGCTTCCGCCGCCGACAGCCACTGCCGCGGCGTGGCGACGTGCAGGAACTTCTGCGCGTCGCCGAGGAGGGCGATCGCCACCGCGAGCACTAGGAACCAGATGAGCAGTTCGCGCCGCTGGCCGCCGCTGAACGGCAGGTAGACGAGCGCGAGGTAGAACGCGTAGTACTCGAGGTAGGCGCGCGTGCCGAAGAACGCGATGGTCAGCGGCACGGAGTTCCAAAGCGCCGACAGGATGGCCGCGCCGAACAGCAGGAGAGCCGGCAGGTCCGCCTGCGTCAGGCGCAGCGGCCAGCTGGCGCGGTTCATGCGAATGAACGTCGAGATGGCCAGGAGTACCACGGTCAGGTCGCCGAGGTACGTGACCGTATGCGGCAGGTGCGTTTCGAGAAAGAGCTCGATCGGCACGAAGATGACAAGGAAGTAGAGGCCGAACCGCTCCAGTTGCGTCGACGGAGCGAGCGCCTGCTCCGTGCCGATGCGCCTGCGCAGCCACGTGCCGATGGCCGACGGCTCGGCATCGCCCCGTTCGACGAAGAGCGACGCGATGAAGCTGCGCCGGATCCATGCCGCCAGGTGTTCGAAGGCCGATCCCAGCCACGAGCCCTGCCAGATCTCCCAGAGCGCGAGGTTCGCGCCGCGCAGGAAGCGGTAGATGGCGCTCCCCTCGATGGTCGCGATGTAGCGGTCCACGGCTTAGGGAACCCGCACGCTGGTGATGTAGCCGCCGATCTGCGCGCCGCCTTCCTGCATCAGGAGGTCCTGCCCGACCAGGAACGGGTTGCCGTTGATCGTGACCTTCTTGTCGCTGACGGCGGCCTTGGCCTTGATCGTCAGCACAAGCTGCTTCTCGAGGGGATCCGTCGCGACCACGAGCTTGCCCTGGCCGTTCGGGACCGACGTGCGAAAGGGCTGGATCGTCACCGTTTCGAGCGTGCCGAACGCGATGAACGTGCCGGCGGCCGACACCTGCACGGTTCCATGCCGCACCAGCTCGTTTGCGAACGTCCCCGAGTTGACGGTGGGTCCGGAGGTTACGGTGAACACGACCGTCTGCTGCGGTGTGAGCGTGCCAGTGTGATGCAACGCCTTGTAGCCCAGCAGCGCGAGCCCGGCCACAATGACGACCGCCACCAGGATGTCGAACCCATTGAACTTGCGACGCACGGGCACACCTCCGTCTTGGCGGTGCAGACAAGCGCAAAGTATTATACCATAGCCCTCATGAGCGACCGCGCGCTGCGCCTTCTCGCCTCAGGCTTCTACGGCGGCTACAACATGGGTGACGAGGCCGTGCTCTCAGGCCTGCTGGCCCTGCTGGGCTCGGCCGATCCTCCTGTCGACCTGACGGTTCTTTCCGGCAACCCCGATTATACGCATGCCATCTACGCCATCCGCGCCCTGGACCGCTCGATCTTCCGCGATGCCGTGCCACGCGCCATCGCGTTGCGCCAGAGCGACGCCCTGATCCTCGGCGGCGGCGGGCTCCTGCAGGACATCTCCGGCCGGCGCGGCATCCGCGGCACCCTCGGCCGCACGCTCTCCCTTGCGCGCTGGGCCAATCGCTACGGCGTGCCGCTCGTGTTCTGGGCGGTTGGCGTCGGCCCGCTGCACTACACCTCGGTGCCACAGGTGGCCGAGGTGCTGAGCCATTCGGCGGCTTTGACCGTGCGCGACAAGGCCTCCCAGGCTCTTCTGCGCCTGGCCGGTCTCGATGCGGAGATCCTGCCCGACCTCGCGTGGGCACTCGACCTGCCATACCGCACCGGCGGGCAGCAGCTCGGCATCTCGCTGCGCCGCTGGCCGGGCCTGGACCTTCAGGCCGTGGCGCGCGGCCTGCGCGCGGTGCACGGCTGGTTCCCGGGCCCGATCGTCTTTCTGCCGTTCGAGCGTCAGGATCTCGAAGTGGGACAGGCCCTGCAGGACCTCCTGGGTCACGATCAGGTCGACGTTCCCTCGACGCTGCCGCAGCTGCCCGAGATTCTCGAGCGATACGCCCTTTGCGGCGCGGTGATCGCCATGCGGCTGCACGCGGGGCTGCTGGCCACCGCCCAGGGCATTCCGAGCGTCGGCCTCGCCTACGACACCAAGGTCTCGGAACTGCACGACGCCCTTGGTGCGAACGGCCTCTGGCTGCCCGTCACACGCGCGGGCGAGGCGCCGGCCGCCCTGCTCGCGGCGCTCGGAGCGCACAGCGGCTGGGGTGACCACCTGCGCCAGTACGCGGCGGAACAGCACCGGCAGGCCTTTGCCGGAGCCGAGCGCATCATCGCCCTCCTGCAGCGCGGGCCGCGCCGTACCCAGCCGGCCGCCGCCGCGGAGGATTGCCCGTTGGACGTGAAGCCTGATGCCTAGGAGCGGACGGCAGCAGGGTCGGGCCTCGGCCACGCTCACCGTCATGACCTGGACCTTCCTCGGCAAGCTCGCCGGCCTCGTCCGCAACTCGCTGCTCGGCGCCTTTTTTGGCGCCGGGGTCTTGCAGGACGCGATCCAGGCGGCCTTGGCCGTACCGCTCGCCATCAACTCGGTAGTCAACGTCGGGCTTTCGACGGTGACGGTGCCGTTCTTCCACGAGGACCCGCAAGACGCGCCGGGGCTCAACACGGCCCTCACGCGTTTCGTCGTGTGGGCGCATGTGCCGCTGGTGCTTGCCTTGGGCATCTTCGCCCCGGACTACCTACCCTACATGTTCCGCAGCCTGACGCCGCACGGGGCACACCTCGCGTCGCAGCTCGTCTGGCTGTTCGCGATCATGCTCATCCCCTTGGACCTGACGGCGCTCTGGACAGCCCGACTCAACGCCGTCCGGCGCTTCACGCCGCTCTCGGCGGCGAACCTCGTTCGCTCCCTGTCGAACGTCATCGTGCTGGTGCTGCTGCGCCGGCTCGGCATCATCAGCACCGGCGCCGCGTACATGGCAGGCGCGGTCCTCTCGCTGCTCTACATGTTCCCGTCGACACGTCCCTTCCCGCCTCCCACGAAGGAAACGTGGCGGCGCGCCTGGCACGCCATCCGCCTCCTTCCCACACAGATGACCTCATCGGTCGTCGGGCAGATCAACTTCCTCGTCGACAAGGCGTTCGCAGCCTCCCTCGCGACGGGCGGGCTCGCGACCCTGACCTTCGCGGGGCAGTTCCTGGAGCTCCCGGTGAGCCTCTTCGGCTCATCGCTCGCGACCGTCCTCTTCCCGGACTTTGCCCAGCACGCGCAGGACAAGGACGCGAAAGGCCTGATCCGGGCGGTCGACCGGGCACTTTATCTCACATGGGTTGCCACGCTGCCGATCGCACTTCTCCTGATCGGCTTCGCCGTGCCGCTGACCTCCGTCGTTTACGGCTACGGCCGTTTCCGCCACGCCGCCATCATCGCGACCGCCGCGATCGTGGCCGCCTACGCGATTTCGCTCGTGTTCCGCACGATGCAGCTCTTCGTGGCGCGCGCCTTCTTCTCGTACAAGAACACGCGCACGCTCGCCTACGTCAGCGCGGCGTTCATCGTGCTCAACGCCGTGCTCGACTACGTCCTCATGCACCTGATCGGCGCGCCGGGCATCGCTCTCGGCACCACGATCGACGGTGCCCTCTACTTCCTGATCTCCCTCTACCTGCTCGAGCACATGCTTGTCGGCCGGCACACGATCGCTGTGCGTCCATATCTTTGGACGCTCCTTGCCGCCGTGCCGATCGCGCCGCTCGGCCTGCTCCTCTCCCAGCTCGGGTTCGTGCACGGTCGCCTGATGGACTTCGTACTGGTCATCGTGGGCGGCGCCGCCCTGCTTGGGCTGTTTCTCGTCCTTCTGCGCCTGCTGGGCGGCCCCCGGGGCAGGGACGCGCTCAACCTGCTCGCACGCGTGCTGCGGGCTCCCAATCGACGCATTGCCGCTCTGAGGAGATGACGTAGTGCGCATCGTGGAGGTGTACGGCGGGGGCGACGGAGGTGGCGCGGCCCGTTACATGCGGGACGTGCTGCCTGGGCTCGCCGCTGCGGACGAGGTCCTCTTCCTGTCGCTCGGGCGCGATCAGATCGCGCCCGATGGCACCGAGGTGCACCGCGTGCGCCAGAGGCGGGCCTTCGCCGCCATGCGGCGGCTCCGCCCGGATGTCCTGCATAGCCATGGCCTGCGGGCAAATCTTCTCGGCCGGATCTACGGCCGCATGCAGGGGGTGCCCGTCGTCACGACCGTGCACAGCTTTCTCGCGCAGGACTACCGCAGTGCGGAAGCCGCGCAGACAGCTCTTCTGCTGGATGGTGCCACCCTGCCCCTGAGTCGCTTCCTGATCGCCGTGTCGTCGGCCATCGCCCAGGACCTCCTTGAGCGCGGAGCACTCCCCGGCAGCGTGACGGTGGTTCCGAACGGCATCGAAAGGCCGCCCGCGGCGGATCTCGAGACGCTGCCCCGCATCGTTCCGGGCCGTCCCCTGCTTTGCATCGCGGCGCGCCTGCACCCGGCCAAGGGGATCGACGTGGCGCTGAGAGCGATGCCGCTGCTGCCGCAGGCGCATCTCGCCCTCATGGGCGAAGGACCCGAGCGCGATGCGCTCGAAAAGCTCGCCCGGGAGCTCGATTGCGCCGAGCGCGTGCACTTCCTCGGCTACCGTACGGACCTCGGGTCGATCGTCGCCGGTGCGGACCTCATGCTCATTCCTTCGCGCGCGGAGGGGTTCGGCCTCGCGGCCGTCGAAGCCATGGCGCAGGGTGTTCCTGTCGTGGCGAGCCGGGTGGGGGCGTTGCCGGAGGTGGTCGCAGACGGCGGCATCCTGTTCCGCAGCGAGGACCCGGCCGACCTGGCGCGGTCGGTTCACGAGGCCCTAGCCCGGCGTCCGGGCCTCTCGATCGCCGCGCGCCTGCGGGCGGAACGCTACACGCTGGACGAGACCGTGCGCAGGACGCGCCTGGTGCTCCATCGCGCGATGGGAGACAAGAGATGAGAATCGTGTTCGCCACCGTGTTCGACTACCCGCATGCCGGCGGGCTCTCCACGCACGTAGCCACGCTTTCGCGGGCGCTCGAGTCGCTGGGCCACGACGTCGAGGTGGTCACGCCGAGGAGCCACGCTGCATTGCGCCTCGACCTCGTCGGCCGCGCGCCTTCGCGCCTCCTGCAGCTGCTCGGCCAGGACCAGGGCATCGTCTGGTCGCACAGGGTGCGCCTCGACCTCTTGCGGGGGGCTCTCGACAAGGAACCGGCGGAGAGCCGCATCGTCGCGGAGGACGTGCTGTCCGCCATTGCCGCGCGCAGTCTCGGCCGGCCGTGCCTTTTGACGGTGCACGGCTACTTCACCCGCGAGGCCCTGAGCCGCCGCGGCCTGCGGCCAGGCAGCTATGGCGAGCGAACCTTCGCCCAGTGGGAGGACCAGGGCTACCGGGCGGCCGATCGCATCGTCGCGGTGGACAGCCGGATCGCCCAGCACATCCTCGCCACATCCGGCCGCGACGACGTCCGGGTGCAGCCGAACTTCATCGATATGGCCTGGGCCGACGCCCTGCCGAGCCGCGAGGACGCCCGCCGGGAGCTTGGGCTTGGCGACTGGCCGATCATTCTCTGCCCGCGGCGTCTGACACCGAAGAATGGCGTCCATGTCGCGGTTGCGGCGCTCAGGGAGTGGCCCGAGGCACACCTCCTGATCGTAGGCGACGGTGTCGACCGCCTGCGGCTCGAGGCTCAGGTGCGGGAGGAGGGCCTGCAGGAGCGGGTGATCTTCACAGGCGCCCAGCCACACGAGGCCATGGCCGCCTACTACGCCGCGGCGGACTGCATCGCCGTGCCGTCGGTGCCGGTGGCGGGCGTCGAGGAAGCAACGTCGATCTCGGTGATTGAGGGCATGGCATCCGCGAGGCCGGTGGTCGCGAGCGGCATCGGCGGCCTCAAGGAGCTGATCGAGGACGGACGCAACGGCCTTCTCGTGCCGCCTAACGACCCGAAGGCCCTGGCGGCCGCGCTCCGGGCGTCGCTCGAACGGTCGCAGGAGCTCGGACAGGCGGCGCAGGACGACGTGCGCCAGAACTTCTCGGCCAGGGTGGCGGCGGAGGCCTTCGTCACCGACCTCTCCCATCTGCCCGACTGACCTCCTCCACAGCCCACGCGGCAGAGACGGTGACGGGAAACTGCGAAGGGCGCGGCGCCGGATCGGCGTCGCGCCCCTTCTCTTCTTCAGTTGCTGACGTCGCCCTCGACCGTCGGCCCCTCCCCGTCCGGTGGCGGGGTCTGGCCGTCCGGCGGCTGCTGCGTCGGCTGCGCCTGCTTGTAGAGCTCCTCGGCGAACTTGTAGGAGATCTGCTCGAGGGCCTTCGTCTTGTCTTCGATCGCCTGGCGGTCGTCCTGGCCGAGAGCGTCCCGCAGGCTCTGGATGGCGGCCTCGGCCTGGCTCTTGTCGTCCGCCGAAACCTTGTCCTTGAGGTCCGTGAGCGACTTCTCGGTCGCGTAGATCAGCGACTCAGCCCGGTTGCGCGCCTCGGCAAGGTCGCGCGCGGCCTTGTCCTCCTGCGCCTTTTCCTGCGCCTCGCGGATCAGCTTCTCGACCTCGTCGCGACCCAGCTGCGTCGACGCGGTGATGGTGACCCGCTGCTCGCGGCCCGTGCCGAGATCCTTCGCGGAGACGTTGACGATGCCGTTCGCGTCGATGTCGAACGTGACCTCGACCTGCGGCACGCCGCGCGGGGCCGGCGGGATGCCGTCCAGGTGGAAACGTCCCAGCGTGCGGTTGCCAGCGGCCATGTCGCGCTCGCCCTGCAGGACGTGCACCTCGACGGACGTCTGGCCGTCCGCCGCCGTTGTGAACGTCTGGCTCTTGCGGGTGGGGATGGTGGTGTTGCGCTCGATCAGCTTCGTCATGACGCCGCCCAGGGTCTCGATGCCGAGCGAGAGCGGCGTGACGTCCAGCAGTACGATGTCCTTGACCTCGCCGCCGAGCACGCCGGCCTGGATCGCCGCCCCCACGGCGACGACCTCGTCCGGGTTTACGCCGCGGTTCGGCTCCTTGCCCGTGAGCTTCTGGACGAGCTCTTGGATCACCGGCATGCGCGTCGAGCCGCCCACCAGCACGACCTCGTCGATCTGCCGCTCGCTCAGGCCAGCGTCCGAAAGCGCCTGACGCACCGGGCCGGCGCAGCGCTCGGTGAGGTCGCGGGTCAGCTCCTCGAAGCGAGCCCGGGTGAGCCTGAGGTCGAGATGCTTCGGGCCGTTCTGGTCCGCGGTGACGAACGGCAGGTTGATCGAGGTCTCGGTCATGCTCGAGAGCTCGATCTTGGCCTTTTCCGCGGCTTCCAGCAGGCGCTGCAGGGCCTGGCGATCCGCCCGGAGGTCAATGCCCTGCTGCTTTCTGAACTCGTCGACCATCCAGTTGACGATGCGCTCGTCATAGTCGTCGCCGCCGAGGTGCGTGTCGCCGCTCGTCGACTTGACCTCGAAGACACCGTCGCCCACCTCGAGGATCGACACGTCGAAGGTGCCGCCGCCGAGGTCGAAGACGAGGATCGTCTCGTCCTTCTTCTTGTCGAGGCCGTAGGCGAGCGCAGCGGCCGTCGGCTCGTTGATGATGCGCAGAACCTCGAGTCCTGCGATGCGGCCTGCGTCCTTGGTCGCCTGGCGCTGGGCGTCGTTGAAGTAGGCGGGAACCGTGATGACGGCCTGGGAGACCGTTTCGCCGAGGTAGCGCTCGGCGTCGCCCTTGAGCTTCTGGAGCACCGCCGCGGAGATCTCCTCGGGGGACATCTCCTTGCCCGCGGCCGGCACGTCGATGCGTGCCTCGCCGTTGCCGCCCCGCGTCACCTTGTAGGGCATCCGCTTGCGCTCGAGTTCCACCTCGTCGTAGCGGCGGCCGATGAAGCGCTTGACCGAAGCGACCGTGTTTTCCGAATTGAGCACCGCCTGGCGCCGTGCCAGCTGGCCGACGAGCCGTTCGCCGCCCTTCTGGAATGCGACGACGGACGGCGTCGTGCGCGACCCTTCAGCGTTCACGATGACGGTCGGCTGGCCGCCTTCCATCACCGCCACCACCGAGTTGGTCGTGCCCAGGTCTATGCCGACGATCTTCGCCAACGAACCCTGACCCCTTCCCTAGGCACACTGGGGGACCGCCTGGCTGGCGGCCCCCTGCCCCAATCAGACCAATCGTGACATCCGATGAGATTATAGGGAGTGGATAGAACCCGGGTCAACGGCCCCCGGCAAGAGCCGGCGGACCGAGCCCAGCCACCAGGCGGCTGGACGCCTTGGCGTGACGAGCGGGGCGACCGCCACGGCCTGCGCGCCGCGCAGGAGCACCGCAACGCCCGCGAGGCCGCCGTCGGCGAGCTGGCCCGGCCGGCGCCGCACCCGCAGGCGGAGGGGCTGGCCGTCGAGGACCGTGCCGGCCAGGCGGCGTGCGAGAATCAGCGGCCGGCCGTCCGGCAGCCGCCCGAGCACCCGGCCCTCTTCCACCACGAGCGGACCCCCATCGCGCAGGAAGCCCCAGTCGAGCAGGCGGCTGGCGTCCCCGTAGCGGTCGCCGCCTTTCAGCACCACGGCGATCAGGTGCACGTTCTCCCGCCTGGCGGAGGCGACGAGGCACTTGCCGGCGGCGTTCGTGGTGCCTGTCTTCGCTCCGTCGGCCCCGACGTAGCTGCCAAGGAGCTGGTTCGTATTGCGGATGGGGTGTCCGTCGCCCCCTTCCGGCGTCAGCGTGAGCTCCTGCGACGCCACGATGCGGCGGATCTCGGCCTGGCGCAGGGCCACCTGCGCGATGCGGGAGAGGTCCTTGGCGCTGGTGTAGTGATGCGCGGCGGTGAGGCCGTGTGGATTGACGAAGTGGGTCTGCCGCGCGCCGATGGCGATGGCCGTGCGGTTCATGCGCCTGGCGAACTCGGGCATGTCCGGCGCCACGGACGTGGCCACGGCATGGGCCGCGTCGTTTCCGGAGCGCATCAGCATGCCCTCGAGCAGTTCACGCAAGGTGTAGCGGTCGCCGGCCCGCAGGTGCGCACTGGACCCGGGAACCGCCGCCGACTCCTTCGACACCTCGTACACCCGCGAGAGCCTGCCCTCGCGCACGGCCACCAGGGCGGTCAGCAGTTTGGTCGTGCTGGCCGGCGACCTGCGTACGTAGGCTGAGCGGCTGTAGAGTACCTCGCCGCTCGTCGCGTCGATCAGGATCGCCGCACCTGAGCTGATGCGGGGCGGCTCGGGCGTTGCCGCAAGGGCCTTAGCCGGCAGGGCGCCGGCGACGAATGCGATGAGCGCAAGCAAAGCGAAGCGGCGCATGTCCTCCCCCCGGGGAGTTAGCATGCGCCGCCGGGTCCACTCTACCCGCCCTGCTGCACCGTCACGCCCACCGACTGCGCCCCACTGCCCGGGAGCGGAATCGTCTGTCCGTCCACCTGGAGCGTCGCGGCGGGCGGGTTGCCGATCTTCATGACGATGCTCTGCTGCGCCGTGTACTGCAAGGTGCCCGAGGTCTCCACAGTCGCGGTCTGCGGTGTCGCGGCCCCGTCGATGTCGACGTAGACGTAGCAGGGCGCCGTGAGCTGCAAGGAGACGGTGATCGGCCCCGAGGGGACCGTGTAGTTGGCTTCAGGCCCACCGTAAGGCCCCTGGGACGGCGCGGCGGGCGTCAGCGCGACCGTCGGCTGCGTCGTGGGCTTCTTCTTGTGCTTGTGCCTCGTTTGCGTCGGGTGCTTCTTCTGCCCAGCGGTGGTCGTCACGGGTGGCGTTCTCGTCTCCGCTCCGCCGAAAAGGTTCGGGTGCGACCCGACGAAGTACAGGAGAGCGACCAGGAAGATGAGCGGTATGACCACCCAGGGCCACTGGCTGCCACCCCGCCCGACCGTCATCGGCCGCATCTGACGCCGCCGCGGCGGCTCGTTCGTTTCCACCGGAGCGGGCTCCGGCGCTTCGGGAGGCTTCGGCATGCGCGCCAGCAGGTCGTCGGCGTCGAGCCCCAGGTAACGGGCGTAGCTCCTCAGAAAGCCTCGTGCATACACGATACCAGGGAACTGCTCCCAGTCGTCCTGCTCGAGTGCCTCGAGATACCTTTCGCGAATGTGCAGCTCCTGCTGCACCGCCGTGAGGGACATGCCCCGTGCCTCGCGCGCCGCCCTGAGTTCCCCGCCGATCTCCGCCACTGCCGCCTCACCCCGTCCAGCTAGGGTCGCAGCCGATAGAGCATGCGCGGGAACGGGATCGTCTCGCGCACGTGCTCGAGTTTCAGCATCCAGGCCAGCGTCCGCTCGATGCCCAGGCCGAAGCCCGAATGCGGCACCGACCCGTAGCGACGCAGGTCCAGGTACCAATCATAGTCCTCTTGCGGCAGGTCGTGCTCGTGCAGACGCCGCAGGAGCAGGTCGTAATCGTCGATGCGCTGCCCGCCGCCTACGATCTCCCCATAGCCTTCCGGCGCCAGGAGGTCGGCGCTCAGCACCACCTCGGGCCGCTCGGGGTCCGGCTTCATGTAGAACGCCTTGGCCGAGGTCGGGTAGCGGTGCACGAAGACAGGCAACTTGAAACGCTCCGAGATCGCCGCCTCGTGCGGCGCACCGAAGTCCTCGCCCCAGGGAATCTCCAGGCCCTGCTCGCGCAGGATGCCCAGGGCCTCGTCGTAAGAGATTCGCGGGAAAGGCGGCCGGACCTGCGCAAGCTCCTCGGGATCCCTTCCCAGGAGCCTGAGGTCGTCCGGGCAGCGCTCCACCACCTGCCCGATGGCGTAGCTCAGCATCTGCTCCACCGTTTCAAGGCAGCCGTCGAGATCGGTGAATGCCATCTCGGGCTCCACCATCCAGAACTCGATCAGGTGGCGGCGCGTCTTGGACCGCTCCGCGCGGAACGCGGGACCGAAGCAGTAGACCTTGCCCAGCGCCTGGGCCAGGGCCTCGTTGTAGAGCTGCCCGCTCTGCGACAGATAGGCCTTCTGCTCGAAGTAGGTCGTCTCGAAGAGCGTCGTGGTGCCCTCGCATGCCGAGGGGGTCAGAATCGGCGTGTCCGCGGCGATGAAGCCCTCGTGGTCCAGCCAGTTGCGGATCGCCTGCTCGAACCGGCTGCGGACGCGCATGATCGCAGCCTGACGCTGGCTCCTTAGCCATAGGTGCCGATGGTCGAGAAGGAAGTCCACCCCGTGCTCCTTCGGCTGGATGGGATAGTCGCCGCTCGGCCCGACGACCTGCACGTCGTCGAGGTCGATCTCGACGCCCGAAGGCGCCCGCGCGTCGGCCCGGCAGCGGCCGCGGGCAATGATCGCCGTCTCCTGCGCGAGGCCCGCGCTTGCCTCCCAGACCTCTGGGGACACATCCTTCTCGCGCAGCACCATCTGCACCTGGCCCGAGCCGTCCCTGACCACGACGAAGCGAATGCCGCCGCTCTTGCGCAGGCTCAGGACCCAACCCCTGATCTCCACGCTCTGGCCGACGGCAAGGCCCAGTTCCGCAATCCGCACGCTAGTTGCCCCCATCTTTCATCGTCCAAGCCACCGCGGTTTCCTCTTCTCGAGGAAGGCGCCCACACCCTCCTGCCCGTCCTCGCTCGACGCTACCTGGCTGACCATGCCCTGGAGGTAGCGCAAGGCGCTGGGGAGCGTGAGATCGGGAACCTCGGAGAGCGCCTCCTTGCCCATGGCGAGGATGAACGGGCTGAGTCCCGCCAAGGTCGAGGCCCTCTCCGCGACCGTCTCCGCGAGCTCTCCGGACTCCACGACGGCGTTGAGAAGCCCGATGCGCATGGCCTCCAGGGCGTCGATGCGCCTGCCGGTCAGGGCGAGATCGGTCAGGGCCCTGAGCCCGACCAGACGTTCGAGCGGCGCCAGCACGACCATGGGAAAGAGGCCGATCTGCACCTCGGGCAGGCCGAACTTGGCGTCCACCGTCGCGTACGCAAGGTCCGCGGCCGCCAGGATGCCCATGGCACCCGCGAGGCAGTAGCCCTCCACCGCCGCGATGATCGGCTTGCCGCACAGGCGCATGCTGCGCACCACCTCCGCGACGCCGCCGAAATAGGCGCGCCGCTCGGCCATGTCGTCGGCCTGCCGCACCTCCGCAAGGTCGGCGCCGGCGCAGAAGTGCCCACCGGCGCCCGAGACGACGATCACCCGCACTTCCGGGTCCGCTCCGAGATTCCGAAAGGCCCCGCTGAGCGAGCGAAGGCTCTCCGTGTCGAGAGCGTTGCGGCGCTCGGGACGGTTCAGCACCACGCGCGCGACCGCCGCGCGCGTCACGTCAATCGCCACCGCAGCTCGCCTCCTCGAACGTGCGCATCACGGCCCCGGGCAAGGTCCTCCCGACAAGCCCCTCGGCCGTGCGCGCGGCCGCCGCCATGGCCGCGAGATCGAGGCCGGTCCGATACCCTTCCGCCTCGAACAGCCAGGCGAGGTCCTCCGTCGCCACGTTGCCTGTGGCGCCCGGCGCGTAGGGGCAGCCACCCATGCCGCCGATCGAGCCGTCGAAGAGACGTATCCCCTCGCCAGCGCCAGCGAGCGCATTGGCGGGCGCCTGCCCGCGCGTGTTGTGGAAGTGCAGCCCGAGCTCCGCCTGGGGCAAGGCGTCCTGCAGGGCCCGCACGAGCCGCCGGACCATGCTGGGCGAAGCGGCGCCGATCGTATCGCCGAAGAGGAGCCGTCGATAGCCGATCTCGTACAGCCTGCGGGCCACCCGCACCACATCCTCCACGGGCGTAGGCCCGGCGTACGGACAGACGAAGCTCGTCGCCACGACGCCAGAGATCGAGCGTCCGGCCCCGGCTGCCGCCTCCGCGACCTGCACCGCCGCCTTGAGGGAATCCTCCACCGACATGCGGACGTTCGCCTGGTTGTGGAGCTCGGATGCCGACAGGAAGAACGTCCATTCGTCGATGGCGGGCGCCAGGGCAGCGCGCTCCGACCCCCGGCCGTTCGGTACGAGCGCCGACCAGATCTGGCCCGGAGACTTCTCGGCACCGGCGAGGAACGCCTCGGCGTCCGCGAGCTGCGGGATCGCCTTCGGGTGCACGAACGAGGTCACCTCGAGCCGCCTTAGGCCCGTCGGCGCCAGAGCCCGCAGCAGGCTGAGCTTCTCGGCCGTCGACAGCACCCGCTCCTCGGCCTGCAGGCCGTCCCGCAGGCCAACCTCGCGCAGCGTGATCTCTTGCGTCGGGCTCACCTCCTACACCGGTGGTACGCCGTGCCGCTTGGGGGCCCTCGCGACAGAACGGCTCGCGGTGCCTGCGAGGCGGCTTGCGAGTTCCGCGCGGAGTTCCTCAGGGGGGATGATCGCGTCGACGATCAGCTCGGACGCCAGCCGCCGGATGTCGATGTCCTGCCGGTAGCGCTCGCGTTCAGAGGCCACGAAGGCCGGTCGCTCGGCCGGCGGGAGCTCCTGGATATGGTTGTAGTGCACCGCGTTGACCGCCGCCTCCGGCCCCATCACCGCGATCTGCGCTGTCGGCAGGGCGATCGTCGCCTCCGGTGCGAAGGCCGGCCCGGCCATGGCATAGAGACCCGCGCCGTAGGCCTTGCGTACCACGACGCAGTACTTCGGCACCGTCGCCTCCGACACCGCCGTGATCAGCTTGGCGCCATGCCGGATGATGCCCTGGCGTTCGACCTTCGTACCGATCATGAAGCCGGGCACGTCCGAGAGGAAGATGAGCGGGATCGAGTAGGCGTCGCACAGCCAGATGAAGCGCGCGGCCTTGTCCGAGGAGTCGACAAACAGCACGCCGCCCTTGACGCTCGGCTGGTTCGCCACGATGCCCACGACCTGACCGTCGAGGCGGCCGAGCCCCACGATCAGCTCCGGCGCGTACAGCTCCTTGATCTCGAGGAAGCTTTCGGCGTCCAGGAGGCCGTCGATCAGCTCGTGCATGTCGAACGGCTGGTTCTGGTTTTCGGGGATGATCGCCCGCAGGTCCTTCGGCTCTGGCGCCTTGGCCTCCGCGCCGAGGGGTGCCGCGCGGAAGTTCTGCGGCATGAACGAAAGGTACCGCCTGGCCCAGGCGATGGCCTCCTCCTCGCTCGGCAGGAGCGCATCGCCGAGACCGCTCACGCTGGCGTGCATGCGCGCGCCGCCCATTTCCTCGAGCGACACCTTCTCGCCGATCACCATCTCGGCCATGCGCGGCGATCCGAGGTACATGGAGGCGTTGCCCTCCACCATGATCGTCACGTCGGTGAAGGCCGGGATGTACGCCCCGCCGGCCGCGCTCGGGCCGAACAGGATGCAGATCTGCGGCACGCGGCCCGAGAGCTGCACTTGGTTGTAGAAGATGCGCCCCGCGCCGCGGCGACCCGGGAACATCTCCACCTGGTCCGTGATGCGGGCGCCGGCGGAGTCCACAAGGTAGAAGAGCGGCACCTCGAGGCGCTCGGCGGTCTCCTGGATGCGCAGGATCTTCTCCACGGTCCGGCTGCCCCAGGAGCCCGCCTTGACCGTGGAGTCGTTGGCCATGAGCGCCACCGCCCGGCCGGCGATGCGGCCGGTGCCGGTCACGACGCCGTCGGCGGGCAGGTCGCCGGCCATGTCGTTCGCGAACATGCCGTCCTCGACGAAGCTGCCCGGATCCAGCAGCAGGTCGAGGCGGCGGCGCACGAAGAGCTTGCCGCGCTGGGCCGCCTGCTCGTGGTACTTGGGGGCGCCGCCCTGCGCGATCGCCGCCCTGCGGGCGAGGATCTCGTCGCGGTTGCTCATTGCAACGACACCAGCGCCTCGCCCTCCTGGACGAAGGCCCCCACCTCGGCGCGGAGCACCCCGACCGTGCCGGCGCTGGGCGCCGTCACCGGCACCTCCATCTTCATGGACTCGAGCACGGCCACCTCCTGCCCCGGCGCCACCGCGTCGCCTACCGCCACCGAATACCTGAGCAGCATCCCTGCCATCGGGCTTGCAATCTCCAACTGAAGTATCCTCCCATCGGACGCTTTAGTGGCCGACTCCCAGACCGCGCGCGATCACGATCCGCTGGATCTCCGAGGTGCCTTCGCCGATCTCCAGGAGCTTGGCGTCGCGCAGGTACCGCTCGACCGGATACTCGCGCGTATAGCCGTTGCCGCCGTGGATCTGGATGGCCTCGCTCGCGGCGCGCATCGCCGCTTCCGACGCGAAAAGCTTGGCCATGGCGGCGATCTGGCCGAACGGCTGGTGCTGGTCCTTGAGCCAGGCGGCCTTGTGCACGAGCAGGCGGGCCATCTCCACCTCCATCGCCATATCCGCGAGCTTGAACTGGATGGCCTGGAACTGGCCGAGCTTCTGCCCGAATTGTTCGCGCGTCTGCGCATAGGTGAGCGCGGCGTCGAGCGCAGCCTGCGCGACACCCACGCCAAGGGCACCGATGGAGATGCGGCCGCCGTCCAGCACCTCGAGGAAGCCGCGGAAGCCGGCGCCACGAGGACCAAGCATGGCGGAATCCGGAACGAACGCGTCCCGGAGCTCAATCTCCGCCGTCTCGGACGCCCTCATGCCCATCTTGTCGTAAGCGGCGCTCGGATAGAAGCCCTCGGTACCCTTCGGCACCAGAAAGGCCGAGATGCCGCGCGTGCCCTCGCCCGGATCGGTGACGGCCGTGATCACGCTGACGCCGGCCGACACCGCGTTGGTGATGAATGCCTTGCTGCCGCTCAGGACCCAGCCGCCATCGACTTTGCGGGCCCTGGTCTTCGTGCTGCCGGCGTCGGAGCCTGCCCCCGGCTCCGTCAGCCCGAACGCCACCAGGTACTCGCCCTGCGCCGCCGGCACCAGATAGGTGCGCTTCTGCTCATCGCTGCCGAGCAGATTGAGACTGCCCAGCCCCAGCGACACATTTGCGGCGTAGCTGAGGCCTGTCGAGGCGCAGACGCGCGAAATCTCCTCGACGGCGATCGCGTACTGAAGATACGTGCCCCCTGCCCCACCCCACTGCTCCGCGATCGGCAGGCCCAGGAGGCCGAGCGCGGCCATCTTGCGATAGATCTCAAGGTCAAACGTCCCGTCGCGATCGCGCTCGGCCGCCCCGGGCAGCAGTTCCCGCTGCGCGAAGTCGCGCACCGTTTCCTGTACCATGCGGTCTTCCTCGGCAAGAGCGAAATCCATTCCTTCGCCTCCCGATCCCTTTAGGCTACCGTGCACCTATGTCGATTCTAGCCTGCGACCTTCCGTCTGGAAACGGCCGGTCGGCCGCGTCCGTCCCCAGGTATTCCCTCTCTGAATTCCCGCGTGCACTCGCAACCCAGGAGCGGCGCCAAACGTCTACTTCGGTGAAGAGCGGAGCGGCGGTGCCGCGCCGTCCGTTGGCGCCCGATTTCCTATGGTCGCGTCGCGGGCGGACCCCTTCCGGGAGCCTCGGCCAGTGAGACGGCAAGAGGCACGCGGCATATCGCGCGTCGTGCCGCATACACCGTCAGCGGCCGGGCCTGTCCTGAGCCGCCGTCCTCTCCTCGGGCAACCCCGCCCCCGAACTCCAAGACCTCCACCCACCTGTGTCTCCGCCAACTCTTCAAGCATTCTGGGTTGCTCAACTGCAATCTGAAGCGACTCTGGACAAGTCGCTGTCTGTCCTGACCATAAGTCATTTGTCCACCGTGAAGCGACAACTTCTATGGCCCGATAGGATGCCCCTAAGGCCCCTCAACATTATTTCTTTCGGAACGCGACACGTTTTCTCCCAAACGGCGTTAAAGTTATTGCAGATGTGCTGATGACATTGGTTCGATCGTCGCCCAGAGGCCTGCTCCCCTTGAACCATCATTGTCGTCCACCCCTTGCCGTGTCGTGGAAGGGAGCGAGGTCAGGTGCCGAAGCCGGTCGGGCGTTCAGGTCGCTACATGCCTGGACTGGACGGTTTGCGGGCCATCGCGGTGCTCGGTGTCATCGCCTTCCACCTCGGCCTGCCCTTCGCCCAGGGGGGGCTGCTCGGGGTCGGCGTCTTCTTCGTTCTGTCCGGCTACCTGATCTCCGACATCCTGATCGGGCAATGGGAAAGGCGCGGCGCCATCGATCTCAAGGATTTCTGGCTGCGGCGCGCCAGGCGGCTCCTGCCGGCGCTCTTCGTCCTGTTGCTGGCCGTCTCGGCCTACGTGACCGTCGTGCAGCCGAGCGAGCTCGGGGCGTTGCGCAGCGAGGTCGCGGCTGCCGCCCTCTATGTGAGCAACTGGTGGTACATCTTCCACCATGTCTCGTACTTCGCAAGCTTCGGTCCACCGTCGCCTCTGACGCATCTCTGGTCCCTGGCCGTCGAGGAGCAGTTCTACCTCCTCTGGCCAGGCCTGCTCTGGCTGGGGCTGCGCTTCCTGCCGCGCCGCGGCCTTCTGCTCGCGACCCTGCTCCTTGCGGCCGCCTCCGCCATGGCGATGGGGCTCCTCTTCCATGGCGGCAGCGGGCCGGATCGAGTGTACTACGGCACCGACACCCGTGCGTTCGCGCTTCTGATCGGCGGGGCGCTCGCGCAGATCTTCCCGAGCAGGCGTCTTGGCAGCCTCCCGCTCCTGGCGCGGCGGCTGATCGAAGTCCTGGGTGGCGTCGGCCTCCTCGCGATCCTCTTCATGTTCTGGACGACCAACGAGTATGAAGCCTTCCTCTACCCCTACGGTCTGCTGATCCTGTCGCTGGCGACGGCCGGCGTCGTCGCGGCCGCCGTCCTGCCCGACGGGTTCCTCGGCAGGTTCCTTGGCATGGAGCCAATTCGCTGGCTCGGTGTCCGCTCCTATGGCATCTACCTCTGGCACTATCCGGTGATCACCTTGACCGCCTCCCTCGGGCCGAGCGGCTTCGCGCCGCTGCGCATGGCCCTGCAGGTCTCGGCATCGATCGCGCTCGCGGCGCTCTCCTGGCGCTACGTCGAAGAGCCGATCCGGCACGGGGTCCTGCAGCGCATGTGGCGCCTGTGGCGCCAGCATGCGCTGGGCCGCAGGAGCGTCTCGGCACACGGCGTCGTCACCGCGTGCGCCACCGGGCTCCTGTCGGTGGTGGCCTGCCTTGGCCTCGTCGGCATCGTGCCGACGGCCGCCGCGGGCTCCACGATGCCGGAAGTGACGAGCGTCCTGCCCACGGCACCCCTGCCGCGCATCGACCCTGCCCCGAACCTCATGGTGGCGCACGTCGTCCTGCCGCGTCGACGCTCCGTCGAGATGCCACCGAGCCAGCCGCCCCATCCCCCCTTGGGATCTTCCGTGACCGCCATCGGCGACTCGGTGATGATCGACGCCTCCCCCTACCTCCAGCGCCTCCTGCCCGGCATCACCATCGACGCGGTCGTAGGCAGGCAGCTGTACCAGACGCCGGCCGTGATCGCCCAACTCAAGGCGCATGACCAACTCGGCGCCCGCGTCATCCTCGAACTTGGCAACAACGGGCCGTACACGCGGGGGCAGCTGCTCTCGCTGCTGCGCTCGCTGAGCGGCGCGAAGGAGATCCTGCTCGTCAACACGCGGGTGCCCCGCCCGTGGCAGGATCAGGTCAACCGCCTGCTCGCCTCGGTCGCTAAGACCTACCCAGGCGCGGTGCTGGTCGACTGGTACGACGCAAGCGCGGGACACGCGAAGTTCTTCTATGCGGACGGCGTGCACCTGGATCCCGAGGGCGCGAGCTTCTACGCGAGCCTCCTGGCCCACACCCTCGTGGCCCACGCGGCAGGGCCCCACGCGCCCGCGTCCACGAGCCGCTGAAAGGCGGATCGCCCTTCAGGGCGAGAGGTTGGCCCAGGCCATGCGGATGGCCTGGGCCACGTCATCTGCGTCGGCTCTGGCAAGCAGGGTGAGCGTGCTGCCCTGCCGATCCCAGACTCCCACGGCAGGGCGAAAGATCTCCGGCCGTGCCAGGGGGAGCATGTCCTGCTGGTCAGGTCAGCTTGACCATCGCATGGCCCGCGTCCGGCGAGCCGAGCGTGGCCAGGATGCGCCCATGGACGCGCATACCGGGATGCCCCATGTGGGAGAGCTCGTCCACTCCGGGCAGGCTGAGAGCCAGCCGTCGGAAGCCTTGCGGACCCACGTTCCCATCTCGCCGCGCCCGCATCCCGCTGGACGCTGTCTGTGGAGCCCGCTCTAGAAGCCCAGCTCCTTGCGGTCGCCGTTGATCTCGCTGATGATCACGAGCTTCGCCGTCTTGTTCAGCATGTGGGTGACGCCGCAGTACCGCTCCTGCGAGAGCTGGATGGCGCGATCCACCGACTCGCGCTCGACGCCTTCACCTTCGGTGCGGTAGATCAGCCGGATCTCGGTGAACACCTGCGGGTGTTCCTTCGAGGTGTCCGCCTCGAGTTCGATGCTGAAGCTTTTGAACGGTACCCGCTTCTTCTTCATGATCGAGATCACGTCCATGCCGGTGCAGCCGCCAAGGCTGAGCAGCGTGAGCTCCTTCGGCCGTGCGCCGCGGTCGTCTCCCGCGTTGTCGGGCGCGGCGTCAAGCGTGATCTCGTGCCCGCTGCCGCTCTTCGCCACCATCGCCATATTCTCGACCCAGGTCACCTTGCCCGTGAGCATCGAGAAGCCACCTCCGTGCTAGTCAGATCGCCTGCCTACCGCGACGCGCTGGCTCATTCACGTGGAAGAGCCGGATCACGTAGTCGGCAGGACGGCGCAAGGACCCCGAAAAGGCCAGGACCACCGAACTCGCGATGAACCCGACGGCAGCGCCGCCGAGCACGTCGGTCGGCCAGTGCACCCCGACGAACACCCGCGCAAGGATGATCAGCACGGTGAGCAGCCAGAAGACGACCTGCCAGACGCGGCTCTGCCCGCGCAACGCGAAGGCCACCGCCGCGGCGACGGTCGCGTGGTCCGAAGGGAACGAGGCGTCGGCCGGATGCTGCACCAGCTGGTGTACGAGGTGCGGGTAGACGACGAACGGGCGGGGACGATCCCAGATGTGCGCGATGATGTAGTTGATCACGATGGCCACCACGGCCGATAGTCCCGCGTAGAGGAGCTGTCGGCGCAGGGCGACGTTCCCGCGCGGCAGCGCGAACCAAAGTACGACCATCAGCGCCGCCACGACAAAGATGGCGTACTGGGCCCCGAAGACGGCAAGCGCGTCCACGAAGGCGTTCCGGCCGGCCATCCCGTTCCACCAGAGGAAGACGGTACGGTCGAATGCGTTGACCTCAGGCACCCCCCATCTCGCGCCCAAGGATAGGACTTGGCGTGCGGGATGGCAAGTCTTATCAGGGCAGCGCGAAAGGCACCGGGCCACCGATGGTCCTGAGGAGGTCGTCGCCGCAGATCGGACAGTAGCCCTCTGCCGCCAACTTCTCCCGCACCTCGGCGATGCGCGCGCGCACTCCCTCGCCGGGGGACGCATCGTGCAGCGCGCCTTGCAGCAGGGTCTGGACCCGGCTGTAGAGGTGGCGTTCGAGGGCGGCTCGCAAGGCTGGATGCTGCGGCAGGTCCGCGATCTGTCCGCGCGAGCGCACGCTGGCCACCCAGACGCCGATCTCCTCGCGGAACGCGCGCTTCTGCGACTCCGCCACGCCGATCTCCTCTTCGACGCTGCGCAGCCGCTGCTCGACCTCCTCCTCGGTCGGCTGACCGAGCCGCATGGAGAGCAGGTAGGCGTCGAGCCCCTCGAGGTACTGGTGCCAGAGCGTCGCGAGATTGTCCTCGAATGCCGCCACGAAGTGCGGATAGACCTCGCCCTCCAGGCGCCGGCCCAGGTCCTCGGCCACCTCGTGCAGCAGGTTCTTGTAGGTCTCCTGATCCCCTGCGTCGATCGACGGGTGGCTTGGGAGCCCGTCGTAGAGCGCGCGCAGCGCCAGGCCGACCGTCAGGCAGCCGTCGCAGCGCACCAGGGCTTGCGCCAGCTGGTTGACGATGTAGCGCGGCGAGATGCCGTGCATGCCCTCGCGCAGGCTCTCGCGCTGCAGATCCCTGCGATCGCGTTCCCCGAGTCCCTGGGGCTGCTCCTCGTCGTACAGGCGCAGCTTCTGCATCTGCCCGATCTCGCGGCGGCGGCTGGGCTCGAGGCGTGTCAACACGGCGAACATCGCGGCCGCCTCGATGGCGTGCGGTGCGATATGCACACCCTGAGGCCTGCGCTCCACCACCAGGCGTTCGTAGATCCGCTTCTCGTCCCTGAGGCGCAGGGCGTAGGGCATGCGCACCACCACGATGCGATCCTTGAGGGCCTCGTTGCGCGGATCGTGGATGAAGGCCTGGTACTCGGCCTCGTTCGTGTGGGCGACCACCACCTCGTCGGCGTACATCAGGGCATACCGGCCCGTCTTGAACCGCCCTTCCTGGGCGAGGGTCAGGAGCGTGTAGAGAAAGCGTTCGTCGCACTTGAGCAGTTCGACGAACTCCATGAGGCCCCGATTCGCGACGTTGAGCTCGCCGTCAAAACGGAACGCCCGCGGGTCGGACTCGACGCCGTAGTCCGAGATCGCCGCGAGATCCAGTGAACCGGTCAGCTCGGCGACGTCCTGGGACTTGGGATCGGAAGGGGCGAAGGTGCCGATACCCCGCCTGCGCTCCTCGCTGATCAGGACGCGCTCGACCGGCACCGAGAGCAGCTCTTCCCCCTGGAGGCCGCCGTAGCGCATGCGGCAGACAGGACAGAGGTCGCCTTCGATCGTGACGCCAAGCTCCTGCGCCACCGCCTCCCGCGTCGCGCCGCTCAACAGGTGCAGCGGTTCCTCGCGCATCGGACAGCCTGCGATCGCGTAGAGGCTGCCCTCATCGCTCTGCGAAAAGCGCTCGAGTCCGCGCTTGAGGATCTCTACGAAGCTCGACTTGCCGCCACCCACCGGGCCGAGCAGCAACAGGATGCGCCGCCGCACCTCAAGTCCCTGGGCTGCGGCGGCGAAGAACGCGTCGATTTCCGAGAAGGCGGCGTCCAGCCCGAAGAGCTGCCCTCCGCAGAGCCCTTTGGCCCCGCCCGCCGCCACAAGCATACGATGCATCCGCCGGTGCGCGAGGTCCGCCACGTGAGGCCGCTGCCGGCAGATCTCCAGGTATTGCGCGAAGTCACCGTGCCACGGTCGCTGGCCGTCCGCCTGCTCACCGCGTCTGATCCGCTCCGCGATATCCACCGATACCCCTCCTGCCGATGAATCCGCGTGACCGCGGATCCGGCTGGCATCGCGCTGTCCCACCGGGGCGGGACAGCGCGCCGCATATCATCAGCCTATGCGGCGAAGGGGCCGCTCGGTCAGCCCAGGAACTCGAGGACGCGGCGCATGGCGTCCTTCGCGGCCTCCGGACGGTAGGTCGCCTCGCGCGTGTCATTGAAGAAGGCGTGCGGCGCGCCGGAGTAGACGTGGTAGGTGAAGGGCCTGCCCGCCTTCGCCATGGCAGCCGCGAACGCCGGCACCGTCTCGGTGATGCGCTGATCATCCCCGCCGTAGATGCCGAGCACATCGGCCCTAATGTCGCCCACCTTGTCGAGCGGCGGGTTCTCCCCGTAGAAGATCACCGCCCGGCTGAGGCCGGGTTCCAGGGTCGCGAACTGCGCCGTGATGCCGCCGCCCATGCAGAAGCCGAGGCAGGAGATCCGGCTCGGGTCCACGGTCTTGAGCCCCGCGAGCAGGGCGAAGACTCCCTTGAGATCCTGGGCGAACGACCTGCGCTGCCCCGGGGTCATCACCCGCATCAAGGTGCGCAGGGCCGCCGCCTCTTCCGCCGGGCGCTCATCGATGAGGGCGCCCATGCTGCTCGGATCCCGCTGGATCTCCGGCGGCGCCTGCCGTAGGAACTGCATGCCGGCCATGATGCGGTCGCGCCGCATCGCCTCGCGCCATGGACCCGTATAGAGATCCGGCGCCAGGGCAACGAAGCCCTGGTCCGCGAAGCGCCGCGCCACGTCGCGGATGTGGTCGTCAAGACCCCAGATCTCGTGCACCACGATGATGCCGGGGTGCCGACCCTCTCCCTCCGGTTCGGCGAGGTAGGCCTCGATCGGGCGGTCTCCGCCTCGCAGCACGACGTCCCTCGTATGCATGGAACTCCCCCCTGTGAATCGCTCTCAGCGCTGGCTCAAGGCCTCGCGCAGTTTGAGCTTGACGACCTTGCCGGTACCCGTCTTGGGCAGTTCCGGCAGGATCTCGAGACCGTGCGGGATCTTGAATCCCGCAATGCGCCCGCGCAGGTGGCCCAGGATCTCCTCAGGGCTCGCCTGCATGCCTGGCCGCAGCGCCACGAACGCGTACGGCACCTCGCCCCAGCGCTCGTCGGGCTTGGCCACGACCGCTGCTTCGAGCACCGCGGGGTGGGTGTAAAGCGCATCCTCGACCTCGACCGAACTGATGTTTTCTCCGCCGGAGATGATGATGTCCTTCTTGCGGTCGACGATCCGGACGTAGCCCGTCGGCTCGACGACCGCCATGTCACCCGTGCGGAACCACCCGTCGGAGAACGCCTGCGCCGTCTCCTCGGGACGCCGCCAGTACCCGCCGAAGACCATGTCTCCCTGCACCCAGATCTCGCCGACGGACTCCCCGTCAGGCGCGACCTCCCGCCCACCTTCCTGCACGACCCGCATCTCGCAGCCTATGATCGGGAGGCCCGTAAGCGAGCGCAGCCGGTACTGGTCCTCCATAGGCGCGTTCTTGAGACTGTCCTTGATCGTCGCGAGGGTCAGGACGGGACAGGTCTCCGAAAGGCCGTACCCGACCGAGCAGTCCACGTCGAGCTTCTCGCGCGCCTCGCGGATCAGCGCGGCCGGCGGCGGCGCCCCACCGATGATCACGCGCCGCAAGGAGGTGGTGTCGAAGCGGTCCCGCTCCGGGTAGTTCAGCAAGGCGGCGAGCATAGTCGGCACGAGCATCGCCAGGGTTACGCCCTCCGCCTGCACCAGGCGGTAGAACTCCCCCGCGTCGAAGCGCGAGGTCACGACCTGCGTCGCCGCCTGCGCCACGATGAACTGCGGGGCGCCCCAACCGTTGACGTGGAAGAGCGGCACCGTACCTACGAGTTGCACCTCGTCGGGATAGATCGGCGCCGACACGGCGACACCCAGGGCGTGCAGGTAGAGGTTGCGGTGCGTCAGCTGCACGCCCTTTGGTCGGCCGGTCGTGCCGCTCGTGTAGAAGATCTCCGCCACGTCCTGCTCGTCGATCCGCCCCGACATGAGGTCCATCGGCGTGGCCCCGGCGACCAGGTTCTCGTAGAAGAGAACGCCTTCGCTGTCGGCGGGCCCGTCCAGCAGGACGAGAGGCACCCCGACCTGCTGCCCGAGCGCCCGCGCCATCGGCAGCAGGGTCTGGTCGGTGACGATCAGCCTGGGTTCGAGGTCCTGCAGGATGAAGAGAAGTTCGGGCGCCGTCAGCCTGACGTTCAGGGGGCTCAGGATGGCCCCCCTGGCGGGCACCGCGTAGTAGAGTTCGAGCAGGCGATGGCAGTTCAGTCCGAGGTACGCCACGCGATCGCCGCGCTCGACCCCTAGGGACCTCAAGGCACCGATCAGATGACGCACGCGGTCGGCGTAGGCGCTGTAGCTCAGGCGCGTCTCCCCGCACACGACCGCGGTCTTGTCTGGCTCTCGTCGCTCGCTCTGCGCCAGGAATCTCAGGGGCGTCAACTGGACGGACATGTCGGCCACCTCCCGCTCCATCTGGCCACGGCTTCGCCCGTCGCCGCCCGATTCCTGCCAGCTGGCCGGGCTCGGCTCGCCGTCCACTCCGCTGACGGCCGGCCGTGCGCTCACCCCTCTCGCCGCACCTCCTGACCGTCATGGCGCAGGCAGACGCGCTGTCCCCCGACGATGGTCTCCAGCAGCACAGGGGCAGCCCAAAGCTTCTGGATCTCGCCCAGAACCGATTCGGCGTCCGGCAGGTCGAGATCTCGCCCGTCATGGAGATGTCGCAGCCGCAGCGTGCAGCCCGTGACCGCCTGATCAACCTCGACCGTCGGACGGCCGGCCGCACCCGCCTGGCGGAGGAGGTCGCGGCGGACATCGTCGACGTCGCGGCTTGGGCCCTCCCCGCTCGAGGGCACGGCGAGTCCGAGCCGGTCGACGGTGCGCTGGCTCAGGTAGTCGCGGATGAGTGCCTGGTCGTCGACGACCCCAGCGACCTCCAGCAGGTTGTCGAGTGCTCTGCCGATGGGCGCCTCGCCCCGCGTCGCCCCGGCGGCCAAGGCGATATCCTCCAGGATCTCGAGGCCCAGCGCGTAAGGATTCAGCCAGCCGGGCTCCATCGCCACGAGCCGGCTGTGCAGGAGGGCCACTTCCATACGGTCCGGTGGGGCAAGATCGAGGTCGCGCAGGATGCGCAGATGCCAGAAGCAGGCCCAACCCTCGTTGACGATCTTGGTTCGCTCCTGGGCCTGGAAGTAGAGCGCCTCTTCGCGCACCATTTCGAGGCAGTCCCTCTGCCATGCCTGGAGAGGCGCTTGCCTGGCGATCGTTCCGACGAGGTCCTGGGGACCGAATTGCGCGACGTGCGTCTCGACCAGCAAGGCCGTGTCCAGGACCGACTCCACCGCCGTCTGGCCGTAGGACGCGATGTAGTCCCCGATGCGCTGGCGATGGAGGAGGACCGTGCGGGCCACGTCCGGGTCCTGTCCCCTAAGCCAAACGTTGCGGTGGAAGAAGTCCGCGTGGCCCAGGACGTGCGCCCCGACGAGCAGGTCCTCGATCGGCCTGTTGCCGGCGAGCACGTAGGCCTGCGGGGGCTCCGTGTGCACGATCAGCTCGTAGATGCGCTGCAGGCCGAGCTCCCCCTGCAAGCGCAGGCGCTGGTAGGCCTTGCCCCGGGACCAGTGCCGGTAGCGCCCGAAGAGTCCGTAGGTGGCAAGGCTCCAGAGCGCCTGGGGCGGCAGTCGGAAGAGCCGCACGTCCCCTGGCGCGAGGCCAAGCCGCTCGGCGCGGCGGCGCAGCGCCGCGAGGTCAAGGTCAGGATCCATAGGTGTTGCACCGCTGGTCGAGCCCACCGAGAACTTTCCGGGGATCCGGGACGGGCAGGCCACAAACCTGCGCGCGGCTGGTCGCCGAGAAGGTGCTGCCAAGCCGTGACGGACGGCTAGGCGGGCGAACTTCGACATAGGCGAACGGATCACCGACGAGCAGTATCCAGGGAACCGCGGGCCGTGCCGGGCGGCTCTGCGCGACACTCCGCTCGCCACGTTCGCTTAAGTCGCGGTCGGCGGGACCCTTCAAGTTCACGCTCAACCCTCCCCCATCCACCAGCCGGACGGCCAGGCGGGAAACGCGGCAATTTCGGACGTGCAATGGCTCTCAGAGACCTGCAGGTCTCTAAGAACCATCCATATGTGGTTGCCTGGGTGGCCGTGCAAGCCCATACCACCGTCTGGGGCACGGATGGAATGACAAGAACCACACGCGCCTTCTCATGAGGGCTGGATGGTCCGTGAGCGAGGCGCTTCAGCTCGGATGCTGCACGGGCCCAGCCGTGATCCGCGAAGGTCACAGCTGGACCCGGCCGCACGTTCCACCCATCCGGTCTACACTGCGCCGATCCACGTCGACCGGCTTGGTTCGCACGAAGCAGCATGACGTAGAGGGAGGCGTTCCACTCCGGGGGCATCCCGCCCCCGACGGTGTCAGTGCGAGTGCTGGAGCTGGCCCACCGCGGCAGCTTGCGGCTGTCCACGCCCGACGACCGACCAGATGGCGAGCACGGCGCCGATCACGATCACGACGAAGCCGATGGTCGTGACGACGAACGAGATGCCGTGGCTCGCCTGGTTGACGAAGATGTAGAGCATGCCTCCGATGAAGGCGACGAACGCCCCGGCGAGCAGGGTCCAGGTGGCGCTGCGGCGGAGACCCTGGTCCACAGCGAGCCACTTGAGCGCCAGGAGGACGGTGAGGAGGGCCGGCATCAGGAAGAACGCGAAGTCCTGGTGGAACCAGGTGAACACCGCGTCGGCCGGGGACCCCGGTGCACCGGCGGCACCAGCGCCGAAGACGTTTTCGTGGAACTCGATGTAGTAGCCGAAGCCCACGACCGTGACGAAGAGGATGGCCGTAACAACCACCGCACCCCAGCGGTGCAAAGCGTCGGGCAAGGCTTCCAGCCCGAGGCCGATGAGGGCGAGCAGACCGCCGCCCATCACAAAGACGCCGGTGATGGCGTCGTCGCCGGCGAGGCCGTTCGGGCCATGGGCGAACAGCATGGGGGGCTGCGCCGGGGAGAAGCCGCCCACGACGTACACGAAGGCGGCGGCGATCGTGCCGAAGGCGACAAGCCACAGCCCGAACTTCGTCACCCGGCTGCCCTGGCGCTCAAGGCCGTATGCCGCAACGGTCGTGGCGACCGCGAGGGCGATAACGGCGGTGACCATGTCGTGCGAATGTGAGCCGATGAGGTTCGCAAGCCAGTCCTGCCACTTCATGCCGGCCATGGTGGCGTAGCCGCCGATGATGCCCTTGGGCCAGTCGCCAAACTCCAGCATCCAGCCGGCAATGTGCCCCATGATCGCGGCGAAGAGAGCACTGAGTGCGGCGAAGGCCGCCGTCCACGTCCAGATCTTGCGGGTGTCGGCGGCACGGAAGAAGAGGGCGATGGTGAGAGAGATGAGGATCTCGTCGAGGAAGAAGAACGAGATGATCTGCATCCAGAGTGGCACGACGTCTGCGATCACGTGGTTGAAGATGCCGCCGAGGCCGCTGAAGAGCGCGGCGCCCAGGGTACCCCAGAGGATCAGGTTGTGCAGGGTCTGGTTCTTGTGGCCTGCACCGAACACATCCATCGCAACAAGCGACAGGAAGCCGACCATGCCGATCAGGAGGCCGTGCAGGTACATGACGTGGGAGTAATCGATGTTGGCGCCAGCCGACGGCTCCGACTGGAACGGCGTCGATACGAACGTGCTGCCGAGGGCCAGCAGCAGAAGCCACACGAGCATGCCGACGACGACACGCTTCTCCGGCGACCAGAGCGCCTCACTGAGATTCGCCTTGCCGTCCTTGGACATTGTGGAAGCCTCCTCGACCCTAACGTCTCGTCGGCTCGGTGCCAAGCGCACTCCCGACGGGAGAACCCCGCGACACGTCATCGCCATGACCGCCTTGGGGGCGGTGCAGGGTGTGGCCCGGGCCACACCATCCGAATGCAGGATAGCAGCACCCCCGAAATGTGAAGCCGTGCACAAGGTCCCGCCTGGCTGTGGCAAGCAGTCCAACTTTAAAAAAATTAAGGATTCGCCGCCGTGGCCATCGGCCGCACATGTCGCAGCTTGGGTTAATGACACCTAACCCGCACGGTCCACAAGGCTCGGGCAAAACGGCCGGATCCGTCGGCCCCCTGTCGCGGTCCCGGTGGCGCGCAACCCAGGTACCCTCGGCGTGTTCTCGTGCTCCTCTTGGCTACCACCGCGAGGCCGCAGGGAATCTCGCTGCCCAACTCCCGCCGGGTCGCCAAGCAGAAGACGCCACCAGCCCCGGGTGCGGGCTTATAGAATGGTCAGCCATGCATGCGCCCATATGATACATGGCGCGAGTCCACGGCCCACCGTTCTTGGGTCAGATCGGCCACCTTGCACTGCGGTGCGATGACCGCAGCGGATGTTCCTCCATCCCCGTGGGAAGGCGAGTCGTACTAGGTCGGAACCCAAGCCACGACCTTGCGAAAAGGTGGCCGACCAATGGGACCCGTGCTCTACGTGCTTCGCAAGTCGGCGGCAAGGTGGACTGTCCAATAGCGGGACGCCATTTCCGCTCGAGGCACCCCGATGTGGTTGTACCTCTATCCGGCGGGAGCAGAGCGAACCATCCCCGTCAGCGACGTCATGAACCTGTCCGCGCATGGCTGCGGCGGCAACACCGTGGCCGTCGACTTTCTCTCGGCCGCTGGCATGAAGACGCGCCCCAAGGCCCGAGCGCCCTTGCTCGGGCTTGCGCTGATGCCGCGGGCCTCATGTGCGATGGCGCAACGTGCGCCAGCGCCACCCCCGTCCTCAGTCTGGCCCTTCGGTGCCGAAGAGCTGGTCGAGCGCCCCGAGGACGCTCTGGCGGTCGGTGACCCGCAGGCTGCGAAAGCGCGGGTGATTGATCTCGGAGAGCGTGCTGCCCAGACCCGAAGGCCGCCCGTGCGGACGCACCTCGACGTACGCGCACAACCCGACCACAGGCAGCATGCATGGACGAGGTCGCGCGCCAGGCGGTTGTCGGCGTCGCCCCAATTGTCGCCGTCCTCATGGAGCAGGACGACGAGTGGGCCACCTCACGCCGATACTTCACGTAATCCTCTCAAACACCGACAACCCGGGGCAGCCTCAGCTCCCTGAGTCTGCCGCCTGACTCGCTTGACGCAGGAAACCTCTCGCGCCTTTTACACCTACTTGACAGACTCGACCGAGCCGCATGCGGCAAGCCACCCTTCGCCAGCAGGACCGGCTGAGCATCAGCGCACGCCCCGACCTGATGGCGGCACACGACGATCACGAGATCCGCGCCCGTCGGGGAGTGACGGTGAATCGCCGCAATCCCGACGCCGACCGTCGCCGTCGTGTCTTGCTCCGGCCCTGGACACCGGGCCTGACGAACTCTCGGAGGCGGCAGCGAGCATCGCCTGCTTGTTGTGCAGCGCATCATCTCGCTTCGGTTCGTGTCCCGCTTCCTCTTCGGAATGGCTACAGATCCGGGACGTCATTACGCCTGCCCGCCGAAGGCGGCGGCTTCAAATGCTCCACTGTCGATTCGGGTCTCTGCAGTTGACTCTTTACGTGCAGAAGGAAATGAAGGTCCGATTTGTCCTTGTCCCTCATGCCCTGCTTCGTGGCAATGAGGGTAGTGAGGTCCGCCACAGGAACAGTGACGTCACCAAGGGAGACTTGAATCGTCCCGGCGTTTTCGAAGCGCACGTCACCGACCGCCCCCAGCAGACCCACCGTGACCTCGTCCTGTACTCGGACGACCACGTAATCCTCAATGTCCCCGAGGCCGAGATCAGCCGCCGCGTTGTCCTTGAGAACGCTCAGGGCCTCCTTAAGGCGCCGTACATTCTCCCGGGACGAATCCACCAGGAAGTCGATGTCATGAGTGGCCCGATCGAGCCCATAGTAGTTGACTGCGAAACCGCCGATCAAAATGTACCGGCATCCGGCCCGGTTCAAAGCGTCACATAGGCGAATCAGGTCTCGGAGGGTTGGCGTTCGGCTCGCCGGGGCCTCACTGTCATCCTCTCCTGCCACCACGCATCCGCCTCCTCGTAGGAGCGAAACCGGAAGACTCCCCGTGGGCGCACGACGTCGACGCCTCGCAGGCCGTTCAGCAACTCGGCAAAGCCCTCCATCCGTTCAAAGCCAAAACTCCGGTTGCCGCTCCGGTGGCCGACAACCTTGCCGCGGTCGTCAAAGTCTCGTGGGGACGGCTCTACCGGTCGGTTCACGCAGCTCCATCCCCTTTGCCCCAAGTATAGCCACAGCACGCATGGCGGCCAACTCACGTCGGCGGGACTTGCTCGACTGGAGTAGCCCGGTTTCGTGGAAGCCGCCTCCAATGGCTGCGAAGCGCAGGATTGCGCTTGCATGCCGCCGTGGAGCGCCATCAGCTTTCCAGTCTGGCCGTGGCCGAGGACGAGGTGGAGGCAAAGGAGCAGCGCAAGGATCCCTTGCTCCCTGCGGCACAGCGTTGCCGGGCGACGCGCCCTTCCGCTCCGTTCACCGTTCCGTCGGACCTACCCAAAGCTACTCAAAGGTAGCTTTGGAGCCGACTTCCTGCTTCAAAGGGGGCCGGTTGCACAGCAGCGGGATGCCTGCTGCCAGAGCCTTCCCCTCCACAGGCAGACGCCGTGGAACTCACGGCGTATTGGGCCAGGTTGATGGCTGCGTTCAGGTCACGATCGTGCATGGTTT
>JAJZAT010000022.1 GCA_021799275.1 Bacillota bacterium
TGCAGGTAACTCCTCCTCAAAGAACTTGCGTGGTTCAGATGACTCCCGGGTCGCCGGGGCTGGCGGCAGAATCAGGCCGGATAAGGGAGGAAGCGAGGTAGTGGTGGCTGGTGGTGGTGGCGACGGAAGCGGCGGGAGCCTGGGCGACGGCGAGGGCGGGGATGACCACGATTGCCGCGGCTACGAGGACGTCAACGATGCGCTTCATGCAGGTAACTCCTTTTCAAAGAACTTGCGTGGTTCAGATGACTCCCGGGTCGCCGGGGCTGGCGGCAGAATCAGGCCGGATAAGGGAGGAAGCGAGGTAGTGGTGGCTGGTGGTGGTGGCGGCGACGGAAGCGGCGGGAGCCCGGGCGACGGCGAGGGCGGGGATGACCACGATGGCCGCGGCCACGAGGATGTCGACGATGCGCTGCATGCGAGTCTACCGCCTTGATCGAGTCTCAAATGGGTGCCATTAGTGCGTGCAGCTATAGGTCTAGCCAAGGGTGAGCTCGGCGAGGGCGCCTGGACAATCATTGAGATTAGTAGAGGGGTCTGCGTGCACCAGATGAAATCGCACCGTCGGCACACGTGCCAAGTCGTAGTACGGCTTGCCCAAATTCAAAGCCAAGACTATGCGCAATTGGCCTGGGTCAGAGGGAATCGAATCCGTGGCTTGTTTCATGCCGTACTTGCCTTGGGACGGTACGCACATCAGTCCCAGACAGGATAAGACAGGCAACACGACCTCTGCAGTTTGGCTGAGGCAGTCGCAACGACACCAACGATGAGACCGATCTGCATAAACACCTCCTGAATCGGAGTGTGCGCCAAGCGGTACAACTTTGGTATATCCTGTACCCACAAGGTAGTTACGGGGTCATGTAATGGGTGTAGCCGAAGTTCTGCAGCACCAGCGGAAGATACTGGGCTTGACCATAAGTGAAGCGGCGCGTCTCGGCGACATGCCTCGCGCCTACCTGTCTATGATTGAGGCCGGTAAGCGTGCTCCCAGTCCACAGACCGTGTTGCGCCTGACGGCGGCACTTCAGATTCCCATAACCACTTGGCTGCCCGCTTACCTGGGCGAAGAAACGCGTTGCCAGCAGTTGATGCGGCTGGCCAACTTGCTGTTTGACGAGCGGTCCTACGGTGCGGCACGGACGGTACTCTCTCGAGCCTATTTTGTGAGCCGGAACGAACAAGACGGACGATACAACACGGAGATCTACCACCTTCTGGGCAAGGTGTACTACGCCCGAGGGCAATATTCACGGGCTCTGAGATGGTTTCGTCTGCTAGACCGCGCCACGCGGCATTTTCAGGAGCCGCAAATGCAGGCTATCGCAACTTACAATCTTGCTCAGGTGCTGGCAAAAGTCGGGCAGCGTGTGGACGCGTTGCGAAAGTTTGAGGAAGCCGATGAAAGTTTTGTCAGGCTACGGCAATGGTTCTACGTTGGGCGTTCGGCGTTGGGCAAGGCCAACGTCCTTTTGGCGATGCACACCTATCCCGAAGCGTACGAAGCATATCGCAGAGCTGCGTACTTCCTGCGCCGTAAGGACTTCCATGGTGATGCGCGGCTTGGAGAGGCAATCACTCTGGCGGCCTTACAGGGTGCGGAGCCGTCGTTGCCCTTGTTTCGGGCTATCGTTCAAACCGACAACGTTGGGTCGCTAGTTCGGACCAAGGCTAGAACTAACCTGGCAGCCAAGCTTAGGCAACTGGGACGTTTCGAGGACGCTCTTAGGGAAGTCAAAGAGGGCCTACAAGACGTTGATCAATTGCCATCGCCCTTGTTGGCGGGCCTGCTGGCCGAGGCGACGATCTGTCACATGCTGCTCAAAGACGTGGATGCAGCCATGCAGACCTTCCAGGCCTACAAGGACATTGACGGGCCAAAGGACGGTGAAGACATAGCGGCGATGCACATCGTTGCCGGTGTCCTCGGCGTCGCCCCGGCCGATGAAGCCATTCCGTCAGTGATCGAAGATGATCACGAGCAGCGCCTTAAGGCGGCCCTGCAGATCCTTCAGAGCGGCATACGGGCCGGTGGAGCGTAACTGGTTTGTACCTTGAGCGCCGCTCCGATATGGTGGGCGTCGCTGAGCCTCCGACAGCGCTGTGCTACGATCATGGCATCCGGGAACCACCGGGAGAACGGAGTGGACCATTATCCATCCGCAGATCGAAGCCATCGCGACAGCCCTGCGTCAAGAGGGCTATGTCGCTGACCGCGCCCTAGCCACCGCTCTCCACCTCATGATCGCCCTCGATCAACCGCTGTTGGTCGAGGGACCTGCTGGCGTCGGCAAGACCGAGCTTGCCAAGGTGCTGGCGCAGCATCTCAACACGCGCCTCATTCGCCTGCAGTGCTACGAGGGACTCGACGCCGCTGCGGCGCTGTACGAGTGGGACTACCCGCGCCAACTTCTTCGGATCCGCTTGGCCGAGGCCGCAAAGGGCGACCTTGGCGGTTTGGCCCATGACCTCTTCACGAGAGAGTTCCTGCTCGAACGGCCGCTCCTGCAGGCCATCACCGCGCCCGCCCCCGCGCCCGTTCTGCTGATCGACGAGGTGGACAGGGCCGACGAGGAGTTCGAGGCATTCCTGCTCGAGCTGCTCGGCGAGTTCCAGGTGACTGTCCCGGAGCTGGGCACCCTGCGGGCCGCCGCCAAACCGAAGGTCGTGCTGACGTCGAACCGTACGCGCGAACTGTCGGATGCGCTGCGCCGCCGCTGCCTCTACCATTGGATCGACTACCCCGATCCCGACCGCGAGGCGGAGATCCTTCGCGCCCGGCTGCCGCACCTCGACGGGCACCTCGCCGGCGAGATCGCCAGATTCATGCAGCGACTGCGTCAACTGCCGCTTGGTAGGGCGCCTGGCGTGGCGGAGAGCGTGGACTGGGCGCAGGCGCTTCTGGCGCTCGGACACCAAGGACTCGACGCGGAGGCGTGCCGAGAGAGTTTCTCCGCAGTCCTCAAGGATCGCGAGGATTTGGCCCTGGCCGTCGCGGAACTGCCTAGCCTGCTCCCCTCCGGAGAGGACGGGCACCCGGCGTGACCTGGCAGGGTGCAGCCCTGCGGCGGCGCGTCACCGAACTCGGCGCGGTCTTGCGTGCCTTCGGGCTGCCGATCGGTATCGACGCCCAGGCGCTTGCCCTGCAGAGCCTCACGGCCGTCGGAATCGAGGACGCGGAGGACGTCAGGCTCAGCCTGCGGGCGGTTTACGCGCGGACTCGTCCCGCCCAGGACATCTTCGATCAGGTCTATCCCCGCTGGCTGCGTGGCGAGCGTGTGAAGCCGGAACCCGAGTCGTCGGGCGCCAGCGACGACGGCGTGGAGACGGATGTGGCCGGCACCTCCTCGTCGCCTCGCGCTGCGAGCCCCAGCCAGGGAGCGCAGGAAGGCGAGCCCATGGCTGCGCCCTCCGCGAGCTACAGTCCCGCCGCAGCGCACGGCCGCAGTCCTGGCGAGGGGCGTGGACAGCCGGGTATGGCGGAAGCCCTGCGTGATGCGGCTGCCTTTCTGGCCGCTCTGCGAGCAGGGGAGGGGAGGCGCCGGCGGCCTGGTCGCCGGGGCGACATTGACCTCAGGCGCAGCCTGCGTGCGGCCCGCGCCACGGCTGGCGAGATCGTCCGGTTTCACAGGCGCCGCAGGCGGCCTCGGGCGCCGCGCGTCGTTCTGCTCTGCGACTTCAGTCGTTCGATGGCCGGCGAGGATCCCGTGGTGCTCCGCCTGGCACAGGCTCTCGTTCGCCGGTCGCGCCGCACCGAGGTTTTCGCCTTCTCCACCGACATACGACGCATTACCGGCCGGCTCCGCCAGCGGGATGGCACGGTGGCGCTGCAGGATCTCGGGCACGCCTACGGCGGCGGCACGCGCATCGGATTTTCCCTGCAGCGCTTCGTGCGCCGCTGGGGCGCGAGGCTGCTGTCCGGGGACGTCGTGGTGCTGATCGTGTCGGACGGCCTGGACACTGGGGAGATCGCGCTGCTGAGACGAGCCATGCAGGACATCCGCGCGGCGGCCGCCCGGGTCTTCTGGCTGAGCCCGCTGGCGGGCACGCCCGGCTACCAGCCGGTGCAGGGCGGTGTGCGTGCGGCGTTGCCCTACTGCGACGCGTTCGGCGACGCTCTCGATCCGCGGGCGCTCACGAAGCTTGTCCATCCTTCGCGGCAAGGGAGACTTCGGGCATGATGCAGCAGCAGGTGATCCGGGCAGCCTTGGCGGCGTGGCGGCGGGGCGAAGCAGGGGCCCTCGGCACGATCGTCGCGGTGGAGGGTTCTGCCTACCAGCGCGAGGGGGCGAGCGTCTTTGTCGCCCCTGACGGCGGTGTACAGGGCCTGATCTCCGGCGGTTGCCTGGAATCGGAAGTGGCAGGCGCGGCGCAAGGGCTGCCCGCGGTCACGCCACGCGTCCTCACCTACGACACGAGCGACGAGAGCATCTTCGGATACGGAATGGGCTGCCCCGGCGTCGTTGATGTGCTGCTGGAGAGGCTGCCGCCTGGCGACACACCCCTCGGTCGCTTTCTGGAGCGCGTCGCCGAGGGAGTGCCGGCTGCGCGCGGCGTCCGCCTGGACCACGCCCGACAGGGCAGGTTGACCGACATCTGCTACATCCCGGGCAGGCCCCTCAGCGGCAGCCTCGGGGATCAGGAGCTCAACCGGGCGTTCGTCCGCTTTGCGCAGGCTAGGCTCGACGCGTGCCGTGTGCCGGAGGCCGGGCGCATGGAGGGACTGGAGTCGGCCGACGTCTTCGCCTGGGTCGTGCCAGCCGAGGCGGAGTGCGTCATCTTCGGCGCGACGGACGACGCGCAGCCGCTCGCGCAGATGGCCGCCCAGATCGGCCTCAAGGTGCAGGTGGTCGATCCTCGGCCGCACCTTGCGACCAGTGAGCGCTTCCCTGCGGCGCAAGTGCGCCAGGTCGCGCTGCGAGATTACGCGAGTGCCGTCGAACTCGGCCGACAGAGCTATGTCGTCGTGATGGGCCACCAGGTCGAGCGGGACCTGGCCGCGCTGAAGCTTGCCTTCCGGGCCAAAGTGCCCTATATCGGGCTCCTGAGCTCGCAGGGCAGGCGCGAGAGCATGCTCGGCCACTTGCGGCAGGACGGGGTGCTCGATGCCGGAGGTGACCTGCCGACGCTCCATTCTCCGGCGGGGCTCTGGATCGGCGCGCGCACACCGGAGGAGATCGCCCTCAGCATCGTCGCCGAGATCTGCAGCGTGCGTCGCGGGACCGGCAGTTGAACGTTATGGTCGCGGTCCTCGCGGCGGGCAGCGGGCGGCGATTCGGGGCACCGAAGCTGCTGATGCCGGCCGGCGAGGGCGAGGTGCTCCTGACCCGCGCCGCGTCTCTCGGGCTTTCCGTCGGGGAGCGCGTCATCTGCGTTCTGCCCCCGGACGCCGATCTGCACGTCGCGGCGCTCGAGGGGCTCCCTGGCGACCGGCTTCTGCTGCTGAGCAACCCCGACGCCGCGCAGGGCATGGGCACGTCGGTCGCGATGGCCGCGACCGCCTGCCTGAGCCAGGGGCTGCATAGCGAAGGACTGCTGATCATGCCCGCCGATGTTCCCACTCTCGACCGGCGCCTTCTCCTGCGGCTGATCGAGGCCTTCGCGGCCAGCGACGGCTGCGACGCGGCGGCAGCGCTCGATCCGCAAGGGCGCCTGCTCGCACCCGCCATCCTCCGACCTGGGCTCCTGCCCGAGATCGCACGGCTGCGCCGGGATGCGGGCGCGCGGGACATTCTGCGCCGACCGGGTAGCCGGGTGGTGCCGGTGGCCATCCAGGACATGTCGGACATCGACGACTTCGACGGCTACCGGCGCTGGGCGCGCCGGCTCGGCTGGGATCGGGAGCGGCTGCCCGAGATCGCCTGGCAGGCGGATTCCGGGGCCCTGCCACCGCCAGACGGCCAATGGCGCGTCGGCGCAACGCTTGCCGTGAGCTACGCAGGTCATGGGCCGGGCGTATCCGGCGTGCGCATGGCGACGATGTCCCGGGGCGTGAGACGGGTACTCTTCGCAGGGGAAGGCACTCGCGACCGACTGGGGCTCCTGCGGGCCGCGGCGCTCCTGTCGCTCGGCGACGAAAATTGCTGAATTGCCTCCTGCCGCATCTTTTCAGCCCCTGCGTCGGCTGATACGCTGCAGGAAAGGGACTTGCCGCCCGGTGGCAGGGGCTCTCGTGTTTTTGTTTTTCATTCGAAAGGAGTGATGGGCCGATCCGGGACTCCCGGTGCGGCGAGCATGGACGAAGTAGAGCGGGTTCTGCTGCGGCGTGAGGCGATCGCGAAGCGGGTGCAGGAACTGGGCGCGGAGATCTCCGAGAGCCTGGGCGGCGACCAGCCGCTGCTTGCCGTCTCGATCCTCCGAGGTGCCGTAATCTTCGCGGCCGACCTGGTGCGCGAGATCCAGGGCATGGTGGAGATGGACTTCATGGCTGTCTCGTCCTACGGCGACAGTTCGGTCTCGTCCGGGGCCGTCAGGGTTCTGAAGGACCTCGACGAGTCGATCGAGGGGCGCGACGTGCTGATCGTCGAGGACATCATCGATACGGGACGGACGCTCAATTTCCTCTTGCAGAATCTCCAGGCGCGCAAGCCGCGCTCCATCCAGATCTGCACCCTGCTCGACAAGGTCGACCGCCGCGAGGTCGAGGTGCCGGTGGATTACGTCGGGTTCCGGATTCCCGATGCTTTTGTCGTGGGGTATGGTCTCGATTACGCGGGCAGATACCGCAATCATCCTGAACTTCTCGTCCTGCGCGCCGAGGCCGTCACCTCATGACCGAACGCGTCCTGGTCCTCGATTTCGGCGCGCAGTACGCGCAGCTGATCGCGCGCAGGGTACGGGAACTCGGCGTCTACGCGGAGATCGTGCCTGCGACGGCCCGTTTCGAGGACATCATGGCGAAGCAGCCCGCCGCCATCATCCTGAGCGGAGGACCCGACAGCGTCTACCGTCCAGGTGCGCCGAAGCTTGACGATCGCCTTCTCGCGTCGGGCGTCCCCCAGCTCGGCATCTGTTACGGCATGCAGTACCTGGCGCACGCTCTTGGCGGGAGGGTCGATCCGGGCACGCCGGAATACGGTCCGGCCGAGGTACGCAGAACGGACGTGGAGGACCCCCTCATCTCCGGGCTGCCTGAGCATATGCGGGTCTGGATGAGCCACGGGGATCGCGTCGAGAGTCTCCCCAGCGGCTTCTCGCTGCTGCTCGCGAGCGACGGTGCCCCGTGTGCCGCCATGGGCGACCCCGAGCGCCGCATCTACGCCGTGCAGTTCCATCCGGAGGTTGTGCACACCGAACACGGCATGGACATCCTGCGCAATTTTCTCTACTCCGTCGCCGGACTCAAGGGCGGCTGGGACATGGGCTCGTTTGTCGAGCGCGAGGTGCCGCGCATCCAGGCGGAGGTTGGGGACGGCTCCGCGCTCGTCGCGCTCTCGGGCGGCGTCGACTCGGCCGTCGCGGCCGCCATCGTACACCGCGCCCTCGGTGACCGCCTCACCGCGGTCTTCGTCGATCACGGTTTCCTGCGCGCCGGTGAAGCCGAAGAGGTGGAGCGCGCCTTCACCGAGCGGGTACCGCTGCGCTTTGTCCACGTTCGGGCCCAGGAGCGGTTCATCAAGGCGCTCGAAGGCGTCGTCGATCCGGAGGAGAAGCGCAAGCGTATCGGCAACCTCTTCATCCGCGTGTTCGAGGAAGAGGCCCAGAAGCTCGGTCCGATCGATTTTCTCGTCCAGGGCACGCTCTATCCCGACGTGATCGAGAGCGGCCCGGGACAGGCGGCGGTGATCAAGAGCCACCACAACGTCGGGGGATTGCCCGAGGACCTGAAGTTCAAGCTGCTCGAGCCCTTGCGGGAACTCTTCAAGGACGAGGTGCGGCAGCTCGGCCGGGAACTTGGGCTGCCAAGGAGTCTCGTGGAGCGCCAGCCCTTCCCGGGTCCGGGTCTCGCTATCCGCATGGTCGGCGAGGTGCAGCGGGATCGTCTCGACCTCCTGCGCCGGGCGGATCTGGTCGTACGCCGGGAAGTCGAGGCGGCGGGCGTCGCCAAGGACCTCTGGCAATGGTTCGCGGTCCTGCCCGGCGTGCGCACGGTTGGCGTGATGGGCGACCATCGTACCTATGGCGAGGCTGTGGTCGTGCGCGCCGTCACATCTGACGACGGCATGACCGCGGACTGGGCCAAGTTCGAGCCGCAGATTCTGCAGCGCATCGCGTCCGCCATCGTCAGCGAGGTGGACGGCGTGAACCGCGTCCTCTACGACATCACATCCAAGCCGCCTGGCACGATCGAGTGGGAATGAACCGAAGCTTCCGCCAGCCACGGGAGCTTCACCCTAAGGAACGCGGTACCGCGTAGCCTGCCAAGGGCCGCGTCCGTGTGATGTGCGAAGACATGGCCTTGCGAGGAGCCGCCCGTGAAGATCAAGGACATGGCGATGCTCGGAGGGCTCGCCGCCATCTGGGGCAGTTCGTTTCTCTTTATCAAGATCGGCGCGCTTGCGCTGAGCCCCGCGCTGCTGATCGAGCTGCGGGTGCTGATCGCAGCGTTCGCGTTGCTGCTCTTCGCGCGCCTCGGCCGCCACGGGGTCAGGATCTGGCACAAGTGGTGGCAGTACCTTGTGCTCGGCGCGACCAACGCGGCGATCCCCTTCACCTTGATCGCGGTGGCGGAGTTGCGCCTGGACTCCGGCCTGGCAGCGATTCTCAACGCCACGACGCCGCTCTTCACGGCCATCGTAGCCTGGCTCTGGGCCAAGGACGCCTTCACCCCCGGCAAGCTCATGGGGGTCATCCTGGGCATCGTGGGCGTCGGCATCCTCATGGGGGGTGCGAGCAGCGGGATCGCAGCCGTCTGGCTACCGGTCGGCTGCTCCTTGCTCGCGGCCCTCGCCTACGGCGTGGCCGGAGTCTTCTCGAGCCGCTATTTCAAAGGCGAGAAGCCCCTCGACATGGCCATCGGCCAGCAGCTCGGGGCGACGCTTGTCCTCCTGCCGCTAAGCCTCTTCTTCCTGCCTCAGCGGGCACCGTCGGGAACGGTCGTGTTCGCGCTTGCGATGCTAGCGATCGTCTGCACGGCGGCGGCCTATCTCCTTTACTTCGCGTTGATCCACAGCGTGGGGGCCGTGCGCACGCTGACGGTGACCTTTCTCGTTCCACCGTTCGCTGTCGTGTGGGGCGCCCTCTTTCTGCACGAGGCGGTTTCTTGGCGCATGTTGATCGGCCTTGTCGTGATCCTCTCGAGTGTCGCCCTGGTGGTGCGAGGGGGCGGGGACCAACGCCCAAGAGTGGCGGACAAGCTGGACGCGAGCTTATAACTCTCGCAGGCGGAGCCAACGGTCAGCTCGCCGCTGAACCCTGCCGTGCCCGTGCGCCAACGGTCACCTGGACGCCTCCCGAAAGCTGACGCGCAGGACTAGGGCAACAGCCAGTCCGATGACCGGCAAGACTGCGGGCCACGCAACTTCTGGCAGCGTGCCCGACGGGAGCGACGTCACCATCCCGTCGGACGAAAAGGCGGCAAAGGAGATCGGGGTGCTGTCGTATCCTGGCGGGGCGGGGAAATTGCAGATCGTCATGCCGGCACTGGGTGGGTTCGGCACGCAGTCGCTTGGTGGAATGTAAGCCGCGACATGCGGGCTTCCGGACTGTGCGGGCAGCAGCCCGAGCAGATAGACCTCGGTCCCGGCGGGTACATGCTTGAGGATGGCGGCGAGCGGCGTCCCAGCGGGTCTTGGGCCCTGCGGCGCAATCTGCAGGTCCATCGGATGTGTTCGTCCTACCAGCGTCAGAGCGATCCAGTACTCGGGATTCGCGGTCGAACCGGGTACGACGCCGCCAACCGCGCCCGAATCCAGTTCGCTAGCCGAAGGAGTCAGGGTCCCTTCTGCCACGATGCTGCCACCGTAGCGGACCCCCAGGAGAACAACGCGCGTCCCCTGAGGCAGCGAGGCAGGCGGAAAGGTGATCTCGAGGCGGCTGGCGGCCCTTAGCTTCCCGTCGTAAGGGATGCCTACGACCAGGGTTGGCACGGCTGAGGCGGGTGCGGCCCGGCCGGGTCGGCTAAGCAGGAAGAGCGCGGCCCCTGTCGCGACAACAGCGGTCACCGTCGCAACCCACAATAGACGCCCCATCACTGGGTGGCGCAAAGGATCGTTGCCTCCTCGTGTGGCGCGAGTGTAGCAAAGCGCGCTTGCGCGTTCAGTACAGCGGACAGTGTCAGCCACGGTTTCAGCCGCACCCACCGGCAGAGCGCCCCGAATCCTGGCGAGCGTGAGGGAAGGCCCAAGAAGTGTGGCGTATGCCCTTCGACGTCCTTCACCGAAGCATTGCCGCGGTCAAGGCTATCCTGCGGTAAGAGGGGATACCGGGGGTACGCCATGTCCATCGAAGAGGCGCTCCTTGAAATCGAGGCGCAGCAGTTCATCGGCCGACGGGACGAACTGGCCCGTATCGAGCGGTTGCTGGAGCGGGCCCGCACCGAGGCGAGCGTCGCGTACGTCTACGGGCAGCGTGGGATCGGCAAGACCGCCCTGCTGCGGGCGGCGCAGCGAGCCTCCGAACGGCGAGGCATCGAGACCGTCGCCGTCACCGTGGAACGCGACGCAGCGGCGGACCAAGTGATAGGACGAATCGCCACATCGATGCACCTGGACCCGGCCAGGACGACCCGGGATGAGGTGTTGGCCGCGATCTCGGCTTTGGGGACGTACGGCCTTCTCCTCATTCTTGACGATTACGACCTGCTCGGGCCTGGCGAGGCCGTCTTGCGCACCCGGTTCCTGTACCGGCTGCCGCCAGGCGTGGCGGCGGTGCTGTCGGGGCGTATGCACCCATCGACGCTCTGGCCGCTCGAACGGGCATGGCGCAGCTTTGTGGAACGCCTCCCACTTTCCGACCTGTCCATGGTCGATGCTGAAAGGTTCCTGCAACTGCACGGCGTCGAGGACCCGGTGGTGCAGCGCGAGGCGAACCGCCTAACGGGCGGCAGACCAGCCCTGCTGGCGCAAGTGGCCGACGTGCTCGGCAGCGAGACCGAGGTGGCGGCGACCGGCGACATCGGGATCCTCAGCCTTCGACCCTCCGGCGGCACGCAGACGCTCATTCTCGAGCAGCTCCTGCACCCTGGATCGCGTCGCGCGGCCTGGCGTGCGGAGGACGCGACGGAAGCATACGATCTCGTTCTCCAGGCCGCCTCGCTCCTGCCCTACTTCAGCCGGAGCCTCTTGGCTGCCATGCTTGGTGACGAGACGGTGGCGGCAGGTTGGGAGGTTCTTGAGCGCCTTCCCTCCAGCCTCGAACCCGGCGGTTGGCACCGTCTGGGCGAAAGCCTTCGCCGGCCGGTGGCGGCCATCGTCGCCAGGGAGCGGCCATGGCTCCGGCAGGTGTGGCTACGGCGCGCCGTCCGCCGTCTGCTCACCGAAGATGAGCGGGTTGGGCAGCAGGAGCATGCACTTGCCCTCTGGCTTTTGCTTGAACTGGACGATCCGTCCGCGGTGGAAGTTCCGTCCGCACCAGTGGTCGGCTTAGCGGCGCTTCGCGAGGCGCTAGACCTCTTTGCCCTGCCTTGGTTGACGGCGGCCAGCGCCGACGGCGTCGCAGGGGTGCTCGTGGTGCCGGCCGACGACGGGTTGGCCCGCGGGGCGGCTCTTCTGGCCCCAGCCTCACTGGTCCCTGGCGACGCGTTGCCGGGGCCGCTGCCCGAAGGCTCGATGTTCCTGGCCATTGCGGCGAAGGATCCGGTGGCCGTCGGTCCGCTGCTTGGTCTGCTCGCGGCCGCCATGGAGGCCCGACAGAATGTGGCGGTGCTTGGAGTCGGAGCCGCGGCGCAGGTCCTTGAACGCCTCGGCCTGCAGCCTATCGCGAGGCACCTCTTTTTGCTTGGCGTGGGCGAGGGCGGGGCCAGGGCATCGCTGCAACTGTTGGCGGGCCGCCGCCTCAGTGCGGTGCCCGTGGCGGATTGCGCGGCGCTCGCCAAGGAGGCGCTGCAGGCCTACGCTGCCGGTGGGCGTCTCGGAGACACCCGACTCGGGGACGTCTACAGGGCACAGGCGGGACAGGGTGGGGAGCCGGAGCTTCGGCGCTGGCTGCTCGATGCGCTCGCCAGCGCCCAGCTCGGAGAGACCCCCTGCTCCCGCAGCCTTCTCCTACGGCTCTATTACGTTGACAAGGCCGGGTCGCACGAGGACATCGCCGAGCGGCTGGACTTGCCGCGCGCCTCGTACTTCCGGGCCTATCGTGAGGCGCTAGCCGCGTTCGGGAGCGCTCTCTGCGGCGCGTACTAAGCCGGAGGCGACTCTCGCGACGCGGCTATCTCAAGGTTGGCTCGGCTTCTGGCCACCAGCCGCACGAGTATCGCGGCCGAGCGGAGGTAATCGCTCGCGCTGGCTCGACGTGGCCGCAGACGTAGCTGTCGTAGCGGGAACGGGAGGATCTCGAGATGTCTGCGTCTCGCAAGCAGCAGAGCCTCGACGTCGAACAGCCACCCCGGCTCCGTCAGTTGGGTCGAGATGTCACGGGCAAACCAGCCGGGAAACATCTTGATCCCCGCCTGCGTGTCCCGGACCGGCAGATGTGCGACGTAGTGGATGACGCCGCGCGCGAGCCGTGAGGTGAGACGTTCGAGACGGCTGCGCTCGTCGGCTTGCCGGACGCCCACGGCGCAGGTCTGCTGCGGTGCCAAGCCACTTTCCACGGTGCGCAGCATCCGCACCAGAAGCGCGGGAGGAAATTCGAGGTCCGCGTCGATGAATGCGCACTGATCACCCGTGCTGGCCGAGAATCCCGTCGCGATGGCCGCGCCTTTGCCGAGGGGCTGCGCGTGGCTCAGGACCCGCAAGGGAAAGTTCCGGCAGAGATCCGCGGCCTCCGAACGGGTTTCATCGCTCGACGCGTCGTCGACCACGACGATCTCATGCCCGATTTGCGCCTGCTCCAGCACCTCGTGGACCGTTCGCACCGCCCTGCCAATGCGCCCCGCTTCGTTGCGTGCTGGGATCACCACAGTGAGCTGCGGCATCCGCGTCCCCTCTCCGGCATCGACGAACTCGCTTAGCACGTACCACCCGTGACTTGGGAAGACAGTAGCGAAGGTTCTGCAAGGCCCGGTCCCGAGGGAGGTATCAGCGGCCTTTGGACTACAGGCCCGTTGCGGACCCGCGGCGCTGGATGCGCCTTCGGGCCCAGAGGACCGGCATCTGGCGATCTCGTGGAACGTGTGCGCGCGCCCCCGTGTCGGCACGGACGCGACACGGGCCCCGATACCAGGGTCGAGACTGCGCCGAGCGCCCGCTTGCGTTACGTTTCGAACACGAAGTGAGCCGCCGGAGGGAACATGGGCGAGATGGATGAGACCTGGATGTCGTCGCGCCTGGCCGCGCACAGACGCAGGCACACGCCGCGACATGCCGCAAGGAGCGGTGTCGGGGAGGGCGTGCGCCGCCGGCGGGCAATGGCGAAGGAGCCACACGTGGACGCCCTGTCGAACGCGCCGTCTCGCGTGCGGGACGTCATGGACCAGCTGACCCAGGAGGATCTACGTTTCCTGGCGCGGTTTGCGGCCTTCCTGGCGGAGCAGCACCTCGGTGCTCCGCTTGTGGAAGCCAATTGGTCCCAGGGAGCGGTTCAGGCGGCGGCCACGAGCGAGAGCGCCGTCATCCGGGAGGCGGTCGCGATCGTGATCGGGCCCTGCGAGGGGCCCGAGCAGTCGTCTCATATCGCCCGGAACATCGCTGATGCCCCGGGATTCGAACTGCTGATCCACTCCTTCCGGGACGGCTACCACCACCTCGACGGACGCACGGACGACCCCAACGCCTTGGCGGCATGGGCCGCCTGCCAGCCCGACGTCGACAGCGTGGAACTCGATCTGGACGTTCTGCGGGTCGTCCCGAGGGTAGAGACGCCATGAAGGGGCTGGGTGCCGTGCTGGCCGTTGTTCTGGCCGGCGTGTGGCTCGGCTGGATGGTGGGCATGCACTGGTACACGGAGGTCTTGCCCGTCGCCGCGCTGCTCGCCCTGGTTGGCTACTACGGCTTGGTCTCGTCGCGAGCGGACAGAGGGTCACGCCCATGAACCAACTGGTGGCGGAGCGGGATCCGCTCCCCTGGATCCGTCTGGAGCCCCGGCGTCGCTTCGGTCGGACGGTGGACCCGGTCCGGCCGGAAGCGGCAGCCCTTGTCGCCCTGCAGGATGCCTTGCGGCTGGGCGTTCTGCCGTTCGCCGTCTCGACGCGGGGTCTCCTCGTGGCAAGCGTGGACGAGCCGGGCGACGAGCAACTGGAACTCCTGGCGGACGTCGCCATGCCCCTTGTCTGGGCACGCGCCACGCGGGACGAACTGGAGGCGGCGGTGTCGAGAACGTTGGGCCGCCCGCTGCGTTTCGGGCAGTGGGCGGTGCGCCTTCGCTGCGCGTCCCTGCCGGCGGTGCTATCGGCCCTCGAGACCCAGGCGCGGTCCGGGGGGAGAATCGGAGAACTCCTGGTGGGTGCGGGTACGATCACGAGCCGGGACGTGGCAGAAATCCTGGGCAGGCAGCAGGCGGTACCGTTTGTGGATCTGCTGGCAGGGGGACTGAGCCCTCGCCCGGATCTCCTTTCCCTGATGCCCGAGGGCTTCTGGCGCCGCGAACAGGCGGTACCGTTTGCCCAGAGCGGGGACCGCCTCTACGTCGCCGCGGAAGATCCGGCCCGCTTCAAGCGTGTGTTGAAGCGCCTGGAGCTACGGACCGGGAAGGAGGTGCGACTCTTCGCCTGCGGGCGTCGTGACGTGGAGCGCACCTTGGAGCGGCACTATCGCGGCGAGTACCTGAGACAGAGCCGTGAGGCGCTGCTCGAGGCGAGTCCGCAGGACTCCGCCATCCACCTGCTCACGCGGCGCCAGGCCGTCTTCTTAGGCTCTGCCCTGGCGCTGTTGGCGCTTGGCCTCTGGGGCGCGACGTCCCAGGTCCTGCTCGCGTTGAGCATCGTGGTGCAGGCCGCCTACGTGGCGCTCGTGACCTTCAAGCTGTGGCTTGTGCGCCGGCCGACAAGGGAACTCGTCGAGCGGTATGTGACACAGGCGGAACTGGCGGCGCTCGACGCCCGTCGTTTGCCCACGTATACAATCCTTGTGCCGTTGCGCGACGAGGCAGAGGTGCTCATGCAACTGGCTCAGGCGCTCGACCGCCTGGATTATCCGCATGACCGCCTTGACATCAAGCTCCTGCTGGAGGAGGACGACCGCAGAACGCTGGCCGCGTCCAGGGCACTGAAGCTTCCGGCCTGCTTCGAGATCGTCGTCTTGCCGGACGCGGAGCCGCGTACGAAGCCCAAAGCCTGCAACTACGGGCTCCTGCACGCGAGAGGCGAGTATGTCGTGATCTACGACGCCGAGGACATGCCTGAGCCGGACCAGCTTAAGAAGGCCGTGGCCGCGTTCCGGATGGCGGATCCCAGGGTGGCGTGCGTGCAGGCGAAGCTTTCGTATTACAACCGCCTGCAGAACTCCCTGACGCGTTGGTTCACGGCCGAGTACGCGATGTGGTTCGACCTGCTGCTTCCGGGACTGCAGGCGGCACGCATGCCGATCCCTCTCGGCGGTACCTCGAACCATCTGCGGGTCGCCGCGCTGCGGCAGGTGGGAGGTTGGGATCCCTACAATGTCACCGAGGACGCGGATCTCGGCATCCGTCTGCACAAGGCCGGTTACCGCACTCTCCTGATCAATTCCGACACGTACGAGGAGGCGAACGCCGAATTCGTCAACTGGGTGCGGCAGCGCTCACGCTGGGTGAAGGGGTATGTGCAGACCTGGCTCGTCCATATGCGCCACCCAGGCAGTCTCCTGCGGGAGCTGGGCTGGCGCGGCTTTATCGGCTTCCAGGCGATGATCCTCGGTACGCCGCTGACATTTCTCCTCAACCCTGTGCTCTGGCTCGTGACGACGGCCTGGTTCCTGACGGCGGCCGGCGCCATCGAGGCCATGTTCCCGACCTGGGTCTATTACGTCGGCATGTTGACGATGCTGTCCGGCAACTTCACGTTCGCCTATCTCAACATGATCGCCTTGGCCCGGCGAGGGGAATGGGATCTGATGGAAAGTGCGGCCACGTCACCGCTCTACTGGATGTTGATGTCGTTGGCTGCCTGGAAGGGCATGCTGCAGCTCCTGACGCGTCCCTCCCACTGGGAGAAGACGGTGCACGGACTTTGGCGGCCCCAGGCGACAAGGATGCCCGGTGCCGTTGGGCAAGGTGCGGCCGACTGACGTGGCGCACCATGCCCACTGGCCGCGTACGGAGCCTTGGACGGCGCTCAGGGCCCAGGGCGAGCGGCTTGTTTCGAGAGTCCCATGAAATTGGGCGAGAGGGTGACGAATGGAACAGACGTGCGTTGCCTTTCATCTGGAGCAGAGTGGAGGACACTTCTGGTTCGGATCGAGGCGTAGCTTTTTGCAGTCGCGCCTGCTTTCCTTGTTCAAGAGAGACGACGTACTGCTGGACATCGGCTGTGGGGACGGCAGGGAACTCGACTGGATGCTTCGTCATGTGGGTCGGGCCTACGGCATTGAACCCGATGCGCGCCTTGGAGCGGCGGCTCGGGCACGTGGGCTGAGAGTCCAAAGCATGCGGTTTTCCACCGTGGACAGCGTCGAATGCACCCCTACGTTCGTTACGATGTTCGACGTGCTCGAGCATCTACCCGACGATCGGGAGGCGATGCGTCAGATCCATCGCCTTCTCCCGGCGGGCGGCGTCTTTGCCGTCACGGTGCCTGCGCACCAGTGGCTGTGGACTGGTCACGACGTCGCCAACCACCACTACCGGCGCTATTCGAAACCCGCGCTTCTGACCGCTCTGCGAGGAGCCGGGTTCAAGATCGATCGGGTGGAGTGGTTCGGTGCGGCAGCGCTGTTGACGGCGGTCACGTTGAAGTGGCTTGGGCGCGATCAAGGTGCGCTTATCCAATCCAAGCACGGGTTCGTGACGAAGATCGCGACTTGGATGTACACGATGGAACGTTACACCCGGGTCCCTTTTGGTCTAAGTCTCTTTGTTGTTGCCATCAAGCCTGATTAGGACATCGCCCGGACCTACCCGACGTCTGCAAGCAGCGATCAAGCCGCGCCAGAGGCCTTCACACCAGGGAGCCATTGCCCTTGAGGCGAGCGATTCGCAGAGACGGGCGGCGAGCTTAGGCGGTTCGCCAGGTGTCTGCATGCCTTGTCGAGTCACCCGAAGATGTCGCCCTTGCGGTTGCCGCGGCTTGGGCTCCCGCGCGAGCTGTCGCACCGCGTGCAACGGTCTCGACCCCAGCGCCGACTCGGGGAGCGACATGGTCAACGGGGAGGGTTCAAGTAGCGGTTCGACTGGGCTCGAGATTGACTGCAGACTATCCGCGAGGCGGCTGGCGCACGGCATGAAGCGGGCGGCGAGCAATGCTCGCCGCCCGCTTCATGCCGCTTTGCATCGGTCAAGCCAGGCTTCAACTCAGCCTTGCTGCCGCCGCCTGCGACCAAGGACTACGGCCCCACCGATCCCGGCGATCAGGATGACTGGCAACCCGAAAGTGTAAGGTACCTCCGGGAGGGAGTTGGGCGGGATGTCGATAAGACCCATAACGTCGCTCATCGTGCTCCAGCCCTTTCCGCCGTTGCCGACCTCCGCCGCGAAGATCTCCAACACGCCGGGGCTGTTTTCAACATACCACTGGTGCACGGTCGTGCCGGACTCATACTCTTGGGTGCTGTTGTACCAAGCGGCTCCCGTCTTCCAGTCCACCGTGAACTGGCAGTGCCAACTCGTGGGATCTGTGACGTCGTCCGGCACGCAGGACTGTTGGGCAATTTCCAGAGGCTCATAGCCCGCGTGGTCGGAAGGACCCGGCTCAGGGGCGAAGTACAAGTTTACGCCTGTCGCGATGTCAGTCTTCACCTTCGTCACCGTGACCGTGTACACCGTGGACGACGCGTCGATGCCAGACACGGCCTTGAGGTCGGACAGCGTGAGACCCGTCCCTGACGTCGTCGCGGCACTGGCAGGCACCGCGACCGCGGCGATTGCCAAGAATGCAGCGGCGCCCGCCAGTGTCCGCAGCCAAGTGCGGGGCTTCGTCATCATCCGGAACATCAGGTTCTCCCTCCTCCGCAGAACGCTGGGCGCAGGAAGCAACTGCCTGTGGCCGATGTTACCGGCGTTGGCAGGCTCGCGCACGCCCAAAGTAGGTATCACTTGCGGTCGCACTTCTTGTGTTCCCTCCTGGACTTCGCGGGTTTGGCCCTTAGAGCAGACGCCGAGGGGGTACCCTCCCGTCCTCTTGAGGCTCAGGGGATTCCAGCGGCCTCAAGGGGCTGCGGTACACCTTCCTGCTTGGCAACGGTCCGGGCCAGCTCGGTCGCGAAGCGCTCGAGATGTCCCTGGGTCTGGTGGAGAACTTGTGGCCACGATCCGAACGCCGGAGGCATCGCGACGGCAGACATACCTGTTGCGGGTGCAGGTGACCGGATGGCAGATAGGCTTTTCGGCCACTCCGCCGTACTTTGGGGCAGGGCGGCGACGGCGTAGCGCAGGTAGCGCACGCTCCCGTCCGGGATCCGCACCGCGCTCTCCCATTCGATGTCCTCGTAGCTGGCCCACGCGGCTCCGACCTCCACAGGAGGAAGTTGCAGCGCGTAGTCTGCCGCAGCGGTCGCGGGGGCTACGTCGAACACTCGCATCGCGTTCGTCCGCTCGCCGTGGAAGGCGAGGCAGTCCCGGAAGCCGTAGCTTTCGAGGTTTCCGAGGTCCGGTGTTGACCAGACCTCCGCGAGCACCTGGGCGCCACCCCGGGAGACGTAGGTGTCGGCGAAGCTTACCGCCCCCGGACCGAGAATGCTCGAATCGTCGAAACGTTGGACCTTTGTCACGCGGAAACCAGGAAGCCGGGGCAAGAGCGCGGCGACGCCCGCGGTACGCACCTGCAGGGGCTTGCCCGGGGCACCGTACGGGGTGGTGAAGAGCGGCCAGAGGCTGACGAACAGCGCCGCGCCCATAAGCCAGGAGCCACCTTTCCGACCCCAACCCACCGGAGGCAGGCGCAGCGTGCTCGGCGGCTGCGGGACCAGCCCCAACTGCCTTGCCGCGGCCAGGAGGAGTAGGGCCAGTAGCGCGAACAGGACGAAGCCGAGCATGGGGTGCAGTAAGCCAAACGTGAAGGCGCTGCCCGCAAAGTGTATCGACGCCATGATCGCCGCCAGGCGCAGCAGGTTGAACAGGATCGCTCCCGCTAGCGCGCCGACGATGAGCAATCCCTTGCGCCAAGCCACCCCGACGTACTGGGTGAGCAGGACAGGAAGGATGATCGCCACGCCAAGTGCGCTGTCGGCTCCGCTGCAGGCCTGCGAGATGACCACCGGCACAAGCGAGCCATGGCCCGCGACGAGGAACGCGCCAGGTTGTCCTTGGGCCGTGATCCAAGGGATGAATCGGCTGAGGTGGGCTATGGAGGTGATCGCGACCTGCACGAGTACACCCTGTGTCACCGTGGCCACCGCGCCGAGCAGCGGTGGCCAGCTGAATAGAAGGTAGGCCAGCGGCCCCACCAACGCGGGTGTCACCCCGACACCGAACAGGAGCCAGGCCATTCCGAGCGTCCAGAGCGGCCAGAGCAGGAGGCCCGCGCTTTGCATCACAAAGAGGTAAGGCCAGCGGGCAGGCCCGATCACGAGCGCAGCGCCGACAACGAGCAGGAGCCCACCGCCCAGGATGGCGTCAAGTTCGGAATCGTCGTTCACCGGTGTGCAGCGTTGGATCCCGGATGCCCCCCAGAGGACGGCGAGAAGAGGAATCCATATTAGGTAGGCAGTCGGCGTGTCGGCCAACACGTTCTGCCAAAGGGGCAGGGCATACGCTGCGAGCGGGACGAGCGAGAGAAGTCCCCATGCCGCGAGGCGAGCCGCCTGGCCGGTGGATCCGTGCGCCCGGGCCGCGGTGATCAACGAGCCACCCCCGCTCGGCACAGAGAAAGGAACCTTGTCGCAGTCCCAAGACGGGAACGGGCAGTTGGCAGGCCGCCAAGCGGTCTGAGGCCAGCGTCACGGAGCTCTTGTCCCGTGTTCGCCTGGCGGTTGATGCGTTGGTACGGTGGGCTGGGGCGTGTCCTTCGCTTCCGGGAGACTACCAGACACGGTGCTGCCGACGCAGTGCCGAGCGTCGTATCACTCGTGGTCTCGAAGGGGTGGTTGCGTGGCGTGATCGCTGAGAAGGAACCGCGGCCTGAAGGGACCCTTTCACCGGCGAACCGCTTACACGCTCTTGCGTTCGAACGCTGGAGAGGGTGCCGGGAACACCCGCCTTTGTCGTGACACGGCGGGGAGCCGTGAGACGTTGCGTGATACGGTTCGCGACACTGCGTGTCGGAGGGTGTCTTTGCTAGCATCCATCCACACAACAGCCGACCCTTGGAGGCTTGTCGCGTGGATGAAAGCGAGATGCAGCCCAACGTATATCCGCCCCGTGGCGACCGGCACCGCCGCCATGAAGCGGGCGACCGCCGCGCATGGGGAGTTCGACAGGTCAACATGCTGGTGCCGCCTTTTATGCCTGTCGTGCACCATGTGGTGCGTACCCACGAAGAGCCGGCGGGATGCCTAGAACAGCTGACAAAAGGGGTTGAAGAGTTCCTGGCGTGGAGACGACCGCCGCTGGTCGATGGCGTGAGCGCGGACCTCGGCGCTCAGGGTTCACGCCCGGGCCAGCTGTCCGCTTCGAAGGCTCCGGGGGTCTTTGCCCAGGTGGCGGCCGGCGGCGACACGGCTGCCCCAAAGGAACAGCCGGTCTTGCAGCGTCGCGGTCCTCTGCTTCCGGCCGTCGATCGGCTGGCCGTTGGCGAAAGGAAGGTCGGCACGGGCGTCGGCGGCTCAGGGGTGAACATCCGCACGCTGCTTTGGAGCGTCATCGCAGTCGGCTTGTGGCTTGTCGTGATGGTTGGGATGTACTGGGTGTTCGATGTTCTGCCCCTCGTTCTGCTCTTCGGGGTGGCCATCTACTACGCTGTGCAGTCGTCTGGCCAATCTCGGAACCAGGGCACCCATCGGCGGGAGGGCTTACGCCGATGAGCGTCGTCGCAAAGCGCACAAGGCCAAGACTGTGGCGCGGCAGAGACGTCCGGGCCGGTGGGATCGCCCCATGACGATGCTCGCCCATCGGTTATTGGTGGCTCCTCTTGAAGCTACCTTGCCGACCTTCGTGCCTCCATGCCGGGGGGCCAGCGCACTGAAAGAACTTGCGGATGTCACGCGGCTGGGACGATCGGATGCGCTGTGCGCGGGGCCATCATGAGCGCTGCTGCTAGGCCGACGGCCCAAGCCGTCAGCCGCCCGCTTGTGGGGGGAGGCACTCAGGTCCATGGGCGACCGGCGGGCGCGTTGCCGCTTGCACTCGGGATCGGAGCGCTCGACCTGGTGCTCGGCCTGTACATCAACGTGCAGTTGCACTACCTCAACGGCGACGCCTTTTCACGTGTCGCGAACGCATACTACGTACTCTACGGCCGCAATCCCCACCTGGCGGCCATCGGCTTCATCTGGAACCCACTTCCCTCGGTCATGGAACTACCGTTCCTATTTCTGCGAAGCGTTTGGCCGGCACTGGCGGCGGATGCTGTCGCGAGCCTGTTCGTGAGTGCGGCCTTCGCCGGTATCGCTGTCTACTACTTGAGCGACACGCTGCGTCTCTTTGGGCTTGGCACGGTTTGGCGCATCACGTTTGCCCTGCTCTTCGCATGCAATCCGATGATCGCGTTCTACTCCGCCAATGGCATGAGCGATATCATGCTGGTCGGCGCGATGGCGGCGGCGGTGCGCGGGACGGTAGGCTACGTGCTGCAGAGTTCTCTGGCGGACCTCATCGCAGCGGGCGTATGGCTTGCGGTGGCGTTCGGCATCCGTTACGAAGGCGCGCCTCTCGGGGTTTTCCTTGCCCTTGGCCTTGGCATCGCGCTGTGGTGGCTGCAGCGGGGGGCAAGAGAGATCCGCGGAGGCATGCTGCTCCTGCTCGCTCCGCTCCTCTACGTGTCGGGCCTGTGGGTGTACCTGAACTGGCTGATCATGAAGCAGCCGCTCTACTTTCTCGATTCGGCCTATGGCAACGTGGCGCAGACGTCGATGGGCCTGGCCACGACCCTGGCGGGGGCCCAGCACCACATCATCGGCTCCCTTCTGTTCGTCGCGCATATGGGCCTGCTGTTCTGGCCCGTGGCCGTAGGGTTGGTCGCCGCGGTCGCGCTGTCGGTCGGCAAATGGCGCGACCCCATCGCACCGGTGTTGATCGGCGCGACCGTAGGCATGCCGCTATTGCAGGTTGCTCTGGTATTCGAGGGGCACAGCGGCGGGTGGGCAAGGTACTTCATCTACTACATCCCGAACGGCATTCTGCTCCTGGCCTTCGCGGCGAGTCGCGTGCGGCGCACCCTCGCGCGCAACGCCGCGTTGATCGTGGCGGCTCTCCTCTGCATTGGCGGTAATGCGGTGAACCTCTATGAGGAAACGAACTCCCCGGTGGTTGGATACGGCGACACCGAGCCATTCACCGGCATCCTGGTCGGCAAACGCTTCGTCACGTACCGGACGGACGACCAGATCGCCACCTACCTCGACCGCCATCCGAAGCTCACCGTGCTTCTGGATTCGTTTGACGGGTACCCGATCGTACTCCGTGTGCGCAACCCAAGACAGCTCATCATCACGTCAGACACCGACTTCCAGAGCGTTCTGGAGAATCCGGCCGGGCGTGTCGACGCGCTGCTCGTGCCCCAACCAGATGGTGACGCGACACTGGATGCGGTCAACCGCTCATTTCCGAAACTCTGGGCGGGCGGGGTACCTTGGGCGCATCTCATGGCCAGCTTCCCAGGAGGTACTGCTTGGCGCCTCTATGGGGTCGGCGCGGGCGCACCGTAAAGAACGTACACCCACGGTGATCCCAGAGGCCAAGCCCGGGGCCCGGGATGCCCGTGCTGCGGCGGAAATGGACGGCGCCGCCGCCACGAAAGCGGGCTACGTCGCTCGTTAGGCCGAACGCCGCGCCAACACCCGATAGGTCGAGCCCGGGCCGTGCTCGATCCGCTCCACCTTGAATCTTCCGGCGGCAAGAATTGCCTTGAGCTCTTCCGACCCGATTCGAATCTCTTGCGGCGGTCCCAGCGGTGTGTCGTCCTTCTCCCACTCGACGAGGAAGAAGACGCCTCCTGGCTTTAGAACACGGTAGACCTCGGCCCGCATGGCGTCCCGCTCCGGAATGTCGTGGAACACGTTGGCCATCAAGACGGCGTCCAGCTCTCCGTCGGTGAAGGGCAGCCTTGTCGCGTCGGCCCGCACGGTCTCGACGTTGGTGAGTCCGGCGTCGCGGATCCGGGACGCGACGAAGTCCAGCATGTCCTGTTGGCGGTCGACGGCAAAGATACGGGCATCCGGCAACAGTTGCGCAGCGGCGACGGTGAAAAAGCCGCTGCCGCAGCCGATGTCGGCGAACGTGCGCATGTCCGGCCTGACGAACTCCTTGAGGACGTCTTCCGGCGGCATCTCCGCCCGGCGTCTCTCTTCCATGGCGTGCAGGCGATGGGGGTCGAAGTGACCGGGACCGTGTTCGTGGTGCTCGTGCATAAGTGTCTCCCCCTTGGGGCCGATTGCCTCGATTCTAGCGCGACTTGCCCGCCGCCGCCTCAGACTCGGCGACGCCTGGGTTGACGGGCGAGGTGACGGTTAAGATGCCGAGGACGGCGAAGAGCGGCATCACGAGGAATACGGCGCGGAATGCCGCCAGGAAGAGATGCGGGTAGGCAGGTGACGTGTGGGACGGATTCAGAATGCCCAGGGCGAGTAGCCAGTATAGGGAAAGCCCCATAGCCGCTGCCGCGACGCCAAGAATGCGGCCCAGGTTGCGTTGCGTGGCCAGGATTCCCGATGCGGTCCCGGTGTCTGCCGTCCGAACCGAGTTCAGAACAGCGGTGTTGTTCGGGGCATTGAACAGGCCCGCTCCAGCGCCGATCAGACCGGTCAGCAGCCATACGCCCCAGAGTGGCGGGCCGCCCGGCCAGAGAGCGAAGAGCAGGTCCGCCGCAGCGAAGGTTCCGAGGCCGAGCCTACCTGGCAGCATGACGCCGATGCGGTCGGCAATGCGTCCACCGATCGGCGCAAGCAGGATCATGACGAGGGCTTGCGGCGCGATGCTGATGCCGACGATGGCCATCGGCTCGCGCAGGACGACGCGCAGATAGAAGGGCAGGAGGAAAGACGGGGCCATCATCAGCACCCAGTAGGCAAGGCCGCTTACGAGGTTGCGCCAGAACGGCGGTATCCGAAAGAGCCGCAACGGCATGACCGGCCGCTGCGCCGTCGCCTCGCGCCGCACGAAGACGTAGCCGAGCAGGGCCGTGACGGAGAGCAGCAGGAGGGAAGACGGGCTGGGCAGAGCCGCTAGGCCGAATTCTAGGCTGGTCGCGCCGGCGAAGAAGAGCAGGGAGCCCGACCAGTCGAAGCTGGCGGGCCGCAGCGACACGTCCCGCGCGAAGCGGGGCAGGTAGCGCCACGAGGCCCACACGCCCCACGCGCCCACCGGCACGTTGACCCAGAAGATGCTCCGCCAGCCGAAGAAGGCCGTCAGGACCCCGCCGAGCGGCGGCCCGAGCAGGTTGCCCGCCGCCACCACCGCGGCGATCAGGCCAAGACCGCGCCCGCGCTGCTCCTGCGGGAAGGTGAGCGCGACGATGGCCATGACGTTGGCCTGGATGACGGCGCCGCCAAGACCCTGTAGCACGCGCGCCGCGAGCAGGGCGGGGAGGCTGGGCGCCAGCGCAGCTGCGACGGAACCGAGGGCAAAGCCCAGGAGCCCCAGGGTGAAGAGCCGGCTGCGTCCGAGCCAGTCCGCGACCTGGGCCGTGAGCGGTAGGACGCCCGTGATGACCAGCAGGTAGGCTGTAACGACCCACTGCAGCAGGGAGACCGGAAGGCCGAATTCGTGCTGCATCACCGGCAGGGCCACGTTGACGACGGTGGCGTCGAGGTTGACCATCAGTGTCCCCGTGGTGGCAGCCGCGAAACTGAGCCAGAGTGCCTGTCCCTGAAGCACGTATGAGACACCCGACGACATGGCGCCGCTGGGTTTGGACATGCGAGGACCCCATTTCGAGCTTGTCCGGGCACACACTACTACGAAATGCACTATAATGCAATGTGCACTATGGCTGGAGGAGGGGATCGGCCTGCCGCACGCGGAAGCTTCGCCACGCCGGTACCAGACGGGACGGCACCTGGCAGCCTTCCTGCTGCTGCTCATCGCGCAGCGGCCAGATCATGGCGGATCGCTGATCGAGCGGCTGCAGAGTCTCCAGCCGCCAGGCTGGACAGTGGACAGTGGCCGGGTCTACCGGCTCCTGCGCACGATGGAGGAGCAGGGCGCACTGCGCTCGAACTGGGAGATCGTGGCCGCCGGCCCGCAGGTGCGTGTCTATCGGATCACGGAGTCCGGTCAAGTTTGGTTGCGCAAAGAGGCGGAGCAGATCGAGGCCCGGCGCGATGCCTTGAGCCGCTTTCTGCGGATCTGGCAGACCGAGGCTCAGACCTGAGTCTGCCCATGTCCCGGGATGCTACGGCATGGAATGGAGGTCCTACGGGTTGAAGGCGGTGCGCATGTACGAGCACGGTGGACCGGAGGTCCTGCGCCTTGAGGAGGCGCCGCGTCCCGAGCCGGGGCCTGGCGAGGTGCTGGTGCGGGTGCGCGCGGCCGCCCTCAGCCACCTCGATCTCTGGAGCCGGGCGGGTCTGCCTGGGCACACGACGCCGAAGATGCCGCACATCCTCGGCAACGACGCCGCCGGCGAGGTGGCCAAGGTGGGGGCGGGCGTCCCCGAGGACCTCCTCGGCCAGCGGGTCCTGCTCAACCCGGGCTACGGCTGCGGACGCTGCGCGGAATGCCTTGCGGGCCGTGAGACGTTCTGCCGCAAATACCGCATTCTCGGCTACGAGATTCCCGGTACGCACGCCGAGTATGTCAAGCTGCCCTCGGCAAACCTGGTGCCGATTCCGGAGGGCATGGAATACGTCGGGGCCAGCGCCCTCGGACTTGTCTTTCTGACGGCGTGGCACATGCTGGTGACCCTTGCCGGCGTAGCCCCTGGCCACACCGTGCTGGTGCTCGGGGCCAGCTCCGGCATCGGCAGCGCCGCGATCCAGATCGCCAAGCTGTACGGCGCTCGCGTGATCGCGACCGCGTCCGGCGACGACAAGCTGCGCAAGGCGCGCGAGCTGGGAGCCGACGAGACGATCGACCACGGACGGCGCCCGATTCATCTCGACGTGCGCCGGATGACGGGCAGGCGCGGGGTGGATATCGTCGTCGAGCACGTCGGGCAGGTCACGTGGCCCGAAAGCCTGCGCAGCCTGGCGCCCGGCGGCAGGTTGGTCACATGCGGCGCGACGACTGGCCCCTTCGGGGAGACCGATATTCGCTACATCTTCAGCAGGCAGCTGCAGATCCTCGGATCCTACATGGGCTCGCGGGCGGAACTTTTGGCCCTCATGCCGCATGTGGCCTCAGGCGCCCTCAGACCGGTCGTCGACCGGGTGTTCGGCCTGGCTGAGGCCGCCGAGGCGCACCGGCGCCTTGAGAGTCGTGAGCAGTTTGGCAAGGTTGTGCTGACGGTCGAGTGAGCGGCGACGCTCAGCCGCTCGACCCTGGGCCGGCGCGCGTACCGCCTTGCAGTCCGCGCGACGACGGGGCCTGACCGTTGCGTCCGGCCCTGGGCAGCCCGGCGACCCAGTTCGCCAGGAAGCGTCCACCCTGGCCGACGATCAGTCCGGTCAGGAGCACGCCGATGATCGCGGGCTCGAACGGCAGGCCGAGGTCCCCTAGGATGTCGGCGTCCGCCGCGAACGTTAGGCCGACGCCGGCAGCCGTGGAGATCCACTCGCCGAGATTTTCGCGGGCGCGCTGGCTCATGACGCCGGGCGGCACCAGACGCTCGCCGATCTGGGAGACGGTCTGGGACATGTACGCCAGAACGAAGAGGCGGGTCAGGCTTGTGGCTAGGTCGGCCAAGGTCGATCCCTCCTCAAGAACCTGTCGTCACATTCTTATGTCACCGAAGGGCATTTGGTCCCAGTCGATGGTTGGCCACATGGCATCGTGGCACTGTAGCAAATCGGGCACAGACTGGCCATGCGTCGGATTGGCGTCTGCGCTATACTGACGTTGTTGGCCCAAAGGCTGGGTAACTGTCTACCCGAGGGCCTGAAGCGGCGAGGCGCGGCGGTTCCTTGCGTTTGCGCACCTCGTCGGCGCACGGTATGGAGCAACCTTTCCGAGCGAGGAGGACGATCGGTGGCGCAAACTGCGGAGTCGCTGCAGCCAACCAAGCGCAAGTCCCACGCTCTGCCCTACTGGGTGGAGCCGACCTTTACGGTCGTAGCCCTGGGGCTGTTCGGCCTGTACACCCTATGGCTTGTCTTCTTCCAGTCGAGCGGCCAGTTCCACAATTATCTTTCGCCATTTTTCTCCCCCACCGAGTCGTGGGGAATCAAGGTCCTGCCGGCCATTTGGGTGCTATGGTCGCCGCTTCTGTTCCGTGCGACATGCTATTACTACCGCAAGGAGATCTACCGCGGCTTCTTCCACGATCCGGTCTCCTGCGCCGTACCTGAGTCGCGCAAGTACTACTTCGGCGAGACCCGCTTCCCGTTCAGCTGGACGAACCTGCACCGCTGGTTCTGGTACGTGGCGGTCATCGTGCTCGTATTCCTCTGGATCGACGCAGTCCAGGCCTTCATCTTCAACGGCCACTTCGGCATCGGACTCGGCTCGATCATCATGCTGATCAACGTCGGCCTCTTGACGGCATACACCTTCTCGTGCCACGCCTTCAGGCACCTGATCGGCGGTGGCTCGCAGAAGTTCTCCTGCTCGGACGGCCGTCCGACGACGCGTTACAAGTGGTGGAACCGCGTTTCGGCCTGGAACGAGCACCACGGCACCTACGCCTGGATCTCGATGTTCTTCGTCTGGTTCACGGACGTGTACATCCGGCTCCTGATGAACGGCGTAATCCACGATGTGAGGTTTTTCTGATGAGTGAGGACATCGCGTACCACGAGTACGACGTACTGGTGATCGGCGCAGGCGGGGCGGGCCTCAGGGCCGCGATCGAGGCCGCCGAGAACGGGCTCAAGACGGCGGTCCTCGGCAAGTCCCTGCTCGGCAAGGCACACACGGTGATGGCGGAGGGCGGCGTCGCGGCCGCGCTCGGCAACGTCGACCCGCAGGACGGCTGGGAGACACACTTCTACGACACCTGCCGCTCCGCGCACTTCATCAACGACTACCGCATGGCGGAGATCCACGCCAAGGAAGCGCCGGACCGCGTCCTCGAACTGGAGTACTGGGGCGCCGTCTTCGACCGCACGCCGGAAGGCAAGATCATGCAGCGCCCATTCGGCGCCCACAGCTTCCGCCGCCTGGCGCACGTCGGGGACCGCACAGGCAAGGAAATCATCCGCACACTCGAGCAGAAGATCATGACGCTCAACGTGGACGTCTACCAGGAGATTACCGCAACCAAGCTGTTCAAGGACCAGGAGCGCATCGCCGGCTGCATCGCGTACTACCGGGAAGACGGGCGCTTTGCCGTGTTCACCGCCAAGGCGGTCGTCATCGCCACCGGCGGCTGGGGCAAGGCCTACAAGGTCACCTCGAACTCCTGGGAGAGCACCGGCGACGGCGCCGCGCTCGCGTTCCGCGCCGGCGCGGAGCTCGCCGACATGGAGATGGTTCAGTTCCACCCGACCGGCATGACCTGGCCGCCGGGTGCCCGCGGCATCCTCGTCACCGAGGGTGTGCGCGGTGAAGGCGGTTTCCTCTGCAACTCCGAAGGCGAGCGCTTCATGGAGAAGTACGACCCGGTGCGCAAGGATCTCTCCTCGCGCGACGTGGTGGCGCGTGGCATCTACAAGGAGGTCAAGGCGGGTCGCGGCACACCGCACGGCGGTGCCTGGCTCGACATCACCCACAAGGGTGCTGCGTTCATCAAGCACAAGCTGCCGGGCATGTATGAGCAACTGCTCTCCCTCGCGGACGTGGACATCACGAAGTCCCGCTTCGAGGTGGCGCCCACGATCCACTACACGATGGGCGGCCTGCGCGTCGACCCGTACACCGGCGCCACAAGCGTGCCCGGCCTCTTCGCCGCTGGCGAGTGCGCTGCCGGACTGCATGGTGCGAACCGGCTCGGCGGCAACTCCCTCTCGGACATCCTCGTGTTCGGCCGTCGCGCCGGCGCCGGGGCCATGGAGTACGCCAAGGACACCAAGATGCCGAAGATCGACGACACTGAGGTGCAGGCTGAGGTGGAGCGCGTGCTTGCGCCGCTCTCGCGCACCGAGGGAGAGAACCCGTACAAGCTGCACGAGGATCTCCAAGAGATCATGGCCGCCCACGCGGGCATCGAGCGCAACGGCCAGAGCCTCGAGGAGGGTCTCGGGAGGATCCAGGAGCTGCGCGAGCGTACGGAGCACCAGATGGCCAAGGGATCGCGCCAGTTCAACCCAGGTTGGCACGGCGTATTCGACGTGCAGAACATGGTGCTCCTTGGCGAGGCGATCATCCGTGGCGCCATCGAGCGCAAGGAGAGTCGCGGCGCCCAGTGGCGCACGGACTTCCCCGACGAGCTCGAGAATCAGGGCAAGGTCAATTACGTGCAGCGTCTTACCGACCACGGCATCGAGTTGCACCCGGAGCCGGTGCCCGAGATGCCCGAGGAGCTTGCAAGGCTCTTTAAGCTCGGCATGGCTCCCGGCCTCGCGAATTCGGCCAGGAAGGAGTAGTCGGCCATGCCTGACGAGATCACCCTCAGCGTATACCGCGGCGACAAGAGCGGCGGCCAGGAAGTCGAGTACAAGGTGCCGATACAGACCGGCATGGTCGTGCTCGATGCACTGCACTTCATCCAGGCTCACGACGCGCCGGATCTCGCCGTTCGCTGGAACTGCAAGGCCGCGCACTGCGGCTCGTGCAGCGCCGAGATCAACGGCTCGCCGAAGCTTCTCTGCAAGACCCGCGTCGACGACTACGTCGGCGAGGTCATCCACATCCGTCCGATGCACAGCTTCCCTGTGATCAAGGACCTTGTCACGGACGTGTCGTGGAACTATGAAAAGCTCAGGCAGGTACCTGCCTTCCAGCCTGCGATCAAGGCGCCGTTCACGTTGCAGCAGCGGGACGTCGACCGCATCCAGGAGTTCCGCAACTGCATCGAGTGCTTCCTGTGCCAGAACATCTGCCACGTCCTGCGCGACCACGACGCCAAGGACCGCTATTGGGGCCCGCGCCTCATGATCCGCATCGCCGAGCTCGAGATGCACCCGCTCGACACCGGCGACCGGCTGGACCTCCTGAAGGGGGCCGCAGGCGTCGGCATGTGCAACATCACGAAGTGCTGCACGGTCGTCTGCCCGCAGGGGATCGACATTACCGACAACGGTATCATCCCGCTCAAGGAGCGCGTCGCGGACGTCTACTGGGATCCGCTCGGCGGACTCGTGCGCAAGCTGCACAAGTAGACCCCACGCAGGAGGACGCCCCGGGCGGGAAGCCCGGGGCGTTTTCGTGCGACTAGGGGGAGGCGGATTTCATGTCCGGGGAGATTCCTCGCGTCGTCGTGGTCGGTGGCGGCTTCGGCGGCCTCGAGGCGGCCAAGGCTCTGCGTCACGCGTCAGCTGATGTCACACTTTGTGATCGCAATAACTACCATCTGTTTCAGCCGCTCCTTTACCAGGTGGCGACCGGCGGCCTCGCGCCCGGCGAGATCGCGGCGCCGATCCGGCGGGTGGTACGCGGCCAGGCCAATACCTCCGTGCTGCTCGAGAACGTCGACGATATCGACATCGAGCGCAGGGAGGTGGTGCACCGCGATGGTCGCATCCCGTACGACTACCTGATCGTGGCGACCGGTGCGCGGCACACCTACTTCGGTCACGAAGGCTGGGAGGCGGCAGCACCAGGGCTCAAAACGATCGAGGACGCCCTCGACATCCGCCGGCGCATCTACCTGGCGTACGAGGAAGCCGAGCGTTGCCCGGATCCCGACCGTCCGCCCGGTCTTCTGGACTTTGTCGTGATTGGTGGCGGGCCCACAGGAGTCGAACTCGCCGGGGCGATCGCGGAGATCGCCCGCCGCACCTTGCGCCGGGACTTTCGCCGCATCGACCCCACCGCGTCGCGCGTGATCCTGATCGAGGCCGGATCAAGCGTGCTGCCAAGCTTTCCGCCCGACCTCAGCCGAAGGGCCCGGGCTACGCTCGAGGCCATGGGCGTCGAAGTGCGTGTCGGCACGGCGGTGTCGGACGTGTCGCCCGAGGGAGTACGTCTCGGCGACGAGTGGATCGACAGTCGAACGGTCATCTGGGCGGCGGGAGTCGAGGCGTCGCCGCCGGGGCGCTCGCTGGGTCAGCCGGCAGACAGGGCAGGGCGCATCGAAGTCCTGCCAGACCTTTCGCTCCCGGGTCACCCGGAGGTGTTCATCGTGGGGGACCTTGCCTTGGCGCGCGGCGCGAACGGTGGGGTCATGCCGGGCCTCGCTCCCGTCGCGATGCAGGAAGGCCGGCTGGCCGCCCGGAACGTCATCCGGCGCATCGCAGGCCAGCCGACCCAGCCGTTCGTCTACCACGATCGCGGCGCGCTCGCGACGATCGGCCGCCGGGCGGCCGTCGCCGAGATCCGCGGCCTGCGTCTCACAGGCGTTCTCGCCTGGCTGACGTGGCTCTTTGTGCACATCCTCTACCTGATCGGCTTCGACAGCCGCATCGCTGTCCTCTGGCACTGGGCTTACGCCTACGTGACGTTCGAGCGCGCCGATCGCCTGATCACGGAACCGAGGCGCCAAGGGGCCTTCCGCTAGCCGAGCGGAACCTTGCCCTTCAGCTCGGCGGGGGTGGCGCATGCCGAACCGAGCAAGGACCTCGCCGCCGGGACCTGGTCCCAGACGTTCCAGTTCAGGACCCCCTGCAGCCGGCCTTCCCCGACGTAGTAGACGACGCCGCGACGGTAGGGCTCGGCCCAGTCGGCGTACGTCTCGAGGCGGCTGTCCAGCACGCCTACGGCCTCGAAACCGAGATCGAAGAGATCCGAGTAGAAGAGCGGGGCGTCTACGGCCTCCTCGCCCGCACCCGCCATGTTGGCCCCCGCGACGCGGCCGCGGCTGACGGCGTTGTCCTCGTGCTCGACGCGCAGCGTCGTCCCGAGGGCCGGCACCGGGATGCGGGCGATGTCGCCGGCGGCATAGATGTCCTGGTCGCTCGTGCGCCCGAACCTGTCCACCACGACCCCGTCCTGGACATAGAGGCCGGCCGCCTCCGCGAGTTCGGTGCGCGGCAGGACGCCGAGCCCGGCGACGACGGCGTCCACCGCCAGCTCTTCGCCATTGCTTAGGCGCAGGGATACCTGGCCATCTGCCGTGCGTGCTTCCTGGACGCCAAGGCCCGCCGAGACATGGATGCCCTTGTCCTGGTAGTAGCCGGAGACCGCGCGTGCGAGGTCGGCGGGCAGGATGCTCTCCAGGATGGCGGATTCAGGGAAGACCATGTGCACGTCCTTACCCTGATCGCGTAGCGCCGATGCCATCTCGGCGCCGATGAAGCCCCCGCCGATCACGGCGAAGCGCTTGCCCCGGGCGAGGCGGAAGAGGTTCAGGTAGTCGTCGAGGCCGCGGAGATATTGCACGCCCGCAGGGTCGCCGGGTAGGTGCCGGGGATCTGCGCCTGTCGCCAGAAGAAGGCGATCGTAGGTGAAGGATCGGCCGTCGGCCAGATGGATGCGGTGCTCCTGCGGTGCGATGGCCGTCACCGTCGCGTTCAGGTACTCCGTGACGCCGAGCGCCACGGGATCCTTGTAACGCCAAATCGTCTCGAGCCGCTTGCCCCGCCAGAGTCCCTTCGAGAGCGGCGGGCGGCTGTACGGCGGGTAGCGGTCCTGGCTGAAGAGGCCGATGCTGCCATGGGGATCGTGGCGGCGTATACCTTCCACGGCGGCTGCCGCGGCCATGCCGCCACCCACCAGGATGTAGCGGAACGCGTACATCATCGCTGCCTCCTTGTGTGCGGATGCTTAAATTGGAACCCAGCTTTGGGCCATGTGGCAAGGAGATTTGGCCAAGTGGACGGAGAGACAGGTGACCGTACGCTCGGAGGGACGATCACGCCAAGGAAAGTCTGCCCACCTGCAGCCGCAACCTCGCCACGAGGAGTCCGCCGCGGACGTGCAGAATGCCGCATCGCACAGGGATGGCGAACGGAGGCGTCACAGATGGCCATGGTCGTCACGACGGCGTTCGAGGTTGCGGGACGGGAGATCGGCGAGACCTTGGGCACGGTGTTCGGGGTCGTGGTGCGCAGCCAGGGGCTCGGCGGGAACATCCTCGCCAGCTTGCGCAGCCTTGGCGGCGGCGAGATCCACGAGTACACGAGACTTCTCGAGGACACGCGCCGCCAAGCGGTCGACCGCATGTTGGAGAACGCCGGTAAGATGGGTGCCGACGCTGTGGTGGCGATGCGCTTCGACTCGTCGGAGATCGGACAGACGATGACTGAGGTCGTCGCTTACGGCACGGCGGTCAAGCTGCGCTAATCTGCCCCGCCCCGAGGCCGGGCGGTCAGTGCGGCAATCCCTCGGGAATCGCGTCGCGCTGACCCCAGACCACGGGAGAGATCAACTTGTAGCCCTCCCGTTGCCAAAGGTGTCCCTCTACCTTGGCCAACGCGAAGCGGGCAAAGCTGTCGCCTGCCGCCGCGCCCTTGCCCTTGAGAACCGTCAGAGCGAGCAGCGAGAGCTGACCGTGGACGGTCCCCACCTTCGGGATGGCCATCGCGACGGACCTGTAGAGCGGCAGGTCTTTCGGGTTCGCGAAGTCGAGTTGCGGCGGCAGCGCGATATAGTGCAGGTGGAGTTGGTGCGCCTGCGGCAGAAACGCCGACGCGGCGTCGAGACCACCCGCCTGGAGCTGGGTCGGCAGCCCCTCCTCGGAGAACACCTGCTGAGGATTGTCCCAGGCACCCAGGATACGCCTAGCTGTGCCGGCGGGCAGGTGATAGATCTTCTGCGCGAGCTGCACCATGAGGTAGAAGGTCTGGCCCTGGGGATCGGTGGCAGGGTTCGTGCGGCCGAGCCGCAGCCCCGGCGTCGAGAGCAGGGTGAAGAGGTCCGCTAGCGGTCTTTTGCCCTGGGCAATGGCCGCGAACTCGGGTGCGTAGACGCTCTTCGGGTTGTACGCCACCACGAGAGGGCTCGTCGCGAAGCCAATGGCCCAGGTTGCGCGCGATGATCCGAGTGCGGCGATCGGCCCCGTACCCATGCTCTCGAACACGTCGGCCTGGATCACGCCGCCGGTAAGCTCGTGGGCAAGGGCCCAGGCGCCGCCACCGCGCCCCTCGTAGGCGACGCCGGTCGCCTTGGTGAACGCAGGGCCGAGGATCTGGTCATTCATGTAGGCGAGCGAGCCCGCATAGGCGACAGAAACCTGGCTAGGCCTGGACGCCTGCTTCGCTGGGTTCTGGCCGCAGCCGGCGAGGGTCAGGGCAAGGAGGCCAAGAAGGGCGGGGAGCGCAGGCCGCTTATACAAGGGGGGACCTCCAACAGAGGAGATGTCTCTACCTTAGCCCCGCACCGCGCATCAGGCAAGAATCCTTTACAGCTACGTATGCTACACTTTGCATAAGGGACCGGGAGGGATGAGGTGTGGCGCAACTCCGTAATCGCCTGCGCGACGTACGCATGGCCCGTGGCCTGACACAGCAGGCCCTCGCGCAGAGTGCGGGTCTCACGCGCCAGACCGTAGGAGCCATCGAGGCTGGGGACTACGGTCCGAGCCTCGAGGTCGGCCTTCGCCTGGCCAGAGCCCTCGACGTGCCCATCGACGACATCTTTTCATTGCGCATCAAGGACACGCCCGACGCGGGACTCTTGCCGCGGGCGGGGACGACGCGCGTGCTGTCGGCCGTGATCGGCGGCCGGGAGGTGCTGCGGGGGATCGGACAGCTTGGCGCCTACCGCTGGCCGGCCGCCGCGGCGGACGGCCTGGCCGAGGTGGACGCCGAAGGCGCTGTCTCCTTTGAGCGCTTTGGCGAGGAGCTTCGCCGCGATACCGTCTTCATCGCGGGCTGTGATCCCGCCCTTGGGCTGGTCGCGGACCACTTGCAGCGCCAGGGGATGCGCGCCTTCTGGTTCACGGCGGGCAGCGGCGCGGCGGGCGAACAGCTGCGCTCAGGGCGCGCGCATTTCGCGGCCGTGCATTGGACCGAAGGCGAGGAGCCGCCCGAGCCTCCCCCAGAGGTTGCGCGGGTCGTGCTTTCGCGCTGGCAGATGGGCCTGGTCGCGCGCAAGGGAACAGAACTTTCAGGGGACGCAGGGAACCTCGCGAGGCCGGGGCTGCGAATCGCCAACAGGGAGCGGGGAGCAGGGGCGCGGCGCCTGCTGGACCGCCTGATCGGGGAGGCGTCTTTGTCGCCCGCACGCGTCTCGGGCTATGACAGGGAACTCCCGGGTCACTGGGAGGTCGTCGAAGCGATTGCGCGCGGGGAGGCGGACATGGGTATCGCGAGTGCCGCCGCCGCTGCGGCATGCTCGCTTGCGTTCCGCCCGCTCACGGTGGAGACGTGCGAGGTGTGGTGGCGAGTGGAGACCGTGGGCAACGAGACCGTGGAGCGGCTCCTGGGCACGCTCAGGAGCGCAGCCTTCGGCCACGACCTCACGGCGTTCGGGCCGTTCGACACCAGCCGGACCGGGTTTGCTCCGGACGATCAGCGGGGCAGGGGATAGCGCCCAAGGATATCCCGGGCGAGGCTGGCCTGCGCTTTCGGCAGCGTGACGACGACCTCCTCGAATCCGCTCTGCCCGGGCCGCGGTGCGATGGCGATGCCCCAGACGGGGTAGGGGTAGCCTTTGACCGTGCCGTGGTAGGAGATGACGTAATCGGACAACCAACGCTCGGAGACGTCGGGTGCCGCCGTGGCGTCTGGCAGCACCACCTGCGGCGCGGGCACGGCCCCGTCCGTCAGGCTGACGACGCTGCAGCCGATGCATGGGGCCGTTTCGACTTCAACAAAGGCGGCAGGATCGCTGGGGTCTGTGAGTCGCCAGATCGTGAAGCCGCCGCCCAGGCCCTTGTTCGTCTCCTGCCAGGCCGGCGGGCCGTACAGGGTGATGCTGCCGGCCGCGTAGGGAACGACGCCCGGCTCTGTCGGATCCGGCACGGCCGACTGGCCGATCGGCAGTCCGTACGCGAGATCCAGCCAGAGATCGGATCCGGCGGCCACGGGATACGTTTGCAGGCTGCCCGTTCCAGGGTCCATGACGTACGTGGCGTTCGGGGCCAGGATGCCCATGCGCTCGCCGGCCACGACGACGCCCGCATCGGACGTCAGGTAATCGGGAGCCATGGTGATCTGTCCCGTGCGCAGGTCGAGCATTCCGGCGCCGATGGTCGTCGCCGTGCCGGCGAGGTCGAGCGTGAAGCCCAGGTAGGGGCCGGACATGCCGACGAAGTGCAGATCGGTCGACTGCAGGCCAGCGCTGGCCGGGATCTCCGCGACAAGTCTGCCGCTGCCCGCGAGGGGGCCGCTTCCTGGCGTCGGCGAGACCTCGACGGCGAACGGATGGGGCATGAGAAACGTGCCGCCCGCGTCCCGGGCGTCGGCATAGGAGCTCCATACAAGGCCATACGGCGTCAGGGCGACGTCCAGGCCGGGTGTGTTGGCGAGTACGTCCTGTGGCAGATAGGCCGTATATCCGTCGACCGCGACGGGGGCCCCGGACGGGACAATCGCTGCCTTGGCCGCGGTCTTGTGCGACACGGTCTTTTTATGTGCAGGCGCCGCACCATGCCCGCCGCAGCCGCCGAGCAGGGCCAATAGCAACGTCACGCCAGCGACTCGCCACATTTGTCGACCCGTCATGGAATGCCTCTCTGCCTTTGAATGCCAAAACGCCAATTTAGGCGATGGGCCCAATATAACGCACGCCCCAGCACTTGGCGAGTGGTGCGACCAACGCGCGGACCGAACCTGTGCTAAACTGTGCAAGGAGTCGTCGGGTGCCGCTGGAGGCATCTTGTCATGCGCAATCGCTGGTTTCTGACGTTCGGCGGCATCGGCCTCGTGGCAGGCGTCATCCTCTTTCTGATCACAGGATCGATAGCCGCCGTCTATCTCGCGTTGATTGGCATTGTGTTGCTCCTGGCAGGTTTCCTGGTCGGCCCGCGCTACCGCGCGGAGCTCTCGGAGCCGCCCCCCGGCTACGTGTTCACCGGTGAGCGCTTCGTCGACCCGACGAGCAATCGTACGGTGGATGTTTGGCAGCATCCCGCTTCCGGTCAGCGCGCCTATGTGCTGGCCAAGGATGCGAACGATCCTGAGCGGGGAAGTTGAAGCATGGGAGGATCCCTTTTGGCCCGCCACGATTCGCATGACGCCAAGATCCGCCGCATCTTCGGCGACATCGCGCAGGTCTACGATCCGATGAACCGCGTCATCACCCTTGGCCAATGGGGCAGGTGGCAGCGTCGGTTCCTCGAGCTGGTCCAGCCTGGGCCCGGTGAGCGTTGCCTCGATCTGGCCACCGGCACGGGCGACCTCGCGATCCTCCTCGCCGGCATGCAGCCCGAGATGCACGTGACAGGCCTCGATCTCAGCCGCGACATGCTCGCCGTGGCCGAGCGCAAGGTCTCGGAGCGCGGACTTGCGTCACGCATCGACCTCGTGGAGGGCAACGCGCTCGCCTTGCCTTTTCCGGACGCCAGCTTCGACCTCGTCACCTGCGGTTTCGGACTGCGCAACTTTCCGGACCTGCAGGCGGCACTCGGGGAGATGCGCCGCGTCCTGCGACCGGGTGGCCGGGCGCTGTCGCTCGAGGTGTCGCGGCCGACCAGCCGTCTCGTCTTCTTCGGTTTCAAGCTCTTCTTCTACGGCGTCGTGCCGGTGCTTGGCCGCCTAGCGGGCAGCCGCGGCGCGGCATACGCTTGGCTGCCGGAATCGCATCGCAAGTTTCCCGGCCGCGCCATCCTTGCGGAGATGTACCGCAAGGCGGGCTTCGCGGAGGTCAAGGCGTGGCCGTTGACGCTTGGATCGGTCGCAATTCACCGGGGGGTGGCAGCGCCGTGAGGACAGGCTGGACATTCCTCGGCATCAGCCATCAGGGCACGGACCTCGACACCCGTGGACGACTGACCCTGGAACCGCATGTCGACGAGGTCTACCGCCGGGTGCTCGCGATCGCGGACGAGGCGTTCGTGCTGCATACCTGCAACCGTAGCGAGATCTACGCCTTTGGCGCCGTCGAGGAGGTGGCTCCCTGCCTGCGAACGACCTTCGCCGAGCTGACGGACACGCCGCCCGCCGTGCTGGCCCGCTACGCCTTCCGACTCGACGGGCAGGACGTGGTGCGCCACCTCTTTCTGGTGGCGGCGGGCCTTGAGGCCCAGATCGTCGGCGAGACGCAGATCCTCGGCCAGATCAAGCAGGCCTTCAACCGGGCCGCAGCGGCCGAGGCGGTGGGCAAGGAAGTCAGCATGCTCGTGCAAGGGGCCCTGGCCGCGGCGCGGCGCGCCCACCGCGAGACGGGCATGGACCTGCATCCCGTGTCGGTCGGCAGTGCCGCCGTCGCCCTCGCGAAGCGCTCACTTGGCAGCCTCTCCGGCCGCAGCGTCCTGCTGATCGGCGCGGGCGAGGTTGCGGAGCTCTGCTGCCAACATCTGCGGGAGGCGGCGGACATCGAGATCGTGATCGCGAACCGCACGCGTCAGCGCGCGTCGAGGCTCGCGAAGGAGTTTGGCGGAACGTCCGTCGGCTGGGCCCAGATCGACGAGTGTCTCGAAAAGGCCGATATCGTGCTGAGCTCGACCGGCGCCCCGCACGAGGTGCTCTACGCGCGTGACATCAAGGAGGCTATGCGCCGCCGGGGAGGTCGGCGGATGGTCCTCGTCGACCTCTCGCTGCCACGCGATATCGAGCCTAGCTGCGCGGCGCTGCCAGGGGTCGAGGTGAGCAACCTCGACGATCTCGCGGCCATCAGCCAGGCCCAGCGCCAGGAACGCCTGCGGGAGGCCGAGGCCGCGGAGGCCATCGTTCTGGCGGCCGCCGCGGACTTTGAACGCCGTCGCTGCGAGCGCCAGGCACTGCCGCTGATCCGCTCCCTGCGCGGCAAGGCGGAGGAAGTACGGGATAAGGAAGTAAGGCGCGCCCTGCACCGACTGGGCGCCCTGCCGGAGACGGAGCGGCAGGTGATCGAGCAGTTGGCGTCCCGCATCGTCAACAAGCTTTTGAACGAGCCTACCCTGGCCCTCAAGGAGTGCGCCTTGCGCGAGGATGGCGAGAGTTGCCTGCGCCTCGCGGCCGATATTTTCCACCTGGACGGCCCGGACTGGCCGCAGGAAGCCTGAGGAAAGGGCCGGGAAGTCCCAGCGCGGGGCTTCCCGGCTGAGCCTGTCACCTAGGGGTGATTGAGTGGAGATTCGCATCGCCTCGCGGCGGAGCCCCCTGGCCAGGAGGCAGGCGGAGCTCTTTGCGGCCGCGCTCAGCGAGACGCGGCCGGATGTCTTTGTGCGTTACGTGACCGTAGAGACCGAAGGTGACATCCGCCAGGACGAGGCATTGGCCCGCATCGGCGGCAAGGGTGTCTTCACCCAGGAGATCGAGGCCATGCTGCGGCGTGGCGAGGTGGACGTCGCGGTGCACAGTCTCAAGGACCTGCCCACGGCGCTGGCGCCCGGCCTCGTCCTCGCGTCGCTTCTGCGCCGCGAGGACCCGCGCGACGTCCTGGTCGGCCCGCAGGGTCTCACGTTCGGCGCCTTGCCCTACGGCGCGCGGGTGGGAACGTCGAGCCCGCGACGGCGGGCCCAACTCCTGCATCAGCGCCCGGACCTCCAGGTGCTCGAGCTGCGCGGCAACGTCGGCACCCGCCTGCGCAAGCTGGCGGAGGGGCAGTACGATGCGCTGGTCATGGCCGCGGCGGGCCTGCTGCGGGATGACCGCGAAGCGTCGATCGCCCAGTACCTGCAGCCCGAGCAGATGCTTGGCGCGCCGGCGCAGGGCATCATCGCCGTGGAGGCCGCGGCCGACCGCAAGGATCTTCTCTCGCTGCTGCGCCGCCTGAGCCACCCCCCGACCGAGCGCAGGGCGCTCTGCGAGCGCACGCTGCTGATGGAACTGGGCAGTGGCTGCAGCGTCCCTGTAGGGGCACTGGCGACGGCGCATGGGCGTGATCTGCGACTGACGGCGGGTGTGTTCGCCCCCGACGGCAGCACGGCCATCCGCGTCACCCTCGAGGGTGGCCATGCGGCGGATCTCGGCCGGGCGGCGGCCAAGGAGCTTCTCCTGGGCGGGGCGGGGCGCATCCTCCAGGAGGTGGCAGGCGATGCCCGCTGAGATCTTCTACGCCTACTGGGATCCTGCCGCGACGCCGCTATTGACGGAGCTGCTCGATGCGGCGCCGGTGGTGGCGGCGGCCGGGCCACTGCCGGCGGAACTCGAGCTCTACCGGCACCCTCAGGCGCAGAGGGTTTCGCCGCGGGTCGCCATGCTGCGGCAGGAAGGAATGGTCGCGCGGCTGTATGGCGACGGCGAGGAGCTGGCGGACGAAGCCGCCGAGTACCGGGCCCGGGGCCACGAGGCGACCACCTTGCCCACGCTCGGCCCGCCCGGACCCGAGCTTGGGGCGCCGGCCCTCTACGGCCGCCGCGTGCTCGTGACGCGGGCGGCGGCGCAGTCCGGGGCGCTCTTGGGAGCCTTGCGCCTGCGCGGGGCTGAGCCCGTGCTGCTGCCCTCGCTGCGCATAGCCCCCGCGCTCGATCAACGGCCACTCGATGCGGCCCTGCAACGCGTCGGGACATACCGCTACATCCTCTTCACCAGCCAGAACGCCGTGCAGAACTTTTTTGCGGCCCTGGATGCCAAGGCGGTCGACGTGCGGCGGCTGGGCGACGCGCGCCTGCTCGCCGTCGGCGCCGCGACCGCCCTCGCCCTGCGGGCGCGCGGCCTCGTGGCAGAGATCGCCCGCGTCGGCACCGCCATGGGACTCGCGTCGCAACTCCAGGGCAGGGTGCGCGTAGGGGACCGTGCCCTGCTGCTGGGGCCGGAGCCGCCGGACACGGCGCTCGTACAGGCGCTCTGGGACCAGGGCCTGCAGGTCGACACGGTCCCGATCTACCGCACGCTGCGCGGGGTGCCGGAGGACGCGGCGGCATCGCTGACGCGTGCGGGCGCTCCGGACGCGGTGCTTTTCTACAGCCCGTCCGCGGTCCAGGCGACGGTTGCCGCCCTGCCGGAGAGGTTTCTCGCCAAGGTGCCCGCTGTGGCGATTGGTCCCACGACGGGCGCCGCGTGCCTAGAACTTGGGCTGAAGGTGGCCGCGCAGTCCGAGACGCCAGGGCTGGCCGGGATTCTTGCGGCCCTGCGCCTGGTCCTGAACGATGCCAAGGAATGATCGTCGAGGAGGAAGTCTCGTGGAACTGATCGATAGGCCGAGGCGGCTGCGTCGGAGCCAGACGATGCGCGACCTGGTGGCCGAGACGGACCTGCGCGCAAGGGACCTCGTCCAGCCGCTCTTTGTCGTTCCGGGCGCAGGGGTGCGCAGGCCGATCTCCGCCCTGCCGGGCCAGGAGCATCTCTCGCCGGACGAAGCCGCGCGCGAAGCCGAGAAGATCTACCGCGCCGGCGTGCCGGCGATCCTCCTGTTCGGGATCCCGCCGGAGAAGGACGCGCTGGGCAGCTGGGCTGCGCGGCTCGATGCGCCGGTTCAGGATGCGACGCGCCGGATCAAGCAGGCGGTGCCGGAGCTTTTGGTGATCGCGGACACCTGCCTTTGCGAGTACACGGACCACGGGCACTGCGGCGTACTTCGCCCGGACGGCATGGTCGACAACGACGAGACGCTGCCGCTTCTGGCGGCCGCGGCCGTGAGCCAGGCGGAGGCGGGCGCCGACGTGATTGCGCCGAGCGACATGATGGACGGCCGCGTGGCTGCGTTGCGCGAGGGACTGGACGCGGCCGGCTTCACGCAGACGGCCATCCTCTCCTACGCCGTGAAGTATAGGTCGGCCTTCTACGGGCCGTTCCGCGAGGCGGCCGGTTCCGCGCCGCAGCATGGCGACCGCTCGGGCTACCAGATGGACTACCGCAACGGCCGCGAAGCCTTGCGCGAGGCGAGCCTGGACGTCTCGGAAGGCGCCGACATGCTGCTTGTCAAGCCGGGCATGCCATACCTCGATGTGCTCGCGTCGGTCGCCCGGAGCGTCGGCGTGCCGGTCGGGGCTTACCAAGTCTCCGGCGAATATGCCATGCTTGAGGCAGCCGCCGAGCGCGGCTGGCTCGACCGTGACCAGGTCGTGCAGGAGTCGCTCATCGCCTTGAAGCGCGCCGGAGCCCGCTTCATCGTCACCTATTACGCGCACGAGTGGGCTAGGCGCGCTCTGGCACGTTGACGAAGGGGAGATCGCCCGTGCAGGTCGTGAGGATCACGCCACGCGGCTACTGCTACGGCGTCGTCGACGCCATGAAGCTGGTTCGGCAGGTGGCCGAGGACCCGAAGACGCGCAAGCCGATCTTCGTGCTCGGCCTCATCGTCCATAACCGCCACGCTGTCGAGGAACTGGATCGCTACGGCGTCGTTTCGCTCGACGGCGAGAACCGACTCGAGCTGATCGAGCAGGTCCATGAGGGAACCGTCGTGTTCACCGCCCACGGCGTGTCGGAGGCGCTGCGCCGCCGTGCCGCGGAGAAGGGGCTCGACGTCGTCGACGCCACCTGTCCCGACGTGACCAAGACGCACGACCTGATCCGGAACCTGGCCCAGGATGGCTACACCATCCTCTACATCGGGCGGCGCGGCCACCCGGAACCGGAAGGAGCCATGGGCGAGGCGCCGGAACATGTGCACCTCATCGAGACCGCGGAGGACGCGCAGGATCTCGACCTCGACGGCAAGAAGCTCGCGGTCGTGACCCAGACCACCTTGTCGCGCTGGGATACCGACGCCACGATCCAGGAACTTAAGCGCCGCTACCCCCGGATCGAGGTCTTCAACGAGATCTGCCTGGCGACGCAGCTCCGGCAGGAGGCCGCGGTGCATCAGGCCGAGAACTGCGATCTGGTCATCGTGGTCGGCGACACGCGCTCCAACAATTCGAACCGCCTCGTGCAGGTGGTGCGCGAGCAGGCCGGACGGCCGGCCTATCTCGTCGATGGCGTGCACGAGATCGATCCGGCCTGGCTCGAAGGCAAAAAGACCGTCGGCGTGACGGCCGGCTCCTCGACGCCAAGCCCGATCACCCGCGAGGTGATCCACTACCTCGAACAGTACCCGGCTGGCCCGAGCGCCGATCCGGTGCAGGCCTGAGGCCGGCCATGTATACGGCGCAGGCGCTCTCCACGATCACGCCGCCGCGTCCGGGCCTGTGGTGGCTGCTGCCGCGGGAGTATGGCGCCTGGTCCATGCTGCTCACAGGCTACATCACCGCCGTGGCCGTGGCGGACGCTCTGACGCCGGCGGCGCTCTGGCTGCTGCCGGCGATGATCCTGCTCCTGATGGCGAAGGAGCCGCTTGAGCGGCTCCTTCGCGCTAAGGCGGGCGAGGGCCGCCAGCGCCTGCGCTGCCTCGGCGTTCTACTGGCCGAGCTCGTGCTGTCGGGAGTCTTCGGCAGCCTGGCGGCGAGCAGCGCCCATAGCGCCGCGATCTACATCATGCCGCTCATCGCGGCGCCGTTCTACGCCGTCGCGATGCTGCTCGGCTTCTGGGGCGAGCGCTGGCGCACCTTGCGGGAACTGGTGGCCACGTGGGGTCTCCTGCTCGCCGTTCCCGGCACCTGGATCGCCCTCGGGCTGCCCACGGACATGGCGATGTGGATCGTGTACCTCGGCCTTGTCCTGCACTTCCTCTACGGCGTAGGCTTCCTCCGCCTGCAGATCGTGGCCGCCCGCACGAACATGGAGGCGGCCGAGGTGCGGCAGGGCACGATCCTGCTTGCGGGATCAGCCTCGCTGATCACGGTCGGCGTCGTGGTCGTCAGCCTCTTCGGCTACCTGCCGATCTGGGCGGCCGTACCGCTCCTGCCGCAAATGGTGCGCGCGTATCTCTGGCTCGGCAGCGGCCGCCCCTGGCTCGAGATGAACCGCATGGGACGCCAGGAGGTGGCCCTCGCGACGGCGATCATAGTTCTCTTTACCATGGTCGCGCACGCCTGAGCCGCACCACTCGGGGGAAAAGACGATCAGTCCGGCAGGAAGGGCATGTCGTGGCCCGCGTTGCCGGTGTCCTTTGGCATGAACCACTGCAGCACGAGCGCGACCAGAGCGATCACGAGCACCAGGATGGCGCTGGCGCGGAAGCCCTGATAGTAGCCGCCCTTCAGGGATTCGATCTCGAAGACGGCGGCGACGAGCGCCTGGCCGAGGCTCATGCCGATCGAGCGGCCCATGTTCAGGAGGCCGCCCGTCACGCCAAGGTGCTCGGGCGGGGCGCTGCCCATGACCGAACTGTTGTTGGGCGGCGTGAAGACGCCTGCGCCGGCACCAACCAGCGCCATGGCGGGTACGGTCAAGCCGAAGGCGATGAGGGGCGTCCAGAGGTAGATGGCGACCGCTCCGGCCGCCAGGATGACCAGGCCGCCGACGGCCACCCTGCGGTTGCCGAACCGGTCCGCGAGCGTGCCCGCGAGGGGAGCCACCGCCGTCATGGCAACTGCGAGAGCCATGACGAGGAGGCCAACGTTGGCCGTGGACTGGTGGCGGACCCACTCGAAGTAGTAGGGCGCGAGCAGCATGATGCCGTAGAGCACGCTGAACGAGAGAACGCCCAGGACGACCCCGCCGGTGACGTTGAGGATCTTGACGAGTTCCGGCTCGACGAGCGGCGTCGGCACGAGACCCTGGCGGCGGGCAAAGATGTACGCGAGCACGATGGCTACCGCCAGTTCGACATACCAGAACTGATGCCCGGGCAGCGACGGATTCAGGGTGAGAAGCGCCAGCACGAGGACGACAGCCATCAAGACGGAGGAAAGCACGTCGACGCGCGGCATCACGCGCCCTGCCGGGTCCTTGGGCAGCGTGTAGGGCGCGACGATCAGGGCGATCGCGGCGATGGGCAGGTTGACGAGGAAGATGGCGCGCCAGGTGAACGCGGCGATGAGGAAGCCACCCAGGACGGGGCCGATCGCCAGCCCTACGGCTTGCGCGGCGCCCTGGACGCCGATCGCGCGACCGCGCATCGACGCCGGTACGCTGGACGTTACGATGGCGACCGAATTGGCCTGCAGCATGGCGGCCCCGACGCCCTGGACGAGGCGGGACACGAGCAGCACGCCGAGGCTTGGCGCGAACCCGCAGCCTGCGGACGCAACGCCGAACACGATAAAGCCGAAGCGGTACATGCGCGAGCGCCCGATGCCGTCGGCCAGGCGCCCCGCGAGCACGACGACGGTGGTGAGGACGAGGAGGTAGGTGAGGGAGACCCAGGCGATGTTGCTGGTCGTTGTATGGAAGTAGTGCTGCATCGTCGGGTTTGCCACGCTGACGATACTGGCATCGATTGCGGCCATCGCGGCACCGAGGCAGACGGTCGCGACGGCGAGCCACGGGCGTTCGGCAAGACCTGTCTCGATTTGAGCCGCGTTGCTTTGCATGTCAAAGAGCATAGTGCATCCGAGGGGAAAGAAAAATGCTATAGTATCTTCGCCTTAGCATAAGAGCGCTTTATCGGAGTGAGGGACTTGCAGCTCGGGCAGTTGCGCGTGTTCCAGGTGGTGGCAAGGAGCCATACGTTCACTGCGGCGGCGGAGATCCTGGGGCGCAGCCAGCCGGCGATCAGCATGCAGGTGCGGGCGCTCGAGCGGGAGCTGGGTGTTTCGCTCGTCGAGGTTTCCCACCGGCGCATCCGGCTCACGGTCGCGGGGGAGGAACTCCTGCGGCACGCCGATCGGGTGCTTGCGGGCGTGGACGGACTCGACCGCGCGATGGCGCGCATGCGCGGCGGCGGCGGTCCCGTGCGGATCGGTGCCAGCGCGACACCTTCAAGCTATCTTCTGCCCTACCGACTGGCGCCGTTCGTGCGGCAACATCCTGACGTGCAGATCCGCCTCAGCGTGGAGAACCCCGGCGCCTTGCACGAACTGCTCGACAGCGGGGCGATCGATGTCGCCGTCGCCATGGGCGCGCACGATCTGCCGCCCTGGCAGGGCGACTTCGAGATCGGCACCCTGGGTCGAGACGAGATGCGCGTCGTGCTGCCCGCCGGCGATCCACGGGCGGGACGGGACTGGAGCATCGCGGAACTGCGCGAGGTGCCGCTCGTGTTGCGCGAGAGCGAATCCCACACACGGACCGTTCTGCAGCGTGCCCTTGGCTACGAGCCGCAGCCCGTGATGGAGATGGCGTCCAACGAGGCGGTCAAGCGGGCCGTCGCCGCGGGGGTCGGCGTTGGGGTCCTGTCGGAACTGTCGGTTGCGTGGGAGGTGGACGCGGGACGCCTCAGCGCCGCCACCTGTCCGGACCTCGGCGGGCCTCGCCGCGTGTACTCCTTCCGACGGGTGCTGCAGCGGCGGTTGCCGGCGGAAGAAGCCCTCTGGCAGGCCCTGCATGACGCATCACGAGCCTGAGGCACGTGCCCAGGTACCCGGGCAAAATATCGCGGCGGCGGGGGACCCGCCGCCGCGATCGACAGGGCATCACGTTCAGCGCAGGCCGTGCAGGAACCCGGCCACGATCAGTGCGGCCATCAGGACGACGTAGATGCGCAGTCCCCACCAGACGACCGCCACGGGGCCGCGCACCTCGATGCGGTGGTACACGGGCGGCTCCTGCAGGAGAGACTCCTCGCGGACGATGTTCCAGATGGCCTCGTTGTCGTAGGTCAGCGTGCGGGCCATGATCATCCGCTCCTTTCGTTCAGATCAGTGCGGGAATAGCGAGGGCAGCACGACCGATGTGCCGTAGAGCCCGTTCATGATGACCAGCATGGCCACGATGCCAATGGCCACGACGTTCTGCAGGCGGGTGTTGACGTGGTGCCCCATCACTTCCCGGTCGTTGACGAGAAGCAGAAGGAAGAGCAGCGCGGCCGGCATGAACACGGTCGCCAGCACCTGCACGAGCACGTTGAGGTACCCGAGCGGCGCCCCGGGGATCAGCACCACCGAGGCGGCGAGCGTCACGGCGATCAGCCCGGGCAGGTAGAAGGGCAGGGCCTGGCGGACACCCGCGTTCAGGCTGCGCACCTTGAGGCCGAGCGCCTCGCCAGCGGCCCAGGACGTGCTGGCGGTGATCGCCATGGCGGCGATGAGTCCGGACTCGATCAGGCCCAAGGCGAAGAGCGACTCCGCCCAGCGGCCCACGCGCTGGCCGACCGATTGCAGGATGAAATGGATGTCGAGGCCGGACGAGCCCGGCGCCGCGTGCAGCACGGTGGCGGAGAGGATCACGAGGGCGATCGCCACGATGCCCATCACGATGCTCCCGATCAGGGTGTCCATCCGCCCGAAGCGCACGTCGCGCGGCGTAAGGCCCTTGTCGACGACCGCGGACTGCTGGAAGAAGAGCATCCAAGGCGCGATCGTGGTGCCGAGGTTGGCCAGGAGAAGCATCAGGAACGGCCCCGAGGCGCCGCCGGGGATGTGCCACGTAAGGAAGCTGCGGGCCACGGCACCAAAGTCGGGGTGGGCGGCGAGCGCCAGCGGCACGAAGACAACGTTCAGGAGGGCCACCCAGAGGGAGATGCGCTCCCAAACGCGGTAGCGGCCGATCAAGGTGACCGCCCAGACGGCGGCCAGGCCGAGCAGCACCGAAAGCACGATAGGCACCCGGAAGATGGCGAGACCGGCCGCGATGCCGATGAATTCCGTGACCAGCGTGAGGGCGTTCGCGATCACGAGGTCGATGGCGGAGAAGGTGCCCCAGAAGCGGCCGTAGCGCATGAAGATGAGTTCCGCGTGCCCGCGCCGTGTCACCGCGCCGAGCCGCACCGTCATCTCCTGCACGACGAAGGCGACCGGGATCATCAGGACGAGGAACGGGATGAAAAAGCCGAGACCATAGCTGGCACCGGTCTGGGCGTAGGTGATGACTCCGCCGGCGTCGTTGTCGGCGATCATGACAAGGATACCGGGGCCGATCAGCAGCAGGAGGAGACGGAGCCGCGCCCAGAGGCCGCCGCGCTGACGCGCGTACTGCAGTTGCAGCCGGTCCTCGGCGCGTTGACGCACCTCCCGCGGCAACTCGCGGATCTCCTTCTCCGTCTTGGCCGAAGACATGCGTCACGCCTCCCTTCAGAGCCGGTTGCCGGCGCGTGTCGGGAGGCGTGCAAGGAAGAGGGGCACGCGCCGTCAGAAGGCGCGCAGCCCTGGACAGGCCGCGGTCGCTGCCCGTCCGTATTCCCCATCGCCATCCCGAAGTCTGGGTCTACTATGATCGTCTGCGGCCACGGCCTGATCCCCCCTTTCCGAACAAAAACCTGGGCGTGAGAACACGCCCAGGAAAGACTGGCGTCTTCTCGTTGAGCTTCAGCACCGCACGGCATAGGAGCTTGCGCTCCAGCTCTCTGGTTCCGGCCTTGCTTCGACCGGAACTGTTTCACCCGTGGGCATCTCTCGATGTTTCCGGGCAAGAGCCTATCTCTCGCGGGTAGCCTCACCTAACAGACGTTCCTTACCCAATATAGCATCAAACGCGGCGAATGCAACAGTTTTAGGGCGATTTCAGGCAAGGAAGACCAAAGGCATCCACTAGATGCTCCAGAAGTCTCTCAATCTCCTCCGCGCGCGGGTGCACGCAAGCTACGGTACGATCGCATTCCGAAAATGGTGCCTCACCACTCGGGTAGGGAGACCTCCGGATGACCCTTTAGCGCGTGCTCCATTTCCGCCTTGGCGAAGGCCAGCGCCGCCTCGGTCTCGCCCTCGGCGCGCAGCACCAGGGCGGGTTCGGTGTTGGACGGACGCAAGAGGGCCCATGCCCGATCGAAGATCACCCGGACGCCGTCGACGGTTACGAGCGGGTAGCGGCCGGCGAACGCGGCCTGCACCGCTTCCGTGACGCGTGCCTTGGCGCTTTCGGGGCAGCCGACGCGGGTTTCCGGCGTCGCGTAGGCGGGCGGGAGGTCCGCAAGCAGATCCGCGAGGGACCTGCCGCTGCGGGCGCAGATCTCCGCAAGACGCAACGCCGCGTACAGCGCGTCGTCGTCCCCCGTGAAACGGTCCGCGAAGAAGATGTGACCGGAGAGTTCGCCCGCGAAGGCGGCCCCCACCTTGCGCATGGCGGCTTTGATCAGGGAGTGGCCGGTCGGGGTGAACTCCGGGTGCGCGCCCATGCGGCTCAGATCGTCGGCCAGACGCTGGGAGCACTTGACCTCTACGAGGGTCGGCTTGTCCGGGTAGCGCGGGTAGATGTCGCGCCAGTAGAGGATGAGAAGCTCGTCCACCGCACGGATGCGGCCGTGCTCGTCCACGGCGCCCAGACGGTCCATGTCGCCGTCGAACGCGAAGCCGAGCTGTGCGCCCAGGCGGACGACTTCGTCCTGAAGGGCCGCCATGTTCTTCGGCTGCAGCGGGTCGGGGTGGTGGTTCGGGAAGTGGCCGTCGGGCTCGCAGAATAGGGGGTGCACCTTGAGCCCGAGGTCCTCGAGCACGGTGGGTGCATAGGGGCCGCCGGCGCCGTTGCCGGCATCGGCCACCACCTCGAGACCACCGAGTCCGTCCGGGAAGAGCTCACGCATCCGCCGCCGGTACGACGGGAAGATGTCGTACTGCTCGACCCGGCCCGTCCGGCCGCTCGGGCGGGCGTCGCGGCAGAGCTCCTGCACCTCCTGGATCTCGGTGCCGTAGAGCGTGCCCGGGCCGAGCGCCAGCTTGAAGCCGTTCATCTGCGGCGGGTTGTGCGAGCCGGTAATCATGACGGCCGGCCCGACGCCCAGGTAGTGGCGGGCGAAGTAAACGAACGGCGTCGGCACCATGCCGAGGTCGATGATGCGATCGATGCCGGCGTCCAGCAGGCCCTCGACGAAGGCCTCCGCAAGTTCCGGGGAGGACAGGCGGCAGTCGCGGCCGACGATGGCGGCGCCCTGGCCGTGGCGGTGCCAGTACTCGGCCGTGCCGAGGGCGATCTGGTGGGCTACCGCCGGCGTCAGGTCGACGCCGACGTGGCCGCGGATGTCGTATTGACGAAAGAGCTCGGGCGACAGATCCAACGGTGATCACTCCATAGCGCGAAGTTCGAAATCCTTCTACAAGACGGGGTCCAGGGCCTGCCGTCTTGTCGCTTCTACCACCGTGCGCGTAAAATGGATGCTGCCAGAAAGCGAGTGCTGTGCGGATTTCGAGCGCAGGGATCCGCCGCGACGACCAATCGGAGGTGGTTCGACGGCCAAGGAGCGCAGGACGCCGTCCGGGCTGGAAGTCAAGCCTGTCTACCGCGCTGAGGACGTGAAGGCCGACCCGGTGCGCGACATCGGGGAACCTGGCCAGCCTCCTTATACCCGCGGCATCCATCCCGGCATGTACCGCGACCGCCTTTGGACGATGCGCCAGTTCGCCGGTTTCGGCACGGCCAAGGAGACGAACGAGCGCTTCCACTATCTTCTGCGTCAGGGCCAGACGGGCCTTTCCACCGCATTCGACATGCCGGCGCTGAAGGGCTACGACTCTGGCGGACGGGTTCGCCTACGTCGAGGCCGCCATGGAGCGGGGCATGGACGTTGACGAGTTCGCGCCCAGGCTCTCCTTCTTCTTCAACTCGCACCTCAGTTTCTTCGAGGAGATCGCGAAGTTCCGCGCCGCCCGCCGCATCGGGGCCCGCCATCTGCGCGACAAGTACGGCGCCAAGAACCCGCGTTCCTGGATGATGCGGTTTCACACCCAGACGGCCGGCTGCTCGCTCACCGCCCAGCAGCCTGAGGTGAACATCATCCGCACGGCCTACGAGGCCCTGGCGGGCGTCCTCGGCGGCACCCAGTCCCTGCACACCAACTCGATGGACGAGGTGCTGTCGCTGCCGACCGAGAAGGCGGTCACGATCGCGCTGCGCACGCAGCAGGTGCTGGCGCACGAGATCGACGTCGTCGACACGGTCGACCCCTTGGCGGGCTCCTACTTCATCGAGGACCTCACCGACCCCATGGAGGCCGCCGCGGAGGAGTACTTCCACCGCATCGACGAGCTCGGAGGTGTGCTCCGTGGCAGCGAGCTCGGCTTCTTCCAGCGCGAGATTGCCGATGCGGCCTACCGTTACCAGCAGGAGATCGATCGCAAGGAGCGGCTGATCGTCGGCGTCAACCTTTTCATCGAAGAGGAGGAGGAGCGCATCCCCATCCTGAAGATCGACCCGGCGCTCGAGCGCAACCAGCGCGAAGCGGTGCGGGCCGTGCGGCAGGAGCGGGACCAGGCGGCCGTCGAAGCCGCTCTCGAGGGTGTGCGCGAGGCTGCGGTGTCCGGCCGCAATCTCATGCCGCCGATTCTCGACGCGGTGCGTGCCTACGCGACGGAGGGGGAGATCGTCCGCGCGATGCGGGCGGTATTCGGGAGCTATCGGGAGGCAGCAGTGTTTTGACCGAGACAGAGCAGAGAGCGGGTACGAGGCCGATCCGCGTGCTGATCGGCAAGCCGGGACTCGACGGTCACGACCGGGGTGCGAAGATTGTGGCGAGGGCCCTGCGCGACGCAGGCATGGAAGTCATCTACACAGGACTCCACCAGACCCCTGAGGAGATTGTCGAGGCGGCGTTGCAAGAGGATGTCGACGTCGTCGGCCTGTCCATCCTGTCCGGCGCCCACCTGACGCTGGTGCCGGCCGTCATTGACCTCCTGCAGGCGCAGAACATGGGCGACGTGGTCGTCGTGGTGGGCGGCATCATTCCTGAGGAGGACGCGGAGGAGCTGAAGAAGCTCGGCGTCAAGGCCGTCTTCGGCCCAGGTACGGAAACCGACGAGATCGTGCGCTTCACCCGTGCGAGCGTGGGCCGCGCATGAGCCTTGGCCAGGAGATCCTGCGTGGTGATCGGCGCGCCCTGGCGCGCGCCCTGACCCTGGTCGAGAGTGACCCGCACGCGGCCGACGACATCATTGCGGAAGTCTACCCGCACACCGGTCACGGCATCGTCGTGGGCGTCACCGGCGCACCGGGCGTCGGCAAGTCCACGCTGGTGGACCGGCTGGCGGGCCAGTTCCTCGCGCGCGGGCGCAAGGTGGGCATCCTGGCGGTGGACCCCTCGTCTCCCTTCACCGGCGGGGCCCTCTTGGGCGATCGGGTGCGGATGGAGGGCCGTGGTAGCGACGTCTTCATGCGGTCCCTCGCCACCCGTGGCCACCTGGGTGGCCTGGCGCGGGCGACGCCGCGCGCAATCCAGCTGCTGCAGGCCTTCGGCAAGGACCTGATCCTGCTCGAGACAGTCGGGGCCGGGCAGAGCGAAGTCGACATCATGGGCTTCGCGGACACGACGATCGTGGTCGTCGTCCCTGGCCTGGGCGACGATGTCCAGGCCTTCAAGGCCGGCATTCTCGAGATCGGTGACATCTTCGTCGTCAACAAGTCGGACCGGCCCGGGGCGGACCAGACGATGCGCGAACTGCGCCAGATGCTGCACCTCGGCCCGCAGCGCACCTGGCTGCCGCCGGTGCTCTCCGCCCAGGCGCAGCAGGAGATCGGCGTGGCGGAGATCGCGGACGCGATCCTCCGCCATTCCGAGGTGCGCCTCACGGATCCCGAGCAGCGGCAGCGCCGCATGCAGGAGGCCGAGCGCCTGGTGCGCGACGCCCTCGCGGACCAGCTCGTGCGTGGCGTCGTGAGCCGCAGCCAGGCCGACGGCCGCTGGAACGAAGTGCTCGCGGAAGTCGCCGAGCGGCGCCTGGACCCCGCCGGTGCCGCAAGGGCCTTGCATCTGGAGCAGGACTAGATCGCGGCGCAACGCCGTGGGATGGGAAGGAGGTGGCGGCGCCTCCGCCGTCGGCCTCAGACCGACGACGGAGCGCCGCGCTGGCTATGGACTTTGCACTGACGCCGGAGCAGGAAGCCATCCGCGCGCGGGCGCGCGCACTCGGACAGCGGGAGTTCGCTCCCCACGCGGCGGAGTATGACAAGAGCCACGAGTTTCCCTGGCGCAACTTTCACCTGCTGGCCGAAGAGGGATTCCTATGCATGACACTGCCCGAGCGCTACGGCGGCAAGGGCGCGGACTACCTCTCCTACGCGCTCTGCGTCGAGGAATTCTCGCGGGCCTGCCCGGTCACGGGCGTCATCTTCGAGGTGCACAATTCCCTGCACGCCGAGGCCGTGTACAACCACGGCACGGAGGAACAGCGGATGCGCTTCCTGCCGCGCCTGGCGCGCGGCGAGGTGCTCGGCGCCTACTCCCTGACGGAGCCGAACGCGGGTTCCGACGCATCCGCCCTGCAGACCCAGGCGGTGCGGGTGGAGGGCGGCTGGCGTCTCAGCGGGCGCAAGATCTTCACCACGAACGGCGGACAGGCTGACGAGTACCTGCTCTACGCCGTGACGTCCCCTGAGAAGCGCAGCCACGGCATCACCTGCTTCATCGTGCCGAAGGAGGCCCCAGGGCTTTCCTTCGGACCGCCGCTGCAGAAGCTTGGTATCCGTGCCTCGGCGACCACGGACGTCATCCTGCAGGACGTCTTCGTGCCGGATGATCGCGTGCTCGGCGTCGTCGACGAGGGCTACAAGATCGCGCTCAGGACCCTGCACGGCGGGCGCATCGGCATCGCGGCCCAGGCTGTCGGCATCCTCCAGGCAACCCTCGACAATGTCGCGCGGTACGCTCTCGAGCGCGAGACCTTCGGCCGGCGGCTCGCCGACCGCCAGCTCGTGCAGGCCCACCTCGCGGAGATGGCCACCGAGCTCGAGGCCGCGCGCCTCCTGCTCTACCAAGCGGCCTGGAAGCACGGGCAGGGTCAGCGCGTGACGAAGGAGATCTCGATGGCGAAACTCTTCGCATCGAAGGTGGCCGTGGCGGGTACCATGCGTGCCGCCGAACTGATGGGTGGCGAGGGCTACCAGGCGGGGACCCTGCAGGAGCGCCTCGTGCGTGACAGCAAGATCACCGAGATCTACGAGGGCACGAGCGAAATCCAGCGCATGGTGATTGCCCGGGCGCTTCTCGCGGAATATCAGATGCAGGAGGTCTGACGCCGCGGTCTGGTGACAGGAATCCCCCGGTGCCTGACCGAACCCTGCGCAGGACAAGAGACGAGATCGGGAGGAGGCTTCCGCCGACCGAGGCGGGGATGCTGCATGGATGGACACGAACTGCTCGAGGGCGTGATCGCCCGCATGAACGAGCACCAGGACAAGCTGAAAGGCATTTCGTCGGATTACGTGGTGGACCTTACCGGGGATGGCGGCGGGCGTTTCCGCCTGCGCGTCCAGGATGGGCAGGTCGGGATCGTGCCGGACGAGGGTGCCGAACCGAAGGCGGCCGTGACCTTGTCGACGTCGGATTTCGCCGATCTCCTGGCGGAGAAGGTCTCGGCGATGGGGCTCTTCATGCAGGGCCGGGTCAAGCTGCAGGGCGACATGAGCGAGGCGTTCCGCCTCGAGAGCCTGCTCAGAAGCTGACATGACCGAAAGCGTGCGCGTGCTCTTCGCGGGGCCGTCCGGCCGCACCGGCCGGGCGACCGGCGCTGCGCTGGACCGCATGCCGGGCCTCGAGATCGTGGGTGCGGTCGGCCATCAGAGCGCCGGCCGCGACCTCGGCGAACTGTGGCACGGCGAGCGGGACGGGCGCGAGATCTACGCGGATGCGAGCCGGGCGATGGCCGGGCTGCGGCCGGACGTGCTCTGTGATTTCACCAAGGCGGAGGTGGCGGAGGCGCACCTCCGCCTTGCGCTTTGGGCGGGCGTGCGTCCGGTCATCGGGACGTCCGGGATCTCGGACGCCGCCTTGCGGGAGGCCGAGGCTCTCTGCCGGGATCGCGGGATCCCAGGCGCCGTGATCGCAAACTTCTCGATCGTCGCCTGGCTCCTCGAGCGGGTGGCGCTGATGGCCCTGCCCTACTTCGAGGGTGCCGAGCTCATCGAACTTCACGCCGCCAGCAAGCGGGACAAGCCGAGCGGGACGGCGAGGCGCCTCAAGGGTCTCCTCGAGGCGCAAGGCGAGCAGGAAGTTCCGGTGCACAGCGTCCGGCTGCCTGGACTCGTGGCGCACCAGGAGGTGCTGCTCGGCAGCCAGGGCGAGGTGCTGACCCTGCGCCACGACGCCCTGGACCGCAGCTGCTACGCGGCGGGTCTGCGCCTTTGCATCCTGGGCCTCGGGCGGGCGGAGGGTCTTGTGACGGACCTTGGCCGGTTCCTGCCTCCGCTATCCTGATGGGCGGTGGCCGACCGATCGGCAACCTGAGAGCCACGGAGCGCGCACGGCGACGCTACGAAATGGCGGCGCGCCTCTACGGCTTCGCCGACGAGCACATTCGCCGCGAGTGGCGCGAGCGGGCGGTGGCCGAGGCCAGAGGACAGGTGCTCGAACTGGGTGTGGGAACCGGCAGCAACCTGCCGCTTTACGATCCGCGCAAGGTGGAGTCGGTCACCGGGGTCGACTTCAGCTCGGCGATGCTCGCGCAGGCGAAAGGCCGGCCCTGCAGGGTGCCATGCCGGCTCGAACGGATGGATGTCCAGGAGCTTGCCTTTGCCGACTCGTCGTTCGACACGGTGCTCGCGACGCTCGTCTTCTGCACCGTTCCGGATCCCGTGCTCGGCCTGCGCGAGGCGCGGCGCGTCGTCCGCCCGGACGGCCAGGTCGTGCTGCTCGAACACGTCCGCGTTGCCGGCGCCCTTGGCATGTTGCAGGACGTGTTCAATCCTTTGACCGTCTGGCTGATCGGCGACCACATCAATCGGCGGACGGAGCAGAACGTCTCTATGGCGGGCCTTGCACCCATACGCGTCGACCATGTGGCCGGCGAGCTTCTCAAGCTCATGGTGGCCGTCCCGATTGCGGAGAATGGACCTGATCTCGTGCTATAATGTTGCCATACGACCGTCGTCGGCTCGGCGGCGGGTGCAGGGGAGGCGAGAACATGGTCGAGATTACGGCAACTGCTGCCCAGAAGGTGCAGGAGTTGATGGTTCAGGAGGGCAATGGCCCGTACAGCCTGCGCCTGTTCGTGTCGGGCGGCGGTTGCGCCGGCTACAGCTACGGCATGGCCTTCGACAATGAGGAGCGCGAGGGCGACACGATCGCCGAGGTCCAGGGTGTCCGCCTCTTGATCGACGAGAATTCGGCTCCGCTGCTCAAGGGCGCGGAGATCGACTACATCAACACGATCGAAGGCGCGGGCTTTACGATCCACAACCCGAACGCCGTGCACCAGTGCTCCTGCGGGCACTCCTTCACGACGGAAGACGGCGAGGCGTGCCACTCGCACTGCTAAGCTCGGGACGCGCCGCAGGGCGCACGGCTCAGGCCGTGCGCCCTGTTGTCATCTGCGGGTGATGGGGCAGGATCTCGGGGCCGCGAAGACAACTGGTCGGCAGTCTGCGCTATTGGGTTGGCTCAGTTCAAAAAGCGTGTGGGAATGCCCGCTCAAGCGACAAGAGTCGCCCGATGCCACTAGACCTCGACGGGCTCGACATCCAAATCGAAGTAATGGTGTCGCACTATTCCATCCGCCAACCAGTGTTCCAGTGGAAGCAGGCGCGGCCGAAACTTGAGATACCTACCTGAGTTTCGCCAGCCAAGGGCCGAGATTCGCTCTGGGAGCGGGTTAGATGGCGAGAATAGTGTTGTGGCACGGCGGCATCGCCGTGCTCATTTTGGCTTCAGTCAGTCCGTGGGTAGGTAACGCTGAAGGCCGAAGATGTCGAGAAGTCGCCGCTGGATGGTAGAGCACTCCGAGATGGTCCGGCGAGCGCGGCTGACGCTGTAGATCAGGACGATCTCCTGGATGTCCTTGAGCTCGGTGACGAGGGCTTCCGCGGAGAGCCCCAGCTCGCGGGTGCGGAACTGCAGGAGCTTGAAGACCATGAGCGCGATGACGCAGATGAAACCGTAGATGCGGATCTTGGTGTCGGTGAAGTGGCGGATCGGCGAGAAGCGCAGGATGTCAGGCGACTTGATCAGGCGGAAGTCGTCTTCGATCTGGGTCTTGTCCTTGTTGTAGAGCGTCACGATCTCCTCGGTGGAAAGGCTCTTCTCGGTGGAGAAGAGCAGCCGCTTGCCGAACTCCCACTGCTTCTCCTGCCACGCCTGCGCGTTGCGGCGCAGGCTGAGCGTGCCATCGGGCCGGAAGTCCCAGTCGAGATAGGCGCGCAGTCGGCTGTGCTCGTGCGTGCGCTGCAGCAGCTTGATCAGATCCTCGGACTCGTCGTCGCGGTGGGCCTGATAGGTCCGACGCAGTTGCGTCTTGAGCCGACGCAAGGCCCGATCGAACATCATGTGCTGCTTCCTGGCGAGTTTCTCGCTGTAGAGGATCACCACCGCCGCGTCGTGGCCACCATAGACCTTCTTCTCCGTGCGCAGCACCCGCAGGTCCCCGATCAGCGCAGGCGACTCGGTCACCGGCAGCTTCAGGAGATCGCGGTGGTGGCTTGGCACGAGCCCGCCGATAGCCTTGATCTGGGCCGCGGCGAGGCGGCGCAGGTTCTCCGCAGAGTTCTGGCCGCGGTCGAAGGCGAGCTTGAACTTGGTCTCACCCGCCTGGAGCTCGCTCGGCATGGCCACCGCCTCCAGCCGCTGCACCAAGCGTACCAGCACCTCGGGAAAGGCCTGATGATCGTTCCAGTTGCCTGGGTAGGTCAGGTGCAGGAGCGGCAGAGCCATCTGGCGCGTCGCCACGAGTGCTAGGCTCACCTGACGCTTCTCGTGCCGGCCGGCCTTGTTGTGGCCGGCACGGAGCAGGCGGGAGGGGTTCTCCGCCGCGGCGTAGGTGAAGAAGTTGGTGTAGTCCAGGAGCAGCGTCGAGAGGTCGAGCGGGTACTTCGCGAGCATCCGCTGCACGATCCGCTCTTCCATCTTGAGCACGATCTCGTCGTCCAGGGCCGGTGTCTCCCGTCCCGCCTGGCTCTGGCGATACGCGGCTTCGGGCAGGATGCGATCGAAAGCGTCCCAGAAGTTCTGACTGTCCAGCAGGGACTTGGGCAGTGCGAGGACGCGCATCAGCGTCGTCTTCTCCACCCAGGCGCCGAAGCTGCGCCAGCTGGTGCCGGCCGCCACTTTAGCGACGATCGCCAGCGCAACGTAGGTGCCGACGCTGAGACCGGATCCCTTGCGGGGGATCATCTCGTCGACGATCTCGCGCACGCCGAGCTCCTCTACGATCGTGTAGGCGGCCATCACCAGGCCGAAGGCGCGCGGCGCCACCTTCTTCGGTCCTTCGCGGACTGCTTTGAGCACCGCCTCGGCGGTGCCGAGATAGACGTCCTCGCTGACCACCCTGCTGCGCCCCGAACCAGGGCCCTTGCCGCCCTGGTCCGACGGCGAGACTTTGACGCGATGGCCGGC
>JAJZAT010000047.1 GCA_021799275.1 Bacillota bacterium
CTGATCAGTTCGGCCCTGCATCGCAGTCATCCTCGTCTATCTGACTGCTGACTACTTCGACACCGCTACCTCAAACTCCTTAACCTTATCCTACCAATTGTCAGGACTTTTTCAGCGCTCTCCTAGGGGCCCTGGCATGGTGGCGCTACCGGAGCGACGAAGAACGCGAGTACGCCTGAAGGAGGCCGTCGGGTGACGGCGGAGCAGGAAGCGGGGATCCGGGTGCTGCTGGCGGAGGACCAGGCGATGGTGCGCGGGGCGATCTCCGCGCTCCTCCGCCTGTCCGCCCAGGACATCGAGGTGGTGGCAGAGGCGGGCGATGGCGAGGAGGCACTCCGCCTGGCGCGAGAGACGAAGCCCGACGTGGTTCTGCTCGACATCGAGATGCCGCGACTTGATGGACTCCGGGTCGCGGAGACGCTACACGCCGAGTTCCCCCTCCTGCGCATCGTGATCCTCACCACCTTCGCCCGGCCCGGGTACCTGCGGCGAGCCCTCTCGGCCGGCGCCAGCGGCTACCTTCTGAAGGACGCTCCCGCTGCGGAACTGGCGGCGGCCATCCGGCGCGTCGCGCGGGGTGAGAAAGTGGTGCAGCCTGACCTCGCCTACGAGGCCCTGGCGCTCGGCGATGGCCCCCTGACCGAGCGCGAGCGCGAGGTGCTGCGCCTGGCGGACGGTCGCACGGCACGGGCCATCGCGGCTGAGTTGCACCTTTCCGAGGGCACGGTGCGCAACTACCTGTCGGAGGCGATCCAGAAGCTCGGAGCGGCGAACCGCGTCGAGGCCCGCCGCATTGCGGAGGAGCGGGGCTGGCTATGAGCAATCTGCCACCGTGGCCGAGCGATCGAGAGTTCGGCCGGCGCTACACCTTCTACGCGCTGATCTGGCTCGCGTATCTCATCTATCCGCTGCTCTCGCTCTTCGGCATGCAGGCGGTGCTCAAGATCGCCGCAGGAGTCATCGCTCTCGCCATCTTCGTCCCCATCTACGTGTCGGCGTTCACGTTGCGGCCACCGCCGGACCGCGTCACCCTCTTGGCCGCGGCGGCGATCGAGCTGATCGGCCTCAGCACGGCGGCGTATCTCGGCGTGCCGTTCCTCGGGCTCGCTGTTTACGTGCCGGTGGTGCTCGCCCGGCTGCGCTCAGGCCGCGCCGCCCTCCTCGCGGTTGCGGTTTCCGTGGCGCTTATGGTGGCGGTCGGGAGGGCGGTGGGCACCCCCTCGAGCGTGCTCCTGAGCATCTCGCTCGTCAGCGTGCTGTCATCGGTGGCTTTGCGCGGCTTTCTGCGCTTCATCGAGTCGACGCTCGCCCTCAGGCGCGCCCAGGAGGAGATCGCGCAGCTCGCCAAACTTGAGGAACGCAGCCGCATCGCCCGTGACCTGCATGACATCCTCGGGCACTCGCTCTCGCTCGTCGTGCTCAAGAGCGAGCTGACACAGGCGCTCCTGCGGCGCGGCGCGGAAGGGGAGGCCGAGCGCGAGATCGCCGAGCTGCAGGCCGTGGCGCGCGCCGCGCTCGCCGAGGTGCGCGGGGCGGTCAGTGGTTACCGCAAGGAGACCCTGGCGGCCGAACTGCTGAGGGCACCGACGACATTGGCCGCGGCTGGCATCCGCTGCGAGGTCGAGGGGGAACTTTCAGGTCTGACGGACGGGCAGGACGCGGCTCTCGCGCTTGTGGTGCGCGAGGCCGTCACGAACGTCGCGCGGCACAGCGCAGCGCGCAGTTGCGGCATCCGCCTGTGGCGGGAGGGCGGCCAGATGTGCCTGCGGGTGCGCGACGACGGCAGGGCAAGCGAGGTGGTGACTCCTGGCAACGGCCTTGGGGGCATGACCGAGCGGCTATCCGCTCTGGGCGGCGATGTGACGTGGCGCGGGGGCAACGGCTTCACGCTGGAAGTCTCCTTGCCAAGCCGGGACTGAGCGGGAGTCTCGCCAGGACAACTTCGCGTTGCCGAGCAGTGTCGCGTAGCCTTAAGCGGTGCTTTCCCGCGGCGGCTTGCGGCAATACTGACCGCTGGGAGAGAGCAGGAATCATCCTCGGGCGGACCGAATGGCCTGTCCCAGAGCGGGAGGTGGCCGACTTGCACGCTAATCGGGCGAAGCTCGAGAACGAGGCCTTGCGTCTTTTCGAGTTCGGCATCGAAGAAGAGTTTTGCGAGCGCGGCAAGATCGTGCTGGACTCCAGCCTCGGTCTCGTGCCGCAGCCGCGGGGGCGCAGGCCTAGGCGTCACCAGGGGCCGGACAAGAAGCACTGAACAGGCGGGAGGGTTCCCTCGTGGAACGTTGCCACATCTGCGGACGGCCGGACGACGGCAAGGCACTCACGGTCGACGGACGACACCTCTGCCGCGTCTGCGAGCGGATCACCGTCCGTCTCGAGCCCCAACACCCCCTCTATCCTTTCTGGGTCCACATGCTGCACGGATTCGCGGGGGCCGCTGGGGATTGAGCGATACCCCGCTGACGGACGCGATCCGGCGGTACCGCTTGGCGGTGTCGTCCAGGCTGCATGTTCCGAGCCATGGCGGCGGTCCGGGCAGTCCAGCCCTGAAGGGCCTCTGGGGCGACCTCTTGAGCTGGGATGTGACGGAGCAGCCCGATCTTGACGACCTTTCGCATCCGGACGGCCCGATCGCCGAGGCGCAAGGGCTTGCCGCGGGCTTCTTCGGGGCGGCGCGGGCCTTCTTCCTCACAGGCGGCGCCACTCTGGGCGTGGAGTCCGCCATATTCGCAGCCCTTGAAGGCGGGAGAGCGCTGCTGGCGGCGCGGGACAGCCACCGCAGCCTGCTCGGAGCGGCCGTCCTGACCGGCATGGACGTCGTGCTGCTCGACCCCGGGCGTGACCACGGCTCCGGCGTCTCGCTCGGGCCAAGCCCGGAAGACACCGAGCAGGCGCTTTTCGCCCATCCCGACATCGGCGCTGTGCTCGTCAACTACCCGAGCTACCTCGGCGTCGCGCCAGACCTTCGGGCGATCTCCGAAATCGCGCACCGCCAGGGAGTGCTCGTCATCGCCGACGCCGCGCACGGGGCGCACTTCGGGCTCGATCCGAGGCTGCCGGCTCCCGCGCTCGCCATGGGAGCCGACCTCGTCGTCCTTGGCATGCACAAGACCGGCGGAGCCTTGACCCAGTCCGCGGTGCTGCTCCTGGGAGAGCGGGCGGCGGGACTCGCGGACCGCGTGAGCCTGGCCATCGGGCTTCTCGGCACCTCCTCGCCTTCCTACCTCCTGCTGGCGTCGCTCGAGCAGGCGCTCCACGACATGCGGGATGCCATGCCGGCCCTTCTTGCGACGGCGATTGACGTCGCGGAGACGGTGCGCGGTCCCGCAAGGATCGCGGTGTCGCGGCCGCAGGATCCCCTCCGCGTCGCCTGGCGCTCCGAAGATGCCGCGGCGATTGCGCAAACCCTTGCTTTGACGGGCGTTCGCGGCGAATATGTGGACGGTGACACAGCGCTCTACTGCGTGCCCTTCGGCGCCCGCGAACAGGACATCGAAGAGCTCAGGCGGGTGGTCGCGGGACTGCCCGCTCCACCGCGACCGGCGAGGTCGCCGCGCCGCGCCCCGACCAGGATCGCCCCACGCGCCGCGCTTCTCGCCGGCCGGCGCTGTGTCGACCTGAGGGGGTGCCAGGGCATGGTCGCAGCCGACATCGTCGCACCGGTACCGCCCGGGATCCCGGCCCTCTGGCCAGGCGAGCCGATCAGCCGGGAAACGGCGGACCATCTCTTGACGGAGGCTTCAAAGGGTCGACGCATCATGGGAGTCGATCACGAACAGGTTTGGGTGGTGGCGGAGTGAGGGGACTCTACGTCGCGCTTGAGGGTGCCGACCGGGTCGGCAAGTCGACCCAGATGCAGAAGCTGGTGAAGCGCCTGAAGGCGCTCGAGCTCCAGGTCGTCGAAACGCAGGAGCCGGGCGGAACCGCCTTGGGTCAGGAGATCAGGCGCCTCTTGCTGCATGAGGGCACCAAGTCCCCAGTAGCCGAGCTGCTGCTCTTCCTGGCCGACCGGGCTGAGCACCAGGAGCGCGTGATCGAGCCCGCCCTGCGCCGCGGCGCCGTGGTCGTCTCCGACCGCAGCGCATATTCTACGTTCGCCTACCAGGGCATTCGGGGGGGCCTCGGCCTGGACCTGATGCTGCGCCTGCACGAGGACCTCGGGCTTCTGCTGCCCGACATGGCCGTCGTGCTTGACATGCCGGAAGACGAGGAGCGCTGGCAGGATCGGGCACCCGACGCCGTCGAAGCTCAAGGAGACCATGAGGCACTAAGGCAGGCCTACCGGGAGATCGCCAGGCGCTTCCCGGATCGCGTCCGGCTGGTCGATGCCGACGGCTCGGCCCGCGACGTGGCGCAGGAGATCTGGCAGGAGGCCTGGCAGACCGTGATGGAATGGAGGGAGGGGCGGGAATGAAGCTGATCGTGGCGATTGTCCAGGACAAGGATGCCGGCCGGATCCTGCAGGCGCTGGTGAAGAAGGATTTTCGGGCCACTCGCCTCGCCAGCACCGGTGGGTTCCTGCGGGAAGGCAACACGACGCTGCTCCTCGGCGTCGACGAGGACCAGGTGCAGGATGTCGTCGACCTGATCGGCGAACTCGGCTGCTCGCGTGAGAAGCTTGTCACGCCTCTGTCGGCGGTTGGTGGGCCGATGGACTCCTACGTGCCCTACCCCGTCGAGGTGACCGTAGGTGGAGCCACCATCTTCGTACTGCCCGTCGAGCAGTACCACCGCTTCTAGCCATGCTTCACGCCTGGTTGGTGACCGGCCCCGCGGGACCCGAGCGCCGCACCGAGAGTAGAGGGCTTGCGGCGGAGCTCATCGCCGCGGGAGCCGAGACCCGGCTGGTTCTCGCGGGCCACCATCCCGACGTGCGCGAATATCCCGATCCCTTGCGCATCGACGATGTGCGGGAGATCGCGGCAACGCTCGCGCGCCCCCCACTGCTGGGCGGGGGGCGCGCTCTGCTGCTCGGCGGACTCGCGCAGGCCAAGGCCGAGGCGCAGAACGCCCTCCTGCGCATGATGGAGGAACCGCCGCCGGACCTCTATTTCGTCGCGGAAGCCGAGACGCCGCAGCAGGTCCTGCCCACCCTGCGCTCGCGGCTGGGGATGCATCCCCTGCCGCGCCTCGCGCCTTCCGTGATCGCCGAGCGCCTGCAGGCCGCCCGGCCGGATGCCTCGCAGGAACTGATCGACGAGGTGTCCCACGGCGCCGACGGCTATCTCGACAAAGCCATCCTCTTGTTGGACGCGCTTTCCGCGCTGGACGCGGCACTTCCCCCGGACGACGGCAGGGAGGATTGGTTCATAAGGGCCGCATCGGCCGTTGACGCAAGCAGTGAGACATGCACAAATGGGCTTGCGGGTCGTTTTGCGGCACGGTGGCATGGCACGTGGGACTCACGGTACCTGCGGGCCTGGCAACATGCCGAGGAGACGCGCCTGATCATCGCACATAACGGCAATCCGCGCCTGGCCGCGGAAGTGCTGTTTTCGGAACTCGCGCGTCTGGGAGTGTTGCGCGGTGGCGCAAGCAGTGGGGGTAAGGTTCCGTAGCGCCGGGAAGGTCTACGACTTCAATCCGGCGGGGTTCGAGCTTTCGGTGGGAGACCCGCTCATCGTGAGCACGGTGCGCGGGCAGGAGTACGGCACCGTGGCGCGCGAGGTGGGCGAGGTGGAGACGCCCGAAGGTCAGTTGAGGCCCGTCCTGCGTCTCGCGGACTATGCCGACGCGGAGCAGCATGCGCGCATGCACGACCTCGGCACTTACGCCTTCTCCATCGCACAGACCGCGGTCGAGCGGCTCAGGCTCGACATGGATCTGATCGAGTGCGAATACACGTTCGACGGCCACCATGTCACCTGCTTCTTCACGGCGGAGGAGCGCGTCGACTTCCGCGAACTGGTGCGGGACCTGCAAGCCAAGCTCGGCTGCCGCGTCGAGATGCGTCAGGTCGGGGTGCGCGACGAGGCCAAGATACTCGGCGGCCTCGGCATGTGCGGCCGGCCGATGTGCTGCTCGGCCTTCCTGACGGAGTTCCAGTCGGTTTCGATCCGCATGGCGAAGGACCAGGGCCTTTCTCTGAACCCTTCTCGCATCACGGGCAACTGCGGGCGCCTGCTCTGCTGCCTGCGCTTCGAGCAGGTGGAGGGGAGCCGCAGCCGGGCGGCGGTCGCGAGTGGGACCTGAGAAGTCCTGCTACGTCTACCTCCTGCGCTGCGGCGACGGCACCTTCTACTGCGGCTACACAACGGACCTAGAGGCGCGCATCGCTGCCCACCAGGCGGGCAGGGGTGCGCGCTACACGCGTGGAAGGGGACCCTTGGAACTGGTGTACAGCGAAGCATGTTTAGACCGCTCGAGCGCCCTCAGACGCGAGGCGGAGATCAAGCGCCTGCCGCGCAAGGAGAAGATCGCGCTGATCTCAGAGGATCATGACCGCTAGACTGCTGATCGTCCCGACCCCGATCGGCAACCTGGGTGACATCACCGCGCGAGCGCTGGAATGCCTTCAGGTCGCCGACATCGTCTACGCCGAGGATACGCGGCGGACAGGTACGCTCTTGCAGCATTTCGGCATCAAGAAGCCGCTAAGATCGCTCTTCGTCGGCAACGAGAAGAGCCGCAGCCTCGCCGCGCTTGCCGAGCTCAGGGAGGGGCGGACGGTCGCGCTCGTCTCGGACGCCGGCACGCCCGGCATCTCCGATCCCGGCGCCTATCTGATCCGGGCGGCGATCGACGAAGGGTTCGCTGTCGAGGCCCTGCCAGGCCCGCAGGCCATGCTGCCCGCCCTGCTGCTCTCGGGACTCGAGCCCGCGCCGTTCGCGTTCATCGGCTTCCTGCCGCGCACGAGCGCCGCTCGGCGCTCGGCGCTGGTCGAGATCGCGGCGCTTCGCCTGACCCTCGTCTTCTACGAGGCGCCTCATCGGCTCGCCGCCATGCTGGCCGATTGTCGTGCGGTCCTGGGTGAGCGCCCAGCCGCCGTGGTGCGGGAGATCACCAAGGTGCACGAGGAGACGCGTCGGGCCACGCTCGGCGAGCTCGCCGCCTGGGCCAAGGCCGAACCGCCGCGCGGCGAGATCGTCGTGGTGGTGGGCCGTGCGGCCGAGTGCTCAGCCGAGACGCCGCAGGATCTGCCCGGGTTCGTGGCTGAGAGGCTACGGCGCGGCGAGAGCCCAGCGGCTATCGCCAAGGCGGCGAGAGACGTTGGCCATGCGCGCCAGGAGGCTTATCGTGAGGCCCTGAGACAGTCCGGCAAAGCGGACGCCTAGCGGCGCCGGACAGGTGTCCATGCATGGTATTTGTATGGAATGCATGCAGGTACGCCGTCGCGAAGTGGCCTGTCTGGAAGCCGGGCACTGCTGTGCGCGGCGCGGCGACCCCTCGATGAAACGCCGCCATGCGCCTTCACGGGCGGGCTCAGGTCGTCTTTGAAGGCGATTTATGAAATTCCTACGTTGGTTGTGCTGCCAGCCGTTGACTTCCAAGGCAGAATGTCGTTACTATGCTATGGTAACGCACGAAAGTGCAGACAGAATCGAGGTGAAGGCCAATGATGAAGTCTACAGGTATCGTTCGCAAGGTTGATGACTTGGGGCGTGTGGTGCTGCCGATCGAGCTGCGTCGCACTTTGGACATCGCGGAAAAGGACTCGCTCGAGATCTACGTCGACGGCGAGAAGATCATTCTGCGCAAGTATGAGCCTGCCTGTGTGTTTTGCGGAAACGCTGGCGACGTCACCAACTTCCGTGGCAAGAACATCTGCAGCGCTTGTGCGTCGGAGATCGGCGCCCACCAGACCGCCGTCTGATCGCCGCGGCACGCGGCCTTTTTTCAGGCGACTTTCACTCTGCTCTGCGAAAGCGTATGAACGAAGACATGGCAGCCTCCCCCAGGGGAGCGGCTGCCATGGAATTTAAGGCCGCCCACCCGCGTACCTTCGGGCGATGCGCAAAGGAGTTCCCACACTCGTGCTGCGGCGCGAGCACTACCTGCGCCTGCTGGCCTTCGCCGTGCTTTGGCTGTTCGCCATGGGGATCGCGTCGTGGCTGCGCAGCCCGTCGCAACAGGTGCTCTGGCGGCTCGAGGTGCGCGCGGCGAGGCAATACGGCCTGCCGCCTGCTCTGGTGGCGGCGGTGGTGGAAGCGGAAAGCGGGGGGGACCGCTACGCCGTGAGCCGGCGCGGGGCGCTCGGACTGATGCAGGCGACCCGCGACAAGTTCGGGCCCGGCCAGGATCCGTTCGACCCTGGGACAAACCTGGACGCCGGCTGTCGGTATCTCGCCGAGCAGTTGAAGGCGTTCCATGGCGACCTGACCTTGGCCCTCGCCGCCTACAATGCGGGCCCGGCGGCCGTGGAGCGCTACCATGGGGTGCCGCCGTACCCCGAGACGAAGGCGTATGTGCGCCGGGTCCTATCCTACTACCGGCTCTGGCGCACAAGGCGTTACTAATCCTGTGTCCAGACCGCCAGCCGATCGGTGCCGGACACCGTGAAGGCTGTCGCGAGGCTATGCTGGACTCCGCCCTCTGTCCACGTGACGGAGAGGCTGTAGCTGCCGTCGGCCGGCGACGATGCGGTCCAGGGTACCCAGACGGTTGAGGTGAGAGCGCTGCCGGCTGCGCTGAAGTCTCCCTGGTTGACCTGGGCGTAGTCGAGGCTGCCGGTCGGAAGCTGGACAGTCTCGAGAAACGCCGGCGGCAGCACCAGGCGGACGTTCTGGGCGCCGGGGGCGTCCTGCAGCGTCACTTCGAACGCGTCGCCGCGCCGGAGCGTCGTCCTGGAGAGCGAGAGGTTGGCCGGGTTCTGCGGCGGCGGTGCCGCCCGGACCACCGTGATGGCGTGGCTGACGCTCGACATGAGTCCACGGTCATCCTCGACGACCAGCGTGACGGAGTAGGTGCCAGGGCTCGAGAACGAACTCTCCCGTCCGATCCAGATCCGCAGGGTGATGCGATGTCCCGGCGCCGGGTCGTAGGAGTGGTCGACGTAGGTCACGCTCTGTCCGACCCGCACGGTGGCCGGTGCGGAGAAGGCCGCGACGGGTCCCGAGGCCGTGGTCGCGGCGAGCATGAGCGTCAGTGCGGCAACCACCCGATCGCCTCCTCGCTGTGGACGGAGAATGTGACCGGCCCGATGACGGCGGGCATGGCCACGGTGACGGCGAGCGTTCCGGCGATCGAGGCGGGGGGACCCGCCTGTACCGTCGGAGGGCTTAGCCATGCCACCTGGACCTGGCCCGGCAGAGATGACGCGAGGATGGAGTCTGCCGCATCCTCGGCGGAGGTGGCGTCGAGCGTGGGGCTGGGCGACGGTACAGAAGTCGGATTCACGGCGTGAGCCGCGCTGCGCAGCGCCGAATCGAGCGCGAACTGGACGTCGGAGTGCGCGTCCGCGGCTGCCGTGAAGTCGAGCGCGAGGGCGAGGGCGGCGAGCAGGACGGCCGCGGTGCCCGCGGCCGCGAGAACGCCCCAGACACCGTCTTCACGGGCCGCTTGGCGGAAGATCGCTGGCGCCACAAAAGGTCCCTCCCAGATTGACGACGATCGAGAAGCCTGGCCATGCGACGGGCGTGGGCGCATCTACGTCGAGACACACTTCATCACCCCAGGGCTGCGCGGGAGCCGTGCCACCGACGGTGGCCGCGGTTGTGCCGGCCTCCTGGTTGATGCTCGAGGCGAGAGACTGGGAGATGGCAGACGTCACACCGCCCGCCATCTCCGCGCTGCGCAGCCCGGAATAAGCCTGTCCTGCGATCAGGGAACGAAGGCCCACGAGGTGCGCGGTCTCGGCACCGCCGAACGCCAGCAGCAGGAGTAGAGGCAGGAGCATCGCCACCGCCAGGTAGGCGCTGAGATCTCCGCGCTCGCAGTTCAGCTGTTGATGGGGACCGCAAGCCACTGGTTCACGATGTCGCTCAGCTTCGAGCCAGCCCCAGTAAAGGCGACCATCACGACGCCGGTGAGGCTGAGCGCGGCGAGTGCCAGGATTCCTTGGGCGAGATAGGTCGAGAGGTCTCCGCGCTCGTCGTGCAGCATGGAGGCAAGCTTGATGCGCAGGAACGTGTACCACATTCGGACTTCCCCTTTCTCGTCGCTTCGGCGACGGAATAGGGAGTTCGAGCGGTGACATCCATATCCTACCAACGAGTGTTCTGGAGCATCAGTTCTTTGGGGCATGCCTTCGCGAGACCGTGTGCCTGGGCGGCCGCCGTGGGATCGGTGAGCTTCAGCGCAATGATGGGCCCAATCCGGCGGGCGAGTCCAGAGCCGGGAAGCGCCAGGGAGGCTCGGGATCCGAGTGGACGGCGACGTGACGGACTTCTTGCTCGCCTACCTGTCAGCAGTGAAGATCACCCTTGGGAGAACATGGACCAATCCGTCGCAGAACAGCTTGTTCTTTTGCAGCATGGGCTCTGACAGAGGAAGCCAATCGAACGTCCGCCGACGGGTCTCGGGCAATTCGACGCGGAGGCAGCCACTGTGCCTGATCTCGTGAAGCCGTCATGAGTGACGACGGCCAAGAAAGGGTACCTGACGGCGTCGGGCGTGAGCCGAGGACCTGCGCCGATTTCCGGGGCAGGCGGGTTTCTTACGCGGCCCGTGCCTGCGGCCCGGCAGTGGAGGCGCAGCGCCGAATCGCCATGCGCGGTCGCCGAGTCACGCGCATTCCCCACACCATGATGGGGCATCGCACGGTTAGAGCGGTACCAGGGCCCCAGCCTTACGCATCGTCGGCGCGCTTTCAGTGGGTGCTTCGCCCGTGCGCGCAGGCCGCGGAGCAGCAGCGGGCAGCAGAGCGCGAGCGCCAGAGCGAGTACGGCGAAGGCTGAACCGATGCCAGAGTTCTGCACGAGGAGGCCGAGTAGCGGGAAGAGCGCCAGTATGAGGACCATCTGCACGCTGTTCACCACGGAGAGCGCGGTGGCGCGGAGCTCCGTCGGCGCCAGGTCGAGCATCCGCTGATCGAGAAGGCCGCTCACAGCGCCTCCCGTCCCACGCCCGAGGGCGATGCCCCCCACCGCCACACCCGCAGCCAATGGCGCGGCGCTCGCGGCGGCGCGCATCGCGGCCGAAAGGGGATAGCCCCACACACCCCAGCGCAGTATGCGCTCCTGCACCCCTGCCTGGACCCTTCCCGCCAAGAGGGTCGCGAGCCACGCCAGGACGCCCGCTCCCGCGAACGCCAACGATATGGCGTACGGCCGAAGGTGCAGGAAGGCGAGCAGGGTCTGGCTGTAGTCCGTGGCGACGGAGGAACAGGCCCAGAGCGCGGCCGTCGCGAGGCCGAGGAGCCAGAAATCGCGCCGCCCGCCCCTGAGTAGCAGCGGCAAGGTCTGGCGCAGGTCTGCCGCCCCGCCGTCCGGACGCCACCGGACGGGCGGGGCACGCAGGGCCAGGGCTGCCGCCAGCATCAGCGCGCTGCCCAGGGTCTCGGCCGCGTAGAGCCAGGTGAAGGAGCGCGTCGCGATGGCGCCGCCCAGGGCAGCGCCGATCAAGGAACTCAGGTACTGCGTCGCGACGTAGTTCATGAAGCGTCGGTTCGGCGGACCCGAGTCCTCCGCGGCCCCATCTTGGAGCCCCTGCACATACGCGAGGTCCACGCCGGAGGGTAGGGTGAGAGCGAGGGAGGTGGCCAGGGCGCCCGCGAGGACGAAGCCGAAGCCTTGCCGTGCAAGCAGGAACATGAGGGCCGCGACCACCTTCGCCGTGGCCCCCCCGGCGAGCAACGCCTTGCTGCCCAGGCGGTCGGCAAGAAGGCTCGAGGGCACGTCGAAGGCGAGGCGGCCGGCCTGCACCACCGCGTAAACGACCCCGATCAGGGCTGGGCTGTAGCCGAGGTGCAGGAGGTAGACGATCCAGAGGTATTGGTCCAGGTAAAGGCTGCCAAGGAAGCTGAAGGCGTAGACGCGCGTCCACACAGGCCCGTCATCCTTTCCGGTGGCGGGCGGACGCCGAGCACCAAACCTGGGTCAGCGCCCGCAATCCGAAGGCCGAATTGCGGGCTCAGGCAACTAAGAGCTCAAGCATCTCCGGAGCACTCCTCGCTGGGGGCGGCGGCCGGGAGGAGCCGCACAACGGAGCCATAGTCCCAGTATGAATCTGGAAGCCTCTTCGAGTCCAGCCTCCCAGGCAGGCGAGGAACCGTCGGTGCACGTGACACATCGCACGTACCAGGAGCGCCGGCGGGAGTCCATCCTTCGCTTGGCGGATGAGAGCCCGGCCTTGCGCCAGGACATCTGGGACCACGCGGATCTCGTGATCACGAATGTAGCTGCAGAGCGATCAAGGCATGGCCGGCGCAGAATCGACGGTCAGGCTCCGCGTATCGCGGTTCTTTGAACCAGCGCCGGTGAATGCGACCATACTCGCAAGCAAAAGCGCCGACGGCAAGCCCGACTCACTGAAAATTCAGGCCGAGACTTCGGCATATTGCGATGTCGACCTCAGCCATCTTTCCACCAGGCAGCCTGCTGAGGCGTTCTGTGAGGCGTGCTGAATCGACGGTCATGATCTGTTCACACTTCACGATGCTGTCTTCAGGCAAACCGCTCTCCGCCGAGGAGATTAGCACCTGAAACGGATAGGCCTTCGGTGACGCCTTAGTGCTGATAGCAGCAACGATTGTCGTCGGACTATACTGATTCCCAATGTCGTTTTGAATGACGAGTGCGGGTCGAAGACCGACCTGCTCGCTGCCGCGGCCAGGTGACCAGTCGACCCAGTAGATGTCGCCGCGCCTAATCACGCAGCACGACCTCGGCCTGTGCACCGAAAGCGAGTCGAGCCTCGCTTGCCTGTTCCATGGCGAGTGCGGCATATCCCTCCGCCATCGCGAGGTCAAGCTGCCTAGTACGGTAATCGGCGATCAACCGAGCGACGGCGCCGCTTGAAGTGGTGCCCCAGTTGGCAGCAAGCTTCTTGAGCTCCCGAACGTCTGATTCCGGCAAGCTGAACGTGACTCGAGCCACCGACATGCTCACCCCTCCTCATACTGCGCCGCCTACTAGAAATCATACGCCGAGGACGCAGTAGTGTGAAGTATCTGGACGACCCGGCGGCTGTTGTGGGAGTCAGGTCGACGACGACGATGGCCAGCGTTCCGGTTACATTGCGTTAGTGCGGCGAGCGCCAGGATGCCTTGGTCGAGGTAGGTCGAGAGGTCTCCGCGCTCGTCGTGGACAGCATGGAGGCAAGCTTGACGCGCAGGACCCTGTACCGCATTCGGACTTCCCCTTTCTCGTCGCGTCGGCGACGGAAAAGGGAGTTCGAGCGGGCAAATCTATATCTTACCAACTGATGTTCTGGAGCATCAGTTCCTTTGGGCATGGCTTTGTGAAGGCGGTCCCTCTGGTTCGCCACCGTGGGATCGGTGGGCTTTAGGGTGATGGCCTGTCGTGTTCCGGCGGGCGAGCCCAGAGCATGTTCCAGAAGAAGCGTTAAGTAGGCTCGCTGTCCGAGTGGGAGCCGACGTTGCCGATAAACGGGAAGTCGCGGGGGGCGACCTCCAGTCTCGCGAGCGGCGTGACGGGCTTCTCGCTCGTCGTGGACTTTCGCACATTCGGGTGACGAGGTGGAACGGCTAGGCCGCAGTGGCTAGCACGTCAAGGAGCATGTCCTGGATTTTCGCTTGGTCAGGGGCGGAGCAGACCTGGCGAAAATCCTCTGCCGCCAAAGTTCCCTGCGTAGCGCAGCCAAGGCGTCGGGGAAGGATGGCGTGCGCTTGAGGGAGTACCAAGGCAAGGATGCCCAGGTGCGCTCGGTGC
>JAJZAT010000001.1 GCA_021799275.1 Bacillota bacterium
GCTGATCAGTTCGGCCCTGCATCGCAGTCATCCTCGTCTATCTGACTGCTGACTACTTCGACACCGCTACCTCAAACTCCTTAACCTTATCCTACCAATTGTCAGGACTTTTTCAGCGCTCTCCTAGATCTCGAGCACGATCTTGCCAAGCGCCCCCGGAGCCATCACCGCCTCGTGCGCCTTGGCCGCCTCGGCGAGCGGAAAACTCTTCGCGATGACGGGTCTCAGCCAGCCGGCCGCGAGTCCCGCGACGAGGCGCAGGTGGATGCGCCGCAGGGTCTGCGGCGGCACCTGGAACAGGAGCAGCCCGCGCAACCTGCCGGAGCAGCGCATGAGGTCGCGCGGGTTGACCTGCACCGGCCCGCGCGAGCCGATCACGACGACGGTGCCGCCCGGGGCGAGTTGCCCGAGGTCCTCGCCGAGGTTGCGATCGGCCGCCATCTCGAGGATGGCGTCGAAGCCGCGGCCGCCGAACCGGGCGCGGGCCTCGGCGTAACCCGCGTGGGGCACCGCGACGGCTCCCAGGTCCTCCAGCATCCGCCGGCCGCCCTCCGTCGAGGCGGTCGCCACCACGTCGATGCCGAGGCCGCGGCAGATCTGCACCGCCGCCGTCCCGACGCCGCCGCTGCCGCCGTGGACGAGAACGAGATCGCCCGCCTGCAGGCCCGCCATGTCGATGGCGGCCAGGGCCGTGGCGTAGGGCACGCCCAAGGCCGCCCCCTGCGCGAAGCTGACGCCGTCCGGCAACGCGTGGACGCCGCCGCCGGGGCAGAGCGCGTATTCCGCGTAGCTGGGGCAGCCCGCGACGTAGACCCGCTGCCCCTCCCGAAGCCCGCCGATGCCTGCGCTGACCGCCGCCACGACCCCAGCCCCGTCGCCGCCTGGGGTATACGGCAGGTCCGGCAGCGGGTCGTAGGCGCCTGAGCGGATGTAGGTCTCCACAGGGTTCACGCCGGCGGCGTGCAGCCGCACCAGGACTTGGCCAGGGCCTGGCGTCGGAACCGCCATCTCCTCGACCTGCAGCACCTCGGGACCGCCGAAGTTGCGTACGACGATCGCCTTCATGTCAGTCCTCCTTCTCCAGGGCGTCGATCTTCGGCCCGTCGCCCGCCGCGGCCAGGATCTCGAGGAGCACCTGCCCGAGCTCCTGCGGCGCCTCGGCGGGGGCGCGGTGGCCGCAGGCGATCTCCCGCAGCGGCACGCCTTCGCGCGCGAGGGACGCGACGGCGTCGGCGATCGGGCGGTAGAACGGCGTCGTGCCGCGCAAGGAACAGCCGACGACGCGGCGCGGCACGCGCGGCGGGTGGCGCAGCAGCAGGGGCTGCATCAAGGTGGCGAGCGGCTGCTCCGCGACACGCACGTCCTCGGGCGGCAGCGGCGGCGTGATCCGCCAGCCTTCGCCGTAGGCCCTGGCCTCGCCGACCAGCTGTTCCGGAATCAAGGTTTCCCGGAAGAGGTCCAGGAACGACTGCCCGCTCTGGGGCAGATAGGGGTCGAGCAGCACGAGGAGCCTCAGGCGCTCCGGCGCGTCGTCGGCGACGCCCGTCGCCACCATGGCGCCATAGCCGTGCCCGACCAGCACCACGTCCTGCAGATCCTCATAGACGAGGACCTGCAGAAGATCCTGGCGATGCAGCGCGAGATCGACCCCGCGGTGGCCGAGGTGGCGCCGCTCGCCGAGTCCCGTGAGGGTGGGCCGGTAGACCTCGTGACCCGCCGCCTGCAGCGCAAGCGCGGTCTCCTGCCACGCCCAGCCGCCCTCCCACGCGTCGTGGCAGAGCACGAAGGTGGCCAAGCGATCCATCCTTCCATCAGCCTGACATCGTGTCGAAACTTCGCGATCACCGTCCGCCCCCCCTGCGTCGGGCCTCCCCACGGGCCCGGGAAGGTGCTACACCGAAGGTGCGGACCCCGGCGTCACCGGGACATCCGCGCGAGGAGGGACTGTGGCATGGAGGCTCTCTACGTCCTGGTGGTGATCGTGGTCCTGCTGCTCGTGCTTTCCGCCCGCATCGTCCAGCAGTACCAGAAAGGGGTGCTGTTCCGCCTGGGGCGGGTCGTCGCGGTGCGCGAGCCCGGCTTCACCCTGATCGTCCCCTTCGTCGACGTGCTGAGGCGCGTCTCCCTGCGCATCCGCACCATGCCGATCCAGTCGCAGGGCATCATCACGAAAGACAATGTCAGCGTCGACATCTCCGCCGTGGCCTACTACCGCGTGACGGACGCCGCCAAGTCCGTGGTGGCGATCGAGGACGTGGACGCCGCGATCAACCAGATTGCCCAGACCACTATGCGCAAGGTGGTCGGCCAGCACATGCTGGACGACATCCTGGCGGAGACGGAGAGGATCAACGCCCAGATCGCGGACATCCTCGATCCCCTGACCCGGGACTGGGGCGTCGCCGTGACGCTCGTGGAACTCAAAGACATCCAGCTGCCGGACGCCATGAAGCGGGCCATGGCCCGCCAGGCCGAGGCCGAGCGCGAGAAGCGGGCCAAGATCATCGCCGCTGAGGGCGAGCTCCTGGCGGTCGACGCCTTGAGCCGCGCCGCCGACATCATGGAGTCTCATCCCGTGAGCCTGCAGCTGCGGACCCTGCAGACCCTCGCGGAGATCGCCGTCGACAAGAACTCGACCGTCGTCTTCCCGTCGCCGCTCATGAGCACCATCCAGGAGGTCGGGAACTTCTTCAGGCGCGAACGCGACGCCATCGCGCCCAGCGGGGCCGCGCGGGCACGGTCGGACGGCGGGGAGTGACCGCTCACGCCCCGCTGCTTGCCGGGAGCCCTTGGCTCCGCTAGGCTCGAGCCATGAAACTGACCTTCTATCTCGACGTGCTGTCGCTCTGGTGCTTCTACGCCATGCGCTCCGTCGAGCAGCTCGAGACCGAGTTCGGATCCCGTCTCGACGTGACCTGGAAGCCCGCCCCGATCCGCGGCGACCGGCCGCTCGGCTACGGGACGAAGGAGAACGCCTGGTACTATGCGCGCGCCGAGGAGATCACCGGCGAGCGACTCAACCCCGCGTGGCTCGAGGGCCCCCTCACAGGCACCCGCGAGGCCAACCTCGCGGCCCTCGCGGCGGCACGCCTCGGGCGCACCGGCCTCGAGGTGCCGGCCGCCCTGATGCGGGCGGCGATGGAACAGGGACGGCCGGTCGGGAGGCGTCAGGATGCCGCGCTCATCGCGGCCGAGGCGGCCCATCTCGATCCCTGCGAACTCGAGGGGGCGATGGACGACGAAGCGGTCATCGCCGCCTTCCACCAGGGCAACGCCGAAATGGCCACCTTCGGCGTCGACCAGCGTCCGGCGCTCGTGTTCGAGAACGTCATCCCGGACCGCGCCATCCTCTCCGGCGTCTGGGCCCTCGAGCCGATGCGGGCCATCGTCGCGGCGATGCTGCGGGACGAGGAACGGTTCCTCAGGTTCAATCGCAGGCACCCCGCTCCCTAGCGGGCGCCCGGGAACATGAGGATCGCCGCCAGCGCCGACGCGGGTCTGGCGGCAGTCTTGCGGGCCGGCGCCGCTGGCCTCAGAGAACCGGCCCATCGACGTAGATGTCGCTCGGGATGATGGGATAGACCGAGGAGACCCGCGCCGCCGAGCGCATGGCGTTCGGCGCGTAGCCGCGCGGCCCGATGGCGCAGCTGAGGAAAACGCCAAGGACTTCGCGATCACGACCGGCCACCAGGCGTTCTGGACCGACCTACCCTCCATCCCGTCCAGGGAGTTCTTCTACGGCAAACGGGCATGCGCGTGACGGATCGTGGGAGAACGAGCGTCCCCCGCCGCCGAGGCGGGGGACGCCGATATTCAGTTGCCGACCTCCTGCCAGTGCTCCCGCCCGTCCTCGCGCAAGGCGTTTTCGACTGCCCTCTGCAGTTCGTCCTTGCGGTAGGGCTTGGGCAGGACGCCCTGGAAGCCGAAGGCGTGGAAGTCGCCCATGACGGCGCCGTTCGAGTAGCCGCTCGATGCGATCAGGCGGATGCTCCGGTCGATCTCGCGCATCCTCGCGCCCGCCTCGCGCCCGCCCATGCCGCCGGGAATGGTGAGGTCCAGGATGGCCACGTCGAACGGCCTGCCGGCGGCGATCGCCTCGCGGCAGGCAGCCACCGCCTCCGCGCCGTCGCGCGCCAAGGTGACCGAATGCCCGAGCCGCCTCAGCATCTCACCCGAGACGCTGAGGATCTCCCGCTCGTCGTCGAGCAGCACCACCCGGCAGGCGCGACCCGGACCCGGGGCGCACGTCCTCTCCACGTCCGGTGTCCGCTGGGCGCTGGGCAGGTAGACGTGGAAGAGGGTCCCCTCGCCCACCCTGGACTGCGCATGGATGTGGCCGCCATGGCGACGCACGATGGACCAGCAGGTGGCGAGACCGAGGCCATGCCCCTCGGGTTTCGTGGTGAAGTACGGTTCGAAGATGTGCTCGAGATCGGCCGCCGCGATGCCGGTGCCGTGGTCGGAGACCGAAAGGCGCACGTAGTCGCCGCCGAGCAGCGGCGGCATCTGGCCCTCACCGAGGTGGACGTTCTCGGCCCGCACCTCGATCGCTCCGCCGCCTGGCATGGCCTGCGATGCGTTCAGGACGATGTTGCTGATGACCTGATAGATCTGCCCGGCATCGGCCTCGATCGGCCAGATGTCGTCTGGCAGTTCGAACTCCATGCGCACCCGCGAGCCGTGCAGGACGTGCGCCGAGGCCTCCTCGAGCAGCCCTGCGAGCGCCACGCTGCGGGTCACCGGCGCACCGCCGCGCGAGAAGGTCAGGAGCTGGCGCGTCAGGCCCGCCGCCTGCTGGCAGGCGCGCTCGGCGCCTTCGAGCAGGCCGTCGGATTCGGAGCCCGTGGCCATCTCCGACCTGGCCAGGGAGAGGTTGCCCAGCACCACGGTCAGGATGTTGTTGAAGTCGTGGGCGATGCCGCCCGCGAAGACGCCCAGCGCCTCGATCCGGCGCACCTTGAGGATCTCCTCCTGCGCCCGTCGGATGTCGCTGACGTCGCGCAGAGCCAGGAGGAGACCGGGCGGGTCGCTCTCGAGCCAGGGCACCGCTTCGACGAGGCAGTAGATGGCGCGGCCGTGCGGCGTCCGGATCAGGCGCTGCACGCCGCCGACGGCCTGGTGCAGCTGGCGCGCCTCGGCGATCAGGCCCTGGCCCACCGCGACGGGCGCCCCGTCCCAGGTGTAGAGGCGAAGCTTGCCATAGACCATGTCGCCCTCGCCCCCGCGGTCTCCCGGCTCGAGGCCCATGACCTCGCGCGCCGTGCGGTTCGCGTAGACGATGACGCCGTCGCTGCCCTCCACGATCACGGCGTCGCTCAGGAGATCGAGCGCGCCGAGGAACCTCTGCTGCTGCCGCCGCCTGCCCTCTTCCTCGACGCGTCGCTGCGTGACGTCGACGAACAGCGCGACGGCTCCCGCGGCGCCCCCCTCGACCTGCATCGGCGCCACGGTGAAATCGAGCGTCAGCTCGTCACCCTCTCGTCGCGCGAGCGTCGCGTCGCGGCCGCGCTGGGTCTCGCCGCCCTGCAGCGCCGCGCGCACGGCCGACGTCACCTTGAGGCTGAAACTCTCCTCCCGGGCGGCGCGCCGCAGCACGGCGGACATGAGGTCCCCCACGACCTCCTCCTGCGGCATGGCGAGCATGGCGAGAACCGCGTCGTTGGCGAACACGACCCGCCCTTCCGCGTCCAGGCCGAGAATGCCCTCGCCGAGCGAGCGGAGGATGACCTCGTCGCGACGCGCCAGTTCCCGCTTGGTCCGCTCCGCCGCGAGCCGTTCCGTGACGTCGACGAGGTGCAGGACGAGTTCCCCGCGTCCCCGACCGGCGGCGGTGCCCTCGAAATTGCGCCAGTGCTGGCCGGCGTGGCGCAGCCGCACGGCGACGCGGCGGCCGCCGCCGTCGCCTTCGGTGGCCGAGGCGAACGCCGCCCTGTCCTCGGGGTGGACGTAGTCCGCGATCGGCGTCTGCCAGAGCTGCTTCGAGGGATAGCCCAGGAGCTTCTCGGCGGACGGGCTCGTGTAGCTGATGGAGCCCTGCGGACGCAGCACCAGGACGAGATCGAGCGAATCCTCGACAAGAATCCTGAAGCTCCGCCAGTGCCTGCGCTGGTGGTGCCAGACCTCGAAGTCGACAACGAAGAGTAGGGCGGCCACCAGGAGGACCGCGACCAGCATGTCCTCCTGCGCGTTGGGCAGCAGGCTGATCGGACTGAAGCCGAGCGCGCGGTCGCCCGGGAGGCCGAACACCCGCGTCAGCTCGGCAAGGCCGAGCGCCGTCCCGAGCGTCACCGACGCAAGGGCCCGGCGCCCGTTGCTAGGACTGGGGTCGGCGTCGGCGATGCGCGCCGCCGCCTGCAGACCAAACCAGATGAAGAAGCCCGAGAGGAACATCTCGACGAGGAAGCGGATGAGGACGGCGCTCGCGTCCATGTCCCCGGCGGAGCGCGGCACCGCGACGGCCGCGCCGATCGCGAGCGCCGCGATCGGTGTCGTCCAGGCGCCCTGACGGCGCAGCGCGGCCAGGGTGAACCATGTCGCCATGACGCCGACGATGGCCTCCATCAGCAGCGACTCGAGCCCAACGCCTTCGTTGAGCGGGTCGCCCGCGGCCAGGGTGAAGACGACGTGGCTGGCCCAGAGGCCCGCCGCGAGAGCCACCGCCGCGGGCAGGATCAGGCCTTCCGATGTATGGACAGGGTCGCTGTCGGAGCGTCGGACGTCGAACGCCGCCCAGACGCCGAGCCAGGACATGGCGAAGCCCCAGAGGAACAGCAGGAGGGTGAAGCTCACGCGACAGGCCTTCTATGTGGAGGGTGGTGTCGGACCGCGTCCGATCACGGAGTCTGTCCCTAGGCTACTCTCGCGCCTCGTCGAGCCATGTCGAACCATTGTCGCCGTCTAAATTATTTAGGACACGCCGGCGGGCGCCGGCATGTCCCAGGTCGCAGGGGACAGCTTCAGGACGCGGGCATCTCGATCGGATGGAGATGCGCCTCGATCTCGGCGCGCCGCGGTTCGAGAAATGGCGGCAGAGCGATCCGCTCGCCAAGCCGGTCCTCGGGCTCGTCGACGGCGAATCCCGGCCCGTCGGTCGCGAGTTCAAACAGGATGCCGCTCGGGTCGCGGAAGTAGATCGAACGGAAGTAGTAGCGGTCGACGATGCCCGATGTCCTGAGGTGCGACGCCTCCAGGCGCTCGAGCCAGAGGCGCTGCGCCTCGTCGTCCGCGACGCGCAGCGCGACGTGATGCACTCCGCCACGCCCGAGCCGCTCAGGCGGCAGGTCGCCGCGCTCGGCGACGTGGATCTCGGCACCGGCACCGCCCTCGCCGACGGCGAAGACAACGATATCCGGCTGGCCAGCGACCTCCGAAGGATACGCGCCCACCTGGCGAAAGCCGAGGACGTCTCTGAGGACCCGCGCGCTGTGGCCAAGATGCCGCACAGTGAGCCATACCGGCCCCAGCCCCAGGATGCCGTGCTCGGCTGGCACGCCGCCGCCCTGCCACGGCACACCACCGGTCACGCCTCCATCGGCGACGAGCATCAGGCGCTGCCCCTCGAAGTCCGTGAAGGGCAGCACCTGCCACGAGCCAAGCCTGCGTGGCTCCATCACGGCGATGCCCAGCGCCTGAAGACGCTCAAACCAGAAAGTGAGCGAAGCTTCGTCCGCCACGCGCAGCCCGAGGCCGGAGATGCTGCCGGTGCCCGGCTGCTCCCTGGCGAGCAGGGGGATCTCGAAGAAGGTCAGGTCGGTGCCGGGACTGCCCTTGCGGTCCGCGTAGAAGAGATGGTAGCAGGACGGGTCGTCCTGGTTGACGGTTCGCTTGACGAGACGCATGCCGAGACTACAGGTGTAGAAGGCCATGTTGCGGCCGGCGTCGGCCGTCAGGGCCGAAACATGATGGATGCCCCGGATCTCGTGAGCCATCTGGGCGCCTCCCCGCGCATCCGTCGCTATGTAAACCATAGCGCTGAACTAATCTTTCCTCAAGAGGCGTCCGATGCGGCTTTGCAGGTCGAGGCTCAGTGCGCCGGCTCGTCGCGATGGTGGTGGAAGTGCAGCTGGGACTCGACGAACATGTGGTAGAACAGCTCGACGACACCGATCACGAAGCCGATCGCGAGCGCCTGGCCAAGCGCGATGGTGGGAACCTGCGCGCGAGCCGGATTGAGGAGCGCCATGACGGCCCAGAGCGTCAAGGCCGAAAGGAAGACGTCCGCGGCCGCGGCGACGACATTGCCGTACATGCGCAGGATGGCGAGATCCCCGACCAGATAGGTGACGACCGTGACGATCGCGGCGTACAGCCAGACCGGCTGGAAGACGAGGCCGAAGATGCCGAACATCACGGCGAGCACGAGCCAGACGGCCAGGAACTTCACGAGCATCAGCATGGTCTGCTTCACCTGTGAATCCTCCTCTCGTGATGGCTGCGGCTAGCTTGCCACGCCCGGCGGCGCAGTATCGCACAAGGGCGGTCCGGCAGGATGTCCCGCCGCCCTGTGCAAGAGCACGCGCCGGGGCGCGTGTTTCCTAATGTCGATCGAAGCCGGCGCCACGGCGCCGACTTGCTCGCGCCCGGGGGCGCCAGCTCACCTGGTGGGTGCTGCTGCTGGTGGCGCTTTCGCTGGCGCTCCTGTCGTCGAATCGCTGTCTGCCCGACTGCACGCAGGTGCTGTCGGGTACGCTCGGGACCGGCCCCGACCTCTTCATGGGCTGCGTGCTCGGCCCAGCGCTGCGCCGTTCCACGATCTCCCAGCTCGTGCCGCGCCGTGGCGCATCTGGTGGCGGGCTGAGCGCCGACCTTGCCGACGAGCGGGCGGGGGCGATGGCCCGCCCCCGCCCGCCCTAATGGCTGCCTAGGCCATCTTGAACCTCGCGAGGGCCTGCTGCATCGCCTGTCCGGCCAGGCTCAGCGACCGCGCGGTGTCGTGCACCTTCGCGATCGCGTCGCCGAGGGCATCCTGCCCCGCGAGGATCTGCTGCGCCCTCTGCGCCGTCTCCTTGGATCCCGCGGCCACTTCCGAGATGATGCCGTCGACCGATCCGGCCGAGGCCGACATCTCCTCGGCCGCCGCGCTCGTCTCCTCGGTGATCGCCGAGATGTCCGCCATCGTCCGCGCGATCGAGGCGCTCAGCTCGTCGACGCCGTGCGCCAGGGAGAGGACGGGGCGGAGCTGGTCGCTCGCCGCGTTGATCGCGTCTTCCATGCGGGTGAAGGCCCCCTGCACGGCGCTGCCGGTGGCGACCAGGCGCTGGACGTGGGTGGCGCTCTCTTCCGCCGCGTCGCGGGTTTCCTGCGCCGAGCGGATGATGTCCGCGACCAGGCCGTCGATCTCGGCGACGGCGGACTTCGTGCGGTCCGAGAGGGTGCGGACCTCGTCCGCCACCACGGCGAACCCCTTGCCGTGCTCGCCGGCCCGGGCCGCCTCGATCGCGGCGTTGAGGGCGAGCAGGTTGGTCTGGGCGGCGATGTCGCCGACGAGGTTCGTCACCTCCGCGATGCGCTTCGCCTGGCTGTCCAAGGCGGCCATGAGGTCCCGCACGCGCAGCGTGCTCTCGCCGACCGCCGTCTCCGCCGCGGCGGCCTCGATCACGGTGGCCTGACCCGAGGCGACCGCCTGGCGCTCGTCTTCCGCCACCGCCTCGACGGACCGCAAGGCCTCCGCCATATCTTTCGTCCGTCCGGCGCTGTCGTCGCTCGCGGCCGAGACGTCACTGGTGCGGCCCGCCTGCTCCTGGGCTCCCCGCGCGACCTGCTCGATCGCAACCCTCAGCTCGTGCACGGTTCTGGCCGCGTCCTGCATGCCGTCATGCTGGCGCACGGCGGCCTGGGTCACCGAGCTGACCGACTCCCGAACCTGCCGCACGACCTCGTCCGAGCGCTGGGCCGCGGCCAGCAGCACGTCGCTGCCTTGCGCGATCTCCGTGGCGCTGCGGATCATCTGGCCCGTCAGATCCCTGAGGTTTCGCACCATCTCCCGCGCCGCGTCGCCCAGTCGCGTCGTCTCGTCGCTGCCGGAGAAGTGCGGCGGTTCGGTCGAGAGGTCGCCCGCGCCGACGCGCTCCATCGCCGTCACGACCTGGCCGAGGCGCGAGGCCACGTAGCGGGCGAAGAAGACGCCGAGCGGCAGCGCGACCAGCACGGCCAGGAGGCCGATCAGGGCCGTCCAGAGCCGCATCGTCTGCGCGAGGCGCAAGAGTTCGAGGCTCGCGAGGCCCACGAAGTTCTTATTGGTGGCGTCGGCCGTCGCCACGTCGAGGAGGTGGTCCTCGCTGGCCGCGGACGGCGCGGCGCTCTGGAACACGAGGCTCTGTCCCGCTTTGTCATGGCCCTGCTGGATCTCCGAGATGGCCTCGTTGACGTCGGAGACGAACGTCTGCTGCCGCGCCTCGATCTCCTGCACGTCCCGGGTCACCTTGACGATGCGCAGGGCTTTGGCCGTCCGGACGTCCTGCGCGAACTGGGCGACGTCGGAGCGGTAGACGCTGAGGTTACCCTCAGGGTCCTGGCCGAGGGCGTAGAGCTTGGCGGCGCCGCGCAGCTCGTAGAAGTTCGCCCGCATGTCGGCGACGGTGGCGGCCGCCTGGTTGTACGTCAAGATCTGGCTCGCGTCGCCTGACACGACGCCGAGGATGATGACTCCCCCGATCGCGAACAAGGCGATGATGAGCGACGCGCCCACCGCCGTCGCCATGATTTTCTGCCCAAACGTTCTCAGCATCCCATGCCCTCCTGGCTTGCCGCCGTCGCCTGACACCCTGTGGATTTGTCCAGATTCTGCATCGGTAATGCTCCACCGGTCCAGGTGTAATATGAAATATGGGCCAGATGGACATCCACTTGGTCCAAATAGAGGACCCATTCCATTCCTTTCCCTAGGAGAATTTACGCTCCTATATGGATCTGGGATCCGCTATGAGGGTTGTCGGCCCCATAGGAGGGTCGGTCATGGTAAGGCAGGCCCGGTAACGCCAGGAAAGCGAAGGGAGCCCCGCTGGGGCCCCCTTCCTTGACGCTGCGTTCAGGCGTTGCCCTGCAGGTAGCGGGCCGCGCGGACGACGTGGTCCGCCAGCACCGACGAGGTGACCGCGCCGACGCCGCCGGGCACCGGCGTGATGTGCGACGCCTTCGCCGCCACGGCGTCGTAGTCCACGTCGCCGCAGAGCTTGCCATCGTCGTCCACGTTGATGCCGACGTCGATGACCACGGCGCCGTCCGAGACGAAGTCCCCGGTGACCATCTTGGCCTTGCCGGCGGCGGCCACGAGGATCTCGGCGCTCCGGCAGGTGGCGGGGAGGTCCTTTGTCCTGGTGTGGCAGACGGTGACGGTGGCGTTGCGCTTGATCAGCAGCATCGTGAGGGGCTTGCCGACCACCATGCTCCTGCCGATCACGGTCACGCGCCGGCCCTGCACCTCGATGCCGTAGTGGTCGAGCACGTGCACGACCGCCTCCGCGGTGCAGGGGGCGTAGCCGGTCTCGTCGCCCGAGAAGATCTTGGCGATGTTCGGCGCGCTCATGGAGTCGATGTCCTTGAGCGGGTCGATCATCCGCTTGACGGCTTCCTCGTCGAGGTGCCTCGGCAAGGGCCGGAAGAGAAGGATGCCGTGGATCTCCGGATCGTCGTTGACCGCCTTGAACCCCGCCTCGAACTCCTTCTGGCCGATCGTCTCGGGGAACTCGAAGACCTGGCAGGCGATGCCGACGCTCTCGAGGCGCTTCATGGCGCCGCGCTCGTAGGCGAGATCGTCCGGCCGCGCGCCGACGCGCACGATCGCCGCCTTCGGCGCGACACCCTGCGCACGGAGTTCCGCCACCTCGCGCTGGAGCCGCTCCTTCATGGCGGCCGCGACCTCGGACCCCTTCATCGTGACGGTCACTTGAGCGAAGCCTCCACTTCCTGATAGATGCGGTCCGCCTTGGCCATGCCCGCCTGCAGCATCGCCTCGACCTTGCGGTTCAGGTCCTCCGCATACGGGCGGTCCTTCATCAGCTTCGTGTTGATGTAGACGTTGAGGCTCGCCCCCATCAGGGCCGCCTTGCAGAACTGCACGCCGACGCCGACATCGCTGACGGCGATGCGCGTGCCCTTCTTGGCGAGCTCCTCGTGCAGGTCCATGGCCTCCATGGCCCGCTCCATGATCTCGTAGGGCACCCCCGACGCGGCCTTGAGGGCACCCTCCAGCGTCGCTTCCTTGTAGCGCTGCTGCTCCTCGGTGTCCTTCGGCAGGCCGTAGGCCTTCGAAAGCGGCTCGAACACCTCGGCGTCCTTCTCCACCAGGTCCGTCAGCTTGACCCGCAGGCTCTCGGCCTCCACGATGATGCGCTTGATGTCCTCCTGCACGTCCTGGTACTTCTTCTTGCCCAGGGTCAGGTTCGCCACCATGCAGCCGAGCGCCGTCCCCATCGCGCCGACAAAGGCGGAGGCCCCCCCGCCCCCCGGAACCGGAGCGGCTGACGCGAGAACGGTCAGGAAATCCGTGCAACGGTCGTCCGTGATCATCATTGACCTCCCAGGGGTTCAAAGTGATGGCCAGATTACTTTTACCATACTGCCGCCCACGGGACATCGGTGGAGCGGCATCACAATGACCTGGATGCGTCCGTCCGAAGGGACGTGCCGCGGGCGTCACCCGGCCACGCCGACTGCCCCATTCGGACGCCCCCAGGGCTTTCTCCGGCCGGAAAGAGCCTTGCGCCCGCCCTGCCTGAGACGGGCCCACGCCATGGCGACATCCTGGACCAGGACGGGCTCCAGGTGCGGCCGGCGCCGGGCCAGCGGGTGGCAGGTCGGGAGCGGCGGCGGGTCGCGGAAGATTTGCCAGCGGCCGCGCAAGGCCCTGACGGCGGCATCTTCACCGAAGATGGCCCGCACGACCGTGTCGCCCGGCCCCAGCAGCACCTTGGCCGAGTTCGGGCGCACCTGCTGCGCGAGGATAGGCAGCTAGGGGGTGTTCGCGGCCGGGCGGCCGTACGCCCTGCGCGGCCGTGCCTTGTAGAGGAAGAACGCCTGGACGAGCCCTCGCCGCGGGGTCTGGCGGGTCGGAGAGACGAACGGCACGCCGTCGCGGTCCTCGCGCAGCCGGGATTGTCCATGATCAGACGGAGCCCTAAGCCCGGAAAACTCTCGCCCCAGACGAGGCGCGGCCCGCCCGCGACCACCTGGGCCGTCTCGTCCAGCCCTGCCGGCACCGGAAGCTCGGGCCAGGGCAGATCGCAGGTGCACATGGCGGCCCGTCTGCCTCCGCTCGCGCGGGGCCTGCCAGCGCCCGCCCCTGCGCCTACCTCGCCGAGTCCCGCATGGCGCCGCAGGCGAGGCCGCAGGAAAGACACCCCCGGGGCTCGGCGCAGGCGCCGATCTGCCCGAGGCTTCCTTGCGGCAGGCGGCCGAGCCGCATGAGGTGCCCGATCCCGGACCGCACCAGTTCCGGCGGCAGGTCGAGACTCGTGGAGAGTTCGGCCAGCGTCCAGCTGCCGCGGCGGCCAAGAGCCGCCTCGATCTCCCGCAGCATCGGAGCATCCCCTTCCTCAGGGCGCGAGGCCGAGCCATAGGCCAACGCGCTCGACCAGCAGTCCCACCGCGAACGCGACCGCGACGTTCATCCCGGCACCGAGGGCAGCCCAGCTCCAGGCGCCACTCTCGCGGCGCATCTGCACGACGGTGGAGAGGCATGGCACGTAGAGCATGTAGACGACCAGATAGGTGAACGCGACGAGCGGCGTCAGGGCGTGGGTCAGGGCGTGCGCGAGGGAGACGTAGCCGCCGCCCGATCCGTACAGGACGCCAAGCGTCGAAAGCGTCGTCTCCTTGGCGACGAAACCGAAGAGGATCGCGATCATGAGACGCCAGTCGAAACCGAAGTGGCGTCCCACGAGTCCTGTCAGCCAGCGGCCCAGGAGCGCGGCGCAGGAGTGGTCGAGCGGCTGTCCGGCGGGAAAGTAGGTCAGGGCCCAGATCGCGATCGTCGCCCAGATCAGGAACCACCAGATCCGGCTGAGAAAGAGCCAGACGCGATGCCAGACGGCGAGCGCCACCGTACGCCAGGAGGGCCAGTGGTAGCGGGGCAGCTCCAGCACGAGCGGCGCCGGCTCGTTCGGCAGGATGGTGCGGCGGTAGAGCGCCGCCACGAGGGTCAGGACCAGCAGGCTCAGGGCGATGAGGCCGATCATGGCCGCGGCGCCCGCCGCTCCGGGGAAGAAGGCGGCCGTCATCACGGCCATCACGCCGAGCCTGGCGTTGCAGGGTATGAAGGGGATCACGAGGTTGGCGAGCAGGCGGTCGCGGGGATTCTCCATCACGCGGGTCGCCGTCAGGGCGGGAACGTTGCAGCCGTAGGCGGACACGAGGGCGAAGAAGCCCTTGCCGTGCAGGCCGATCAGCTGCATGAAGCGGTCGACCAGCAGCGAGGCGCGCGCCATGTAGCCGGAGTCCTGCAAGACCTCGTAGACGGCGAAGAAGACGGCCATGTAGGGCACGAAGGAGAGCACGGCGCCGACCCCGGGAAAGACACCCGACAGGAGCAGGCTGCGCAGGAAAGCGGGCGCACCTGCACCGCCCAGCCACCGGGCGGCCGCCCCGCCCATGGCGACCAGCAGGCGATCGATGTGCCCGGAGAGCGGGGCGCTCGCCACGAACGCGAGCCAGAAGCCGGCCGAGAAGATGGCGGCCATGCAGAGGTAACCCCAGAAGGGATGCAGCAGCAGCCCGTCGAGCCGCTCCGTGGGATCCCGGCGCCAGCGCAGGCGGCGGCGCACGCTCGTCCTGAGGATCCTGGCGATGAAATCGTAGCGGCTGTCGGCCAGCACGAGGCCGAGTTCCTCCTGGTGGTCCGCGACATCCGGCTCCGCGGCGAGGGACGCGTTGGGCCTGGAGCGGTCCACTCCCGATGGGCTGCCGCTCCGCGCGAGCAAGGCGCGCGTGAAGGCGAGGGCAGCCTGCCCCTGCGGCAGGGCGGCCAGGGCCGAAGCGATGTCCCGCTCGCCCTGCAGGAGCTGCAGGGCCGTCCAGTCCGGCGGATAAGCTAGGCTGGGCAGGGCGGCGAGCCTCGCTGCGATCGGCGCGATCAGATCGCGCCGCAGCTCCTCGGGGTACGGGACGGGCGACGGCGCGAGGGCAAGGTCCCTTTGACGGGCGGCGGCCCGCGCCGCGGCGATCAGCTGGCGCAGGCCCGTGCCGCGCGACGCGACGGTCGGGACGACGGGTACCCCCAAGAGCTCGGACATCGCCTTGGAGTCGACCCGCAGGCCGTCCCGCTCCGCCGCGTCCATCATGTTGAGGGCCACGACCACCCGCGGCGTCAGCTCGATCAGTTCGAGCACCAGATAGAGGTTGCGTTCGAGCCTCGAGGCGTCGACGACGACGATCACCGCGTCGTGGGGCTCATGCAGGAGGAAGTTCCGGGTCACGCGCTCCTCCTGCGAGTAGGCCTCGAGCGCGTAGGTGCCCGGCAGGTCGATCAGCTCCAGCGGTTCCCCCACCAGGGCCGGAATCCTGCCCGTGACATAGTCGACGGTGGTTCCGGGCCAGTTCGCCACTTCCTGGTGCCTGCCCGTGAGCGCGTTGAACAGCGTCGTCTTGCCGACGTTCGGATTACCGGCGACCGCGACACGCATCGGCAGACCCCCAGCTCACGGCTCCGGCGGCGTCACGCACGCACGGTGACGGTGATGCGGCCCGCGTCGCTCAGTCGAAGGGCCAGGCGCGTGCCGCGCACCTCGATCTCGATCGGCCCACCCATCGGCATGCGCCGCAGAACACGTACAGGGCTTCGCGGCGTGATGCCGAGCGCCAGCATGCGGCTGCGGAACATCGGGTGTCCGTGGATCTCCCGGACCTCGGCGCGCGTGGCGTCGGGCAGGTCGGAGAGACGCAGGCTTCGCGTCATCGGCTCACCCTCTCCGCCGTGACGGGACGCTATCGAGTCTATGACCAGGTCCCGCCGGCTAGGCCCGAGCGAAGGAGCGCTCCCCGGGCGGGAAGCGCTCCTTCTGCGCGAGACTTGTCCGAAACCTCTCAGACGCGCGTCGCCACGAGCACCGCGCGAGACTTGACGAGGTGCAGGCCGTCGCTGTCCTCCCGGATCCCGAGGGCCTCGCGCTCCTCGGCGCTGGCCTCCTTGAGGATGGCCTCGATGGCACCGAGGTCCACCTCGGCGGGCGAGACAGGGGCGAGCCAGCGCAGGAGCACGTAGTCCTCCTGCTCGATCTCAAAGGCGTCGATCCGGAAGCCCGCCGCCTGTACGGCGGCCCGCCAGCCCTGCGGCGACAGGGCGGAGCCGTGGGAAGGGTCGCGCAGGCGCTCGATCCGGTTGACGAGGCCGATCGCCGTGTCGTCGGCGGTCATGTCGGAGATGCCGAGCCTGCCGCCAGGGGCCAGCAGCCGGAAGGCCTCGCGCAGAAAGCCCGGGATGTCGGGAAAATGGTGGGCGGCGCGGCGGCAGGTGGCCAGGGTGAAAGCGCCGTCAGGTCTCGGGACCGCCACGGCGTCGGCCACCAGCGTCTCGATCTCGAGTCCGCGGTCCTGGGCGAGCATGCGTGCCTCTTCAAGCATCTCGCGGGTGAAGTCCACAAGGAGGGCACTGGAGATCAGGGGCCGCAGATGCAGGGCCGTGTGCCCGGTGCCTGCGGCGATGTCGACGAGCCGATCGTCGGCTCCTGGGTCCAGCAGCCTTGTCAGCAGGTCGAGGTCCTTGCCGGCCCGGTGGCTCTGGCTCGCCGTGTAGCCCTGGGCGTGCTTCGAGAAGAAGTCCTGCACCTCGTTCGCCATGGTCCATCCCCTCCCAGGCAAGCGTAGCCAAGCGGGCCCGTCCGTGCCATCGGAAAACGGGATGGCCGTCATAGGAAAAAAGAGCGGGATAGGCGCTCGCCCAACCCGGCGTAAAGGGGAGGAGCGCCTTATCGGCGCTCCCCCTCGCCACCTTCCGCGAGTGCTTCCTCTGCCCGCTTGATCGCCAGCTGCACCAGCCGGCCGCAATTGCGGGCCGAGACGCCGCCCCAGCCTTCGCGATCAACGATGCCACTGACGCCGAGTTCCTGGGCCAGTTCGAACTTCAGGCGTTCGCTCATCAGTTGCGCCAAGAAGGTCCTCCTTTCAGGTGGCCCTCCTAGTTTGCGCCGTGCGTCACGCTCGACTCATGGCGTCCACAGGTCGGGCGACCACGCGTGCCGTGGCGGTGCGAGCTCAGCGCGACAAGAGCCGCATGTTCTGGGCGAGCGTCTTCAGCGTCGTGATCGAGACCGCTCGTCCGGTCAGGTACACGAGCACCCTGCCGTGCGCCTCCTGATGCATGAACGTCCACCTTGTCTTGCCACCGAGGAACCAGACGAGGTTGCGCATCTTGCCGGCGAAGCCGAGCTTGCCGACCCCGACCCGCAGCCTGCCCGCCTGCCGAAGGCCAAGCTGCGCCGTGTCGGCCACCGCCCCGATCGCCTGGCGAAGGGTCGTCGCGTCTTGGTTCGCGGGCATCTCGAAGATCCAGACGACACCTGGCGGAATCGTGTCCTTGGGCAAGTGGAACTTCAGATCCGGGTTCACGCACTCGAGGGTCAGTTGCCAGAACGGCGGCGCCATGTCCACGGGCGGCGTCGTGGCGGTCTGAGAGGCCGTGGCGGCAGGTTGAAAAGCCCCGCTGCAACGGTAGTTCGCGACCCGCGGCACGAGGAGTCCGAGCGAAGCCGGAATGCGGGTCATCGGCGTCGCCTTGGACGCGTTCTTGGCCAGGACGATGGAAACACCGGGCGTACCGGACCGGCTGGCTTTCGAAGACGCGCAACCAGCCAGGAGAGCCATCCCAAGCAGTCCGGCCATCACGATATGGGCCTTCATGGCGTGAATCTCCCACGCATCGGTCTCACCACATTCTACCACCTCGATCGGGTCCTGCCACTCGCCTGGGCCCTCGCCTCACGGCGACGTGGAACAGCAACCCGCCGACCGCCGCGACGCGCTCGACCTCCAGGCAAGGTCGAGCCGTGTCACCTTATGGCGAGCTCTGCCATATAGTGCGACAAACCGCGGTAACGGCTGTAGTGCTTCAGACCGCGGTTCTAGACCGCATGGGAGGGTCATGTCATGCCAGCGAATCCTGACGTCGTCATCCAGACGCCCTGCCCCGTACAGCCCAACTGCGTCTGCTCCACGGAAGTGATCGTGGACGGCGAGGTCGTCATCCCGCCCCAGAAGCCGGAAAAGGAGCGCATCCTCGAGTTCCGGGTGTCGGTCGAAGTCACCGACTGGCAGGTCATCAATACGCCGCTCGGCCACAAGGTGATCGTCTCGGGCGTCGTGCACATCGGCATCGAGTATGTCGCCAACGTGCCCGACCAGGCGGTGCACTTCGCCCACTTTGATATCCCCTGGCACACCTTCTTCCTCTGCGCGGCCGAGCTCACCAACGTAACGGCGTGCATCGAGTACGCCGACTTCCAGCAGATCGACCCGCGGCACATCGCAAAGCTCGTCGTACTCTACGTCTGCGGCCAGGGGGTGTGACGCCATGCCACCGGTGAACGTCCCGGCGGGCAGCCTGATCATCCCGATGGACACGTCCTACCAGAACCTCGGGATGTTCAAGGCCTACGGCCTCGTCGATCGATTGTTGCGCGTCGGCATCCCGGTCATGTGGGCGATCCAACCGGGAAAGGCATACAACGGCACGGACTTCGTCGCCTCGGCGACAGACTTCCAGACCGGCAGCGCCATCGTGAACCACAGCTACAGCGGCGGTCCGTTCATCATCGACCAGTCCCACAGGGCCGCGGCCGACCCCATCATCGCGGCCTGGCAGGCCAGCAACGCCACGGCCGTGCATGTCCTGACGGCCCCCAATCCCCTCGCCGCGCCCATCTTCGCCACGATGACCCGCGCGCCGCGCATCGCGGTCGAGCAGACCAACGCGAACATCGTGTTCGGCTACCTGAACGCCGCCGGGATAAGGGACGCCAACGGTAACGCCTGGTCCGGTTCCTCGCCGGGCGTCCTGAGCGCGACGGACATCGGCAACGGAGCCCTGGTCGGCTACAGCACAGCCGCGTGCCGTCGCCGCAGCTACGACATCTTCTACTCCCCGCACACCAGCGACGCGACGTGGATCAGCCCGAGCGCCCAGTCCGCGCTCGACGACTTCGTCAAGACGGGCGGCTACATCCACTCGATGTGCCACTCGATCAGCGCCATCGAGAACATCTTCTTCTTCCTGACTACCGGCATCCCCGCGTTCCCCAACAAGGGCGACACGGGGACCTTCACCGTCGACGTCCCGGACTACGGCCTGGACCAAGCCGTCGGGACGACGAAGCCCCAGGCCCTCCCCGGCGGCTCCGAGCAGACGTGGCTGCGCAGCGCGGTCACCTACCTCACGTACACGCGCACCATGGCGCACTTCCTCCACAGCGGGGCGCAGTACGACTTCATGATCACCGGCCCCTACAAGGGCGGCACGGGTGCCGGCACCGTCACCTACGAGGGCGGCCACTCCTATACGACCAGCGTGCCCTACCTTAACAACGCGGACGGCCCGTATCTCCGCTTCGCGCTCAACTCCGAGCTGCTCTCCGTGGCCTTGCCGCACATCGACGTGATCCTGACGCCGAACCCGGCGCAGGCCGGCGTGCTGCAGACCATCACCGCCACGGTCTTCAACGATGGCGGCCAGACGGCCAGCAACCTCGACATCAGCATCACCCCTATTGCCGGCGCGACGAACATCACGGTCAGCACCCCGCCGACCACCGCCGGACCGCCGACGTGGACCTGGACGGGCCTCACGGCGGCTCCCGGCACCGTCCTGACCATGACCTTCGACGTGACGCCGAGCATCGGCTACAACAACCTCCTGAGCTTCACATCGAGCTACAAGACGCCCGACGGCACCGGCTACGGCCTCTCCGCCTGCTCGGCGCTCACCGCGATCGAGGGTGCCCTGCCGTCGATCGTGAAGTCGCCGGCGGTTCAGGGCGCGTTCCCCAACACGAAGCCGTCCTGGACCATCACCGCCAGCAACACCTCGACGACGATCTCGCTCGACAACGTCGTCATCACGGACACGATTCCGGCAGGCCTCACCTACGACGCGGCAGGCACGTCGCCCACACCGACGAGCGTCGTCGCCGGCCCGGCCGGCACGACGATCGTCACCTGGCAGGCGCCGGACATCCCTTCGAGCATTCCCGCCCCCGGGTCCCTTGCGACCACCTTGAGCGTCCTGACCCCGCCGGCGACCAGCGCGGGCTTCGTCAACACGGTGACCTTGACGGGGACGGACACCAAGGGCAACCAGTTCAACCTCAGCACCACGGCTGTGCTGGAGGTTACGGACCGTCCGCCGGTGGTGACGGTCACAAACCCGCTCACGGGCGACGAAGTCAGCGGCACGGTGCCCATCACCTGGACCGCCAGCGACCCCGATGGCGATCCGCTCACCTACGATGTCTACTACTCGCCGGATTGCGGCACCACCTGGCTGCTGCTCGCGACGGGGTTGACCGCCACCACCTTCGACTGGAACACCGTGGGCCTGAACGGCAGCGAGTTCCATGTCCGCGTCATCGCGAGCGACGGCCTGCTCACCGGCCAGGACGAGCAGGGACCGTTCGCCATCGACAACACACCGCCCACGGTCCAGATCACCGCGCCACCGGCAGGTTCCACGCTCTGCGGCGACGTCACCCTGGAGGCCAACGCGGCCGACAACGTCGGCGTCACCCAGGTGATCTGGGAGTACTCGACCGACGGCGGGACCACCTGGCACTCGATCGGCACCGCCATAGGAGGAAACCCCTGGGCACAGGTGTTCGAGACCACCCTGGTAGCGGATGGCCCGATCCAGATCCGGGCTACGGCCTACGACGCGCAGGGCAACCACGCGAGCGACACCCGGAGCTACATCGTCGACAACACGCCGCCGACCGCCGCCATCGTTTCCCCGCCGTCCGGTTCCGAGGTGCAGGGCACGGTGACCGTCGTCGGCAGCGCGACGGACAACATCGCCGTCACCAAGGTGGAATGGTACATCGACGGCACGCTCGTCCTCACCCAGACGGCGCCCCCCTACCATCTCATCTGGGACACGACCATGTACATCGAAGGCCCGCACACCGTCTCGCTGGTCGCCTACGACGGATGCCCGCACACGGCCACCGCCACGGCCGACTACGTCGTCAACAACATCCCGGACCACGCCGTGGAGGTCGGCATCGACCACGACATCGTCATCCCGCCGCAGAAGCCGCCGGCTGAGGCCATCCTGGATCACATCGTCCAGGTGCAATTCACCCGGGTGGTGGTCATCCCGACCCCCGACGGCACCAAGGTGATCATCCTCGGCGTCGTGCACGTCATCGTGAAGTACGTCGCCACCGATGAAGAGCAGTCGGTGCACGTGGTGGAGGCGGAGATCCCGTTCGAGACCTTCATCCTCTGGCCGGGTCTGCCGCCCGGCGCGTCCGTGGATGTCGCGGCCATCATCGAGGCGGCGATCTTCAAGCTCGTAGACCCGCGCACCATCAGCAAGTACATCGTCCTGCTGGTGACCGCTCAAGCGTAGAAGGCGATGCGGGAAGGCCTGCCCCGCGCAGGCCTTCCCGCCATGCTGCGGAGGGATGGGCTCAATGGCTGAGAATTCGGAACGCTGCGTGTTCTGCGAGATCGAAGACCTCCTCGACACCCTTCGCACCTTGATCGAGAGCACCGCCGAGGCGCTCGGCGAAAGCGTCCCAAGCGGCCGCGACGGCGGCGGGGGGCGCGCCCGACACGGCGGCTCGCACGCGCGTGGGAAGGACGGCAACAGGGACGACGAGGACGACTGCCACCGCCACCATGTGCACCCGCATCCTCGGCCGTGTCCTCCCGACCCGCACTGCGGCGAGTGCGAACTCGAGACCATCGTCGACGGCACCCTGACTGTGCCGCCGGAGAAGCCCGACATCGAGCGCATCCTGCGCTTCAATCCGACCTGTCGGATCACCCACTGGGAGGAGGTCCGGCCCCAAGGCAGGCGCAAGATCGTCGTCAGCGGCATCGTGGAGATCGGCGTCGAGTATGTGGCCGAGCTGCCGGACCAGTCCGTGCACTTCGCGCACTTCCTGGCCCCGTTCCACACGTTCTTCCTCTGCCGCGACGAGGTCCACGCCGTGCACTGCGAGGTCGAGTACACGCACTACGAACTGATCGACCCGCGGACTATCAGCAAGCTGGTGCTGCTCCACGTTTGGGCAGACCACTGAGCACCAGCGGCGCGGGGCAGATGCCATGGGTCCAGCTTGGGCGCTGACCGCAGCGCCCAAGCCGTGTCCGGCCTTGGCAACGACCCCTGCCTGGCGAAGGGAACCAGGGCGCCAGAGAGCTCGCCCGGCCTTCTGCCCGGCGCGACGGGTTGGCTCGCCACCGCGCGCCCTCTAGGCCGGGATCCCTCCGGCGTTACCAGAGCCCAGCCGCACGAATACGATGGAACCGTGCGGCGGAGATCCGCCCGCGGCCACTAAGCGGGATCCCGCCGGTCGAGTCGTCCAAGTCCAGCTGAACCTGCGCCCCGCAAGCAGCCCCGCAAAGGCGCCAGCCCGGCCGGTCTGCCGGCCGCCGCTGGGCCAGACGGCCGACCGTCTTGGGTCTCAGGCCGAAGGTGTTGGTGGGAGGAGGCGGGCCTGTGGGGATGCCTTGGCTTTCGGCCTGGCCGGGCCTTCTGGCGGCGCCGGTCGCCATGGGTCGGGCCGTCGCGAGCCAATGCCACAGCTACGCCGCCATGGACTGGACGTTCGGCTCCCTGCTCGCTTTGCTGGCCATCGCACTCTACCTTCACCGCCGCGGCTGGCTGCAGGGCCTTGCCTCCGGCTGGATGACCGTCGGCCGCTGGTCGGGCACAGGCCCGGGGTGGACAGACGTCTTCGAGGTCAAGAGTTCGTGCTGGCGCTTACGCTGGCAGGCTGACGGCGGATCCCATCTTCTCGACGGAATCTTGCAGGGGATGCTGTACAGGTCCGACGGCACGGCCGTCGTCAACGCGTTCCTGCCGAACACCGCGCAGGCAGCCACGGGCACCGTCTACGTGGACGAGGGCCCGGGCCAGTACTTCATGATGCTGCACTGTGTCGCGTTCGAGTGGGAGATCGTGGTCGAGGAGCCCGCCGCGATCTTCTGGAGCCGTCTGGCCGCGCTGCTGCGCCGCGCGACGATGGCCCGGAGCTAGGCCGCGAGCGGGCGCCCAAAGCCGGTCCCGCCCGATCGGCGGGTGGGTCGGCCGTCAACGCCGCTCGTGGAGCCGGCGTGCCAACTTTTTCAGCTCCGCCACGTCCAGGGACGGCAGACCGCACGCCTCGGCCTCCCGCGCGTAGACGGCCGCCCTGCTTCCCGCGCAGGGCAGGAAGGCGCTGGCCGCGGCGTAGAGCGATCCGCGATGCCGCGGCGGGATCTGCGTGGTCTCGAAGCGGATCGCGGGGGCATCGCTTGCGACGAGCGTCGCCAGCAAGGCGTCCAACTTCCCCCGGGCCCGCGTGACGAGGTCGGGCGAGGGAGGCTCGACACGGAGGACGAGCGCCACGGGATCGCGCCCTTCGAATCTCCGGACGTACGTCGCGACGACCCTCTTCCAGTCCTCCGCGTTCCAGTCCGGGATGCAAAGCAGCCGCTCCCTGCCCTGGGGCTCGGGCTCGATCGGCTCGAGCCCCGGGTGGAAGATCTCCTGGTAGCGGCAGGGAATGTGGTCCCACGCGTCCAGGAACGCTTCAGCGTCCTGCGGCGTCGGCAGCTTGCGCCCGAGGAGCCACTTGCTCCGGAAGATCTCCCAGTTCTCCGCCATGATGCGCGGGTAGTCGATGCCGCTCGAGCGGAACGTCGCGCTGCCGTGGTGGTGGATGAACACGTCGTCGGCCACGGCGAGATGAAACCCCGCCAGGACCGCTCTCAAGCAGTAGTCGTCGTCCTCGAAATTGCCCATGCCGAACCCGGTGTCGAGGCCGCCGATGCGCTCGACCACCTGCCGCCGCATGACCATAGAGACCCCGACCACCCGCGCCACCGCGGTGAAGCCGCCTGCGTGCGAGCGGAACCAGCGCTCCGCGAAGGGCCTAAGGTCGCTCACGCCGCGGTAGGACTTGTCCTGCACCTGCTGCACACCGGCGATGTAGTTGCTGCGCGGACCCACGATGCCGACCGTCTCGTCGAGCGACAGCAAGGCGAGCTGTCGGCCGAGCCAATGCGGCGTCACGACCACGTCGTTGTTGAGCAGCACGATGAACGCGCCCTTCGCCAGGGCGAGCCCCTGGTTGCAGCCGTACGCATAGCCCTCGTTGCGGGCGTTGCGCACGTAGACGACGTTGCCGTGCGTCTCTCTGAGCTCCTCGGCATAGTCCCCAACAGGTTCGGTGGAGCCGTTGTCGACGAGGATCAGCTCGAACTCCCGACCGGTGTGCTCGTACAGGGAGGCCACGCACTGCCGGGTCACCGCGAGGTTGTCATGCACAAGGCAGACGATGCTGGTGAGACCCTCCGTCGGACGGAACCAGTCGATGTCCCAGAGTTCCTGGCCGGAAGGCACCTTGCCGCGATAGGCGCGGTACAGTTTCTCGTAGAGCGCGTTGGCGCTCTGCTGCACGAGGTATTTCCCTCGGGCCGGGTCGCGCTGAAAACTCTTGTGGCCCTCGTGGTGCACGAAGGCGTCGGTCGCGACGAGCAGGCGCAGTCCCCTCTCGCGCAGGCGCAGGCTGAGGTCGAGGTCGTCGTGGCCCAGGAAGAGATCCGGGTCGAGACCGCCGAGGGCCAGGAGTTCCGCCCGGCGCAGGAGCATGCAGAAGCCGATCAGCACCTTCGTCTCCACCGCCTGGCCCGCCCGGCTCTCCTGCAGCAAGGCGGCCATGCGCTCGGGGTCGCTCGCGCCGAATTCGAGGTGCAGCGCCACGTTCTGCCGCCCGGCCACAAAGTCGGAGAGCGGACCCACCGCGCCGACGTCCCCGTGAGCGACCAGGTGCGCCATCATGCTCTCGAGCCAGCCGGACGCGACGATCACGTCCGGGTTGAGGAGGCAGACGTAGTCGCGGCTGGCCTCCTTGAGCCCGAGATTGACGCCGCGGGAGAAGCCGAGATTCGCCTTGCCGCAAACGATGCGCAGCCGATCCGGATACCGGCCTTCGTACCACTTCAGATACGAGACGGTCGCGTCCTCGGACGCGTTGTCGACGACGATCACCTCGTCCTGCGGTCCGCTGTGGAGACGCAGGTGCTCGAGGCAGAGCGCGATCGTCTCGAGGGAGTTGTACGTCACCACGACGATGCTGACCCCTGGACGGGCGGGGTCCACCGGGGACGGCGTCGCCTCGGCGTAGCCGTCCCGGTCGAAGCCGCTCAGCCGGTCCATCCATGTCCGATGCAGGACGTCGAGGTTCTCGAGCTCCTTGTCGAAGCGGCCCACCGTCGTGGAGCCGTGGTGCACGAGCACGCTGGCCGGTTCGTACACGATCCGGTACCCCGCCTCCCGCAGCCTCAGGCAGAGATCGACATCCTCATAGCCGTTCTCGTACCGCTCGTCGAAGCCCCCGACCGCCTTGAAGGCGGCGGAGCGCACCAGCATGGAGGCACCGGTCACCGACGTCACGTCGCGCGGGACCTCAAACTCCCCGCCCGGCGCCCGGTAGCCGATGTGCGCCGGACAGATCGGATAGGGGCTCGCGTAGCGCAGCTCGACGCCCGCATGCTGGATCGTGCCGTCCGGGAAGAGCAGCTTGCTGCCGGCCACCGCAATCGACGGATCGGCATCCGCCCGTGCGACGAGCGGCGCTAGCCAGTCCGCCCGAGCCTCGACGTCGTTGTTCAGGAAGACGAGGTACTTGCCGCGCGCGGCGAGGGCACCGCGATTGCAGGCTTTCGCGAATCCTTCGTTGTCCGTGTTGGTGAGCACCCGGACGCGGTCGCCCATCGACCTGAGCTCCGTCTCCGTCTCCGCGTCCACGCCGTTCTCGACCACGATGACCTCGTGCCGGATCAGGCCCGTATGCTGACGCAGGGCGTCGAGGCACTTGGCCGTATAGGGCCACTGCCCGTGGACAGGAATGACGATCGACACGAGCGGAGGCTCATCGGCCTGGATCGAGACCATTCCGTCCCCAGCCGCCCGCGGCCGGGCGAGAGCGTCCAGCACCTGGTACCAGCGGTCCGCGTGGTCCGAGAGCAGCCAGTTGCTGCGCACGTCGTCCTGCGCCCGCGCAGCGATGTCCTGCCGAAAGCCCACGTCCTCCACCAGCCTGCAGATGGCGTCGTACCACTGCCCGCCGGAAACCAGTAGACCCGTCGTGCCGTCGCGCACGGTGCCGCGGTACGGCGGAAGGTCCGCGTAGATTCCGGCGATGCCTGCGGCCGCGTACTCGAGGTACTTGATGTGGCTCTTGGCCAGATTGAAGCGGGATGGCCGCAGCGGCGCGAGCCCGATGTCGATGTCCGCGCCCTGCAGATCCCGTGGAAACGTCCAGCGGTAGTCCTCGCTGAACGGCCGGGACTCGGTGCCCTCCCCGAGTGCCTGTGCCCACGCGGGCTGACAGCCCAGGAAGCGGAATCGCACCCGGGAGCCGTAGCGCCGTGCGACCGCAAGGAGGACGTCTTGCAGCTCATCGATGTCCGGAAGGTGCGTCGGGGTCGCCGCGTACCCGATGGTCACCACGCGGGAGGGGCGCCGGGGCCCCTCCATAGTCCAGATGTTGTCGTCGAGGTAGTTGGGAAGGACGAAGACGTTCCGGTTCCAGCGCAGGATCTCCCCACGCAACTGCTCGGAGGAGACGGTGACGGCGTCCGCTTCGCGGATCGCTTCGATGAACGTCCCGCCCCTCGACTGGTACCAGGAGGCCTTCGGGTGTTCGGGCGGGAGATCGGTCAGGAGGTCGTCCAGCTCGTACAGCACGGGCAGGTGGAGGCCCCGCGCGGCGGACACGATTTCCGCCGCCGCGGGACTCAAGGGAAATTCCCGCTGCACGAGCACCACATCCGCGTCGCGCAGGGCTTCCGCCGTGACCGCCCAGGTCTTGTCCGTCCTCTGACAGCCCCGGTGCAGCACCGCGCGCTCCATGCGGGAGAGGTGGGACATGGGGCCGCTCACGCGGATCAGCGGCGAGGCCGACGAGGGATTGGCGAAGGCGTAATAGGCCACGTGGAGACGAGCCGGTCCCGTCCTGCGGAACAGCATGGCCCACGGCGCGACGAAACTGAGGTCGAAGGCCCTATCGAGCGTGAAGCCTCTCTCCTCGAAGCAGGACAGCCAGTAGCTGCGCGGCCGCACGTGGACGTGCGTCAGCTCATAGTGGTCGTCGGGGCTCGACGAGAACAGCACGGTCTCCGCGTGCCGGCAGACGTTGTCGAGCGCAAGCTTCACATCCGCCCCGGCAAGGTGCTCCGCCACCTCGATGAAGGTGATGAGGCTGTAGCTTCGCTCGAGCGGCTCGGTGGCGGACCCGACGCGGCACCACGGCCGCATGTCGGGCCTGACCTGCGAGATGGCGTAGGTGGAGGTGTCGATGCCGAACGCCTCGATGCCCTGGTCCCTGAGCGCTTCCACCAGGAAGCCCTTGGCGCACCCGACATCCATGACGCTCTCCGGTCTCAGCCTGGCCTTGATGTGCTGCGCGATCGTGCGGAAGAAGCGCAGGAACGCGTCATGCGACCGGTCGTAGGGCACAGGACCGCAATAGTGGCCGTAATAGTCCTCGCCGTACAGCTCCAATGGACAAACACCTCGCAAAGGTCCTTTGCCAGCGTATGCCCCGCGATGGCGCGATGTCTCCGAAGGGCTGGAGGCCCTGCACCCTCCAGCCCAGGGCCGCGAAGGGACCGGCAGGCCCGCTTGCCGCCTGCACGGGATCGGTTGCCCGCTCATAGGCTGCAGCAGGGAAGCTATGCGAGGAGGTCGCGCCGTGAAGCCAGAGGGGAGCGGCGATCCAGGGGCCGCGAGGCGGGACGAGGAGTGGGCCAGGGCCCAGTTCTGGATCGACGAGACCGCCCAGGTACTCAGCCGCGCTGTCGCCAGCCTGCCGGATTCCCTGCCCCTGCGCTCCCTTGCGGATCACATCCGCCGGGAGGTCGACCGGCGTGCCTGAGCAGGCCCGCATCACGCTCTGCATCATTGCCAGGGACGAGGAGGACAACCTCGGACGCTGCCTTGCGAGCGCGAGGGGCGCGGTCGACGAGATCGTGGTCGTGGACACGGGCTCGCAGGACGCCACCGCGAGCGTGGCGGCTTCCTTCGGCGCACGCGTCGTGCACGCGCCCTGGACCAACGACTTCGCTTCCGCCAGGAACCGGAGCCTCGCAGAGGCTTCGGGGGACTGGCTGCTCTGGCTGGACGCCGACGACGAGCTGTCGGCCGAGGCGCGCGAGATGCTCCGCCCTCTGGTGCGCATCGCGACCCCCGACGTCATGGGTTACCAGTTCGTCATCGCGAGCTGGGTCGGCGACAAGTCGGGCGGCGCCCAGATGTGCATCGCGCAGACGCGCCTTTGGCGCAGTCGCCCCGAGCACCGCTTCCACGGCGCGATCCACGAGTGGCTGGCCGTCGATTCGGTGGTGGCGACGGACCTCAAGATCTTCCACTACGGCTACCTGTCGGACCCTCGGGTGCAGCGCCGCAAGTCGGCGCGCAACATCGGCCTCCTGCGCGAGCAGCTGCGCCAGAATTCCGAGGACGCGCGCTACATCGGCTACCTGGCGGTCGAACTGGCGGTGGCGGGCCGCCTGCCGCAGTCGCTCGTCCACTTCCGCCGCTCGTGGAGCCTGGCGAGAATCCACTACGTCGGCGAGCGCTACGCGCGCACCCTCATGACCCTGCGCCGGTTCGCTCTGGCGCGGCAGGTGCTCGAGGAAGCGATCGACCGCTTCCCGGACTATACGGACCTCCACTACCACTACAGCTGCGTCCTGCGGGAACTTGGCGAGTACGGCGGGGCACGGGCGGCGGCGAGGCGCTGCCTGGAGCTCGGAACCCCATCCGGCGGCTACGTCTCCCTCGAGGGATACGGAAGCTTCCTCGCGCACCTGCAGCTCGCGCTGATCGAGGCCGACCTGCACAACTGGGGAGCGGCCATCGAGGAAAGCCAGCAGGCGCTTCTCGGGAGGCCCGACCTGACACTCGCGCTCTCGCCCCTCGTGAAGGCCCTGATCGCGGTCGCCGGCCCGAGTAGGGCGCGGGACCTCTTCAGCGACGAGAGCGGCGTGGGACCGGCCATGCTCCGCCTGCTCGCCCGGGAGTTTGCGCAGGTCGGCGCATGGGCCGAAGCCCTCGACCTGCTGCGCCAGGCCGGGACCGATGGCGAACTTCCCGGCGATCAGCTCGTCGGGGCCGAATGCCTTCTGGCGCAAGGCGACGTGCGGGCGGGAGCGGAGCGCCTGGCGGCCCTGCAGGGCAAGGAGTTCATTCTGAACGCAGCGAGGCGCAGGACGAGCCTCGTCCTTTCCTGGATCACGGCCTGGATGCGCGGCGACATCGCCGCCGCCGCCTCGCTGCTGCAGGCTGCGCGCGGGCGCAGCCGCGGCGCGACGGCAGCCCTCAGGGCTTTGCAGGATCGGCTCCTGGGATCCGACGTCGCGCTCCCCGCCCTTGCCGAGAGCAGGCTCACCCTCCTGGAGCTGGCGGAGAAGACGATGCTCGTGGGCCGCTGGGATCTGACCGAACAGGTGATCGAGCTGCTGAAGGGGTACGGCGATCGGGTCGAGGTGCCGGCGGTCATCGGCCGCCTGCTCGTCCGCTACGGCCACGCGGACATCGCCGTCCCCTATCTGCGGGACGCCCTCGCCCACTGGGGACGGCGACGCAAGGCCCTGCCACGCTCAGGCGGCGACGCCTGCGATCTCTGGCTGGATCTTGGCGAGGCTTACCTCGCGGCGAGCGACTGGGCGGAGGCGGCGAGGAGCTTCCGGCAGGCTTTAGCCCTCGGCCCCAACAGGCTCGAAGCCCACCTGGGTCTCGCCGAAGCCCATCTGCGGCGGTGCCAGGACCTCGTGCCAGAGGGCGATCGCGCCGCCTGGGCGGACCTGGCGCAGGAAGCGCGACTCGAGCGCTTCGCCGCCCTGGGGGCTCCTGCCGCTCAACGACCCCAGACACCGTCGGCGGCGGCGGGACATAGGCTTTAGTGATCGCACCGGTTGAGCCGAAGCGACAGGAGGGATCCGCATGGGCGTTCCGACCATCCCCACGCTACCCAGCATCCCGAAGAACAGGGTCATCGGCAGTCTCCTGGCCACCGTCGCCATCGAAGAGGCGGCGCTCGCGCACCTGGTGAACGCGGAGGCTGAAAAGGTGCAGCGGCTCGCCGCGACCATGCCCGCGCCCTCCACGTTCGAGCAGGCCGCCGAGATGCAGAAGATCGTTCTAGCCGTCATGAACGCGGTGGCGCTGAAGGAACTGCTGCTGGGCGAGAAGATCCAGAGGGTCATGTCCATCACCATCGATCCCTGACTCGGCACAAGGCAACCTGCGCATGGGCAAGGCGCGAACCCGCCCGTCGGACGGGACCGCGGCCTGTCCGCACGAACGGACTCCCTGGGATGACGGGCCCCCCCGGCTCCATGCGCCCACGCGCCACGCCCGCGGCACGACGTCCGCAGGATCCGGCTGACCCCTTCCCCGACCCCGTCGACAGCGACAGAGCCAAAGCTCTGGCTTGCATCCGCCAGTGTATGGGAGGAATGCGGCGTGGGAGTTCCGACCATCCCCTCTCTTCCCAGCATCCCGAGCTCCCGGATCATCGGCGGCCTGCTGGCCACGGTCGCCCTCGAGGAGGCAGCCCTCGCGCACCTCGTGAACGCGGAGGCGGAGAAGGTGCAGCGGCTGGCGGCGACCATGCCAGCGCCCTCCACATTCGAGCAGGCGGCCGAGATGCAGAAGATCGTCCTTGCCGTCATGAACGCGGTGGCGCTGAAAGAACTGCTGCTGGGCGAGAAGATCCAGCGGGTTCTGTCCATTTCGTTCGATGTCTGCCCGCCCTGCCCGCCTTGCCCGCCTTGCCCGACCTGCTGACAAAGCTCGCTGCCGAACGCGGCAGTCTGGCGCGACCCGCGCTCGCCGCATGACCAACGCCCCGCCAGAAGCATTGCATCTCTTCGCATCTTTCCTGCCCGAATCCCCACACCGCCGCCACGGGCCGAACATAGTCTGCTGGTGGCGGCATCCGAAACCGTTGGGAGGAAGTCCAAAATGGGTGTTCCTACGATACCGAGCCTGCCCAGCATCCCCAAGGCCAACGTCATCAGCAGCCTTTTGGCCACCGTCGCCATCGAGGAGGCGGCGCTGGCGCACCTCGTGAACGCGGAGGCCGAAAAGGTGCAGCGACTCGCCGCGACCATGCCGACGCCGTCGACGTTCGAGCAGGCGGCCGAGATGCAGAAGATCGTTCTCGCGGTCATGAACGCGGTGGCGCTGAAGGAGCTGCTGCTGGGCGAGAAGATCCGCAGGGTCATGTCCATCACCATCGACCCCTGACGGTCGCGGCCCCGAGTCGACGGGCGCTGTCTCAGGCGGACACGGCTGTTCTCCGTGCCCGCCTGAGGCTGCAGCCATCGCGGGGGAGCGTCTCGATACCCCGGAACTTTACGCCCGCCGCCGAAGCGGACAGGACGCCGGACGGCAGCGGTGCAGGGTGGGGCAAACCAGTGAAAGGCCTGATCCTCTCAGGCGGCAAGGGGACCCGGCTTCGACCCTTCACGTTCACCCGGGCGAAGCAGCTCCTGCCCATCGCGAACAAGCCCAACCTCTACTATGTCGTCGAAGACATCGTGTCGGCCGGGATCGACTCCATCGGCGTCATCGTCAACCCCGAGACCGGCGGGGAGATCAAGGCGGCCCTCGGCGACGGAAGCCGCTGGGGCGCAGAGTTCACGTTCATCCCCCAGCAGGAGCCACGGGGGCTTGCGCACGCCGTCAAGACCGCCAGGCGTTTCCTCGGCGACGAACCGTTCGTGATGTACCTCGGCGACAACCTGCTCTCGGGCGGGATCCGGGAATTCGTCGAGGACTACCGGGCCGGGCGGTGCGATGCGCTCATCCTGCTGACGCCGGTGGACAACCCGCAGCAGTTCGGCGTCGCCGTGCTGGACGAGGCGGGCGCCGTACGCCGCCTCGTGGAGAAACCGACCGATCCCCCGTCCAACCTCGCGCTGGTCGGGGTCTACGTGTTCTCGCCCGCCGTGCACGAGGCCATCGCGACGCTTGCGCCGAGCAGACGCGGCGAATACGAGATCACCGACGCCGTCCAGGCCATGGTGGACGGCGGCCGGAGGATCGAGGCCCGCCTGGTGCACGGCTGGTGGAAGGACACCGGCCGGACCGAGGATCTCCTGGACGCGAACCGGCTGGTTCTCTCGCGCCTCGCGCGCGACATCCGGGGCCGGGTAGAGACGTCGGACCTCGTCGGCGAGGTGGTCGTCGAGGAGGGCGCGTCGATTCTGGCCTCGGTGGTGCGGGGGCCCGTGCACATCGCCGCCGGCGCGGTCGTCGACCGCAGCTACATAGGCCCGTACACTTCGGTGGGGCCGAACGCCCGCATTGTCCAGAGCGAGGTGGAGTACTCCATCCTCTTCGCCGACGCCGAGGTGCGAAATCTGCCGCACCGTCTCGACAGCAGCGTGATCGGGCAGGGGGCGGTCGCCCGAGGGGCCGGCGGCGGCCTGCGCAAGCATGTGGCGCGCCTGGTGCTGGGAGACATCAGCCATGTCGAGATCTGACCCCCCGATAGCGGACCGCGTTCTCCTGACGGGCGGCTCCGGCCGACTCGGCCGCGAGCTCTTGCGGCTGCTCCCTTCGATCGTCGCTCCGCCCCACGCCGCGCTCGACATCACGCGACCGGAGACCATCGAAGGCCAGATCGAGCGCATCCGGCCGGATCTGATCGTCCACGCCGCGGCCTATACCGACGTGGTCGGCGCGGTGCGCGAAAAGGCCGTCTGCTGGCAGGCCAACGTCGTCGGCACCCGCAACATCGTGCAGGCGTCCCTGCGGCACGGCCTGCGCCTTGTCCACATCTCGACGGACTACATCTTCGCAGGGACGCGCGGCATGTACCTGGAGGACGACGTGCCGGGTCCGGTGCGCAACTACTATGCGCTCTCCAAGCTGGTGGCGGAGGAAACGGCCCGCCTCGCCGCCGGGGCGCTCGTGATCCGGACCAGCTTCCGCGACAGGGAGTTCCCCTATCCCGTGGCGTACACCGACGTCTTCACGAGCCAGGACTACGTGGACGTCATCGCGCCCGAGATCGCCCTCGCCGTGCGCTGGGTCCATCGGATCACGGACTCGACGCTGCACATCGCGACCGAGCGCAAGAGCGTCTTCGACCTCGCGCGGCGCAGGCGGCCGGACGTAAGCCCCGGGTCCAGGCGCGACGCCGCGGTTGAGCTGCCGGAGGACATCTCCCTCGACACGAGGCGCTGGCGAGAACTGCGGGCGGAGCTCGCGACACCAGAGCAGGGGGTGCATTGATGCGGTTGCAGGTTCCCCTCGCCGACGACATCCTGCCGGCGCTCACGTTCCAGGACTACCTGCCGCGTCCCGGCATCGAGGGCGTGACGCTGACCGTCCTGGGCGCACACCGTGCCGTGAACGGATCGTTCATGGAGCTCTTTCGCATGACCGGCGGTGTCCTCGATGGCTCCTTTCCCGCGTTCACCGTGCGGCAAGCGTCCCTGAGCGTCGCCGCGCCGCACAGGATCAACGCGTTCCATCTGCACCCGAAGGTGCCGCAGAGCGAGCTCTGGTGCGTCATCCAGGGTCTCATGCTAGTCTGGCTCGTGGACTGCCGGGCATCCTCGGTCAGCAGGGGTGTCCGGCAGCCGGTGCTTCTGAGCGGTGAGGAGCCTGCCGTCCTGCGCATCCCGGCAGGGGTTGCGCACGGCTACAAGGCCGGCTGGGGCGGTGCGACGCTCCTCTACCTGACGGATCGGCAGTTCGACCCGTCGGATCCGAACGAAGGCCGCCTACCTTGGAACCACTTCGGCGCGGAACTGTGGGAGGACGACCGTGGCTGAGTTCAAGCGTCTGCTGGTTACCGGCGCGGCCGGCTTTGTCGGCAGCAACTACGTGCGTTACGCCTTGGGCCACCATCCCGACTGGGAGGTCGTGGTGCTCGACAAGCTCACCTATGCGGGCAACCTCGCAAACCTCGGGGATCTCCTGGAACGCATCACCTTTCTCCACGGCGACATCGCAAGCCCGGCGGACGTGCGGCAGGCGATGGAAGGCGTCGACGCCGTGATCAATTTCGCGGCCGAAAGCCACGTGGATCGCAGCCTCCAGGAGCCGCGGACCTTCGTCCGCACCAACGTCGAAGGGACGCTGGTCCTGCTCGAAGAGGCCAGACGCCGGGCCGTACGGCGCTTCCTGCAGGTGTCGACCGACGAGGTCTACGGCGATCTCTCGGGCACTGCGAGGCGTTCGCTGGAGACGGATCCCCTCCGGCCGCGCAGCCCGTACTCGGCGAGCAAGGCGGCGGCGGAGTTCCTGGTCGCGAGCTACGGCGCATCGTTCGGACTCGACGTCGTCGTCACGCGGGGCGCCAACACCTATGGCCCCTACCAGTACCCGGAGAAGATCATCCCGCTCTTCATCACGAACGCGCTGCAGGGGCTGGCCCTGCCGCTCTACCACGACGGCAGCGCCGTGCGCGACTACCTGCACGTGGAAGACCACTGCGCCGGCATCGATCTCGTGCTCCACCGAGGCGTCGCAGGGGAGGCCTATAACCTCGGCGCGCGGCTCCAGGTGACCGGCACCGAGATCGCCAGGCGGATCCTCTCCCTGCTGCGCAAGCCTTCGTCCCTGATCCGCTTCGTCGCGGATCGGCCCGGTCACGACTACCGCTACAGCGTCGATACGGCCAAGGCCCGGTCGCTCGGTTGGGTGCGGCACTGGGACTTCGACGCGGGCCTCGAGCAGACGGTGCGCTGGTACGAGACGCACGAGGACTGGTGGCGGCGGCTGCCGAGAGGCGTATCGTAAGGAAGAGCCCACGTTCGGGCCCAGGCGCCGCAGTCGTGGCCCTATGCTCCACCTTCCGAGACGCTCCGAACACACGAGATGAAAGCGCCGCCAGAAGTGCGGCGCTTTCATCTCGTCCGACGTGGACGGCCGATGGTCGTCCGTTCTCGTCGCGAGCCGCCCCGCCTCGCCTAGAGGTGGTCGTTAACGTTATGCTAAGCGAAGCGAGCCGTTCAGGCGAGCGATCCGGTCCTTGCACTTCCGAGGTGACAGCTTGAATCCTAGCCAACTGATCCGTCCGTTTGTCCTGCAACGCAAATGGGGCTACCTGGCGGCGACGCTCGCGGTGGCATTCGCCGAATTCTGCCAGGTGCGCATTCCGTACATCCTCGGCGGCTTCATCGACCGGCTCAAGGTCGGCGGTGCGGGCGGTCACGTCATCGTCCTTTACGCCGTAGAGCTCGCCGCCGCGGCTGCGGGCTACGTGGTGCTCTTCGGAATCGGACAGACGCAGATTGGCAACTTGGGCCGCACTTGGGAGTTCGAAACGCGGCAGCGGCTCTTCGCGCACTGGGAAACGCTGAGCTCGCGCTATTTCCAGACACGAAGCGTCGGCGACCTGCTGAACCACTCCCTGAATGACGTCACATCTGTCCGACAGGCGCTCTCCATGGGCGTCAACCAGATCAGCCAGGCGGTTTTCCTGCTTCTCGCCACCTTGTTCATGACCATCGAGACGATCAACCTCCGGCTTACCCTGTTCAGTCTGCTGCCGCTGCTGTTCATCCCGGTCGTGATCTCCTTGATCCGGCCGCAGGTGCGCCTCCGCTCCCGCCTCGTCCAGGAGAGCCTCTCGGACATGTCCGCGTTGGCCGAAGAGAGCTTTCAAGCGATCCGGGTGATCAAGGCGGTCTCGAACGAGCCGGTTGAGGTGTCGCGGTTCACCAGGAAGACCCAGACGATCGTCGACCGTCAGATGAGCCTCGTCCGCCTGAACACCCTGTTCCAGGCGCTTGTTCCACTGCTCAGCGGCGTGGGCTTCACGGTCGGACTCGTCTACGGCGGCTGGCTGGTCATCCACGGCGGCATCTCGCTCGGCGGCTTCGTCGCCTTCACGGTGTATCTCAGCATGCTTGTACGGCCATTGATGCAGTTTGGCATCGTCATCAACCTCTTTCAGAACGCGTCCGCTTCCGTCACCCGCATTCAGGCCCTCTTGGCGGTCGAACCGGACATCAGGGATCCCGAGACGCCCGTGGTGCGAGAGATGTGGCACGGCGAACTGACGGCGCGTGATTTGACCTTCGCCTACCCGGGCACGGAGAACCCCGCGCTGGCCGGGGTGGCGTTCGACGTGCCCGCCGGCACGACGCTGGGCATCGTCGGGAGAACCGGGGCCGGGAAGACCACCCTTCTGAACCTCCTGCTGCGCGATTACGATCCGCCGGCCGGCACCGTCCTGTTCGACGGCGTGGACATCCGCGAGATGCGGCTCTGGGACCTCCGGCACCTCATCGCCTATGTGCCCCAGGACGGGTTCCTCTTTTCCACGTCGGTCGGCAACAACATCGCCTTCTCCCAGCCAGAGGTGGTGCCGGACGCCATCGAGGCGGCGGCAACGCAGTCGCGCATCTGGGACACGATCCAATCGATGCCGGAGGGCATCGACACCCTGATCGGAGAACGCGGCATCATGCTGTCCGGAGGTCAGCGGCAGCGGACCGCCATCGCGCGGGCGCTGATCAAGAGCGAGGCGAAGATTCTCATCCTGGACGACAGCCTGTCGGCGGTCGACACGGGAACCGAGAGCGAAATCATCCACATGCTGCGCAGGGTGCGCGGGAAGAAGACCACGGTCATCGCCGCGCACCGCCTTTCCGCGGTCCGCGACGCCGACCAGATCATCGTGCTGGACAAAGGCGTCATCGTGCAGCGCGGCAGCCACAGGGATCTCATTCGGCAGCCGGGGCTGTACCGGGATCTCTACCGGATCCAGACGGGTGGTGCATCGCTCCATGCCTAGCCTGGACGAGACGGACGAGTCGAGGGAAGTGCGGTTGGCCGACAGCGCGACCGCCATGCGGCGTCTGCTCGGGTACCTGCGGCCGCACCTCAAGGAGTTTCTGGTCATCGTCGCTCTCGTGCTCGTCTACATCTTCACGCAGGTCCTGCAGCCCTGGCTGGTCAAGATCGTCATCGACCAGGACCTCATCGTCCAACACCCGCAGTTCCAGTCCATCCTGACGGTCGGCCTCGTCTACCTGGGTGTCACGGCCGTCGGGCTGTTCGCGAACTTCACGCAGAACCGTAGGCTCCAGTGGATCGGCCAGCGCATCGTGCGGGACATCCGCAACGACCTCTTCACCCACATCGAGTCCCTGTCCGTCCGCTTCTTCGACACCCATCAGACGGGCCGGCTGATCACCAACGTGTCGAGCGACACGAACCAGGTCAGCCAATTCTTTACGAGCTTCCTGCTCAGCCTGATCCAGGATGGCGCCACCGTGCTCTTCGTCATGGGCGCCATGCTGCTCCTGAACTGGCGTATCGCCCTCGGGAGCTTCGTGGTCATTCCGGTGATCGTCCTGATCTCGATCCTCTTCCGCAAGCGCCTGCGCGAGAACTACCGATACACGAGGAGTCGCTACTCCCGGCTCATCGGCTACACCGCGGAGAACCTCGGGGGCATGCGCATCACCCAGATCTTTCAGCAGCAGAAGAAGCAGTTCGACCAGTACAGCGAAGTGAACCGGCAGTACACGCGCGGCAACAAAATCGAATACCGGTGGTCGGTGATGTTCAACCGCACCTTCAATGCGCTTGGCAACCTCTCTGTCGCCCTGATGATGTGGGTCGGGGGAGAGGCTGTGCTGCATCGCACGATCGAGGTCGGGGTGCTCTACGCCTTCATCTCGTACATCCAGCAGTTCTTCAACCCGATCAACTCGCTGACGCAGAACTGGAACTCGCTGCAAACCGCGCTGATCTCCGCGGCGCGCATCGGCGGCGTGCTGCTTACCGAGCCCGAAGTATCGGACCCCGCGCAGCCCGTGGAGATGCACCGGGCGTCTCCGACCGGCCTGATCGACATGCAGGGCAGGGTGGAGTTCCAGCATGTGACGTTCGGCTACGACCCGAAGCGACCGGTGCTGAAGGACGTCAGCTTCACGGTCGAGCCGCGCTCCTTCGTCGGATTCGTCGGAGAAACCGGCGCCGGCAAGACCACGTTGATGGGACTCCTGACCCGCTTCTACGACATCCAGGAGGGCCGCATCACGATCGACGGCATTGATGTCCGGTCATTCCGGCAGGCCGACCTGCACCAGCTCACGGCGATCGTCCAGCAGGAGGTCAACCTGTTCTCTGGCACCGTCGCGGACAACATCCGCCTGTTTCGGCCGGAGATCGGCGACGAGGCGGTACGCGAAGCCGCGATCACCGCTGGCGCCGACGAGTTCATCCGGCAGCTTCCGGGCGGGTATCAGAGCATCATCCGGGCCAAAGGCGCGAATCTGTCCCTGGGCCAGCGCCAGCTGCTCGCGTTCGCACGGGCGCTTGCTCTCGCGCCAAGGATTCTGATCCTGGACGAGGCGACGGCGAGCTTGGACTCGGCCACGGAGATGACACTGCAGGAAAGCCTGTCTCGCATCGCCAGCGGCCGTACCACCCTGGTGATCGCGCATCGGCTCTCCACCGTCCGGCATGCCGACATGATCTATGTGATGGACGGCGGGCGCATCATCGAGCAGGGCAACCACGAACAGCTCATGGCCCTCGGACGGCACTACGCCGCGCTCTTCGACAAGTCGTCGCCCACGGACCTCGTGTCCAGGGAGGCGTAGGTCCCGGCGGAAAGACGCCCTTCTCCATCCGGCGGCGAGACGGCGCCGGCTCATAAGAGAGCATGCACGCGGCTATGGCGCGTCGTGTAGCGGGCGTCGAGGAGGCGAGGGCCAAGGCGGTCTTCAGCGAAGTGAAAACAGTGGCGGTGGCGTGCCCTCTCTAGCAAAGCATGAAACCCGCTTTGCGAGCGGGTCTCATGTCTTCAATTTGGTGGAGCCGAGGGGAGTCGAACCCCTGTCCTCTTGAATGCCATTCTTGCTTCGACGTGTCTTCCCCGTATTGTGATGTCTACCGAACGGCTTTGTAGAGCGGTTTCCGGCGCCTGGAGGCGTCTACCATGGCTATGGAATATCCCTGTGTCCATGCTCTCGTGGTGACGTCGTGGTGACGCCATTTACCTTAATGGCGTCGATCTCCTCCGCCGCCGCGTCAACCCACGCCTGCGCCTCAGCCTTGCGGTCGAAGGTCGCAGACCGCTGCTTCCACGCTCCGGGCTTGTCAGGATCGGGATACTTCACGATCCCCTGCCAGCGAACGCTTGAGGTGTCCGAGTGCTTTCGGACGAAGCCGGATGGGTTACGCGGGCGGCGGGGCATCCCTACAGTGCCTATCGTTCAAGGCTCTGGATACGCTGCTCGTGGTCCTCCAGCTTACTGTCGAGGGTTTCCTTGATCGCCTGCACGCCCTCCCCGACTAGGCCCACCTTCTTGTCGACCTGTTCGATCAAGACGCGGGCCTGCACGTGGAGGTGTTCGGCATGCTCGCGGGTGTCGTTGTTGAGATCGACCACTCGCATGACGAGGCTCTCCTGCATCGCGTCCAGATACGCCTTCAGCTCCGGGTCCATACGTTCCGCTCCCTTCACCTGCCCGGAGGTTCATCGGAAGTCCGGCGTGTCCCTTCCACAGGAAATAGGAAATGCGTTGGGGCGTAGCCGATCAGGCGAGAACTGCCGTCTCCAAAACGGCCCATGTCTCCGAAGCAAGAGGCCGCAGGTTCGAAGCCCGCCGGGCACGCCAAGTTGGAAATCCCGAAACCCGCTCCAGTAGCTGGTTTCACGCTTTGTTGAGGCAGTGGACTAGCCAACCCTTGGAGTGGGGACAGACGCGGTTGTTCAGGCGACTAACTTGCTGCGGCGAGGAGCCGCCCCAAGAGCATCCAGCCGCTCTCTTAGTGGCAGTTCGTAGTGGCGAACCCTCAAAGCCACACATACCCCATCGATGTATACGCCCAGATAACGTTGAAACCCGCTCCAGGAGCGGGTTTCTGGTTGTTTAATTTGGTGGAGCCGAGGGGAGTCGAACCCCTGACCTCTTGAATGCCATTCAAGCGCTCTCCCAACTGAGCTACGGCCCCGAAAACCGCCTCCACGCGCACGTGCGGCGTGTCGGGCACGTCTGTCACTATACTCGAATGCGCGTCTGGCGGTCAAGCGCGGCGCATGGGCCACCGTGCCTGCCTGCCCAGCCGATTGTCCTGGTCTTCCGGCCCTTGCGCACGCACGCCTCTCGAACCGCTTGTGGGCCACGCCCGATTGGTCGCCTGTCAGTTTCCGCTGGCCCCATCGTCCTCGGCGAGGTGCATCGGCACCATGCCGATCACGATGTCCGTACGGCGCCTGAGTGCCGCCGCCAGCAGGCTGCCGAGCCGGTTGTGCAGAAGGCCCGTGAGCCTTCCGGTCGGCACCATTTCCGGTACCAGCACCACGAGCCGCTCTCCCCTTTGCCGCTCGAGCGAATTGATGAACCGTACCACCGGTCGCACCACCGAGTGGTACTGGGACTGCAGCGTCACGAGCCGCACCTCGGGCGCCCACCTCTCCCAGGCTTCTTCCAGGTCTTTCAGGTCCTTCAGGTCCTCCTCGAAGAAGACGGCCACCGCGATGACCTCGTCGCCGAAGGCAAGCGCGTGCTCGAGGGCGCGCCGCGTCAAGGTGGACAGCCGCGGCGCGATGGGAACGACGATGGTGGGGCGCGGCTTCGGCCTGACCGGCCCCGGCTGCACGCCCGGCCGCAAGACTTCGTCGACGCGCGCGTAGTAACGCCGAACCATGCGGAAGAGCAGCATCAGGAGCGGGATCGCGAGCACCACGACCCAGGCGCCTTCGAGGAACTTCGTCACGACGAAGAGGATCGTGGCCACGGTGGTAGCGAGCGCGCCGACGGCGTTGAGAGCCGCACGCAGCATCCAGTCCTTCGGCCTCGCCCGCCACCAGTGCACCACCATGCCGGTCTGCGACAACGTGAAGCCTGTGAAGACGCCGATCGCGAACATCGGCACGAGAGCCTGCGGATCGCCCCGAACGGCCAAGAGCAGCACCGCGGCGGCGATGGCCAGAACCCAGATGCCGGACTCGAACACGAGGCGATCGCCGCGCATCGCGAAGACGTGCGGCAGGTAGTGGTCGTGGGCGAGCACGCTGGCGAGCAGCGGCAGGCCGCCGAACGAGGTGTTCGCGGCCAGCCCGAGCACCGCCGTCGTCGCGAGCGACACGGTGTAGTAGGCCCAGCCACGGCCCACCGCAGCCGCCATTAGCCGGCTGAGCAAGGTCTCGTGGATACCCGGTCGGACGCCCATGCGCACCGCGAGCACCGCGATGCCAAGCAGCATAGCGGCCAGGATGGCCCCGAGCAGCCACTCCGTGCGCTTCGCCCGCAGCTGGCGCGGCGGGCGGAAGAGCGGCACACCGTTCGCGATCGCCTCGACGCCGGTGAGGGCGGTGCAGCCGGCCGCGAAAGCCCGCAGCAGCAGGACCGTCCCGACCGGCGCCACCGCGCGGGCGAGCGACAGGTGCGCGGGCGCCGCGCCGTGGCGCAAAAGACCAAACGCCAGCAGCGCGAGGAGACCGACGATGAAGAGCATGGTGGGCAGCAGGAAGGCGCGGGCGCTCTCGCCGACGCCGCGCAGGTTCAGAAAGGTGACGATCGCCAGGAGCAGCATGCAAAGCGGCACCGTCCACGGCAGGAGCAAAGGAAACGCCGACGTCAGGGCGCTGACGCCCGCGGCGATCGAGATGGCCACCGTCAGGATGTAGTCGACGATCAGGGCTGCCGCGGCCAGATGGCTGCTGGGCACGCCGAGATTGTCCTTCGACACGGAATAGGCCCCGCCGCCCTGGGGATACGCCTCGATCACCTGGCTGTAGGACAGCACCAGGAGCAAAAGGAGTCCGACGATCGCAAGAGAGATCGGCACGAGATAGGGCAGAGCAGCCGCACCCGCCGTGACGAGGACGAGGGCGATCGCCTCGGGACCATAGGCCACCGACGAAAGCGCGTCCAGCGACAGCGCGGCAAGGCCCTCCGACGTGCCGATCTCCTCGGCCTGTGCCTCGCGGCTCTTGAGCGGGCGGCCAACCATGAGGTGCCAAAGATCCATGGTCACGCGGCCAGAGCCGCCTTCCCCCCCTTTGGGCGGTTCCACGACCGTTCAGTTTGTCGCTTCGCGGCTGCGATGCTGCGTTCGCTGCCCCCGGGATGCCTCGGCACCCCTGCGGCGGTTATGCCGCCTGCGCGGCCGTGCGACGGGCGGCCGTGCACCTTCCGGACGAAGGCGGCCGTCCATCCGTCACCCAACGGGCCTTCCACAGGTTGTATTCGAGCCAGACATTGGCTACGGGTGGGTCGATCACCTTTGCGCCCGGATCCCGGTCGCCGCCATGCGCCCAGGGGGACGTCCGATGTTCAGACGCCAGCGACATCGAGCACCGCCGCGCCGTCCACGCGGCTGGCCTTCATGTCCCGCAGGGCCTCGTTCGCCGCGGCGAAGGGATACCTCGTGAACTCCGCGCGGATGTCGAGGCGGTCCGCGAGCGCGATGAACTCTCGCGCGTCCTGCGCCGTCAGGTTCGCGACGCTGCGCAGGGTGCGTTCGCCGTAGAGCAAGGCGTAGGGCATGCTCGGAATGTCGGTCAGGTGCACCGCGTTGATCGCCACCGTCCCTCCGGGACGAACGGCCCTGAGGGCCTGCGGCACCACCACCCCCGCGGGGGCGAACGTCACGGCGCAATCGGCGGGTTCGGGCGCTTCGTCGCCGGGCAGGCCGGCCCACTTCGCGCCAAGCGCCAAAGCGAGGCGCCTATGGGACTCACCGCGCGTGAAGACGAAGACCCTCGCTCCCTGGCGCACCGCGAGCTGCAGGACGAGGTGCGCCGAGGCGCCGAAGCCGAAGAGAGCGACCGTCCCACCCGGCCGGAAGTCCGCGAGGCGCAGCGAGCGGTAGCCGATCACGCCGGCGCAGAGCAGCGGCGCCGCAGCGTGGCTCGCCATGCGCGACGGGATCGCTACGGTGTAGGCGGCGGGCACCGTCATCCACTCCGCGTAGCCGCCGTCGCTGTGCAGCCCGTTGAACTGGGCCTGCGCGCAGAGGTTCTCCTCGCCGCGCAGGCAGGCGGGGCACCTGCCGCACGCCTTGCGCAGCCAGTAGGCGCCGAGGCGCTCCCCGACCCCGACGCCGGTCACGCCCGGCCCGATGGCGTCCACCGTGCCGATCACCTGATGTCCCGGCACGATGGGCAGGCGCGGCAGTTCGAGATCGCCCTCGGCCGTGTGCAGGTCGGTGTGGCAGACACCGCAGGCGTCCACCTTGAGCCGCACCTCGCCCGGGCCCGGTTCGGGCCGCGGGATCTCCCGCAGGGTGAGCGGCCCTTGGGTCGACCCCGCCAGGGCCACCTCGGATGGCCTCTCGAGCACCCAGGCCTGCATGGCAACACATCCTTCGCAGACGAGACCTGCGGAACCGATTCCCATCGTGCCTCTCAGCCATGGCGTGCGCAACGCCCCTTCGCCGCAAGGAGGGCGGGGCCGGGGAGGCGAAGACGCCTAACGCCCCATGTTCCGGCTGCAGGGCACGACGCAAGGAGATGGCGAGATGCGGGTCTACATTTCCGCGGACATCGAAGGCACCGCCGGCGTGAGCGGCCGCTCCCAGACCGCGGCGGGCGCGGAGGGCTACCAGGCGGCCTGCCGGCTGATGACGCAGGAGGTCAACGCGGCGATCGAGGGCGCCTTCGCCGGCGGCGCGACGGAGGTCACGGTGAACGACTCCCACGGCCAGATGCTCAACCTCATCCTCGAGCTGCTCGATCCGCGCGCAGACCTCCTGCACGGCGCCCCGAAGCCCTGGAGCATGGTCGAGGGGTTGGACGCCTCCTACGACCTGATGGTCTGCACCGGCTACCACGCCCGGGCCGGCGCCGCAGGGACCCTGGCCCACACCTACTCGAGCGCGGTCATCCACGAGGTCACGCTCTGTGGCACGCCGGTCGGGGAGTACGAGCTGAACGCGTACTACGCCGGCACCTACGGCGTACCGGTCGCGGCGGTGGCCGGCGACGATGTTCTGGAGCGCGAGGTGCTGGGCGTCTCGCCGCAGGTGCATTTCGCCCGCGTCAAGGAGGCGCGCGGCCGCTTCGGCTCGCTGTCGCTCGGGGCCGAGCGTGCCCGTGAGGCGATCCGCGCCGCGGTGGAGGCGGCCTGCCGGCTGGGGGACGTCCCGGGCCTCGTCGCCCCTCCCCGGCCAGATCTCGTCGCCACCTTCATGCACGCGGGCCAAGCGCAGGTGGCGGCGCTCTGTCCGGGTTCGGAACGCGTCTCGCCGGTCGCCGTGCGCTTCGAAAGCAGCGAGTTCCGCGAGGTCTTCCGGGCCTTCAGGGCCATGATCACCTTGGCGGGCACCGTCTGAGGATCCCGGTACCGCACGCTTAGAGCCCGCCCCCGACGACCGGGAGCGGGCTCTGCGTCGACTTGTCTATACCTCCGCGAGGCGCGGGGCGTCACCCCACAGGCGCTCGAGGTCGTAGAAGCGGTGGGCATCCGGCAGCATCACGTGCACCGCGATGTCGCGGAAGTCGACCAGGATCCAGTCCGCCCCTTCGCGCCCCTCGCGATGGTGGAACTTGCCGAGCTTGTCCTGCAGGGCGTCCACGACCGCCTCGGACTGCACCCTGTTCTGCGTCGTGCAGATGACGAAATAGTCCACGAACGGCGTATGGCCGCGCACATCCAGAACAACGACGTAGGGGCACTTGCGGTCGCGGCAGGCATCGGCCGCAAGGCGGGCGCGCGCGGCGCTGTCCTCTCTATCGATGGCACCGTCCCTCCCCGGGGATCAGATGAAGCTGTTGTAGGTCGCCACGGCCCGCGGGTGGATGAGATGGCCCTGCGAAGCGAGATGCGTGAGCTGCATCTTGAGGCAGGTGGCGACGGCGACGCGGAGGCCGTCCTTCGCGATGCCGCGCAGTTCCTCGATGCCCGGATACTCGCGCGTCGGCTCGATCGCGTCGGCGAGGAAGATGATCTGCGCCAGGCGTCCCATGCCGGGCGCGCCTGTGGTGTGCAGCCGCACCGCCTGCAGGACGTCCGCGTCGTGCAGCCCGTCCTCCGCGAGGCGCGACGCCTCGATCGGGCCGTGCAAGAGCAGCGGCGCCTGCCGCTCGATCCTCTCCATCGGAAGTTTGCGCATCAATGCCTCCGCAAGCATGTCGGCGGGGCGCATTTCGCGTGCCAGATCATGGACGATGCCGGCAAGGCGCGCGCGCTCGGGCTCCTCGTCGTAGTAGGCGGCGAGCTCGGCGGCCGTTTCGGCGACACCGAGGCTATGGGCGACACGCGCAGGCGTCAACGTGCTCTGCATCTTCTCGAGCCAGTCGATCTCCGCCAATCCTTGCTCTCCCCCTCGGGACCTTCTAAAGCCACATCTCCGCGAGGCGGCCGTGACCGTGGCCGCCCGCGGCGCGCGGGCGCACGTACAGGTTGCTCTTGAGGATGTACTGCTCGACCGTCTCGGGCACCAGGTACTTGATCGGCTCGCCGCTTTCGACGCGCCGGCGGATGTCGCTCGACGAGATGGCCAAGGCCGGCACCTCGATCGTATGGACGCGAGCCGCCGAGACCTGCGGGATGGCCTGCCGAAGGCGCTGGAAGTCGGCGGGCGGGTATCCCGGGCGTGTCGCCGCGATCAGCTCGCACTGCGCCAGGATGTCCTGCGGCCGGCTCCAGGTCATCAGCTCCATCACCGCGTCGGCGCCTGTGATGAAGTAGATGAGGGCATCGGGCCCCACCAGCCCGCGCAGTTCCTCGATCGTGTCGACGGTGTACGATGGACCCACCCGGTCGATCTCGGTGCGCGAGACGCGGAAATAGGGGTTCGTGGAGGTCGCCAGCACGGTCATCAGGTAGCGGTGCTCCGCGGGTGTGACCGTGCGGTCCTGCTTGTGCGGCGGGTTGCCCGAGGGGATGAAGATGACCTGCTCCAGCCCGAACGCGGCGCGCGACGCCTCGGCCGTCACGAGATGGCCGAAGTGGATCGGATCGAACGTACCGCCCATGATGCCGATGGCCCTGCGCCCTTGCGCCGTGAAGGATGCAGGTGTCTTCTCTCGCGCTACGCGTCATCACCCTCGATGAACTCAAATTCATGCTCGCGGATGCGCACGCTCTGTCCGGTCATGGCTCCAGCCCGCTTCAGGGCAGCCTCGACGCCCTTGCGCCGCAAATAGCGCTGGAGGCTTTTGACGGCGCGCTCGCTGTCGAGGTCGGTCATCGCGACGCGCCGCTCCACGGTGACTCCCTCCACACGGAAGCCATCGCCTTCAGGCACGACACGAAACGCCGTCGGATCCTGGCGCTCCTTCGTCTCAGCAGGCAGCGGCTCCTGCTGGGGAGCCAAAGCCGCGAGGCGCCAGACAGCGTCCGCGAGTTCGGGAAGGCCCTGTCCGCTGGCGGCGGAAATGGCGTAGACCTGGCTCCCAGCGGTCTCGAGGCGCAAGCGCAAGGCGCTCTCGGCCTCCCGCGCCACCGGCAGATCGAGCTTGTTGAGCGCGACGACGTACGGGCGCTCCGCGATCTCGGGGTCGTAGAGCCGCACTTCCTCGCGCACGGCCAGGAAGCCCTGGTACGCTTCCTCGTCGCTCGCGTCGAGCACGTGCAGAAACGCCCGACAGCGGCTCGCGTGCCGCAGGAACAGGTCACCGAGCCCCCGCCCCTCGTGCGCCCCTTCGATCAGGCCGGGCAGATCCGCAAGCACCAGACCCTTGCCGTCGCGCTCGAGGATGCCGAGTTCCGGCTGGATCGTCGTGAAGGGGTAGTCGCCCACCTTGGGCCTCGCGTTCGTCAGACGCGACAGGAGGGTGGACTTGCCGGCGTTCGGCAGGCCCAAAAGGCCGATGTCGGCGACGAGGCGGAGTTCGAGGATGAACCAGCCCTCCTCGCCCGGCTCGCCCCGCTCGGCCACGCGCGGCGCGCGGTCCCGCGCCGTGGCGAACCGCGCGTTGCCGCGCCCGCCGCGGCCCCCGCGCGCGGCGATCACCGTCTCGCCCGGCACGCGCAGGTCGCGCACGACGCTGCCGTCGTCGCGCCGCACCACGGTGCCCGGCGGCACCTCGAGCACGAGGTCCTCGCCGTCCTTGCCGTGACGGTTGGCTCCCGCGCCGCCGCCGCCGGCCCCGGCCCTGTAGTGGTGGCGCCCGCGATAGGCGCTGAGGGTCGTCTCGCCTGCGGCCACGCGCAGGATGACGTCACCGCCGCGCCCGCCGTCCCCCCCGTCGGGGCCGCCATGCGGCACGTATTTCTCACGTCGGAACGAGAGGGCGCCACTCCCCCCGTCCCCCGCCTTGAGATAGACGCGCACCTCATCCACGAACATGAAGGTCCTCCTCCGGCCAGGACACTTGAACGCCCTCGGCGGCGCAGGTCACGAGCAGGACGCCCGTCCGCCGTTCTGCGAGGGCCAGTCCGAGCTTCGGCAAAAGATCGCTCAGCGTATCCCTTTGCACCGTCGCGGGATCACCCTGCCAGGCGACCGGCTGTCCAGCCTCCTCCGCGTCGGCGAGGAGCTGCCAGAGGGCATACTGCTCCTCTCCGGCGCCTGCGCGGCCGAGGGCCGACAGCAGGGCCTCCTCGCGCACCAGGCGCTCCAGGACCGCCTGCGACTTCTCGCCTTCCCCTAGCTGTGCCCAGCCGAAGGCCACCTGCAGCGCATTGGCGAAGCGGTGCCGCACGGCGCGTACCGCCCGCAGCGCCGCCCGCCGCGCGCCAGCATCCTCCTGATAGGCCAAGGCGGTCAGCGCCCCCTTTGCGCGGGCGCCGACCGCCGAGCATTTGGTCGCATGATCCTAGAGGGGCTGCACCGACACCTCGGAGCGGTCGCCGCGCGTCGCGAAGGCGACGACCCCGTCCGTGAGTGCGTAGAGGGTGTGGTCCCGACCGACGCCGACGTTCTCGCCGGGGCGCACGCGCGTGCCGCGCTGGCGGACGATGATGGTGCCGGCGCGCACGCTCTGGCCGCCGAACGCCTTCACGCCGAGTCGCTTGGGCTGCGAGTCGCGGCCGTTGCGCGACGATCCGCCGCCCTTCTTGTGCGCGAAGAGCTGCAGGTTCATGTGTTCTCCTCCTCCTTGACGCTGAGGGCGATCGCCCCCGGGTAGCTCTCAGAAATATCCTGGATGCCCAGAAGGCAGGTCTCGAGGATCACCTGTCCGGCCTCGCCGCTCTCGCCCTGCCAGAGCACGTCGCCATCGCGCACCCTGGCCGCCGCCGCCTCGGGATCGAGCCTGCCCAGTCCCAGGGCGGCCGTCTGCACGAGAGCCGACATCGCGGCGCAGACGAGATCCTGGCCGTAGGGCGCTGTGCCCGCGTGTCCGTGCACGTGCAGGCGGACTATCCGCCCGCCGCGACGGACCACCTCGGCCCGGATCACCCCTCGATCGCTTCGACCCGCACCTCGGCGAACGGCTGACGGTGTCCGTAGCGCCGGCGGTAGTTGACCTTGGGCTTGTACTTGAAGACGAGAATCTTGCGTGCCTTGCCATGGACCGAGACCTTGCCGCGCACCTTGGCGCCCTGGACGAACGGGCTCCCCACCGCGACCGTGCCGTCGTCGCGCACAAGGAGAAGCACCTGCTCGAACACGATCTCCTCGCCCGGCGTGCCGATCTTTTCGACGCGGACGAACTCGCCCGGCGCCATGCGGTACTGCTTACCGCCGGTCTCCACAACTGCGTACATGCTCTGCCTCCCGACGCGCCGCCGCCGGTGCGCCCAAGGGCGTCTTCAAACCGGCTGCGAGCGGTATGCAAACATGAGTATTTTACCGGCTATCGCGTTACGCGTCAACGCGGCTCGGCGCAGGCTCCTTGGCGGCGCGCCGCGTGCGCTGACCGACGAGTTTGGCGCGGGCGAAGGTGCGGAATGCTCCGGTGACATGCACCTTGACCTTTTCGCCCACCAGGTGGCCGCCGCCCTGCACGTCGATCACGTAGCCCTCGACGCGCGCGATGCCGTCGTCGGGGTTGCTCTGGTGCGGCTCCTCGATGCGGAGCTCGATCTCCTCGCCGGGCTGCACCGGCCGGGCGAGCCGATCGATCTCCTCGCGCGTCCCGACCGCCTTCACCCGCATCGTCTCGATGCGCAGATCCTCTGCGCCGCGCACGTGGACCGTGCGGCCGATCTCCTTCTCGAACTCCCTGAGGTGCGCACCGCCGGTGCCGATCAGCAGCGCCGCGACGGCGGGGTTCACCTCGACCAGCACAGCCTCCTGATTCTCGCGCCTCAGGAGCGAGCGGACCTCGCGCCGCACCTTCTGCGCCATCGTCTCCTCGGACAGCACGCGGCCGCGCCCCTCACAGTCCGGGCAGGTCCGGAGCAGCATGCCCTCGAGCCCGTGCCCAACCTTCTTGCGCGTCATCTCGACGAGGCCGAGCTGCGTCAGCCCGAGCACGTGCACCTTCGTGCGGTCGCGCCGGACCATGTCCTCGAGCGTCGACAGCACCTTCTGCCGGTCGTCGTGGCGGTCCATGTCGATGAAGTCGACGATGATGATGCCGGCGAGGTCCCTGAGGCGGATCTGCCGGGCGATCTCCTCCGCCGCCTCGATGTTCGTCCGCACGACCGTCTCCTGGAGGTTCCGGTTGCCGACAAACTTGCCGGTGTTGACGTCGATTACGGTCAGGGCCTCGGTCTGGTCGATCACGAGGTAGCCGCCGCAGTGCAGCCAGACCTTGCGCCGGATCGCGTTCTCGATTTCCGGCTCGAGGTTGAAGGCGTCGAAGAGACTCGCCTGGTCGGTCGACCAGAGCCGGATGTGCTTTCTGAGCTCGGGCGACATCGTGTCGGCCAGCTCGACCACCCGGTCATACTCCTCCTTGTTGTCGATCCAGACGTGCTGCACCTCGTCCGTGAGCATGTCGCGCACGATGCGGAACGTCAGGCCGAGGTCCTTGTGCAGCAGGGCCGGCGCCGTCATCACCTGGGCGCGGCGCTGGATGCGCTGCCAAAGTCGCGTCAGGAAGTCCATGTCCTGCTGCAGTTCCGCCTCGGGCCTGCCCTCGGCGACGGTACGGACGATCACCCCGGCACCTTCCGGCTTGGCGGCCTCAGCCCATGCCTTGAGGCGGCTGCGCTCCTTGTCGTCGGAGATTCGGCGCGAGACACCGATGAAGTCGTTCGTCGGCGTCAGCACGACATACCGTCCAGGCAAGCTGATGTTGCCCGTCACGCGCGCGCCCTTGGTGCCGATCGCCTCCTTGACGACCTGCACCATGATCTCCTGCTTGGGGCGCACCACATCGTCGATGTTCACGAACTTGCGGGTCTTCTGCTCCTCGACGCCGTCGTCCTCGTCGTAGAGGGCGCCTGCGTCGCCCACGTGCAGAAACGCGTTCTTCTCGAGGCCGATCGCGACGAACGCGGCCTCCATGCCCGGGAGCACGTTCTCGACGCGCCCCTTGTAGATGTTGCCCACCGCCCGCTGCTGGATCGGACGCTCCACCATGAGTTCGACGAGCTCGCCATCCTCGAGGATCGCTGCACGCGTCTCGAGAGGCTCGACGTTCACCAATATTTCGCGGCGCACCGCTTGTCTTCACTCCCAAAACCCTGCCGGCCATCAAGGCTTACGGCAGTAAACTTGTTTGGCTCAAGTATAGGTAGGGCCGTCCGGCTTGACAAGCGGAGCCTCTCCGCTGCCGGCGCAGTCCCTGCAGGTGCCCTGGCCGCCGCACGCTTCGCAGAGCGTCGCGTCGCGCCAGGGAAACTCCTCGACGCCACGGCCGAGGCAGCGCGGGCAGACGCCCGTGCCGTTGCAGCCGGCGCATGCCGTGACCATCGGATCACCTCGGCCTCATGATCACCCGCGACGGCTGCTGCTATCCTTCGATACCTCCCTGCTGAGGATCTCCCCCACCGTGCGGCGCAGGTCGCCGTCCTGAGCCGCCTCGTAGAGGGCCTGGTCGTCCAGCGCCCCGACCACCCGTCCGCCTTCGTACACATAGACGCGATGCGCCCGTCCGCCGAAAAGACGACGCAAGACCTGGCGCAGTTCGCTGCCCGAGGCCGCGGCGAACGCCTGGAGCGGCAGCACCTCGCCGCGCGACAGGGCGGCGATGGCCCTGAGCCAGAGCGCCCAGCGGCTCAGGGGCGTGCGCCGCTCGATGCCGCGCTGGGCCCAGAGAATGACGCCGGCGAGCACGACCGCCTGCCAGCCCGGATAGCCCAGGAGCTGGGCCAGGATGCCGAGGGCCGCGATCAGGACCGCGATCAGCCGCCCGAGCAGCAAGGCCTCGCGGCCGGCGGGCGTCCAGCCGATCGCCCGGCTGCGCAAGGCGTGGAAGATCCTGCCGCCGTCGAGCGGATAGGCCGGCAGCAGGTTCACCGCGAGCATCGCGAGATTGACGTCCAGCAGAAGGTCGCCACGCTCCGCGCCGGCTAGCCCGTAGCGCATCAGCAGGGCGGCGGCCGCCACCGCCACCAGGTTCGCGAGAGGGCCCGCGATCGCCACGAGCGCCTCGACCAGCGGCCCCGCCAGCTCGAGGTCCGGGATGTCGGCCTGTCCGCCGAAGGGATAGAGCTCGATGCGGCCGACGCGCAGCCTGAGGCTGCGCGCGATGGCGACGTGGCTCGATTCGTGCAGGAGCAGGGTACCGATGTAGACGACGAGCGCCGTGCCCTGTCCGAGCAGCACGCCGATCGCGAGGAGGATCAGGAGCAGAGGATGCGGCCGTGGCAGCGGCGACCTCATGGCGTACCCAGCGTGTCCGGCAGGGCGAGCGGCTTGCCGCCACGCGCGGCCTGGAGCGTCAGGTGCGACGCACTGCCCGGCGCGAAATGGCTGACCGCGCCGAGCACCTGACCGATGCGCACGGCCTCGCCGCGGTGCACGTCGCACGGTCCGAGATGCAGGTACTTCATCGTGACTTCCTGTCCCCGGACCGTGACCGACTGGCCCGGGGCGTACACAGTCACGGACGTGACGGTGCCGCTCGCCGCGGCCCTGACGATCGTGCCGCCAGGCGCCAGGATCTCGATACCGCCGCCCTTGTGCTGCTGCACCGCGCCGACGAGCGGCCAGGCGAACTGCGGCCGGGCATGGGCGGCCGTCGACGCGGACCCGCCCTTCTTCTCCGCGGCGATCGGCAGCCGCACCTGCTGGCTTATGTACGTGCGCGCCAGATGGCGCACCGAACCCGCCGCCACGCCGGTCCCGCGCTCGCCCCACACGAGCAGGCCTGCGAGCACGGCGGCCACGGCCACCTGCAGCCAGAGCTTGCCCACGGCTTCCACCTCGGCAGAGCCTATGCTGCGGCCTGTCCCGCCATGCAGCTAGGATCGGAAGGTGAGCTGGCCGGGATGCAGCCGCAGGCTCAGGAGCATGCCGAGACCGATGAAGTCGGCGAGCACCGAGGAGCCGCCGTAGCTGAAGAAGGGCAGCGGCACGCCCACCACGGGCACCACCGCCATCGCCATGCCGGCGTTCATCAGCACCTGCGTCGCGATCATCGCGAGGACGCCCGACCCGAGCAGGATGCCGAACTGGTCGCGCACGTCGCTGACGACGTTGAGGCCGCGCCAGACGAAGACGAGGTACAGAAGCAGCAGCACGCCCGCCCCGACGAAGCCGAAGTCGAGGCCCACGACCGCGAAGATGAAGTCGGTCGAGCTTTCCGGCAGGAAGCTCAGGATGGCCTGGTTCGAGTGGATGCCGAGGCCGTACATGCCGCCCGAGCCGAGCGAGATCAAGGACTGGATGATGTTGTAGCCGGAGCCGTTGGGGTCGGCATTCGGGTTCAAAAAGATGAGCAGGCGGTTGAGCTGGTAGGAGTGGATCAAGGGCAGCGGCACATGGAAGCGTATATGCGCATAGATCCAGAGAACCATCAGGCTGAAGCCGCCGCCGAAGAGCAGGAGGAGGTGCCAGACGCGCGCCCCGGCCATGAACAGCATGACCACCAGGATGGCGACGAAGATGAGCGCCGTGCCGAGGTCCGGCTGTTTGAAGACGAGCGCCGCCGGCACCGCCGTGAAGACGATCGGCGAGACGAGATCGCGCCAGCGCCTCAGGCTCTTCTTGGCGGCCAGAAGGTCGGCGAGGCCCACGACAAGGAAGACCTTCGCGAACTCCGACGGCTGGAGCTGGAACGGCACGCCGGGGATCTTGATCCAGCGCACGGCGCCTAGGGCGCTCGAGCCGTGGACGATGACGAGCGCCAGCAGGAAAAGAGCGAGCGCGTAGCCGTAGACGGCGTAGGGACGCAGGTTGCGGTAGTCCACCGACGCCACCGCCACCATGACGAGCGTCCCCAGCATCAGCCAGATGACCTGGTGCTCCGGATAGTACGCCGGGGAAACGCCCTGCAGCGAGTGCGTCGCGGATGCGATCGTGAGCAGCGACCCCAGACAGATCAGGGCGACGACGAGGAGAAGGCCGAAGTCGATGCGCAGCAGTCGCTGTACCACGTCATCTGGCACGGGAACCCATGGCGGCCCGAATGGCTCACCAGGCCCCGCGGGCCAGACCTTCCCTCCCTTCGCATGGTCCGTCGGCGTGACGGCTGAGCGCGACCTGCGCGCCGGCACCGCCGATGGGCCCTATGGCGCACCTGGGACACCCGCTCATTCTAGCACTGCGGCGCCTGCAATTGAGCAGGCGCCGCGGTGTCAATTGTTCCCCTGCCTGCCCCTGCGGCGCAGTTGTTTCACCGGGATGTTCGCGACCAGGGCGACATGGTCCTCGACCGACTGCAGTTGCAGGTCGACGCCCTGTCCGCCAACCTCGACATATTCGCTGACGATGCGCATGACATCGTTGCGCAGGTGCTCCATGAATTCGGGCGACGTGTCCGCGCGGTCGTGCGCCAGCACGTTGCGCAGGCGGTTCTTGGCCACGTCGCGGCTTTGGCTGCGCCCGAAGAGATTCAGCATGGCCGCACCACCTTAAGCCTGTCCGAAGATGCGACGCAGCCGGCTGAAGAAGCCCGCTGGCTCGTCCATCTCGGCGAAAGGCACCTCGTCGCCACGGATGCGGCGCGCGATCGCCCGGTACGACTCGCCGGCGCGCGAGTCGTGCGAGAGCGCCGCCGGCTCGCCGCGGTTCGTCGTGACAACGATCTGCTCGTCTTCCGGCACAACGCCGATCAGGTCGATCGCGAGGATGTCCACGATGTCGTCGACGCTCATCATGTCGCCCTTGCGCACCATGCCCGGCCGCAGCCGGTTCACGATCAGGCGGGCGGGCGGGATCTCGGCAGCTTCGAGCAGGCCGATGATGCGGTCGGCGTCGCGCACCGACGCCACCTCGGGCGTCGCCACGATCAAGGCGCGTTCCGCGCCGGCGATGGCGTTCTTGAAGCCCTGCTCGATGCCGGCGGGGCTGTCCACCAGGATGTAGTCGAACTCCTGGCGTAGCTCCTCCGTCACCTCGCGCATCTGCTCGGGCGTCACGGCCGTCTTGTCCTTCGTCTGGGCGGCCGGCAGAAGGCTCAGCCCATCGAGGCGCTTGTCGCGGATCAAGGCCTGCCGCAGCCGGCAGAACCCTTCCACGACGTCCACCAGGTCATAGACGATGCGATTCTCGAGACCAAGCACCACATCAAGATTGCGCAGCCCGATGTCGGCGTCCACCAGGCAAGTCTTGAGGCCGAGCTGGGCAAGGGCAACGCCCAGATTGGCCGTCGTCGTCGTCTTGCCTACGCCGCCCTTCCCGGAAGTGATGACGATAACCTCACCCACGAGCCATCCTCCCGTCTTCCGGTCTCACGGCACGTTCGATGATGACCTGTCCCTGCTCGACACGGGCGATCTCCGGTGCCTGCGGCGCATCCTCGTGCGCGTCCGGCGGCCGCGCGATGACGTGACCGATCCGCAACTGCACCGGTTCCAGACGCCATGCGCAGACCATCGCGCCGTCGCTGCCGTCCGCCCCCGCGTGCACCACGCCACGCAGGTGCCCGAACACGAGAACATCGCCGGCAGCCTGGATCTCCGCCCCGGCATGCACGTCACCGAGCACGATGACGTCGCCGTGATGGGCGATCTTCTGGCCGGATCGCAGTGTGCGCCGGACATAAAGTGCAGCGTCCTGCCGCAGGGCCTCCTGGCCCACTTCCGCTGACGCGTGCGCTACGTGGCTCACCCCCGGTCTCCTGCCGTTTCGGGGGGCCCCGCTGCATTTCCTGCCATGCCGCGGCAGAAATCGGACGACCCGTTTAGACAGTCCTAGTCGTTGCCCTGCACGACGCCGGCCGGCACGCTCTTGGTCGCGGAACCGTTCGGCGCGAGGATGTTGCCGGGGTCTTTGAGATGGTAGTAGAAATCGTAGAGATCGCGCGCCACAGGGGCCGCGTAGGCGCCTTCGACACCACCCGCCACCTGCACCGCGATCGCGATCTGCGGGTTCTTGGCGGGGCCGTAGGAGACGAACCAGGTGATCGACGGCTGGCCCGACACCTGCGCCGTGCCGGTCTTGCCCGCGACCTGCATCGGGAAGCCCTGGAAGAACGGCCCCGCCGTACCGCCGTTGCCTGGGATGGGCCCGGGCTGCGTCGCCCAGTCCATGCCGCTGTGAATCGCCTGCCAGTCGGCGGCGGGGAGAGTGACGCGCGACGTCACCTTGGGCTTGTGCGTGTAGACCGTCTTGCCCTTCGGCGTCGTGATCGACTGCACGAGATACGGCTGGTAGCGCACGCCGTCGACCGCCACCGCGCCGACATAGTCCACGAGCTGGATCAGCGTGGCGAGGTCCTCGCCCTGCCCGATCGCCACGTCGTAGACGAGGCCGGGGAACCAGGCGCCGTTCTGCTTCGTGTAGAGCGCCTTCGTCGGCATGAGGCCCGAGACCTCGCCCGGCAGGTCGAGGCCGGTCGGCTTGCCAAAGCCGAGGATCGAGGCCCACTTCGCGATGGCGTCGATGCCGGTGAGGCGGCCCGTCTCATAGAAGAAGATGTCGTTCGACTGCCCGATGGCCTGCGCGAGGTCGTTCCATCCCGTGTAGACCCGGATCCAGTTCCAGGGGTAGGGCGGGTACCAGTAGCGCGGCAGGCCCTGGATCAGGGTCGACGGCGTGATCGCGCCCGTTTCCAGGGCGGCGATCGCCGTCGCCATCTTGAAGGTCGACCCCGGCGGCTGCATCGCCGAAACGGCCCGGTTCAGCAGCGGGTCGGTCGTAGGGTCGAAGACCTGGGCGGCCTGAGCAGTCGACATGCCCTGGGCGAACCAGTTCGGGTTGAAGGACGGGTAGGAGGCCATCGCCAGCACCGCTCCGGTGTGCACGTTCATCACGACAACGGCGCCAGATCGCGCCGGCTGCTTCAGGACGGCCTGCTGCCACTGGATGTCGTCGACGAGAGCCCGGTAGGCCTCCTTCTCGAGCGACAGGGAGAGCGTCGTGTGCAGGTTGTCGCCCGGGACCGGCGCCTTCGTACCCAGCACCTTGACGGGCTTGTTGAAGCTGTCGACCTCGACCTCCTCGCCGCCGTCGGTACCCTGCAGGTACTTCTGGTACTGGTACTCGAGGCCGCTCTGGCCCACGATGGAGTTCTGGTTCAGCCGCGGGTCCTTCCAGTCCTTGAGTTCCTGCGCGGTGACGCCCTGGACGTAGCCGATGACGTGGGCCCCGACGTCGTTCAAGGGGTAGACGCGCAGGGGCTGCGCCTGTACGAAGACGCCGGGCAGGTCGGGGCGCTGTTCGTCGATCAGCGTGATCTGCTTCGGCGTCAAGTCCGTCTTGATCGTCACCGGGATGTAGGGTTGGCCCTTGTAATCCTGGACGACGGTCTGGATTGCCTTCGGCGTCAGCTGGAGGATCGACGCGAGGTGCGCGAGCTCCTTCGGCGGCAGCGGCTGGCCAAGATCGAAGAACTCCGCCGAGAAGGACGGCATGTTCGACGCCAGGCGCTTGCCGCCGCTCGAGAGGATCAGCCCGCGCGGCGCCTGGATCGGCATGACGCGCACCCGGAGCGCAACGCCGAGGCTGCGCAGGGATGTGCCCTGCACGAACTCGAGATAGCCCATGCGGGCCACCAGGAGTCCGAGCAGCAGGATCGACAGGATGGCGAGAAAGACGAGACGCTTCTCCCGAAATTGTGGTGGCATCGTGAAAAGCCTCCCGCGGCCATGGTCCGATAAATGGATGGATGTCGGCGCCTCAGGCAGGCGCCTCCGGACGGTAGAAGACAGGTCGAATGATATACGCAAAGGGTGCCGTGTAGATATATTCGATTGCCGCCAGGAGCGGGAAATCGTGCACGCCGAAATGGGCCAGGGCGAACGTGGCGGCCACGACGATCTGCTGGACGAGGAGCGCCAGGAAGACGCCGAGCAGCGGCACGAACCAGGGATCGGGGTAGAGACGGCGCCGCAGGAGCCCTGCCACCGCGCCGCCCAGCATCAGGCCCAGCGCGTGCATGCCGATCAGGCGCCCTGTGGCGACGTCCTCCAGGAGCCCGCCGAAGAGCCCGAAGATGGCTCCCCGCCAAGCGCCCTGGCGCAACGCTGCCATCACCACGACCGCCAGGACGAGGTCCGGAGTGACGCCGTCGATCGCGAGTGGCGGCAGGGCGGTGGCCCTCAAGAGAAAGGCGAGCAGCAGGAAGAGCGTCGGGCCCCACGGCCCGTCCATCGCCTTCTGGAACGTCACTGCAGCACCACCAGAACCGTGTCGAGTCGGTCGAGGTTCGCGAGCGGCGTCACATCCGCCTCGTGCACGAGCCCGAAGTCGCCCTGCCCGACCGTGGTGACGCGGCCGATCGGCACGCCTGCCGGCAGGTTACCATCGAGACCTGAGGTGACGATGAGATCCCCGCGACGCACGTTGGCCCCGGCGGAGAAGAACTGCATCTTGAGCGTCGACGCCTCGCCGTTGCCGTCGAGCACCCCTGCGTCGCCGCTGCGGGCGACCATGGCGCCGATCGCGCTCTCCGGGTCCGGCAGCAGCATGACGGTGGCGCTCTGCCCGCCGACCGAGATCACACGGCCGACCAGGCCGCCATACGAGAGGACCGGATCGCCGTACTTGATCCCCTGGCCGGCTCCGGCCGCGATCACGATCTGATCGAGCCAGTTGACGGGCGAGCGTCCCACCACTGGGGCCGTCAGCGTGTGGAACTTCTCCAGGCTCCGCTGCCTGAACTTCAGGAGCTGCGTGAGGCGCCTATTCTGCCCCCGCACCGCCTGCAGGCTCGCAAGCTGGGACTGCAGCCTCGATACCTCGACCCGCAACGCCGTGTTCTGCCGCTCGGCAGAGAAGGCGCCGCCCACCGCGTAAACGGCGCCCGACACCCACTGCACGGCGGAGTGGGTGCCGAGTTCAAGCGGCAGCAGGACGCTGTTGACGACGCCGCTCACCCGTGAGACCGATAGGCGCGGGTGGACGGTGAGGCTCTCGAGAAAGACGAGCCCCAGGACCAGGGCGGCCGCCAGATAAAGGCGCAAGACGCCGCGACGAGGCACGAATCAACCCTCGCGTTGCAGTTTCTTGATCTTCTCCAGGATGGCACGGTCGTCGAGGCAGCGCCCCGTTCCCTTCACCACGCACAGCAGCGGGTCCTCGCCGATGTGGACCGGCATGCCCGTCTCGCGCATCAGCAGGCGGTCGAAGTTGCGCAGGAGCGCGCCGCCGCCCGTCATCACGATGCCGCGGTCCATGATGTCCGCCGCCAGCTCCGGCGGCGTCCGCTCGAGCGTCAGCTTGATCGCGTCGACGATCGACTGGAGCGGCTCCGCGAGGGCCCGCTGCACTTCGTCGGCACCGAGGCGCAAGGTCCTCGGCAGGCCGGTGACGAGGTCGCGGCCACGCACCTCGATCGTCGTGTCCTCCGGTTCGATCGCGGCGCCGACGCGGATCTTGACGTCCTCGGCCGTGCGCTCGCCGATCATCATGTTGTAGTTGCGCTTCACGTAGTTCACGATCGACTCGTCCATCTCGTCGCCCGCGACGCGCACCGAGCGCGACGTGACGATGCCGCCAAGGCTGATGATCGCCACCTCGGTCGTGCCGCCGCCGATGTCGACCACCATGTTGCCGGTCGGCTCCTCCACGGGCAGGCCCGCGCCGATCGCCGCGGCGTACGGCTCCTCGATGGTCACCGGGTCGCGGGCTCCCGCCTGCTGTGCCGCTTCCTTGACCGCGCGGCGCTCGACGCCGGTGATGCCGGACGGCACGGCGACGACCACCTGCGGGTGGAACCAGCTGGCGCGCGGCTGCGCCCTGCCGATGAAGTACTTGAGCATGGACTGCGTCACTTCAAAGTCCGCGATGACGCCATCCTTCATCGGCCGCACGGCGATGATGTTGCCAGGCGTGCGCCCGATCATCTGCTTGGCCTCCGCGCCGACGGCGAGGATGGACTTGGTGTCCCGGTCGATCGCCACCACGGACGGTTCCTGGATGACGATGCCCCTGCCCCTGACGAAGACGAGGGTGTTCGCGGTACCGAGGTCGATGCCGAGGTCCCGCGAGAAACTGCGGTAGAAGACGTCCGTAAGCGGCAACGCGCTGGCTCCTTTCCCTGCTACGACAATAGTCCCTGCAAGCGCAGGCTCACGAAGCTATTATCGCCGATAACCAGATGGTCAACCAGTTCAACACCGAGCAATTGCGCGGCCTCCTGAATTTGCCTTGTCGTCTCGACGTCGGCTTTGGAAGGCCTCGGGTCGCCACTTGGATGATTGTGCGCCAGGAGCACGCCGGCGGCGCCGGCCTGCACGGCCGGCCTTAGAACGTCCGCCGGCAGCATGCCGATGCCTCCACGGCCGCCCCGCGCCACCCGCACCTCGCCGAGCAGCCGGAGCCTCCCGTCGAGCAACAGCGCAAGGAGTTCCTCGACATGCGGATCGAGGCGCCGTCGCAGATAATCGTACACCTGCTCCGGCTCGTCAAGCCTCAGTCGCTTGGGCTGCGAACCTGCGCGCCGTCCGAGTTCCAATGCCGCCATCACCTGAGCGGCCCGAGCCGGTCCAAGGCCCCGAACGCGCCTGAGGCCCGAGGCACCAAGCCGCCTCAGTCCATCGAGTCCGTCCTGGTCCAGGAGGCGCATGGCGAGCGCGAGGGCGCTCTCTCCCCGTCTGCCGGCTCCCAGCACGATCGCCAGGAGCTCGTAGTCCGCGAGCGCCGCCGGTCCCTCGCGCAGCAGACGCTCACGCGGCCGGTCGATGGCCGGCAGATCCTTGAGCGGCATCAGACGACGCGGAACAGGATGAGGCCCAGGAGCGCTCCGATGAGGCCGAGGACGTTCGTCGCGATGCCGATCGCGACATCGACGATGTAGAGGTCCAGCCGCAGTGGCGCAAAGCCGATCGGCTGGCTGAGCGGACCCAGCTGGAGGTCTCGGCCGAGTACGGTGCCGATGACCAGCAGCAGGACGGTCGCAAGTGCGGTCGTGAGCCAGCTGCCATGGCGCCGGTTGCGCATCTGCACTCCTCCTCCGAGCCATTCGACTTCTTTCGGCCGCAGGCGTCGAATTCCTCCGCGGCGCGGCGCAAGGCGCCTCGCGACGCGAGAAGGATCCGACAAGCGCAGGGCCGAAGTGCGGCTGCCATGTCCACGCTCGCTGCGAGCCAACCGAGATGAAGCCGAAGGGGGCCCACCGCCTGACCGGCACACCGCGCAGGAGGCGCCGCAGGCGCCTTGCAGCGCCCCTTGTCCTCCTGACGATCGTCCTTCTCTGCGCCGCGGGCCTGCAAATCTACGTGCCACGCGCAGCCGCGGGGGCCATCGCGTCCGCCGTGCGGCAGAACATCGGCACCCGCGCCTCCGTGCAGGTGCAGGGCTACTTCTGGCAACTTGCCCAAGGCGACTTCCAGAATGTTAGCATGCGCATCGGCGCCACGGACTTCCAGGGCTACCGCCTGCAGTCGGCGGATCTCTCCTGGCAGGACGGCCAGGTCGACCTCGGGGCCCTGGTCGTGGGTCAGGTCAGGGTGCTGAGGAGCGGCAACTTCCGCCTGAACCTCGTCATGAACCAGCAGGCTCTGCGCCAGGCGGTCGCCGAGGCGATGCGGCAGGCCCTGCCCGCCGGTGCCTCCGGCAGCCCGCCCGCAATCGCCGTCACGCCCAAGGCCATCACCCTGAGCGGCAGCGTCACGTTCCTTGACCTCCCCGTGCGCTACCGCATCGACGGAGACCTCGTGCCGCTCGAGGGTGGACAGGTCGTCGCGTTCAAGGCCCGGGACCTCAACAACTCCGTGCTGCATCTCGCGGCCGTGCCGGTGCTGCGCATGCGGGACATGCCGACCATCCCCGGCCTGCCGCTGCATGTCGCCGGTGTCCGCCTGATGCGCGGCGCTCTGGCGATCACCGTCGCCGGTCCCGCGTGAGGCGTCAGGAAGCGATGAAGCCTTCGCGGCGCAGGATGCCGCGCAGTTCACCGATCAGGTAGAGCGAGCCGAAGCAGAGCACGGGCCTTCCCTCCGCTTCACCCTGCCGCAAGGCTGCCTCGAGGGCCGCGAGAGGGCTCTCGTGTGGCGTGCCGCCCACCGCCTCCGCCGCATCCTCGGCCGGGAGCCTGCGCGGGCTCTGGGGCGCGGCGGTGTGCCAGCAGGCCACGAGGTCGCGCATGGGCGCGGTCACCTCGCGCGCATCGCGGTCACCGAGACAGCCGAATACGGCGATGGGCCGCCGATCGCCGTAGACGGATCGCCAGGTGTCGGCGAGCGCCTGCGTACCCTGGGGATTGTGGGCGCCGTCGAGCACGAGGGGTGGCTCTTCCCGCACCACCTCGAAGCGGCCGGGCCAGCGCACGTCCTCGAGGGCGCCCGCGGCCTGTGCGGTCTGGCCCTCACCCAGCGAGGCGCGCAAAGCGGCGAAGGCGAGGGCCCCGTTGGCCGCCTGGTGCGCGCCGATCAGGCCGAAGCGCAGCGTGCCGACGGGCCCCAAAGGATCGCGGTAGTCGAAGGTGGTGCCCAGGCCGTCCACCGCCACGCGATCGATCGAGATCTCCCGGCCGAGCCGCCAGAGCGGCGCCTCGAGCTCGGCCGCCGTCCGCTCGATCACGTCCATGGCCTCGACCGGCAGGTCCCCCACCACCGCGGGCACCCCCGACTTGAGGATGCCGGCCTTCTCCCAGGCGATCTTCGCGAGCGTATCGCCGAGGCGGTCCATGTGGTCCATGCCGATTGAGCTCACGATCGACACCTCGGGACGCACCACGTTCGTCGAGTCGTAGCGCCCACCGAGGCCGGTCTCCCACGCGACATCGGTGACGCCCTCGGCGAGGAAGTGCATCAAGGCGACGCCGGTCCAGAGCTCGAACTCGGTCGGCGGGTCGGCGAGAGGCGATGCGGCCCGGCGCACCCGCCCGGTCGCCGCGATGAGACCAGCCGCGTCGATGTCCCGGCCCGAGACGGCGATGCGCTCATGCGGCCGCTCGAGGTGCGGCGAGATGAAGCGGCCGGCCCTCCGGCCGCACGCCTCGAGCATCATGGCGATCGCCGCCGTCACCGATCCCTTGCCGTTCGTGCCCGCGACGTGGTAGAAGCGCATCGCCCGCTCGGGATGGCCGAGGTTGGCCAAGAGCTCCTCGGTGCGCCCGAGGCCGAGTTCGCCGAACCGCCCCGCCGCCGAGAGATAGCGGAGAGCCTCCTCCTCCGTCATAGCTCGCCCAGTGCCTGCGCCCGCCTCTCGGCGCGCGCCCTGCGGTCCGCGAGGTCCCGAAGGCGCTCCTCCTCCTGCCGCACGACCGCCTCGGGGGCGCGCTCGCGGAAGTGCGGGCGGCCGAGACGCCCCTCCTGACGCTCGATCTCGTCCGCGAGTTGCCGAAGTTCCTCCTGCACCCGCGCGATCTCCGCCGCCGGATCGACGAGCCCGGCCGCGGGCAGGTACAGTTCGAGCCCCGCGAGGCGTCCCGAGAGTGCGCCGCGCGGCGCCGCCTCCCCGGGGCTCGCGATGCGCAGCTCCGCCTGCGCCAGACGGTCGAAGAGGCCCTTGTGCCCGTCGAGCCAGCGGGCTTCGGCCGGATCCTCGGCACGCACGACGATCGGCGCCTGCTGGCCCTGGCGGATGCCGAGTTCCGCGCGCAGGTTGCGGGCCACCCGCACCGCCTCCGTGAAGCGGTCGACGCGGGCGAGCGCCCCGTGGTCCCGCTCCATCGCCGCCTGCACCCAGCGGTCGGTGGCGAGCAGGGAGGTGGTACCGGGCAGCTCCTGCCAGATCGCCTCGGTGACGAACGGCTGGAAGGGATGCACCATGCGCAGGGCGTCGCGCAGCACGTCGATCAGCACCCTGCCCACCCCCGGCGCCTGCCGGGGATCGGCGAGGCGCGGCTTCGCGAGTTCGAGGTACCAGTCGCAGTAGGTGCCCCAGACGAATTCGTAGGCGATGCGGCCGGCCTCGCCGAGCTCGAAGTGCTCGAAGGCCTCCTGCATGGCCTGGGCGGCCTCGTCGCGGCGCACGAGGAGCCAGCGGTCGATGTCGTCATCGGCCGGTGCCGCCGCGGGATCCGGCTCCTGCGCCAGGACGAAGCGCGCCGCGTTCCAGAGCTTGTTGGCGAAGTTCCTGCCTTCGAGCACGCGCTCGGGATTCATGCGGATGTCCTGGCCGGGGGTCGTTCCGGTGAGGAGGCCGAAGCGCAGGGCGTCCGCGCCGTGCTGGCGGATGATCTCCATCGGGTCGACGCCATTGCCGAGCGACTTCGACATCTTGCGCCCCTTGGCGTCGCGCACGAGACCGTGCAGAACGACGTGCCGGAACGGCACCTCACCCGTGAAGTGCATACCGGTCATCACCATGCGCGCCACCCAGAAGAAGAGGATGTCGTAGCCGGTGACGAGCGCCGTGGTCGGGTAGTAACGGTCGAAGTCGGGCGTGCGGTCGGGCCAGCCGAGCGTCGAGAACGGCCAGAGCGCTGAGGAGAACCAGGTGTCCAGCACATCGTCGTCCTGGCGCAAAGCGCCACCGCAATGCGGGCAGGCGTCCGGCCCTTCCATCGCCACGACCATCTCGCCGCAGCGCACACAGTGCCAGGCCGGGATGCGGTGACCCCACCAGAGCTGGCGGCTCACGCACCAGTCGCGGATGTTGTCGAGCCAGTCGGTGTAGACCTTCTGCAGACGCTCCGGCCAGATCTGCAGGCGGCCGTCCCTGGCCGCCTGGGCCGCAGGCTCCGCCAAGGGGCGCATGCGCACGAACCACTGGCGCGACACGAGCGGCTCGATCAGCGTGCCGCAGCGCTCGCAGCTGCCGACGTTGTGCCGGATCGGCTCGATCTCGCGCAAGGCTCCCTCCGCCTCGAGCGCCTCCGTGACCTTGCTCCTGGCCTCCTCGCGCGTCAGGCCCACGAAGGCGCCGGCCTCCGCCGTCATGCGGCCGTCCTCGCCGATCACCTTGATCGAAGAAAGGCCGTGGCGCCGGCCGATCTCGAAGTCCGTCGGGTCGTGGGCCGGGGTCACCTTCACGGCGCCGGTGCCGAACTCGGGGTCGGCCGCCTCGTCGGCCACGACAGGGATCTCGCGTCCCGTCAGGGGATGGCGCAGCAGCTTGCCCACGAGGCCCCGGTAGCGGGCGTCGTCCGGGTGCACCGCGACCGCGGTGTCGCCCAGCACTGTCTCCGGCCGCGTCGTCGCCACCTCGAGCCCGCCCTCGCCCTCGACCAGGGGGTAGTGCAGATGGTAGAGCGCCCCTTCGCGCTCCGCGTATTCCACCTCGATGTCCGAGATGGCGGTGCGGCAGCTCGGGCACCAGTTGACGAGGTAGTCGCCGCGGTAGATCAGGCCCTCCTCATAGAGCCGCACGAACGCGGTGCGCACCGCCCGCGAGAGCCCCTCGTCGAGGGTGAAGCGCTCGTGGCGCCAGTCCGGCAGGGCGCCGAGGGCCCTGAGCTGCGAAAGGATCGTGTTCTGGGAGCGCTCCTTGTAGGCGTAGACCCGCTCGAGGAACGCCTCGCGCCCGATCGTGCGCCGGTCAAGTCCCTCCTTCGCGATCTCCTCCTCGACCTTGACCTGCGTCGCGATGCCGGCGTGGTCGGTGCCGGGCACCCAGAGCGCGTCGTAGCCCGCGAGGCGCCAGTAGCGCATCAGGGCGTCCTGCATGCTGTTGTCGAGCGCGTGCCCGATGTGCAGGACTCCCGTCACGTTCGGCGGCGGCATCGCAATCGATCGCGGCTCGCCCTCGCCCGAGGGCACGTACGCCCCCGCCTCCTCCCAGAGGCGGTAGATCTCGCTCTCGCGCCTCGGATCGTAACGTGCGTCCAACATCAGAACTTCCTCCTGAAAAAGAAAATCGACCGTCCCTCAAGGACGGTCTTCACCGCGGTACCACCTTGCTTTCCTCCGCGCAGGCGGAGGACGCTCAGAGGGCGTCACGTGCCCAAGCCCGACCGCGCTTCAGGCCCTCTCGGGCGTTCGGCGCCGCGGCTCCGGGGCGACCGGTTCCTGCGTCGGCCAGGGATCTCGCAGCCTTGGATCCCCTCTCTTGGGCCCCCGCAGGGACGCTCCCCTTCCTCGCCTTTGCTTGACTAGATAGTATCGGGAACCCAGGCTCCCCTGTCAAGCGGCCGACCGCCCCGAACACCGGGCGGGCGGCCGCTGCTCCACGCCTAGCCGGCCGTGCCGTCCTTGCGCTGGTGCAACCAGATCCAGTTGCCCGAAGGGTCTTGGACGGTCGCCATGAAGCAGGGCGGGAACTCGGTCGTATCCTCCGTCACCGGCACGCCCTTCCCGCGCAGTTCCGCGACGGCCGCCGCGACGTCGGGGACGGCGATGGCGACCCCGATGGCCGCCTCGGGTCCAGCCTCGAGCCGCTTGCGGATCGCCTGCCCGTCCGCGAGGATGAGCGACAGGGTCACGTTGCCCGCGTCGTATTCCGCCCAATTCTCGCCGAACTCCCCGACAGGCTTGAGGCCGAGCGTCTCCCCGTAGAACGCCCTCGCCGCCGTCATGTCGGACACAGCGATGCCGACGAAATCCACGCCCCGCACCCGCACCGATACTCCCCCTCCGCCGGATATCGACTCGAGCATAACAGAACACATGTTCTGTAGCAACCGTCGTTCCCCGTCCTGCGCCCCGAGATCAGCCGCCCTGACCGAGTTCACGCCAGATGTCGCGGCAGATGTCCTCGATCGCCGTCCCCCGACCGGCTTCTGTCTGCAGGCGCCCCTCTCGCAGCCATGCCCGGCCGAGCTCCACGGCGTCCGGGTTCGCCTCGGCTAGGGCCGCGACGATGTCCAGACTGCGTGGCGACGCCCGGCGCAAAGAAGTCTCGGTGAGCAGCACCAGCGACACCGCCTCGACCAGCGGCTCCGGTCCCGTCACCCGCATGTGCTTCGAGGCCACGTAGGGGTTGGCGGCGCTGAGGCTGGCGGCCCCGGCCCAGCCGTCGCGGGCGGCGTAGCGGATCTCCCGCACCCCGCACATCAGGGCGGCGCCGAAGCACATGGGACAAGGCTCCAGGGACGTGTAGAGCGCGCCCGCCTTCATCTCGGCGAACGATGCCGTCGGCGCCTGCCGCAGCACGTTCATCTCGGCGTGCGCGACGCGGCTGCCGCTGAGGCCCTCGCCGCCCGGGGGCTCCTCGATCCTGTTGCGCCCACGCAGGAACACCGTGCCGTCGGCCGCGACGTAGGCCGCGCCGATCGGCAGCGAGCCGGCCTTGTAGGCCGCCCAGGCCTCCTCAAGACAGGCGAGCCACGGTTCCGCAAGCTCCATGTCCCATCGCCCCAGCGAAAATTTGGGCCGCATCCTGAGTTCGCGGCCAAAGGGGCCAACCCTCCGCGGCACCCGTACGAGGCAGACAGGCGGCATGTTCGTCCCGCCCTGGCCATAGGCCTGTGCGGGAGGCTCGATCATCGATGGGCGCTCTCCTGCAAGGCACCCTCACGCTGTTCGGCGCGGGTCTCATCAACCGCGTGCTGGGCTTCTTCTACCGCATCCTGCTCGCGCAGCGGCTGGGCAGTCAGGGCATGGGCCTCCTCGGCTACGCCTTCCCGGTGCTGCACGTCGCCATCACCGCCGCCACGGCCGGGCTGCCGGTGGCAGTGTCGAAGATCGTGGCGGAAAGGGCGGCGCTCAACCCCGGGCGCGTGCGCGAGGTGCTGCGCACGTCGCTCAGGTTCGTGCTGATCCTGAGCCTCGTCGCCACCCTGATCCTGCTGCTCAGCCTGCGCTTCATCGAGACGAAGGTCCTGGCGGACCCTAGGGCCATCGCGCCTCTCACCGCCCTCATTCCGCTGCTCACCATCGTCGCGATCTCCTCCGTGCTGCGCGGCTACTTCCAGGGGCTGCAGCGCATGACGCCGTCGGCGCTCGGCCAGGTCATCGAGCAGATCGTGCGCATCGGCAGCGCGCTCTGGCTGATCGACCGCTTCCAGCACCAGGGCATCGCGGCGATGGCCGCGGCGGCCGCAGTCGGCATGGTGGCCGGAGAGCTGTGCGGCCTTCTTGTGCTCTGGGTCTCCTACCTGCTGCGCAAGGGCCCGGCACCGGCACCACTCCCCATCGGCGTCCACGACTCCACGCTCCGCGAACTGCTCGGGCAGGCTCTGCCGATCAGCGTCACGCGCATCATCGGCAGCGTGACGGAGTTCCTGGACGCGGCGATCATCCCGCGGCGCCTGGAGGCGTCCGGCATGACGCGCGACGCGGCCACCGCCTTCTTCGGCAACCTCGGCGGCATGGCGATGCCGCTCCTCTTCTTCCCCACCGTGGTCACGGCCGCGCTCAGCCAGGCGCTCGTGCCCGCCGTGTCGGACGCCTGGGCGCGCGGCGACGTGCTCCTGGTGCGCAGGCGCATCGCGCAGTCCATCTACGTGGCCTTGATCGTGGCCCTGCCTACGAGCGCCGTCTTCATCGTCCTCGGCCACGTGCTCGGCATCCTGTTCTATGGCCAGCGGCAGGTCGGGGACCTCCTGATCCCGCTGGCCTTCGCCGCTCCGTTCGTCTACCTCGAGGCTAGCGTCTCCGCGGTCCTGCGCGGTCTCGGCCGCGCTGCCCTGGCGATGACGAACGGGCTCGTCGGCTCCGCGATCCGCCTCGTCATGGTCTATACCCTCACGGTGCTGCCGGGCTTCGGCATCCGGGCGGTCATCCTGGCCATCTCGGTGGACCTCTTCATCTCGTTCTGGCTCAACTACCGCGCGCTCTGCCGCGTCACCGGCTACGCGGCCAACCTGCGCCGCCTGCTCCTGCCGCCCCTGCTCTCGGGCATCGCCCTGTTCCTCAGCCTGCGCCTGCTGGAGGACCTCGCCATGCGACTCGGTGCCACCCTCTGGATCTCGACCCTGGCCGCGATCGTCTGCGGCGGCCTGCTCTACGCCCTGCTCCTTCTGCTCCTGGGCGGCGGGCGCCAGAGCTTCAACACGCTATGAGGCGGCTGGCCGTCACCGTCCTCCTGGGACTCGCCCTGCTGCTCGGCGGCTGCGGCGCATCTGCGCCGACGCCAAAGACGCCGCCGATCCCCGTCGGCAACCTCGCGGCGCCGCTCGCCCTGGCGCCTTTGCTCCTCGGCACCGGCGAGCCCGCGACGCTCCTGGCGGGCGGCGGGCCCGAGGGCCTCGCAGCGCCGTTCGTCGTCGCGCCGGCGCCCGAACTGCCGCGTCTCGCCAGGCAAGGCTTCACGGCGGTCGGCGGCCTCTGCCGCACCTCGCCGCAGGTCCTGCTCTGGCATGGCGAGAGCGTGTTCTCCTGGACGGATCTTGCAGAGGGCCCCCTCTACGTCGCGCCCGGCGCGGACCTCGCGACGCTCGCGATCGCCATCGCCCGCTACAAGAACGTGCTCGAGAAGCTGCCGAAGGTGGAGGCGGTGGCGGGAGGCGTCAAGACCTTCCGCGAGGACCCGACGAGTTTTCTTTTGGCCCCGGAGCCGCTCGCCAGCGCGCTCGTGGCCAAGGGCCAGGCGCAGCTGGCGCAGCCGCTCGCGGACGAGCTTGGTCCCTACCCCACCTGTCTCGTATTCGCGCGCAGCTCGGTGCTCAAGGGCGACCCGCTGCTGGTCGTGGCCTTCCTGCGCCGCCTCGACGCGGGCCTCTGGCAGATCGCGGCCGAAAGCGCAAGGCGCGAGCTGCCCCAATTGCGGGCGCTCGCGCCGACTTTGCCGGCAACGGCCATCCTGCGTTCCCTGGCCGCCGCCAAAGAGGAAGGGATCTTCCGGCAGAGCGTGCTACTCGACGGCCAGGACCTCCGGCTGCTGCACGAGGAGATCGCCCCCGGCCAGTGGCCGTCTGGCGCTCTCGACCTCGCCCCCGCGCGCGAGGCGCTCGAGAAGCCGTTCGTCCCCTAGGTCGCAGGTCATGAGGAGCACCGGGTGGGGGAAACGTCGGCCCGCGAGGCGCCCCACCGCCCTGAACCCGACCGCGCGGTAGCAGGCGACGGCGCGCGCATTGCGCTCCTCCACGCGCAGGTACGCCTCCTTGAGGCGCAGGTGCTCGCGGGCGTAGCGGAGCACGAGGCGCAGCGCCCGCCGGCCGTAGCCCTGTCCGAGGTCACCCCGCTGCGCGATGCCGATGCGCAGCTCGGCGGTGCGCTCGCCCCGGCGCATGTCAAAGAGCTCGACCTCGCCGATGACGCGGTCCGCCAGCATGATCCAGAAGGCCTGCCGGCGCCGCCGGTCCCACATCTCGTTCCACGCGCCATCGGCGAGCGACCTGCCGTAGTTTTCGGCGTCCTCGTCACCTCTCCAGTCGAGGATCATCGGGTCGCTCGGACGCCTGGGCAGCAAAAAGAGATCCCTATCGCTGAGCTCCATCAGGGCAAGGCACCTCAAGTCTTTTGAGATGTCCTGCGACTTCGCCGGACGGGAGAAAACTCCCTTTATGTAAATTAGCCCAGTGATGCCTTGGAGCGGATGTCGGCGAAAAACGCCTCGATCGCCTGTCGGCCGTCAAGGCTCCTGGCCGACCAGAATACCACCGGCGCGTCGCTGCCGAGCGTCTCGACGATCTCCCTCTCGCGGCTGCGCCAGCTGCCGCGGCCGATCTGATCGGCCTTGCCGAGCAGCAGCAGGAGCGGCTCGCCGCGGGCCCGCAGCAGTTCATGCCACGCGATGTCGAGGTCGCTCGGGCGGTGGCGGATGTCCACCAGCTGCACCGCCGCGCACAGAGCCTCGCGCCGCTGCGCGTAGCGCTCCAGGAGGGCGGTCTGGCGGCGCTGCTGCTCCTTCGACATCCGGGCGTAGCCGTAACCCGGCAGGTCGACGAGCACGATGCCGTCCCCCGCGTAGAAGTTCAAGGTGCGCGTGCGCCCCGGATCGCGCGATGTGCGCGCCACCTTCGCGCCCGCGAGGGCGTTGATCAGGCTCGATTTGCCCGCGTTCGAGCGCCCGAACAGGGCCACCTCGGGCATGCCTGTCACGGGCCAGCTCTCGAACGCCATGGCGGATTGCAGAAAGCGGAGGCGCATCAGTGCTGGGACTTCGGCCTGAGGGCGGTGGCAAGCACCTCGTCCATGCCCTCGACCAGCACGAAGTTGATTGCGTGCCGCACCTTCGGCGGCAGTTCCTCGAGGTCCGGCTGATTGGCCTTCGGCACGATCAAGGTGCGCACGCCGAGCCGGTGCGCGGCGAGCGCCTTCTCCTTGAGACCGCCGATGGGCAGCACCTTGCCGCGCAAGGTGATCTCGCCCGTCATCGCCACGTCGGCCCGCACCGGGCGGCGGCTCAAGGCCGACGCGAGGGCGGTGGCCATCGTGATGCCCGCCGAAGGGCCCTCCTTCGGCGTCGCTCCCTCCGGAACGTGGATGTGGACGTCGACCTTGTCGGGAAAATCGTCGTCGATGCCAAGCGCCTCCCGCCGCGAGCGGACGAAGGTATAGCCGGCCTGCGCCGATTCGCGCATCACCTCGCCAAGCTTGCCTGTCAGGACGAGGCTCCCTTTGCCGGGCACGACGCTCACCTCGATCGGCATGGCGTCACCGCCCACCTCGCTCCAGTAGAGCGCCGTGGCGACTCCCACCTCGTCGGACTTGCGCAGCTCGTGGCCGAGGAAGCGGCGCGGTCCGAGCTGGCGCTCGATCGTGCCCGGCGTGACATGCAGGGGTCCCTTGCCAGCGATCTTGCGCCGTGCCGCCTTGCGGCAGAGCGCGGCGATCTGCCGCTCGAGGCTGCGCACCCCGGCCTCGCGGGTGTACCCCTGCACCACCGCCTCGAGCGTGCCGCGGCCGAGCACGAGGTCCGCCGGCGCGAGGCCGTGCTCCTCGAGCTGGCGCGGCAGGAGGTGGCGCCTCGCGATCTGCACCTTCTCCTCCTCGGTGTAGCCTGGCAACGAGATCGTCTCCATGCGGTCGAGGAGCGGCTGCGGGATCTGCTGGGCCATGTTCGCCGTCGTGATGAACAGCACATGCGAGAGGTCGAAGGGCAGTTCGACGTAGTGGTCGGAGAACTTGTCGTTCTGCGCCGGGTCCAGCACCTCGAGGAGCGCCGACGCCGGGTCGCCGCGGAAGTCCTGGGCCATCTTGTCGACCTCGTCGAGCAGGAAGACGGGGTTGCGGCTGCCCGCCTGGCGCATGCCCTGGATGATGCGGCCAGGCAGCGCCCCGACGTAGGTGCGCCGGTGCCCGCGCACCTCGGCCTCGTCGCGCACGCCGCCTAGGCTGATGCGCACGAAGTTGCGGTTTAGGGCGCGCGCCACCGAGCGGCCGAGCGACGTCTTGCCGACGCCGGGCGGACCGACGAGGCAGAGGATCGGCCCCTTGAGCGACGGCTGCAGGGCACGCACCGCGAGATACTCGAGGATGCGCTCCTTGACCCTCCTGAGGCCGTAGTGGTCCTCATCCAGGATGGCCTGCGCCGCGTCGATGTCCAGCACGTCCTCGGTCTCCACGTCCCACGGCAGGCTCGTCAGCCACTCGAGGTAGGTGCGGACGACGACGGCCTCGGCCGACATCTGCGGCATGTGCTCGAGGCGCTCCACTTCGCGCAGGGCCTTCTCCTCGGCCTCCTGCGGCAGGTGGGCCGCCTCGACCTTGGAACGCCAGTCCTCGGCCTCGCTCTGGGGGTCGTCCTTCTCCCCGAGCTCCTGCTGGATCGCCTTGATCTGCTCGCGCAGGTAGTACTCCTTCTGGCTCTTCTCCATCTGCCCGCGCACGCGCTGGTGGATCTTGCGCTCGAGCTCAAGGAGGTCGATCTGCTTGGCGAGGATGCGGTGGACGAGATCGAGCCGCTCGCGCACGTCGAGTGTCTCGAGCACTTCCTGGCGTTCGCCGATCGGGATCTCGAGATTGGCGGCGACGGCATCGCAGAGCCGTCCCGGCTCGTCGGTGGAGATGCTGAGGCTGGCGTCGCCGGGCAGGCGCCGGCCGAGCTTCAGGTACTGTTCGTAGAGATGCACGATGGAGAGCACCGAAGCGGCAGTCTCCTCGTCGTCCGGGGCCGGCTCCTCGGCGAGGGGCTCGGCCTCGCACAGGAAGAGCTCCTGCTCCTCGGCGTAGCCCGTGATGCGCACGCGCTCCTCGCCGTAGACGACCGCCTTGAAGGTGCCGTCCGGCAGCTTGACGACCTGCTTCAGCTCGCAGAGCACGCCGGCGCCGAAGATGTCCTCGGCGGTCGGTTCATCCTCGCGCGGGTCGCGCTGGCTCGCGAACACGATGTGATGGTCGCCCTCCCAGCCGCGTTCGAGTGCCCGCACGGAACGCTCACGACCGATCTCGAGAGGGACGACGAGTCCGGGAAAGACCAGCACGCCGCGCAGCGGCAGCAGCGGATATTGCAAAAGAACACCCCTTGGCGGAACTCGCGCACATTATACCAGAGCCCGCGGCGGCACCGCGCCCAGCTACAGTCTGCCCAAGCCGCCGTTGCTGCTCGCAGCCTGCGCGAGCACGAAAATCATCAGGCCGATCACCGTCATGGCGCCGCCAGCCACGTCGCTCGCCCTTGGTAGACTATGCAAAAGCGGCCACGCGATCAGCACCGCAGCGAGCGGCTCGAGGAGGGACGCCATCGCGACCGAGCTCGCGGGCACGGCCCGCAGGGCGAAATTGAAGCCCGTGTGGCCGATCAGGGTCGGGCCGAGCACCAGAAGGGCCGTCATCAGCCAAGCGGACGGGCCGAGCGGCCAGAGCACGGGGCCGACCAGGGGCTGGAGCAGCAGAAGACCCAGGCCCGCGATGGCGTAGACCGGCGCCACATAGCTCAGGACCGGCAGGTTTCGCCTCGCCTTGCGTCCGGCCCGCAGGTAGACGGAGAACGCGAAGGCGCCGAGCAGCGCGAGGAGGTCGCCCGTCAGGGCTCCTCGCTGGCCATGGGAGTCGGCGAACGAGATGACGACCACGCCCGTGAGACCGATCGCGGCGCCGAGCCACTGCCCGCGCGAGACCCTCTCGTGCGCGAGCAGTTCCCAGAGCAGCACAAAGAGCGGGCTCGCTGAGACGAGCACGACGCTCGACGCGACGGACGTCAGATAGAGCGACTCCACCCAGGAACCGAAGTGCACGGCGAGGGCCAGACTCGCGAGAAGGATCGCCCCGCTCTCCTGACGTCCCAGCCGGCGCAGTTCCAGGGCGCCGAAGGGCAGCAGCACGAGGCCCGAGAGCAGGAGCCGCAGGCCGGCCGCCTCCAAGGCGGGCAGGGCGGCGAGACGGAACAGGCTGGCCGCCGTCGACGCAGCGACAACGGCCAGCACCAGCCAGGTCCACGCGAGGGTCCGCTCGCTCTTCGCGACTTCCATGCGCGAGAGGTTCTGCGCCCGGGGCCCCCGCTCCTATCTTCGCTCAGGCGCCGACGTCCTGGTTGGGCGCCGCCAGCGGCGCGGCCGCCACCGGTCTCTGCGACGGGACCGCCACGGCGCCGCCCGTACCGGCCTGCGCGGGCAGGAGGGCGTAGCCGAGCGCGTCCTGCAGACGTCGCACGGCGATCACCTCCACACCCATCTGGTGCAGGATTTCCTGGTCGTTCTCCTGCGGCACCAGAACCCGACGCGCCCCGGCTTCGGCCGCCGCGCGCACCTTCGCGGGCACGCCGCCCACGGGCCGAACCTCGCCGTGGATCGAGACCTCGCCCGTCATCGCGAGCAGGTTGTCCACCTTGCGCTGCGTGATCGCCGAGTAGACTGCGATCGCGATGGTGACACCGGCGGAAGGCCCGTCGACCGGCATGCCGCCGGGCAGGTTGATGTGCAGGTCGTAATCCCGGACATCTTCGTGCAGGGCGGAGCCGAGCAGCGTGAGAACGCTTTCCACCGAGGACCTCGCCATGGACTTGCGCCTCAGGGTGTGGCCCCGCGCGCCGATGTCCTCCTCTTCCACCATGCCGGTGATCGTCAGGTGGCCGCGGCCGCGGCCGACCCGCGAGGCCGTCGCCTCCACCTCGAGGATGGTGCCGACGTTCGGGCCCACCACAGCCAAGCCCGTCGCGACCCCGACCGCCGGCTCCTCCGGCATGCGCCGCTCGACGCGCGGCGTGTACTGCTGCGCCGCCACCACCCACTCAACGTCGCTGCGCGCGATCTGCTGCCTTGACTCCGTCAGGGCCAGGCTCGCGGCGATCTGCACGATGTTGACGGCGTCGCGCCCGTTCTGCGCGTACTCCGCGACGATGTCGAGCGAACCGTCCTCCATCGCGAGCTGCACGCGCTGCGCGGCGCCGTCCGCGATCTTCAGCACCTCCGCCTTGTGCAAGGGGCGGAAGAAGATCTCGACGCAGCGCGAGCGCAGGGCCGGCGGCAAGTCCTCGGGTTGGCGCGTCGTGGCGCCCACCAGGCGGAAGTCCGCCGGCAGGCCATTCTCGAAGATGTCCTGGATGTGGCGCGGGATGTTGGGGTCCTCGCTCGCGTAGTAGGCGCTCTCGAGGAAGACCTTGCGGTCTTCGAGGACCTTGAGAAGCTTGTTCATTTGCAGGGGATGGAGTTCCCCGATCTCGTCGATGAACAGCATGCCGCCGTGCGCCTTCGTCACCGCGCCGGGCTTGGGCTGCGGGATGCCCGCCATGCCCATGGCGCCGGCCCCCTGGTAGATCGGGTCGTGGACACTGCCGATCAAGGGGTCCGCGATGCCTCGCTCGTCGAAGCGCGCGGTGGTGGCGTCGAGCTCGATGAACTTCGCGTCCGGCTTGAACGGCGAGTGCTTGGCCCGCTTGGCCTCCTCGAGCACGAGGCGCGCCGCGGCGGTCTTGCCGACGCCCGGAGGCCCGTAGATCAGGACGTGCTGCGGATTCGGCCCGCAAAGCGCCGCCCGGAGGGCCCGGATGCCCTCCTCCTGACCGATCACCTCGTCCATCTTGGTCGGGCGCGTGCGCTCCGAGAGAGGCTCCGACAGGGAGATCTCACGCAGCAGCCTGAGCTTCTCCACTTCCTTGCGCGATTCGCGATCGATCGCCACCCGGCTGCCCTGCTGACTCCTGAGCAGGTTCCAGAAATAGAGACCGATCACCACTGCGAAGAAGAACTGCACGAAGGTGAAGATCCCCGCCGCGTAATCCACCGCCATCCCCCCGTCCAGCGCTTAGTATGGCGACGGGGATGGCGGGATATGTCGTGTGCGGCGCGATTTCCTGCCGTTTTCTGGCGTCTCAGCCCTGTGCCTCGTCGAACGTGCGGCCGATGGCCGATGCGCGCTCCTTGGCGCTTCGCACGGCGAGAGGGACCGCCGGCCGCAGCCTGTGGCCCTCGAGTACCTGCAGGGCGGCCACCGTGGTTCCGCCGGGGGAGGTGATCGCAGTCTCAGCTCCTCGGGACGTCGGCCCGATTCCACCGCCATGCGCGCCGCGCCGAGCGCGGTCTGCAGCGTGAGGGAGCGTGCCACCGCCTCTGGCAGTCCCTCGGCGACACCCGCGGCGATCATGGCCGCGATCAGGAGGTAGATGTAGGCCGGCCCGCTCCCCGACAGCGCCGTCACGGCGTCGAGTTGCGCCTCGTCCACCACTTCGACGGGGCCGAGGGCGGACAGGAGTTCCGTCGCCTGCTTGAGGTCGTCCGGGTCCCATCGCGCGCAATCGCCGTCGCGGAGGCACCGATCACGGACCCGGTATTCGGCATTGCGCGCACGACGCGCCGGTGGTCACCAAGCTCGCTGCGCAGGACATTACGACAGAGTCCCGCCACGACCGAGGCGGGTGGCGCTCCGCGAGATGCAGCCTCAACTGCGACGCGACCGCCTTTACTCCGTCCGCCAGTCGTGGGCCGCGCGCGGCGTCGCCATGGCCACCTCATCCGCGCCATTCGCGCGCAGGAACGTTCGACCTCGGCGACCCTCCGCGCAACGTCTCTTACGCCGCCCGCCCGCCATGGTGCAGCCACAGGCGCGCGCAGCCGAGGAGGGACCGAAGGGCCGCCCGCCCGCTGACCGGGCAGTTTCCGCCAGGTTCATAGAGCCGCCACTCCACATAGCGGCAGAGGTCCGGCGCATCGCCTTTGAGCCATTGGCGGACGGTCTCCTGCCGGCGCCACGGCCTGCGAAGCACGTAGGCGGCCGCACGCAGGCCGAAGATCAGACGTCTCTTCGCGCCGATCGCCCGGAGGGCGGCCACGAGGGCCATCACCAGCGCGGCAGGCACGAGCCACCAGATGCTTGGGCCGCGACGCGTCCGGCCGCCTCCTACCGGTCCCAGCGCCTGCGCGGCGCGCGCAAGAGCGTTCAGGGCCTCAAGCCGTCCCTGCCGGCCGACCCGCACCTGCGGCAGCTGTCCCGTTGCGCTGGCGCTTGGCGGCGCCTTGGTGCGGCTCTGGAGCTGCGGCAGGCTGAACCCTGGTGTCGGATCGAGCGGCAGCCAACCCTGCCGTGGCACCCAGACCTCCGCCCAGCTGTGGGCGTCCGCGGCGGTGACGAGGCGGCCACCCGCTTCCAGGCTTCCCGGCAGGTAGCCTGCCACCCAGCGCGCCGCAATGCCGTCCAGGCGCGCGAGGACCACGAAGGCCGACGAGAAGCTGTTGCAGTCGCCGGCATGGTGCACGAAGAGGAAGTCCCAGACGTAGTCGTGGCCGCCGTCGGGCGGCACCTGCAGCGAATAGCGCTCGTGGCTGTGCAGGTAGGCGATGATCGCCGCCGCCTCGGCCCCGACCGTCGGCCGCACGCCGCGGACGATGCGGCGGGCGAGCGGGCGCAGCGCGGCCGGAAGGTCCCGAGGCAGCCGGAGAGCGGCCTTCGGCGCTCCTTGCGTCCCGACCGCCACCCGCTTGGCATCCTTGAGCCCGAGGCGCGGCAGCGCGGCCACGATCTCGATGTCACGTCCCGGCGCGGCGTAGGCGCCGCTGCGGGCGTTGTAGCGCCAGGGCGCCGAGGGCGAGAGCACCTCCACGACACGGCCGGCCACGGGGTCTGTCGGCAGGTTTCCCTTGATCTCGATGCGTTCGACGACAAGCCGCGTGCCCCGCTTCGGCCGCAGGCCCTCGCGCCCCGGCGCGACGACCCGCCACGCGCCCGTGTGGCGCCAGCCCTGACCGGTGTAGTCGTAGGCGGTGAATACCTGCCAGTAGAGCGGCTGCCTGGACTGTGCGAAGAAGGCCGCATGCGTCTCCGGTGTCAGGGTCACATCGAGGTGCGCGATGTCGAGCGGATAGCCCTGCCGCGCACCGGGTCCGCTGCCGGGCGCCGGCCTGTACGAGATCAGACTCTGCCCGAGGAGCAGAGCCACACCGACGCCCAAGACGGCGTAGAGTTGAAGCGAACGGCGCCCATGCGCCGGTTCCTGCGCCAGGTCGTGGTAGCGGACCAGCATGAAGCCAACGGGAAAGGCGATGGCGCTCAAGGCGACGTTCACCTCGAGACTGCCAACATAGCCCACGAGCGAGATGCCGAGGACGCACTGCAAGAGCCGCCAGGCGAGGCCGCCCCCAAGCTCGAACAGCCCGACCAGCGCCGGCAGGAGCAGCGCAAAGAGCAGCGTCGCGTCGGCGGTCCCGAGTGCCCTCGGCGACGTTTGGCGCAGGCCCGCCTCGAGGTGATCCACCGCGGGCAGGATGGTTCCGTGGGGCCAGAGACCTGTCGCCAGCACGATGGCCGCGAGCCAGAGCACCAGGCGCAGGCTGCGGCGACGGAGCGCCGTGCCGTCGAAACCGAGCAGCGCGTAGACTGCCCCGTAAAACATCAGAAGACCAGACCCGCCACCGATGCTCTCAAAGAACGCGATCGCCACCGGCAGCGACCAGAGGGCGCCGTACCCTCCCCGGCGGATCACGGCCGCACCCTGCGCCCGAGCCGCAAAAGCTGGGCGAAGTTCCTGACGGCCAAGTCCCCCTGATTCTGCCCTTCGCCGACCGCTACGGCGAAGGCGCCAGGGCTCCCCGCCTTGAGCCTGCGCACGGCCTCGGAGGGACCGATGAAAAGGGTGTGGCGACCGGCCGGCGGCTCGAGCGGCCCATCGCTCGCCTCCACCGCCGTCAGCGCTTCAAGAAGCCGCGCCCGGGTGCCCTGCGCCTCGCGGACGCTCCAGCGACCGGCATAGAAGGCCACCCTGCCGCCCTGGCCGGCCAGCGTCAAAGCGAACGAGGCCGCGACGCTCACCGCGAGTTCGAAGATCTCAGGATCCGGATAATCCCGGCGCTCGGTGTCCAGCAAGATCTCGCGCACCTGCCGGCCGCTGCGGAGCGTCTGCCGCACCTGCAGCTGCCCCGTGCGCACCGTCTGCGGCCAGTGCAGCTGCGACAGGCGGTCCCCGGACTCGTAGCGCCGCACGCCCGCGAACTCGTGCTCGTCCTGGGCCCGGCGCAGGCCGCGCAGGCTCTCGTCGCCCTGACGCGCCAGGATCTGCGGGGCGAAGGCCACCATCCGCGGCCGCACGGCCACCTCGATCTCCGCCCGCCTCGGCAAGGTCCGCGTCAAAAGCCCGAGCGGGTCGCGATAGGTCAGGGAAACCTCGTAGACGTGCATGCCGCGACAAACGTCCGCCTCAGCCCAGCCCAGGCGCAAGCGCCCGACGCCGAACCAGCCCTCGTGCACCCTCTGCGCAGGGCCGTCCCGGATCGTGACGCGCCAGAAGCCGGGCCAGAGGCTCCGCCACACGGCCTCCATCTCGACGAAGTCGCCGGCTTCGGGCGCCTGCGTCAGCACCCGCACCTCCGGTCTCGCGCCTGCCGCGAGCAGCCAGCCGAGGGCTGCCGTGAGGAAGAAGACGAGCGCGAGCCGGCCGACATACGGCCAGATCGGTCCAGGCGCCAGAGCGATGCCGCCGAGTGCCACGAGCGGCAGGAGCCATGGCCAGGCGCGGCGCAGGCCCCGGCTCAACGCCCAGGCGCGGAACCCGGCAGGGGTGTCCGCGCGAGCACCTCCTGCACCAGGGACATTCCCGTCACGCCGCGCATCGCGGCATCGGCGCGCACGACGATGCGGTGCGCCAGGACGTCGGCGCCGAGCTCGCGCAGATGGTCGGGTGCGACGTAGGTCTCGTCGCGCAGAAAGGCGAGGGCGCGCGCCGCCCGCACCCACGCGATGGCGCCACGCGGCGAGACGCCGAGCGAGAGGGACGGGTGCGCGCGCGTCGCCTGCACAACCTGCAAGGCGTACTGCGCTACCGGTTCGCCGACAGGCAGGGCCTGCGCGGCGGCAGTCGCCTCCCGGAGCTCTTCGAGCGAGATCCGCGGCTGCAGCTCCGGCGCCTTCTGCCGGAAGCCTTCGGCGCGCAGCACCGCAAGCTCGGCCCCCGTGTCCGGATAGCCGAGGTGCAGGCGGAGCAGGAAGCGGTCCAGCTGCGCCTCCGGCAGCGGGAACGTACCTTCGAACTCGATCGGGTTCTCGGTGGCGAGCACCATGAACGGCCAGGGCAACGCGTGGCGTACGCCGTCCACCGTCACCTGTCGCTCTTCCATCGCCTCAAGAAAGCTCGCCTGCGTCTTGGGCGACGTGCGGTTCAGCTCGTCGACCAGCACCAGGTTCGCCAGCACGGGACCGGGTCGGAACGTAAACGTCTGAGCCTGTGGCTCGTAGTAGGTGTAGCCGGTCACGTCCGACGGCAGGAGGTCGGGCGTGCACTGGATGCGCTGGAACGTGACGCCGAGTGCCTGTGCCAGGCGCGTGACGAGCGAGGACTTGCCGACCCCCGGCACGTCCTCGATCAGGACGTGCCCCTCGGCGAGCACCGCGACCAGCAGGCGCTCCGCGATGCGCTCGCGGCCCCAGGCGACCTCCGACAGGCTGGCCTTGAGCGAAGAGAGGGTTCCCTGAAGCATAGGCGCACCACTCCCCCGCCGCTTGATTTACCGGCGGGGGAGCGCGTTCCTGCTTAGGCTTCCCTCTAGGCGCCCCGGGCGATGGCCTCCGCCACCTCGAGAAGCTGCACGTCGCCGCCGCCGTACGCGATGCGGCTGCCGAGCGCGTCGCGCAGCCACATCTCGACGGGGAAATCCTGCGTGAAGCCGTAGCCACCGAAGGCCTGCACCGCGTTGCGCAGTCCTTGCGTGGCGACGTCGCCGCTCTGGAAGTTGGCCTGGGCCGCCGAGAGCGCGGCGTCGCGGCCGGCGTCGAGATCGCCCGCGGCCTTCAGCACGAGAAGCCGCGCGCCGTCGATGCCGGTCCGCATGCGGGCCAGCATGCCCGCCACCTGCTGATGTTCGATGATGGGACGCCCCATGGTGCGGCGCTCGCGCGCGTAGGCGACCGCCGCCTCGTAGGCGGCCCTGGCCGTCCCCACCTCCGCCGCCGCCGTGAGCACCCGACCGAGCTGGAGCACCTCGCGCGCGATCTGGAAGCCCTGGCCCTCGTCGCCGAGCCGCATGGCCTCCGGCACCTCGCAGCCCTGGAAGTCCAGGGTGCCGATCTGCAGGCTCCTGAGGCCGGGCGTCTCGCTGCGGCCGAGGAACTGCACACCGGGCAGGCCCTGCTGGACGAGGAACAGGCTGGCGCCATGCAGACCCGCGTCGGGGTCGGTCTGCGCCAGCACCAGGAGAAGGCCATCCGTGCCGGCGTTGACGATGAAGCGCTTGCGGCCGTCCAGCCGGTAGCCGTTCGCTGTCCGCCGCGCCTCCGTGCGCACGCGCTGCTGTTCGCCCCGCGAAGCCATCTCGAGCTCGGCGCCGGCCTCTGGCTCCGTGACCGCCAAGGAAGCGAGCAGGAGTCCGCCTTCGCCCGCGAGAGCCGGCAGGTACCGGCGCTTCTGCTCCTCGCTGCCGTGGCGGGCGATGGCCGCCGCCAGCAGTCCCTGGCTCGCGATGGCCATGGCGAGCCCGAGGTTGCCCCAGCCAAGCTCCTCCATCATCGCCACCTGCGCCTGCGCGGTGACGCCGGGGCCACCGTACGCCTCCTCGACGCCTGGCGCGCAGAGGCCAAGCTCACCGGCCTCCTTGAGCACGTCCCACGGCACCTCGCCGCTGCGGTCGGCATCCTGGCCCCGCTGGCGCAGGCGCGCCTGCGCGAAGTCCCGCGCGACGCCCTGCAGCGAGGTCACATCTTCGGGAAGTCCGAGAGAAAAGTCGAGCGCCAAGCAAACCGCCTCCATCGCCCGTGCTATAAGTACCGCCGGAAGTTCCTACCGCGTCCTTCGCCACGGCTGGGGCCCATCCTGCCCAAAGGGCCACGGCTCCATCGCAAAGGCCCCATCCTCTCGCGAGGATGGGGCCCCGACGTCCCCTGTCAGGCCGTCTCTTCCTGCTTCTTGCGGCCCTTGCGCTCGGAGGTGACGAGGAGCGGCTCATCGTGCCGCTGCACGACCTCCTTCGTGACGACGCACTTGGTGACGTCCTTGCGCGAGGGGGTGTCGAACATCACGTCGAGCATGATGTCCTCGATGATGGCACGCAGGCCACGCGCGCCGGTGTTGCGCTTGAGGGCCTCCTGCGCGATGGCCCGGACGGCATCCTCCTTGAACTCGAGGTCGAGGCCGTCGAGCTCGAAGAGCTTCTGGTACTGCTTGACGAGCGCGTTGCGCGGCTCGAGCAGGATCCGCACCAGGGCCTCCTCGTCGAGGGCGTCCAACGTGACGATGATCGGCAGGCGGCCGACGAACTCCGGGATCAGCCCGTACTTCAGCAGATCCTCGGGCAGCACCTTGGCCAGTACCTCGCCGATGCGCTCGTTGCGCGTGTGGCCGACGTCCGCGCCGAAACCGATGCCCTTCTTGCCGGTGCGCGCCTTGATCAGCTTGTCGATGCCATCGAAGGCTCCACCGCAGATGAAGAGGACATTGGTCGTGTCGATCTGGATGAACTCCTGGTGCGGGTGCTTGCGGCCACCTTGCGGCGGCACCGACGCCACCGTACCCTCGAGGATCTTGAGCAGCGCCTGCTGCACGCCTTCACCGGAGACGTCGCGCGTGATCGAGGGGTTCTCCGACTTGCGCGCGATCTTGTCGACCTCGTCGATGTAGACGATGCCCTTCTCCGCCTTCTCGACGTCGTAGTCCGCCGCCTGGATCAGCTTGAGGAGGATGTTCTCCACGTCCTCGCCAACGTAGCCGGCCTCGGTCAGCGAGGTGGCGTCCGCGATGGCGAAGGGAACGTTGAGAATGCGGGCTAGGGTCTGCAGCATGTAGGTCTTGCCCGACCCCGTGGGTCCCATCATCACGACGTTCGACTTCTGCAGTTCGACGTCGTCGATCTTGGAACCGAGGTTGATGCGCTTGTAATGGTTGTACACGGCGACCGAGAGCGTGCGCTTCGCCCGCTCCTGCCCGATCACGTACTGATCGAGGATCGCCTTGATCTCGGCAGGCTTGGGGATATTCTTGAGCTCCACCTCGACGTCGTCGCCGAGCTCCTCGTCGATGATTTCTGAGCAGAGCTCGATGCACTCGTCGCAGATGTAGACGCCAGGCCCTGCAATCAGGCGCTTGACCTGATCCTGGAACTTACCGCAGAAGGAGCATTTGAGCTGGCCCTTCTCATCGGTGAACTTGAACATCCGCGACACCCCCTTGCTAGCGGGACTGGTTCGGGCTTTGCAGATCGCGCGAGGCGATGACCTCGTCGATCAGTCCGTACTCCTTCGCCTCTTGCGCCGACATGAAGTTGTCGCGGTCGGTGTCCTTGTAGATCCGGTCGACGTCCTTGCCGGTGTGCTTGGCAAGGATGTGGCTCGTGATCTCCTTCACCTTGAGCAGTTCACGCGTGAAGATCTCGATGTCGGTGGCCTTGCCCGGAGGCGCGCCCCCGACCCCGGCCTGGTGGATCATGACGCGGGAGTTCGGCAGGGAGAAGCGCTTGCCCGGTGCGCCGCCCGCAAGCAGGATGGCCGCCATGCTCGCGGCCTGACCCACGCAGATCGTAGACACCTCGGGGCGGATGTACTGCATGGTATCGTATATGCCCAGCCCAGCGTCCACGACACCGCCCGGGGAGTTGATGTAGAGGTGCACGTCCTTCTCGGGGTCCTCGCTCTCGAGGTAGAGGAGCTGCGCGACGATCAGGTTCGCGACCTGGTCGTCGATCGGCGTCCCGAGGAAGATGATCCGCTCCTTGAGCAGCCGCGAGTAGATGTCGTACGCGCGCTCGCCGCGGTTTGTCTGTTCGACGACCATCGGCACCATGTAGCCCATCGGATCCCTCTCCTTACGGTCCTACTCCTGATGCGCCGGCTCCGCCGGCTCAGCCTTCCCCTCAGCCTGGGTCTCCTCCGCGGCGGGAGCTGCCTGCTCCTCACCCAAGGTGCCCAAAAAGCTGCGGAGCTTCTCGTCCAGGAGGATGCCATAGAGTGACTGCTGCTCCTGTTCGCTCAGGCTGCCCGAGCCCCGGCTGCGCTCGAGGATCTGGCGCGCGCCGTCGAACTCCGCCTGCGTGAGGGCGATGCCCTCCTGCTCCAGGATACGCCCAACGACGAGCTTCGCACGCACCTGCTGCTCGGCCTGCTGCCGCATGTCGTCGTCCACTTCGTGGTCGTGCGCGGCCTCGCCGTACAAATCGTGCAGCATCCCGTGCGCCTCGCGCTCGGCGAGCACCTCCGGCACTCGCAGCTCGGCTTCGGCGATGATGCGGTCCAGAAGCGCGCTGCGACGGCGATCCTCCGCCGTGCGCTCCGCCTCGGCACGCAGAGCATTCGTGAGCTCCTCGCGCATCTCCTTCAGCTTCTGGTGGCCATGCTCCTTGGCAAACTCGTCATCAAGTTCCGGCAGCTCGATCTCGCGCACGTCCTCGATCGTGACGTGCGCGGTGCTCTCCGGGTGCTCGCTGTCGAGCGGCACCTGCCGGGACTCGCCGGCGCGGGCGCCCTGCAGGGCTTCGCGGAACGCCGGGAACGAGCGGTCCAAGGCCACCTGCGTGCGCTCGATGGTGCCCGCCTTGCCCTCGTCGTCCACATACGTGCCCGTGAGCTCGACGACCGAGTTCTCGCCGCACACATCGCCTGGGACCAGCGTCGCGTGCGCCCTTCGCTCCTGCTCCAGGGCCGCGTCGACGGCGGCGTCGTCCACCTCGGGGATCGCCGCCTCGCTGCGCGGCCAGCTGCGGTAGTCCGGGAGCTTGATCTCCGGCTGCAGCAGGATCCGAGCCTTGACGCGGACGCCCTTGTCGTCCTGCGGGTCAATGGCCTCGATGGTGCCGTCCTCGTAGGGCGTCAGCTTGAGCTCCTCGATGGCGTCGGAGTACGCCTGCGGGACGATCTCGTTCAGCGCGTCCTCGTAGAGATGCTGCGATCCGTAGGCCCGTTCGATGATCGGGCGCGGAGCCTTCCCGGGCCGGAACCCCGGCACGCGCACGCGCTTGGCGATCTTGCGGAACGCCTCGTCGACCGCCTGCTGCAGGCGCTCGGGCTCGATGTCGATCAGCACACGGACCTCGTCTTCGTTCAGCTTCTCCAGTTCGACCACCATGTCCACCTCTTCCCAATCCGCGGGGCCGGACGCGGGTCCGGCCCCGGTGCACGAAATGGGCGACCGGCCGGTCGCCCTGCAAAATTGGAGCGGAAGACGGGATTCGAACCCGCGACCTTCGCCTTGGCAAGGCGACGCTCTACCACTGAGCCACTTCCGCAGAAACCACTTTGGTGCGGGCGGAGAGATTCGAACTCTCACGGGTGTCCCCATGGGATCCTAAGTCCCACGCGTCTACCATTCCGCCACGCCCGCCTGGTGGGCCATGATGGATTCGAACCATCGACGCCCCGCTTAAAAGGCGGGCGCTCTAACCGCTGAGCTAATGGCCCAAACTTGGTTGGGGCGGTAGGACTCGAACCTACGAGTGCGGGATCCAAAGTCCCGTGCCTTACCAGCTTGGCTACGCCCCAGCGAGGCGAACACGCCGCGACACCTAAAATGGATGGGGTGAATGAGGGGACTCGAACCCCCGACCCCCAGGGCCACAGCCTGGTGCTCTAACCAACTGAGCTACATTCACCAGATCGCATGCGACATGATATCATCCGGCGAATGCCGCGTCAACGAACAGCGCACCTCGCGCGTCGCGCCGCAAGGCGCACGTCACGGCACCTCTCGCGAGCTCCGGAAGTTCCGTGCCGAGGCGCGACGCGAAGAGCGCGGGATCGCCGGTCGTGGCGCAAAAGAGGCGTCCCGTCTCCTGCCGATCGCCGATGTCCGCGGCGAGCTCTGCGGCGAGCAGTTCGCCGGGATCGACAAGGCGGGCCCAGCCCGAGGTCAGCTCCTCGAGCACCGCCGTGAAGTGCGGCAGATGCGTGCAGCCGAGCACGATGGTGTCGCAGCCGGCCCGCCGCAGCTCCTCAAGAGGCGCCCGCGCCTCCTGCGCCACCTCGTCTCTGCTGGCGCCTCCCGCCTCGGCCAGCGCAATCAGGGACGGGCATGCTACCTCCAACACGGAATCGCCCATGGCCCGCCTGTAGGCGTGGGTGCGACAGGTGTTGCTGGTCGCGAGCACCCCGACCCGGTTCGCGGCCGGAACGCCGCGCGCGACGGGCCCGATCACGCCGTAGACCGGGCCGTCGAACGCCTCGCGCGCCGCGTCGAGCGCGAGCGCGCTCGCCGTGTTGCAGGCGAGCACCAAGGCTTCCGCACCTTTGGCCCAGGCCAAGTCCGCGAACGCCGCGACGTCGCGGCGCACGTCCTCGGCCTGGCGGTCGCCGTAGGGAAAATGCATCTGGTCACTTAGATAGAGGAAGTCCCGTTCGGGAAGGCGGCGCCTGAGCGCTGCCAGCACAGTGAGGCCGCCGATGCCGGAATCGAAGAGAGCGATCATGCGCAGACCTCCTCGCGGCCGGGACGGAGCAGGAGCCGGAAGGTCGCAAGCGAAGCGAGGCACTGGATGTGTTGGCCGCAGTTCCGAAATCGAAGGGGGCCGGGATGAGATGAGCCAGGCCGACACTTGGCACGGGCGCAGAGCTGTCGTCGTCGGCGCCCAGGGCGGCGTAGGCAGCCTGATCACCCAGAAGCTGCGCGAGCGCGGGGCCCACGTCGTGGCGATGGTGCGCAAAGCGTACACCGATCCCGCCGCCGATCTCGAGGTCGTGCTGTCGCCGCTCGCGGATCCGCCAAGCGTCGTCGAGGCCTGCCGGCAGGCGGCACAGGGCCCCATCGACGCCCTCTTCGTCGCGAGCGGCGCCTACGTTGGCGGCACCTCGATCGAGGCGACCCCGCCCGACGTGTTCGAGCACCTGCTCTGGACGAACGCACGCCTGCCCTACTACCTTCTGCAGGGTCTGCTCGGTCCCTTGCGGGAACGCAGAGGACGCGCCGTGCTGATCGGCGCCCTGGCGGCCGAGGATCCCCGCGCGGGACAGGCGGCCTACGCGATGTCGAAGGCAGCCCTCCATAGTATGGTTCGGTCCGCGGCACGCGAACTGCAGGGGTCCGGCGCCACGATCAACGCCTTGCTGCCTTCCGTGATCGACAGCTCGGAGAACCGTGAGGCGATGCCCAAGACCGATCCCTCGCTCTGGGTCTCGCCGGAGCGTCTCGCGGACCTGGCCCTCTCCTTGGCCGAATCGTCCGCGAGCGATCTCCAGGGTGCCCTGATCGCGGTCCGCGGGGGCCTCTAGGCGTCCGCCTCGAGTTCCGTCCTGCCGATCTCGCGCACGAGCGGCAGGATCGCAGCGGCCTCCTCCACCAGCCAATCGGCACCTGCCGCCCGCAGGGCGTCGGCGCCGGCCCAGCCCCAGGCCACGCCGATGGACGGGAGCCCGGCCGCTACGGCGGCCTGGACGTCGCTTGGCGCGTCGCCGACGTATGCGACAGGACGGCCGCCGAGCAGCTGCATGGCATGCAGGATCGGTTCCGGACTCGGCTTGTGGCGTCCCGTATCCTCGCGACATACCACGCAGGAGAACGCCCAGCCCAGACGACTCAGTTCCCGCTCGACCGCCCAGCGCCTCTTGGACGTGACGACGCCCGCCTGGATGCCGTGCTGCGGCAGCGTCGCAAGCAGGTCCACAATGCCCGGAAAGGCCGCAATGCCCTCCTGCTCCCGCCGGTACAGCGGCTGCATCCGCCGCCAGAGGTCCAGGTAGAGGTCGGGTGGCATGCCGGCCGACGCCGCGTCGTGCGCGACCAGGAAACGCACCAGCCCCTCCTCGTCGACGGAGATGCCGCGGTCGCGAAAAGCGATTTCAGCGGCGCGACGGTGCGCCGGGCCTGAGTCGACGAGCGTTCCATCGAGGTCGAAAAGCACGAACACCGGGCGCGCCTCCCTTCGCCCTCCCGCCGCCGACGGCAGGAGGGTACGTGCTGTTTGCAAAACTCTCGCATAGGAGGCGGTAGCTGTGCAAGCGATCCGCGACCCCGGCCAGCCGCCCGCGCACGCCATCGAACTTCTTGAGCGGAGCCTGCCCAAGGAGATCGTCCTGCCAGCGGGCAGGCCATCCGCGGTGCTGGTCCTGCTCTATCCGGGCGAAGGTCGGCTGCATGTCACCTTGACCCGGCGCACGGAGGGCCTCGCCCATCACAAGGGCCAGATAGCCTTCCCTGGCGGCTCGTGCGACGCGGGGGACCGCGACTACTGGTCGACGGCCCTGCGCGAGTCCCGCGAAGAGGTCGGCCTGCTCGGCTCTCCCCGTCGGCTCGGATTTCTTCCTCCGATCTTCATCCCGGTCTCCGGCTTTGCCGTCGCCCCTTGCGTCGGCTACCTGCCGCTACCGCCCGAGTTCGCGCCGCAGTCCGGCGAGGTGGCCGCCCTGCTCGAGCCGGCGCTCGACGAGCTCTGGCCTCTCGAGGCCTGGGAGGACGTTCCGCTCAGGACCGGAGGCGCCGTGCGGCTGCCTTACTACCCCTGGCAGGGGCACAAGATCTGGGGTGCCACGGCGCGCATGCTGCACGGGTTGCGCGGCTTCCTCGAGTCCCAGGACTGAAGACCGCGGCCCGGCTCAAGGCGGCGAGGCCTCCGGCAGGGTCTCTTCACGGGCCGCTAGAGTGGTCCGCAGGACGCGCTCCGCGACATGCTCGTCGCGCCAAGTGCTCTGAAAGGCGCCAAGGGTCGCCGCAAGCGGCAGCCAGCCGACAGGCACGCCGCCCGGTCCCTCGACGAGGGCTGCCGCCACGCCATCGCTGGCCATCGCCGACACGGCGTCCGCCAGGCGCATGGCCGCCGCCACCTTGGGCACCCCCCGCAGGGCCGCACGCGAGATGCCCGCGGAGCCCGCGGCGACAGCGTCGGCGAGGCGCGCGGCGCCGACAAACGTGCCCTGATCGTCCACGACCGGGATGATGTCCGGCTGCGCGGCGGCCGCCTCGGGTGCCAGCTCCACGGGTTGGCGGCCGAGCGTCACCGTGCCTGTCGGCGGCCACAAAAGCATGGCCTGCTCGACACTCCAGCGCTCGAACGGCGCCACCTCGTACTCCCTTGCGACGTGGACGCCGCGGCGCGCCACCTTCTCCGTCAGGATCGAGCGCGGAATCCAGGCCACCGTGACGGCCGTGCTCAGAACGCTCGCGAGGAACACCGGCAGGGCCACGGTCCAGTCGTGGGTCGTCTCGAGCGCGAAGATGGTCGCCGTGAACGGCGCGCGCATCGTGCCGCCGAGCAGCGCCGCCATACCCACGGTGGCCCAGAGGCCGGCCACGTGGCCCGGCATGACGGGCCCTAACAGGGCGCCGATGGCGCCGCCGATCATCAAGAGGGGGGCGAGGACGCCGCCGGACGTGCCGGAACTCAAGGCGAGAATCCACACGACTGTCTTGGCGACGAGGATCGTCAGGGCCAGGAGCGGCAGGATCTGGCCGGCGTCGAGGGCACGGATCACGGGGTAGCCGACCGACAGAGCCTGCGGCACGAAGAAACCGATGAGCCCGACCGCGAGACCGCCGATCGCCGGCCACCACATCCAGTGGATGGGCAGGCGGCGGTAGAGATCCTCCACAAGGTAAACGGCCTTCGTGAGGAGGCCCGAGGCGACGCCGGCCACCACGCCGAGGGCCGCGGCGGCCACAAGCCAACTGAGTTGGGGCCATGGCAGGACCGCTCCGCCACCGAACACCGGCGCGCTGCCGTAGAACCCGAGGCGCACCGCGTACGCGACCACGCTGGCGGCCGCCACGGGGACGAAGCTGCGCGGCGACCACTCGAACAGCAGGAGTTCCACCGCCAGCAGGGTAGCCGATATCGGCGAACCGAACGTCGCGGCCATGCCCGCCGCCGCGCCCGCCACCAGCAAGGTGCGGCGCTCCCGCGCCGTGACCGCAAGGCGCTGGGCAAGCAGCGAGCCGAGCGCCCCGCCCGTCATGATGATCGGGCCCTCGGCCCCGAAGGGGCCGCCCGTGCCGATCGTCACAGCCGACGCAATCGGCTTAAGCACCGCCACCTTCCCATCCATCACACTGCGATCCTCGAGGATGGTCTGGATCGCTTCCGGGATGCCGTGCCCGCGGATCTTGTCCGTGCCGAAGCGGGCGATGAGTCCCACCAGAAGGCCGCCCACCGCCGGTATGAGGATGGATGGCCAGCCCCAATGCCGCGGATCTGGAGCGCTCAGAGACCAGCCCACAGAGCCTGTGTACGCCAGGTGCGTGATCAGCGCGATCAGGCGCAGCAGGACGATCGCGGCGAAACCTCCGATCAGGCCGACCGCCAGCGACCAGGCGGAGAGCAGAAGGAGCCGCCTCGCGTCGGTGCGATAGTCGCCGCGCAGCCGGCGGGCTTCGGGAAGAATCTTTCGCGTGCCGTGCATGTGATCGCGCTCCTTCGTCGTGGTAATATTATATCGCATTACGATTCTTGCAGGGGCGCCGAAGCCGAACATGAGGATCATGGTCAACAAGCGAGGTGGAACCATGGCCAGGCGATGCGCGACGAAGCACGACTACGAGACGCTCGCCGCCTTTCGCGGCGAACTGAGAAGCTTTCTGCGCTTCAGCGAGGATGCCGCCCGCGCCGTCGGGCTGACGCCGCAGCAGCATCAGCTGCTCCTGACCATCATGGGAACACCGGGGCGCGACTACGCGACGATCAAGGAGATCGCGCAGCACCTGCAGCTCCGCCACCACACGGTCGTCGGGCTGGTCGATCGCATGGAAGGCCTCGGTCTGGTCGCCCGCAGGCACTCCACCACCGATCACCGCGTGGTCGAGGTGAAGGTGACGCCGCAGGGCGAGGACATCCTGCGGACGCTGACCATCGCGCACAAGGAGGAACTTGTCCGGCTGACCGCCGTATGGCGCCACCTGGCCGCGATCATCGGCGGCAGCCCACAGCAGGAAGGCTAGCAGGCTCCGCTCTAGGTTCGCCTCGACGGTTGGGCTCCCCGGCTCGTTCAACATCCCACGTACCACAATGGCTGCGGAGGTGCGGCATGCTGACCGCCTATGGCGCGCTCGTCGTGACCCTCATGATGATCTTCTACGCTCTCGAATCGCGTTCGCGCTGGTTCACGTTCGCCTTTGGCGTCGCCTGCCTCGGCTCGTCCCTGTACGGATGGCTTGCGGGCACCTGGCCGTTCGGCCTGGTGGAGGCGGTCTGGGCCTTTGTCGCGCTTCGCAAGTGGTGGCTGCTGCGACGGCCTTCATGACCTGACGACGCCAGGGAAGCCGATTGAAAGGGACCGCGGCCCGTTTGGGCGGCGGTCCCTCGTGGATCACGGCAGGTTTCCCGAGGCATGATTCAGTAGCCGCGCTCGCGGTCGACGATCCCTACGAGCGGCTCGCCATGCAGGTAGCGGCGCAGGTTCTCCGAGGCGAACGCCTGCACGAGCCGCGGCTCGCTCGGGCCCGAGCAGTGCGACGAGATGTAGCAGTTCGGCAGGTCCCACAGCGGGCTCTCAGGCGGCAGGGGCTCGCGCTCGAACACGTCGAGCTGCGTCATGGCCGGCCTCCCCTGCCGGAGAGCCGCGATCAGGTCGCGCTCCACGATGGCGTTGCCGCGTCCCACGTTGACAAGGATCGATCCCTCGCGCATGCCGGAGAGCACCTCCGCGTCGACGATACCGGTCGTCTCGGGCGTCGCCGGCAATACGAGGACGAGCGCGTCTACCCCTGCCGCAAACTCGCGCATCGCGCTCGGCAGGAAGTGCCGGTCGCAGACGTCCCGGCCGCGGTCGGTGCGGCTAAGGCCCCAGACCTCCATGCCGAAGGCGCGACCGAGTCGCGCCACCTCCGCGCCGATCGACCCCAGTCCCGCCACGCCCAGCCGCTGCCCGCCGAGCGAAGGGCCGACTACCCTCCGCCAGATATGTTCGCGCTGCAGTTCGCGCATCTCGAAGATGCCGCGCCTGAGGGCCAAGAGGTAGGCAAAGACGTGTTCGCTCATGACGGTCGAGAACGCTCCCACCACCCGCGTCAGGATGACGTCCTCCGGCGTCTGGCGGACAATCAGGTCGACGCCTGCGCCGAGCCACTGCACCCACCGCAGCCGGGGCATCCTCGCGAGGACGGCTGGCGGCAGACCCCAGGCGAAGACGATCTCCGCCTCCTCGAGATGCGGCTCGGCCTCGGTCAGGGTCTGGGCGCCAAAGATCTCGGCCTGCGGGGCGACTTGCTTGAGGGCCCGCACGTAACTTTCCGTTTCGCTGGCAAACACAAGGATCTCCAAGGTGTTGCGGGACGGTTAGGCCGTCCCGGCTGCCCCCTTTCGCGTCTACGCGCCGTTCTGGTCACCTGGACTTTCTCTGCGACCGGCCTAACCCCCTCCCGGGTCGGTTCGCCCAGGGGTCGGGCAGGCTCCTCTGCTATACTTTTCGTGGCTTTGGGCAAACACCTCGGACATCCGAAAAGGAGTGTCGATATGCCACGCATCGAACGTGACGCTCTGGGTGAGGTCTCGATCCCGGACGGGGCCCTCTGGGGAGCGCACGCGCAGCGCTCCCACGAAAACTTCCCGATCAGCGGGCGGCTGCCGCGGCCGGAGTTCCTGGCCGCCGGCGCGGAGGTCAAGCGGGCCGCGGCCATCGGCCACGGGGCGACGGGTCGCCTCGATCGGCCGATCGTCGACGCCATCGTCTGGGCCGCCGACCAGGTGATCGCAGGCAAGCACCTCGATCAGTTCATCGTCGACGTCTACCAGGCTGGCGCGGGCACCTCCTTCAACATGAACATGAACGAGGTGCTGGCGAGCCTCGCCAGTATGCATCTCGGCGGCAAGCCGGGAGACCACAAGGTCTCCGCCCACGACCACGTCAACATGGGCCAGTCGACGAACGACATCTTCCCGACCACCATGCGCGTCGCCTCCGCGGTCCTCTGGCACAGCACCCGCAATCAGGCGCTCGCCCTCGCCGACGCCTTCGCGGACCTCGCGGCGCGCACGGACAACGTGCTCAAGACCGGACGCACGCACCTGCAGGACGCCGTGCCCATCCGTTACGGCCAGGAGTTCTCCGGCTACGCGGACGCTCTGCGCCAGGCCGTCCAGCAGACCGATGACGCCGTCCGCTACATCTACGAACTCAACATGGGCGCGACGGCGAACGGCACGGGCCTGAACGCGGAACCGGGCTACCCGGAGGCCGCCGCCGGGGAGCTCGAGCGCAAGCTGGGCCTGCCGTTCAGGCCGCCGCGCAACCGCTTCCGCATCACGCAGAGCCTGGGCGACTTCGTCTTCTTCTCGTCGGGGCTGCAGGTGCTGGCGATCGAACTCTCGCGCGTCGCCTCCGATCTCAGGCTCCTGTCGTCGGGCCCGCACGCGGGCATCGGCGAGATTCAGCTGCCCGCCGTCCAGCCGGGCTCTTCGATCATGCCGGGCAAGGTCAACCCGTCCATCCCCGAGATGGTCAACATGGTGGCCCTCGACGTGATCGGCGGCCACGCCACGATCGCGACGGCTGCACAGTATGGCCAGCTCGAACTCAACGTGATGATGCCGATCGTCGCGGACCGCCTCGTGGAGTCCCTGATCATCCTGGGCAGCGCCTGCGAAACGCTGCGCACGCGCTGCGTCGTGGGCATCAAGGTCGACGACGGGCGGAGCCTGCGGCTTCTGGAAGGGTCGGGGGCGCTCGCGACCGCTGTCGCACCTTACGTCGGCTACGCCAAGGCCGCGGAACTTCAGAAGCAAGCGAACGCCTCCGGCCGCAGCGTGCGGGATCTCGTCGTGGAGCAGGGTCTCCTCACGGCCGAGCAGGCCGATCGGGTCCTGGATCTGCGCACCATGACGGAGCCAGGTGTCGCGGGCTAGAGCCTCTCAGCCGAGGCGCCCGCCCGCGGCAGCGGCGGGCGCCTTCCATTTGCTCCGGACGTGCCCGTTGACAGGAGCGCCGGCCTGCCGTACGATTCGGCCCAATATCGCCTGCCGAGGGGGCGTGTCTCATGAGCGAAGGGTCCCCGAGGTCCCCGGTCGTGATGAAGTTTGGCGGCTCTTCGCTCGCGACGCCCGAGCGCGTCCGCGTCGTGGCCGAGCGCATCGCGCGGCGTCACCGTCAGGGTGACGCGGTGGTCGCCGTCGTCTCGGCCCAAGGCGACACGACGGACGAGCTTCTGGCCCGCCTGCACGAGCTCGCGCCGGATCCTCCCGCGCGCGAGGTCGACATGCTGCTCGCGACCGGCGAACAGCAGTCGGCGGCGCTGGTCGCGGCAACGCTCGGCACCTTCGGCGTGTCCGCCGTCTCCCTGACGGGTTGGCAGGCCGGCATCGTCACCGACCCGAGCCATCGCCGGGCACGCATCCACGGCATCGCCCCGGAGCGCATCCGCCGCCTGCTGGCGGCGGGCCATGTCGTGGTGGTCGCCGGATTCCAGGGCCTGAACGACCTCGGCGACGTGACGACGCTCGGGCGCGGCGGCTCGGATCTCACCGCGGTGGCCCTGGCGGCCAGCCTCGGCGGCACTTGCGAAATCTACTCCGACGTCGACGGCGTCTACACGGCAGACCCCCGCATCGTCCCCGACGCGCATCGCCTCGAGACGATCAGCTACGACGAGATGATGGAACTCGCCGCGCTCGGCGCGCAGGTCTTGCAGGCGCGGGCGGTGGAGCATGCCTGGCAGCACGGCGTCGAGGTGCAGGCCCGTTCCACGTTTGCGGACGGCCCCGGCACGAAGGTCCTTGCCGGCACCGGCACGGAGAGGATCCAGCCGGTCACGGGGACCGCGCTCGATCGCAGCGTCGCGCGGATCCTCTGCGAGCGCGTCCCCGACCGTCCGGGCATCGCCGCGCAGATCTTCGACGCCTTGGCGGAGGGACCGATCAACGTCGACGTGATCGTGCAGAGCCCGAGCCACGAGGGCCGGACCGACATCGCCTTCACCGTGTCGGAAGAGGACGCCCTGCCCGCGGAAGAGATCGCCAGGGCGGCGGTCGCGCGCCTCGGTGGCGGACACGTCTCGCGCGACGCGGATGTCGCCAAGGTCTCGCTCGTTGGCGCGGGCATGGTTTCGCGTCCGGGCGTCGCCAGCCGGGTTTTCCGCACGCTCGCGGACGAGGGAGTCAACATCATCGCGATCAGCACGTCGGAGATCAAGATTTCCTGTCTTGTGCGCCGCGAGGACGGGCAAAGAAGCCTCCAGGCCGTGCACCGGGCGTTCGGCCTCGGCGAGGGCCAGGAGGAGCAAGCGGAATAATCCGCCCCTTTACCCGACCGCCACTTCCCGGACCGCCTCGACGAAGCGGCCGAGTTCGTCGCGCAAGGTGTAGAAGCCGCAGGAGACGCGCACGGCACTGTGGGGCGGCGGCAGATGACGCACCCTGAAACCGCGCCTTGCGAGCTCGGCCGAGGCTTCCTCCGCGCTCTTCCCCTGCACCTCGAACGAGACGATCCCCGACATGCGCTCCGCGATGCGTGTACGCAGCTCGACGCCCCGCAGACCGGCCAGGGCCCCGGCCAGCTCCTGGCCGAGCCTGCCGATGCGCTCGGTCGCCCAGGCGGGGCCTGTCTCTTCCTGCCAGCGCAGGCTCGCGACGAGTCCCGCGAGCTGCGATTGAGAGGGCGAGCCGATCTCGTAGCGCCTCGCGCCCGCCGCAGGCTGGAAATGGGCGGCGTGGTTGTCGCTCAGGGTGCCCGAAAGGTAGCCGACGAAAGTCGGCTGGCACTGGGCCTGCCTGCTTTCCGCCACGTAGAGGGCGCCGGTCCCTTCAGGTCCCAGGAGCCACTTCTGTCCGGGCAGCGCGTAAAAATCCACCTGGCTGCGGTGCAGGTCCACCGCCACCGCACCTGCCGCCTGCGCGGCGTCCACCACGGTGAGCAGGCCTTCCCCGCGCGCCCACTGCCCGAGCTCCTCAAGCGGTAGCCGCTCGCCGTTCGTCCAAAGGACGTGCGAGAAGGCGAGCGCCTTGGTCTGAGGCGTCTGGCGCGACGCGAAGGCGTCCAGCCACGCCCGGGCGCTGGGATCTTCCGGGGTGTCGACAAAGGAGACCCGCACACCGGTGCGCCGCGCCAGCGCTGCGAGCGGCATCAGGAGGCCCGGATGCTCGTCGCGCGTCGTCAGGATCTCGTCGCCACGCTGCCATGCGATGCCCCAGAGCGCGATGTCGAGGCCGTCCGTCGTGCGCGGCGTCAGTGCGATCTCGTCGACCGCGGTGCCGAAGCGCCGCGCGAGCAGAGATCGCGCCTCCTCGCGCAGTTCCTGGCTGTGCCGGTAATAGTCCGGCCCGATGCGGCCCATGCCCAGTTCGTGTTCCAGCGTCGCCCGCATGGCTTCGCCACTGCTGCGCGGCAACGGCCCGAACGTGCCGTTGTTCAGGTAGACCTCGCGTTCGAGCGCCGGCAGGTCTCCCCGCAGGCGCTCGAGCCGGGCGCTGTCGCTACCTTCGTCCCGAAAGGCTTCCACGCCGATCGCCTCCGAAGTGCGATTCGCCTCCCGCGCCAACGCTCCTGCCAAATGCTATGATGCCTAGGGCCCGCCTGGAGGGGGTTGCCCCATGCGCGTCTTGGGCTTCGGACTTGCCTTGCTCGCAGCACTGGCCTTCGGACTCTATATGGTTCCGCGGCGCTTTTTGACATCATCGTCCTGGGACTTCTCCACCTACATGGGCGTCGGCATCGCGGTGACGCTTGCCGTGCCGCTGATCGGCGGCGCCGGAGAGTTCGTCCTGCGAGGCTTCCTGCTCGCCCTTCTGAGCGGTGTCGTCTTCGCTCTTGCGACCCATCTCTTCGTCCTCGCCGTCGACCGGCTCGGCCTCACGCGCGCGACGCCGGTTAAGAACCTCGCGGGCGTCTTCGGCACGCTCTTCGGGCTCACGATCCTGGCGGAATACCGTTCGGCCGGACTCGCGGTCGTCGTGCAGCTCATCGCGGGCAGCGTCATGATCGCCCTCGGAGCCTACCTCATCGGGGGCGTCGGCGGTGCGAAGGGCGAGTCCCAGGCCGAGGGCGCACGCGGTCAGGCCCTCGGTTTCTCTCTTGCCTTCCTGTCCGCGGCATGTTTCGGCTTCTACCTCGTACCGCTGCGCCTTTCGCTGCCTCTCGGGTCTGGGCTCGGCTACCTCGGCATGGGCATCGGTACGCTCCTGGGCCTTCTGGCGCCACGGCTCTTCGTCGGGCGCCCGACGTGGTCGGGGCGGGACAGTTGGCTCGGTCTCCTCGCCGGCGTGCTGCTGGCTCTCGGCGTCCTCTTCGGCACGCCGGCCACGCGTCTCATCGGGCTCTCCGTCGCCTGGCCACTGACGCAGCTCAACACCTTCGTCGCCCTGGCCGCCGGGCTCTACTGGCTACACGAGTTCGACGCGCGTCGCGAGCGACGCCGCCTCGCGCTCGCGACGCTTCTAACCGTCGCCGGCATCGGGTTGCTTGCCCTGCTCTGAACGGGCACAAACGCTTATGATGCCCGTCGCTTCCCCTCCTGATGCGCTATGATGGTGCCATCGCAACTGCTCTACGGAGCCGAAGGCGCCGCAGCAGAACAGGAGGGATCACCGCGCGATGAGTGTGGAACTCGACCAGCGGGCGGCCATCACGCCCGAGTTTCTCGCCGCATGCAGGGACCGTTTTGCAGAGAGTCCCGGACAGCGCACGCTCGCGAACGCGGTGCGCAAGAACGGCGTCGCCGGGGTGGCGCTCAACCAGGACCGGGTCTGGTCCATGCAGCACACGTTCTCGCACATGGTCAAGGGCGGCCCGATCACGAACCAGAAGCAGAGCGGGCGCTGCTGGATGTTCGCAGGGCTCAACACCCTGCGCATCCCGGTGATGCAGAAGCTCGGCCTCGAGGAGTTCGAACTGAGCCAGGCCTACCAGATGTTCTGGGACAAATTCGAAAAGGCGAACTACTTCCTCGAGAATGTCCTGGAGACCCTCGACGAACCGCTGGACGGCCGCCTCGTGGCGTGGCTCCTGTCCGCCCCCCTGAACGACGGCGGGCAGTGGGACATGTTCGTGAACCTCGTCGAGAAGTACGGCGTCGTGCCGAAGTGGATCATGCCGGAGTCGTTCCACTCGAGCCAGTCCCGCGGCATGAACAGCCTCCTCACGGCCAAGCTGCGCGAAGACGCGGCGCGGCTGCGCGGCCTGCACGCGCAGGGCCTGGCCATGTACGCCCTACGTCAGGAGAAGGAGCGCATGCTCTCCGAGTTCTACGTCGCCTTGGTCACGTTCCTCGGCGAGCCGCCTGCGCAGTTCGACTTCGAGTACCGCGACAAGGACCAGGCATTCCACCGCGAGGCCGGGATCACGCCGCTCGAGTTCTTCCACCGTCACGTCGGCATGGACCTCAGGGAGTATGTCAGCGTGATCAACGCGCCGACGGCCGACAAGCCGTACGGTCGCACCTTCACCGTCAAGTACCTCGGCAACGTCAAGGGCGGGCGCAACGTGCTCTACCTCAACGTCGAGTCCGAGGTGCTGCGGCAGGCGGCCATGGCGCAGCTGGTCGACGGCGAGGCCGTCTGGTTCGGCTGCGACGTCGGCAAGATGCAGGACCGCGAGGCCGGCATCATGGCGGCGGACCTCTACGACTACGAGTCCGTCGTGGGCATGCCGCTCGACATGACGAAGGCGGAACGGCTCGACTACGGCGAGAGCCTGATGACCCACGCCATGGTCTTCACCGGCATCAACATCGTCGACGGCCGGCCGAACCGCTGGCGCGTCGAGAACAGCTGGGGCACCGACAACGGCCAGAAGGGCTACTTCGTCATGGACGACGACTGGTTCGACGCCTACATGTACCAGGTCGTCGTGCGCCGCAGCTACCTGCCGCAGGAGCTCCAGGCGGCTCTCTCGCAGGAGCCGATCGAGCTGCAGCCGTGGGACCCGATGGGCTCCCTGGCGCTCTGAGCATCGGAAGAGCCGAGGCCCGCTCCGCATCTGGAGCGGGCCTCGCCAATGGCAGGAGACTCGAAGGAGGAGATCCTATGCGCCACCAGCTGACCGGAACCACGTTGCAGGTGCTCGAGATCGCCCTGGGGAGCGGCGAGAAGATTGTCGCCGAGTCCGGGCGTCTCTCCTGGATGCAGCACATGCAGATGCAGACCCGCGCCACCGGCGGCATGTTCGGCGCTCTGCGCCGCATGGCCGGCGGCGGCACGCTCTTCCTCACGGAGTTCACCCCGACCGGCAAGGAAGGCATGGTCGCCTTCGCGGCGAGGTCCCCGGGCCAGATCGTCGAGCTCGACCTGGGCGGCCAGGATTACTTCGTGCACGAGCACGGCTTCCTCTGCGCCACGGAGGGCATCGAGCTCTCGGTGGGCTTCCAGCGCTCGCTGGGCGCCGGGGTGTTCGGCGGGACAGGGTTCGTGCTGCAGCAACTCTCCGGCAACGCGAATGCCTTTATCGACCTGTCGGGGGAGATCGTGAAGCGCGACCTCGACGACGGAGAGGAGATTCTTGTTCAGCCGGGGCACGTCGGCATGTTCGAAGCTCGCGTTCATTTCGACATCACGACGCTCCCGGGCGTACGCAACATGCTGTTCGGCGGAGACGGGTTCTTCCTGGCGCGCCTGCGCGGTCCCGGCAGCGTCTGGCTGCAGTCCATGCCGCTACCGCTGCTTGCGCACTCGATCGCACCGTACCTGCCGCAGAGTCACGGCTAGCGACGAAGGCCCGCTTACGGCATCCTGGCGTCGCGCCGACGTCGCAGGGCCAGGATGTGGCGCACTAGCGCGACGAGCTGCACCCAGAACAGGACGAAGTAGATCGGCCCGATCGAGAAAAGGCCGACCATCGTCAGGTAGGCGCTGACGACCAGGCTCGGCACCAGCCAGGGCCAGAGCCGCGGGCGACGCCAGAGCAGGAACGTAGCCGCGAGGTCCACCGCGGCCATGACCCAGAGAACAGGCGCAGGGAAAATGGGAATGACCGCGCCGAAGAGATGCAGGCCGTAGCCCGGCGGATAGTGGACGGTCACCCTCGCGTGCATGGCGACGCCTCCAAATCCCACGGATCTGCGTCTATCGTACCGCCGCGCAGGGTACCCGTCTTGCGTGTCCTTGCGCGTGTGGACGCCTCGCGACGCGCCTTGTCGCCTCGGGACGACCACGTCAGGCCGTTGCGGTCCGGAGCCGCCATGCGCTATGCTTAAGCGCACGCAACGGGGCGTGGCGCAGCGGTAGCGCACTTGGTTTGGGACCAAGGGGTCGCGAGTTCGAATCTCGCCGCTCCGACCAGTTTTGCGGGTGTAGCTCAATGGTAGAGCGGAAGCCTTCCAAGCTTCACACGTGGGTTCGATTCCCATCACCCGCTCCAATTTGCGGCCCCAGTAGCTCAGCGGTCAGAGCATCCGGCTTCTACCCGGAGTGCCGGGGGTTCGAATCCTCCCTGGGGCGCCATTTCCATTCCCGTTTGGCCAGGCTGCGCTTTGAGCGCGTCCTGGCCACTTATGCTTTGTAGTGTTCGCATGACGGCCCATCTGCCCTGACAGAAGGAGAACTGGGACTGCGATGCCACGCGGAACCGAACCGACCGGCGTGGCTTCTCAGCCCACAGCGAACGGAATCACCAAGCTTGCTTGACTCTCCCCTTGGGGGAGACCGTATCGTCCAAATCAAAGGTGGTGCCCCGGATGATCGACGGCCACTTCAGCATCGGCGAAGCATCGCGACGCACCGGGCTCTCGGTCAAGGCGATCCGGCATTACGCGAACGAGGGCATCGTCCGTCCGACCGTCGTGTCGGATGCCGGATACCGACTCTACTCAGCGGAGGACCTCTGGCGCCTTGGACTCGTGCGCATCCTCCGCAATCTCGAGTTTGGGCTGCCGGAGATCCGCAAAGTCCTGGAGATGTCGCTCGATCTCCCCGCTGTCGTTCGAATGCAACGGGCAGCCCTTGACATGCAGATCCGTCGGCTGGACCGTGCGCGCTCCCTGCTGGATCGGGTACCTGAGTGTATCTGGGGGCAGCAGTCCTTGCACCACCTCAGCACCATCCTGGAGGCGATGCAGATGAGTCGCGAAGAACGGGAGCACTGGGTCACGGAAAACTGGACCAGAACCATGATGGTAGGCGCTCCAGACGAGTGGCGCGAGGCATACCTTCGTCAGGTGCGCGACATCCTGCCGGACGAACTCAGCGCGGAGCAGGCCAAGGCCTGGAGCGAACTCAAGGAACTCCTCTCGGATCCTGCATACCAGGCAGATCTGCGCAACGTCATGAGGCCCTTCTGGAGCATGGTGCAGTCGTCGTCTGTGTTGCCGAACGAGTGGGCCGCGTCCATGAACGCCCTGACCGAACGCGCCCGCCTGCTGTTCGAGCGGGACGCACGTCCTGAGCATCCAGATCTGCAGGCACTCGTCGGCGATTGGATTGATCTGTTCGCACAAGCGCTCAAGATGCCGGCTACGCCTGACTTCGTCGAACGTTTCGCACTCTACGCCGAGACGTATGCGACGGGCCCGAGCCGGAAGGTTTGGGACGTGATGCGACGGTTGAACCCTGAGCGGCTGCAGATCGACGATGACGTGCAGATGCTCATGGTGAAGGGATTGCGCTGGCGGCTCGCGCACGGCCGCTGAGAGCCACCGCCTGTTCTCAACGCCGCCCACGCGACAACGCCTCTCGAGGGCGCAGGAGAACGCCGCGAGGCATTCGCTTCGCGGCGTTCTCCTGCCACATGGGCCTCAGGCGCGGCGCAGGATCAATAGTCGACTCCCCGCTTGGACCTGCTCCTGATCCAGAGCGAAGCGCACCATTCCTGCCTCGAGCACCCCGAGCACCACCTCTCCTCGCAGGGCGCGGCGTGAACGCACCTGCTCGATGCTTTGGCCCACTTCATCGTTGTTCGGGTCTTCCTCTGCGATGCGGTGGTCCTCGTCACGCACCAGCTGCCAGAGCAAAGGGCCCGCGTGGGGAGCCTGCGCGGAACGCGACAGCACATGCCCGACCAGGTCGTCGCCGGGGAAGCTCGAAAGCAATCCGAGCTCGGAGAGGGCCAATGCCGTGTTCCGCTTGGACGGCACGGCCGTGATCGTGAGCGCTGGCGCCAGGTGCCGCAACGCCAGGGCGGAGATCAGGATGTCGCCATCGTGGTCGTGGCATAGGAGAGCCGCTGAGGCTCTCCCAAGGTCGACGCGGGCCAGGGTGTTCTCGTCCGCCGGATCGTCATGTAGGAACTGCAGGCGGGGGTGGTCCACGCCGAGGGCGTCGACATCGGCAACCACCATGACGTGCCGGTTTCGCCCGAGCAGGTCGTCGACAGCGATCTTGGCGGCCGGCGACCAGCCCAGGACCAACACATAACCGTTCGGCATGGCTTTCGCGCTCATTCCCAGCATCCTTCGCAGCCGTCCTTCCACGAACCCGGACGCGGTATCGGCCAGAAGCAGACCCAGGACCGGCACAGCCACGATCATCAGGACCATCGCGACAACGCGAGAAGTGGTGTTGGTCGCGGTCACATCGCCGTACCCAACCGTCGTCACGGTGGTGATGGTCCAGTAGAGTGCGGTGAGGAAACTCGTGTGCTGGGACCACTGGAACAGCACAGCGCCGGCAAGGAGCATCACACCCACGACCAGCAACGTCCGCGCTGTCCTGCCCAAGGAGAACCTGTGGCGCGTGCGCGCCGTCAAGCGTCGAAGCACCGCCAGCAGGCGTCCCCCATGGCCGCTGGGATCTGCCGTTGCGCCCCCCCCCCCGTTCTTTCTCGACCTGCCAACGGTTTCGCCGCTGTCCACCGACCACCCTGCGGCAGTCGCTCCCCGAACGGTTTCCGCTGGTTCGTTCACCTCACCACCGCTGCGAGGGTCTTGCCTCGCTGCGCTGCGGCAGGACCGGCACGACCGCGCCCTGCTTGCCACTCAACACGTCAGCGGCGACCCTCCGACTGCTCTCGTGCCACCATCGGCTCTCGACGCGGCCGCCAACCCCTTTTGGCGTTTGGGCTGACTGCCCCCTCGGGTAGTCGCTATTCCCTCGGCCATATCCTCATTAGTAGCCGCGCAAAGTTGCTTCGGAAATTGGACCTTGTCTCAATAGGCCCACCGCGTAGGCAAACATTACATAAAGGCGAACGAGCACCGCTCTCTAACCTTACTTGCCGGGAGTGGTGGTGTGCCCATTTCGTCTGTTGCCGGTAAATTCATGGTTGCGATGTCTATTCTTACGCTCGTGCCTCTGGTTTCCACTTCGCATGTGGCAGCAGGTTCCAATCCGCTTCCCGAGACCAGGGCCGCCTTCACCTGCGCCCTTGCCGACGCGCTGCATCTGGCACCGAAGCCGGTAGCAGATAGCCCCTTCACCGACCTCGGCTCCACTTCGACGGCGTGTCAGGAAGAGATCTCGGCCGCCTACGCGGCGGGCTGGATCTCGGGTACCGGGCCGCACAGCTTCGGGCCACAGGCTTCGCTGACGCGAGAGCAGGTGGCGAAGATCGAGATCAACGCCCTTGGCCTCTCCCAGGCCGCGGGGGCGCTCCTTGCCTACCGGCCGTTCTTCGTCGACTCGGGCACCATAGGCGCCTGGGCCTGGGGGGACGTGGACGAGGCGCACAAGGTCGGCATCCTGAACGGCTTTACGAACGGCACGTTCGGCCCGGCCGTCACCTTCACCCCGGCCCAGGCTGCGGACGCCATCCGGCAGGTGCTGGGCTACGAGCAAGGCAAGCGCCCCTCGACCACCTTCCTGCAGCCTGCGCACGTGCCCGCCGTCACGCTGGACAACGCCGTCTACGCCATCGGCGTAACCTTCGACCCCAACCCGCCGCCGGTCACCGTGGATCCCTTGAACAACGCCGCCGACACGCGCGTCTCGTGGCTCTGGGACGCGGTGCAGAAGGGGTGGCTGCCGAGAACGACGACCACGGTGTCAACCAAGATCAGCCGCGCCGAGCTGCTGAGCGTGGTCGTGGCGGCCCTGGGGGACAGCGATGCCGCGACAGCGCTAGCGAACGCTCCCTCGCCGTACCGCGATGACGCCCTGATCCCCGCCCAGTATCGGGGCGCGGTGGACGAAGCGGCCAAGCTCGACCTGCTGCCGGTCGGCCCGAACGGTCTCCTCGGCCCGAACGTTCCCGCCACCGCGTTCGACGTGGACACGGTCCTGCAGCGGGCCTTGGCCGTTCAGGGCAAGGCGCCCTGGGCAGCCAGCCCCGACATGGTGGGACACGCCGCCTTCGTCTACGGCCTGACGCTGGCCGCAGGGCAGATGCCGTACATCCTCAAGACCGATCGGACCGTCTCAACCATCGGCGACGTGCCGGATGGTACGCCCGGCATCTACTACATCGAACAGGCCGAGGAGCAGGACTGGGTGCAGGGCATTGTCGCCTACCCCGGTTCGTACCAGTGGGTCGGTAACACTTCCCTCGCACTGGGCGCCGCCCTGCAGCCCGACCAGCCGATCAGCCTCGCACAGGCCCTGCAGCTCGCGGACATCGCGACCGAGTCCGCGATGTATCCTGCGGATCCGCTCGGCGCCTCGCCCAAGGGTCCGCAATATGCCCGCATGCTGGCGCAGGGTCTCCAAAGCGAGAAACTGCCCTTCGCCAACGCGGCCTCGATGGCGCCCGACGAGCGCGGTTTCGTCGCGGAGGCGCTGACCCTCGGCCTTCTTGCGCCATCGAGCGGAGCGCTCCAGTTCGACGCACCCCTCACGCCCCAAGCGAGCGCCGCGCTCCTTTCCCGCGTGCAGGCGCAGGTGCTCTCTCGCATCGAGCACCCACATGCCCCCGGGGTGCCTGCCTACATCGGCACCACCACGGTAGAGCCGGTCGCGACGAACTGCAGTGCCTGTTCCGCCTTCATGGCCCTGCCATTCGACCGCCAGGGCTACGAGACGAACGCAACGATCGTCGCCAATGCGAGCCCGGGCGTCTCGGTGAAGGACGTCACGGTCGGGCCGGTCACGAAGGGCAACGTCACCACCTACCCTGCCCTTTCGGGTACGAGCGTGGAGCTTTCGACGACGGGCTCCGAGCTCGCGACCATCACCCTGCGCTCGGGCACGGCCACAGCCAGCGTCCAGGTGCCGGTGGCGCAGCAGCCGCTGCAGGTCGTCGTGCGGGCCGTCAGCCCCAGTATCCAGCCGGGCGCCACGACCAGCCTTCGGGCGTACCTTAAAGACGCGACCGGCAAGGTCTACCCGGTCAACGCCGACTGGCGCGTCGTTGCTCCCTCCTACACCGTGGGCAATCCACCGCAATTCCAGTGGGGCAGCCTGAGCGACTGGGGCCCCAGCGCATCGACGACATTCCTGGCGAGCGGCACCCCCGGTCAGGGACAGGTCGACGCCGTCCTGCCCTTCGGCGCGACCGGGACGGCGCCTCCAACCGGTAGCGCCCAGGTCGACATCCTCTCGGACGTCAAGACGCTCAAGATGTCCGTCGTCGACACCACGTCGGGCAGCAGCAGCATCGCGCAGGTCGGGGACACCATCGACGTGCGGGTCCAGGCGTTCGACGCAAACGGCAACCCGGCCCTGTCGCCCGACGTGGTCAACTTGTGGAACGGCGGTTTCGAGGCCCTGCAGGACGGCGCGGCCACCTGGACCGAGCGGGCTACCAGCGCGCAGACCATGACCTTCGCCGTCTCCGATCTCAGCCAGCCAGCGGTGAAGGGCGTCCAAGCACAGATGCCAGTCGTGGTCGAGCTGCGGCCAGGTCCCGAGACCGGAGTCGCCCTCTTCGACCAGAACGGGCAGCCCGCGGCGCCGCCGCCCGAAGGCGGCAACCCAACTCCGGTCTGGCTACGGCCGATCGACGCGAAGGGCATGCCGACAAGCGTCAGCGCCAGTTCGCCCCAGACGGTCGACCTGCTGACTCTGGCCACCGCGTTCTCCGAGACCACGGGCGGCAGCCCGATCACCACCGTCTCCCTGCCGCCGGGCTCGACGGGCGTGGAACTCTACCTGACCACCACCGCCACCGTCGGGCAGCCCGTCGCCCTGCCGGCGCTCGCGCCGATCAAGATCTCGAGTCCGGAGGACGGCCAGACCGTGGCGATCGGCCAAAACTACGCCGTCTTCTATACCGTGGTCGACGCCAACGGCAACCCGATCCACGGCGCGCCGGTCACATTCACGATGACGACGCCGACGGGCACCGACAGCGACCAGAACCAGGACCCGATGTTCAAGCTCTCGCCCACGTCTGGCCTGACGGGCACCGACGGTCAGGTGAGCGCCGACCTGGACGGCCCGTCGACCACCGCGGACAGCGACTTCTCGACGCAAGTCTCCGCATCCGTCGAGGGCTTCGCCAGCAGCCAGCCGATCACGTTCACCTGGTAAGCCACCGCAAAGTCCCGACGGGTCCAGGTTCCGTCGCGGCCCGCCCCGGCAGCAGCCCGGACGGGCCGCTTGCCTGCTCGGCTATACTCGGTTCAGGCCGGCCACGGAACGGGCCGACGGAGGGACACGCATGTCAGAAGATCGTCTCGTCGCCGAAACGCCGCAGCCCAGAACCCGCAAGAGCCTCGGCCGCGATCTTCGCCGCCTCGGAATTCACGCGGGCGATCTCGTCCTCATGTACTCCTCGCTGAGCAGCCTCGGCTGGGTCGCGGGAGGTGCCCCGGCGGTCGTGCTCGCACTCCTCGACGTCATGGGACCCGACGGCACGCTTGTGGTGCCGACCCAGACCGGCGACAACTCGGACCCAAGGGAGTGGAGCCGCCCTCCGGTCCCCGAGGACTGGTGGCCCGTGATCCGCGCCGAGATGCCCGCGTACGATCCGGCCACGACGCCTACGCGTGGCATGGGCCGCATCGCGGAGTGCCTCAGGACATGGCCCGGCGCCTGCCGCAGCGCCCACCCACAGGTATCCTTCGCCGCCTTGGGCCGTATCGCGGAAGAAGTCACCCGCAGCCACCCCTTCGATGACGGCCTCGGGGAGGCGTCGCCCCTTGGGCTCCTCTACCGCCTCGACGCCAAGGTGCTGCTGCTCGGTGTCGGCTACGACAGCGCAACTGCGCTGCACCTGGCGGAGTATCGAGTCCCGGGCATGCCGCGCGGCCAGTTCGGCGCGGCCGCCCTGGTTGCGGGCTCGCGCCGCTGGATCACCTATAGCGACGTCGAGCACCTCGATTCGGACGAGCTCTTCCCCAGCATCGGCGAGGCGTACGAAGGCGCGTATCCGGTCTCGATCGGGCTGGTTGGGTCGGCCGAAGCCCGCCTGCTGCCCATGCGGAGCCTGGTCGACTTCGGTACGCACTGGATCTCGGCCCGTCTCGCGACCCACAGCAGCGAGACGCCACTCTGATCCAGCCGGCGGGCGCGGCTGGCAGCCACGGGTCTGGTGGCTCCGCCACCATGTTGTAGCTGAGCGTTGATGTCCTGAACTGTTCAATCCCGCTGGCGCTGGTAGCGCCGCATCGTCTCAAGGAGCGTCTCGCCGTCCAGGGCCTCGATGCGCTTGCCCGCGGGCCGCACGGCGACCATCGGCTCGCCAGCCAGGAGAGCGTTCAGCACCGCCTCCTCGATCGCCTGGCAGACGGCCTCGTACACGGGGTCGAAGAGCTCGTCGTTGAGACTTTGCAAGTTCAGGAGAGGCCCGGACCGCTGCGGCAGGTCTGAGGGATTGGCGGTCGAGAAGGCGAGGAAGAGATCGCCCGAACTGTTGCCGCCAGAGCTGCCCGTCCGGGCGATGCCGAGCGCGGCCCGCCGAGCGACGCGCCGGAGCTGATGCGGCAGCATCGGCAGGTCGGTCGCGACGATGCCGATCACGGATCCCCGCTCCGCCTCCTGGCTCCGGCCGGCAAGGATCCGCCCCACCGGCACGCCGCACACCGTGAGGAGGTCCGGCCGGCCGAAGTTCGCCTGCACGAACGCCCCGACCGTCCCCTGGACACCGCCGGTCCTGACCACCCGCGACGAGGTGCCCGAACCGCCCTTGAAGCCATAGCAGATCATGCCGGTGCCGCCACCGACGCTGCCCTCCTGGACGGCGCCGCCGGCCGCCTGGTCGATGGCCGCCAGGGCGTCCTCCTCCGTGACGTGCTGTCCCAGCACGTCGCTCAGCACGCCGTCGTAGGTCTCGGCCACCACGGGCATCGCCCAGAGATGGTCGGCCGTGAAGGCTTCTTCGTAGGTCCGCACGAGCCAGCGCACAACGGCATGGTGCACGATGCCCACGGAGTGCGTGTTGGTGAGGCAGACGGGACCGACGAAGTACCCGCCGTCCTCCACCCAGTGGAGCCCCGTCATCTCGCCGTTGCCGTTGAGGCCGAAACTCCCCGCCCATGCCGGTCGCAAGGGGCCGTGGCGGCCGAAGGGCAGGATCGCCGTGACGCCGGTGCGCACGATGGGCGTCGCGGCCTCGCGCCGGATCGTGCGATAGCCCACCTCCACCCCCGCCACGTCGGTGATGGCGTTGAATCGTCCGGTCTCGCCTTGCAGCGGCAAGCCGAGCTCCCGGGCACGCCGCATGGCCAACTTGAAGACCCCCGCTTCTAGAGGCGCTCCGCGATCAGGGAACAGAGCATGCGCATGGCCTTGCCGCGATGCGAGTGGCGGGACTTGTCCTCGGGACTCAGTTCGGCCGCGCTGCAACCGAGCTCCGGAACATAGAAGAGAGGGTCGTAGCCGAAGCCGCCCTTGCCGCGCGGGCTCTCCAGGATCTCTCCTTCCCATGTGCCCATGGCGCTCCACTCCCGCTCTCCGTCCCAGAGCACCAAGGCCGCACGGTAGCGTGCCTGCCTTGTGGTGGCGTGCCTGAGCCGCTGGAGCAGGAGTTCGTTGTTGCGTACGTCGGTCGCGCCAGGGCCGGAGAAGCGGGCACTGTAGATGCCAGGCGCGCCACGGAGCGCGTCCACCTCGATGCCCGAGTCGTCGGCGAGCACGGGCATGTTCGTCATGCGGTGCCCGTGCACCGCCTTTAGGCGCGCGTTGTCGAGGAAGGTCCTGCCGGTCTCCTCCGGCATCTCGACGTCGTCCGGCAGGGCCAGGATGCGGATGCCGTAGGGCTCGGCGATCTCTGCCATCTCGCGCAGCTTGCCCTGGTTGCGCGTCGCGAGCACGATCTCACGCATGGCGCGTCACCCGCCCAAGGCGCTCACCCAGAGCCTCCGCCTGGACGTGCAGAAGCTGCCTCGTGCCAGTACGGGCGAGGTCCAGGAGAACCTCGAACTGCGCCTGCTTCAGGGGTTCGTTCTCCGCGGTCGTCTGCAGTTCGACAAAGCTTCCTTCGGACGTCATGACGAAGTTCGCGTCGACGTCCGCCCGCGCGTCCTCCTGGTAGCAGAGATCGAGCACGGCCTCGCCGCCGACGATACCCGCGGAGACGGCCGCGATCTGCCGCAGAAGCGGCCTGCCCACCGTCCGATCGAGGTCCTGCAGCCAGCAGATCGCGTCGACGAGCGCCACCATCGCGCCGGTGATCGAGGCGGTGCGCGTGCCGCCGTCGGCCTGCAGCACGTCGCAGTCCACCCAGAGCGTGCGGTCTCCGATCGCCTTGAGGTCGAGCGCCTGGCGCAGCGAGCGCCCGATCAGGCGCTGGATCTCGTGCGAGCGGCCGCTCGGACGGCCTCGCGTCACTTCGCGCGCCGTACGCTGCGCCGTCGCGCGCGGCAGCATGGCGTACTCTGCGGTCAACCAGCCGCCCATGCCGCGCCGCCAGGCGGGCACCCTGTCCTCCACCGTCACCGTGCAGACGACCCGCGTCTGGCCCATGGAAATCAGGCATGAGCCCTCCGCCTGCGGCAGAAAGCCCCGTTCGATCCGCACGGGTCGCATATCCTCGGGACGACGACTATCGGGGCGCAAGCGATACACACCCTTCCTCTGTCATGCATCCAGTGTACCTGAATCCGCCCCAGGCCAAAAAAGAGAGGACCTCGGCGCCGAGCGCCGAGGTCCCGCGGGTCTTTGCAGTCTAGGCCTTCTGGTGCGTCGGACGCGCGAAGACCGCATAGATGATGCCGGCGACCAGGAAGCCCACAAAGTAGGTGATGTCGCCGAACTGCGGGTGGCTGTTCGCGAACGGGCCTACGAACATACCGTACTGATTCATGAACGGTATCGAGACCACGACGCCGATGATCCAGGCCCAGAACCCTGTGCCGAACGGCCGCTTGCGGTTGTAGAACTCGCCCGTCTCGTAGTTGCCCCTTGCCTTGAAGAAGTAGTCCACGAGAACGATGGCGAGCCACGGGGCCACCCAGTAGCCGAGGAGGAAGAGGAAGGTCTGGTACTTGGAGAAGAACGTGCCGTTCTGGCTGGCGTACCAGGCCACGATCGTGCCGAGCACGCCCACGACCACCGCGCTCATCCAGCGCTTCATCGGGATGTCGATGACCAGCGAGGAGAGCGCTCCAGAGTAGATGTTCAGGACGTTCGCGGTGATCGTGCCGAGCGCGACCGCGATCATCGTCACGACACCGAGCGAGTAGGGCAAAAGGTGCGTCACGAGGTCGGTCGGCACGAAGATGCCCTTTAGCGTCGCGAGCGCTGCACCAAGCACCTCAAGCCAGACTCCAGCGATGAGGAGGGACCAGAAGGCGTTGCTGAACACGGAGCGCGCCGACGTCTTCTCCGGCAGGTAGCGCGTGTAGTCGGAAGCGAAGGCGAGCCAGCCGAGGCAGTACGAGAACGCGATGGCCAGCGTAAGCATGAAGGCGCCCGTCGTCCCGCCGACGTCGCCCGCCAGCTTCAGGTTGGCCGGTGCCGAGAGGTGGCCGTTCGCGAAGCCGTAGACGGTTACGATCAGGAAGACGACCGTCAGGACGATCGCCAGGTAGCGCTCGAGGGTGTGGATCAGGTTGTAGCCATACACGGCGATGATGACCTGGATGATGGCCATGATGGCGAGGCCGAGGCCGAACGACATGTGGAAGAGCCACTCGAGGGCGTAGACACCCAGCACCGTGTTGACGGCGAACCAGGAGAAGCCCGCGACAAAGTTCAAAATGCCGGGGATGAAGTTGCCGTAGTAACCGAAGGCCTTGCGGGACTGAATCAGCTGCGGCACGCCGTGCTTCGGGCCAAAGGTGCTGAGAGCGCCGAGCGCGAGGGCGCCAAGGATGTTACCGATCACGATGGCCACCGTGGCCTCCCAGAAACTGAGCCCGAACACGCCGGTTGCGAGGGCACCGGTCACCAGCGTCGCGAACTCCACGTTGGCGCCGAACCAGAGCGTGAAGATGGTGAACGGCTTGCCGTGCCGCTCGTGCGGATCGATCGGCTCGATACCCTTGGGCTCGACCTTGAGTACCTGGTTTTGGTAATCGTACTCGGCGCTCACGCGACCCCTCCATTTCCGAACGTTCTACGGCGGAGTATGCCATAAAGTTCGGTATTTGTCACCTAGGCGCGAAAAAACGGCAGGCGACGATCGCCTGCCGTTCCCGCACCGCTCTCAGGCCTCAATGGCCTGTTTCAGTTCCTTCTGGATGTCCTGCCAGGGGATATCCCCGGTAAAGCGCACCTCTCCGTCGAAGAGCACGAGCGGCAGCTCGTATTCGCCCCGGCGGACCCGCTCCGCGAGCTCCGCGTCCTGGCCGTCCTCGAGGTTGCGATAGCTTACGCTGGCCTGTCCCGCGAAGCGCAACTTCACGAATCCCTGCACCATCTCGGCCTGCTCGAAGAATGTCATGGCGCTTGGACAGGCGCCGTAGGCGAACTCCTCGCCGTTGGTGCCGATGATCGCGATGTCGACCATGGCGGCTCCCCCTCGCTGAACGTTGAAACCAATTCTGGTGGAGGCGCGGGGGAACTGCCCCCCCGGTCCGCCAGGCCTCAAGCCCGGGCATCTACGAGCGTAGCCCTCGCTTTGATCTTGCCTTCGGTGCCTTACAAGGGCGAAGTCACCGTCGGCCAGCCGCAATTAATGTCCGCAGGCCGTCGCCGCGACCGGTCTGCGTGAGTCCGCGATTTGCGTTCCTCCGACGTGCGGACTTCGTCAGGAGGAACGGCTCAAGCGCTCTTAGGCTGCGAGAGCGAAGTTCGAGTCGTTGGCAGTTGTGCCGTTTCCGCTGTTTTACGAGGCGCGGAACCTCGGCTCGCTTCCCGAACCGGACCACCCGACGTCGATTCTAGTTCGCCCCCAAACTCTGACGGCGGCCCTTAAGCGCGCGCTCCATCTCGCGCTTCGCGTCGCGCGTCTTCAGATCCTCGCGCTTGTCGTAGAGCTTCTTGCCGCGGCAGATGCCCAGTTCCAACTTGCAGAGACCGCGTTCCGTGAAATACATGCGCAGCGGCACGACCGTCATGCCTCGCTCGCGCATGCGACCGACGAGCGCGTCGAGCTCTTTGCGATGAAGCAGGAGCTTGCGCCTGCGGTACGGATCGACGTTCATGCGGTTGCCCTGCTCATACGGACTGATGTGCAGGTGCTGGACATAGAGCTCGCCCTGCGAAAAAGACGCATAAGCGTCCTGCAGGTTCACCCGCCCGAGCCTCGCCGACTTGACTTCCGTACCCGTCAAGGCGATCCCGGCCTCGACCGTCTCGAGGACGAAGTAATCGTGGCGGGCCTTGCGGTTGTCGGCGATGATCTTCATGGCGTCTCGCCCGCAGGCTCCTTCGGCGTCTCATTGTTGCCATTCTTGCCGCCTTTGCCGCGGCGACCCGAACGGCGCCTACGATTGTAGTTGCGGCGCGACTTCCTGTCAATGACAGGAGTTTCCGCATCGATGGCGCTTGCCGTCTCACCTTCTGGAGCGGCGACGGCCACGTTGCCTGCCTCACCTGGGGCGTCCGCGCCGCCCGACGCGGCGACGGGTGCCTCCTCCTGCGGCGCCTGCCCGGCCTCGGCCTTGGCTCCCTGGCCGGACTTGCGACCGCCGCGCCGCGAGCGCCCCCGGCGGCCGCCGCCAGCGGCATCGCCACCGTTCGCGGCGACGGCAGCCTGTGCCGTGGCGCCATTCTGGTCGCCCTGTCCCTTGCCCACGGCCTGCGGCGCCTCCGCCAGCGAGAGCTCGATCTCGCCGTGCTCGACGTCGACGCGCTCGACGCGCACGCGCAAGCGGTCCGCCAGGCGGAAGATGCGGTGCTGGCGCTCCCCCTGGAGCTGGAACTGCTTCTCGTCGTAGTGGTAGTAGTCGTCTGTCAGCGAGCTGACGCGCAGCAGCCCCTCGACGCCAAGCGAGACCTCGACGAAGATGCCGAACGGCGTGACGCCCGTGACGATGCCGTCGAACTCCTCACCGGTCCTGTCCTGCATGAACTCGACCTTCTTGAGGTCGAGCGACTCGCGCTCCGCCTCGTCCGCCTGCCGCTCACGCTCTGACGAGAGCCGGGCGATCTCGGGCAGTCTGGCCTGGAGATCCTCGCGCCTTTCGTCCCGCATCGGCCGCCGGCGGAGGTGCTCCTTCAGGATTCGATGGATGACGAGGTCAGGATAGCGGCGGATCGGCGACGTGAAGTGGCTGTAGAGCGGCGTCGACAGGCCGAAGTGGCCGATCGCCAGCGTGTCGTAGCGCGCGCGCGCCATCGACCGCAGCACGACCGCGTTGACGAGGTGTTCCTCGGGACGTCCCTCGACGCGCGCCAGAACGTCCTGCAGCGCGCGCGGGTGCAGCTTCTTGCCGTTGCCGCCCGCGATGTGGTACCCGAAGCGCGCCAGGAGGCCCCTCAGGATCTCGAGCTTCTCGGGGTCCGGCTCCTCGTGCACCCGGTAGAGGAAGGGCAGGTTCTGGCGCGTCGCGACCTCCGCCACGACCTCGTTGGCCTGCAACATGAACTCCTCGATCAACTGGTCGGCTTCGGTGCGCTCGCGCCGCTCGATCGCGACGGGCTTGCCATCCTCGCCGAGCTTCACCTTGAAGTCTCGGACGGCGAGGTCGATCGAGCCGCGTTCGCGGCGGCGACGGCCGAGGATGTCCTTGAGGCGCGCCATGCCGAACAGGATCGGCATCAGCTCCTGGTACTGCTGGTCGGGCGGCTGACCTTCGAGCGTCTGGTTGACCCCTGTGTAGCTGAGGCGCGCGCGTGTCCGGATGACGCTCTCCTGCAGCTGGTGGCGCAGCCGCCGACCGGCAGGGTCGAAGTCGATGAACACGCTCAGGGTGAGCCGGTCCTGCTGCGGCAGGAGGCTGCAGATGCCGTTCGAGAGGCGCTCGGGCAGCATCGGGATGACGCGGTCGACAAGATAGACCGACGTGCCGCGGCGCAGGGCCTCGCGGTCCAGGGCCGTTCCCTCGTGCACGTACTGGCCGACGTCGGCGATGTGCACGCCGAGCCGCCAGCCGTCCTCGGTCGGTTGGAGCGAGATCGCATCGTCGAGGTCCTTCGCGTCGTCCGAGTCGACCGTGAAGGTGACAAGGTCCCGCAGATCCTGGCGCTGGCGCAGATCCTTCTGCGCCACCTCGGCCGGGATCTTCCCCGCCTCCGCCAGGACGTCGTCCGGGAAGGCTTCGGGCAGGCCAAGCTTGCGCACGATGGCGAGCACGTCGACGCCCGGCCCGTGGAGTTCGCCGAGGCGCTCCACCACTTTTCCGACCGGGCCGCGGCGTGCGTCGCCGAACACCTCGACGTGGCACACGACGAGTTCGCCGTCCTCGGCGTCCATGCGCTCGCGCTCGGGGATGATGATGTCGTAGGCGTCACGACCGTCCTGCGGCCGCACGAACCACGCGCCGCCGACCGACTCCAGGCGGCCGACGATGGTATCGCGCGCCCGCTGCACGATGCGCACGACCTCGCCGGAGCGGCCCTCGAGGCGGCGCACCAGCACCCGGTCGCCGTGCATGGCACCCTTGAGGTGCTCCACCGACACGCGCAGATCCTCGCCGTCGCCATCCTCCGGCACGAACCAACTGTCGCCCCGACGCGTGCCCTGGATGCGCCCCGGCAGGAGGTCGACACGGCCGGGTACGGCGAAGGAGCCACGGCGTGTGCGCACGAGCTCGCCGCGCGAGACCATTTCCTCCAGGAGGCGCGTGAACGGCGCCTTGCGCTCGGACTTGATCTGAAATTTGTCCGCGAGTTCCTCCGGCGAGATCGGATGACCAGCCTCGTCGCGGATGAACGCGATCAGGCTTTGCCGCGAGGGCAGGTCGGACGGCCGCCTGCGGCGGCTCACGACTGGACCTCCATGTGACGGCTCAGGAACGCTTCGACGCGCCCTACGAATTCCTCCGCGTCATGACGCGGCACGTGCTCATGAGAAGGAACCATCTCAAACTCCTTCTCCCGACTGCCGATCCGCGCATAGAGCAGTTTCGACGCCTCGGGGCGCACGGTCGGGTCGTGCTGGGACTGCAGCACAAGCGCGGGCGCGCGCACCTTCGGGGCTTCGCCTGCGGACTCCCGCATCGCGCGCACCAGTTCTGCGACGGCGTGCACGGAGAGGCGTTCCTCGGCTTCGGGACCAATCTTGACGAACGGGACAAGGCGCCAGAGGTACGGCGCCACGAAAGCTGCCCTCTGCTGCACTCCGGCAGCCGGGTTAACACAGACCAGCGCGCGCACGGGAAAGCGCGCAGCGAGGTCTACCGCCAGCATACCCCCGAGCGAGAGGCCCAAGACGGCGACGCCGCCATGCGGGCTTTCCTCTGCCAGCTCCATGAGGCCGAGTTCGGCGCTGCGCCGCCAGGCATGGGCCGTCGCACTTGCCAGCTCGAAAGGACCCATGCCATGTCCGGCGAGCCAGGGCGCCCTGACCCTGTAGCCTGCGGCGCCCAGCCGCTCGCCGAACGACGAGAGATCCGACGGCGTACCCGTGAAGCCATGCACGAGCAGGACGCCCGGACCGTCCTGCCCCCAGCGCAGGCCCTCTGGCATGCCCCGGCTAGAACCCTACCTTCGCGAGTACGAGCGAGAGTGCGAAGAAGACGAAGGCCAGGATGGCAGTGGCGCGCGCGAGGCTCTCGTCAAGGCCGCGGCGCCGACCGAAGAAGGTCTCGCTCGAGCTGCCGAAGGAGCCCGTGAATCCCGGGACGCGCGCCGACTGCAGCAGGATGCTGACAACCAGAAGGACGGCTACCAGAATGTAGACGATCAGACCCAGGGTCTTCAAAAGCTGCTCACCATCCAAATCTTCGTTACTTGGCTGAGTGTAGCATCCCCGCACCGGCACGCACAAGCGGACCGGCGTAGCGTTGGGACTCCCCGAGTTCGTCGGCGATGCGCAAGAGCTCGTTGTATTTGGCGACACGCTCGCCCCGGGCCGGAGCTCCCGTCTTGATCTGGCCGGCGCCGGTCGCCACGACGAGGTGCGCGATCGACGCGTCGTCGGTCTCGCCGGAGCGGTGCGAGACGAACGAGGTGTAGCCGCTGCGCCGCGCCAGGGCCATCGTCTCGAGCGTCTCCGTGACCGTCCCGACCTGGTTCAGCTTGATCAGGATGCTGTTGGCTGCGCCCTGGCGGATACCCTGCTCGAGGCGCGCCTCCTGCGTCACGAAGATGTCATCGCCGACGATCTGCACCTTGTCCCCGATGGCTCGCGTGAGCAGGCTGAATCCCTCGAAGTCCTCCTCGCCGAACGGGTCCTCGATCAGGATGATCGGATACGTCTCGACCCAGCGGCGGTAGAGGTCCACCGCGGCCTCGTGCCCCAGCACCTGGCCGTTCAAGAGGTAGCCCCCGTCCTGCTGCAGCTCGCTGGCTGCGGGGTCGATCGCGAGCGCCACGTCGTCGCCAGGCCTCAGGCCCGCCGCCTCGATCGCCCGCATGAGGAACTCGATCGCCGCCTCGTCGCTCGGCAGATCCGGCGCGAAACCGCCTTCGTCGCCCACCGCCGTGCCGAGGCCCTGCTTCTTCAGCACGGACTTCAGCGTGTGGTAGACCTCGGCGCCGTAGCGCACCGCCTCCGCGAAGTTCGGCGCTCCCACCGGCGCGAGCATGAACTCCTGCACACCGACGTTGTTGTCCGCGTGCTTGCCGCCGTTGATCACGTTCATGAACGGCACCGGCAGAAGGTTCGCGCCGACGCCGCCGAGGTAGCGGAAGAAGGGGAGTCCGGATGCCTCCGCCGCCGCGCGCGCCACCGCCAGGCTGACGCCGAGGATGGCGTTCGCGCCAAGGCGCGACTTCTGCTCCGTGCCGTCAAGCTTCAAGAGCAGGCGGTCCAGGGCCACCTGGTCGAAGGCGTCGAGGCCCTGCACCTCCGGCCCGATCAGGCGCTCGACGTTGGCCACCGCCGTGCGCACGCCGAGGCCATGGTAGCGGGAGGGGTCGCCGTCCCTCAGTTCGGTCGCCTCGTGCTTGCCCGTCGAGGCGCCGGAGGGCACGATCGCGCGCCCGCGCGCGCCGCCTGCGAGGCGCGCCTCCACTTCAACCGTCGGGTTGCCGCGGGAGTCCAGCACTTCCCGCGCGCGCAGCTCCGTGATCTTGGTCATCTCGAGGCACGCTCCTTCACGATCAGCGTCTCACCCGTCATCTCGTCCGGCTTCGGCAGGTCGAGAATCTGGAGCAAGGTCGGGGCGACATCCGCCAGGATGCCGTCGCGCAGGCGCTCGCCCTCGGCTGCCCCCGCGAGCAGAACGGGCACCAGGTTGCGGCTGTGCGAGGTCTGCGGACCGCCGTGGTCGTCGACCATCTCCTCGGCGTTGCCGTGGTCCGCGATCACCAGCACCCGCGCCCCCTGGTCGAGGAGCGCGGGCACGAGCTCGGAGAGCCCCTTGTCCACCGCCTCGACAGCCGCGACCGCCGCCGGAATCGACCCTGTGTGCCCGACCATGTCAGCGTTCGCGTAGTTGAGCACCAGAAGGTCCGGGCAGGCCTCCCGCACACGCTTCACCGCCTCGGCGGTCAGGGGGGCCGCCGACATCTCCGGTTGCAGGTCATAGGTCGTAACCTTCGGCGACGGCACGAGCACCCGATCCTCGCGCGCGAACGGCTGCTCGCGGCCCCCATTGAGGAAGTACGTGACGTGCGCGTACTTCTCGGTCTCGGCCATGCGCAGCTGCGTGAGCCCCGCCCGGCTGACCACCTCGCCGAGGGTGTTCTCCACGGCCAGCGGCCCGAAGGCGCGCGGGATGTCGAAATCCGGGTCGTACTCGGTCATCGCCGAAAGCCGGAACGCTCCCTCGGGCCGCCTGAAGCCATCGAACGACGGATCGGCGATCGCGCGCGAGATCTCCCGTGCGCGGTCAGCCCGGAAATTCCAGAAGAAGAACTGATCCTGCGCCTTGGCGCCGTCGTACCAGTCGATGAGGGTCGGCACGACGAACTCGTCGTCCTCGCCGTTCTGGTACGCCATCTCGAGCGCCTCGACGGCCGAAGCGGCCCGCCGCCCCTTGCCGCGCACAATGGCGTCATACGCCTTCTCCACCCTGTCCCAGCGCCGGTCGCGGTCCATGGCGTAGTAGCGGCCGCCGATCGTCGCGACGTGCGCCCCCGTCTCGCGGCAGACCGCCTGGAGCCGCTCGATCGACTCCCTGGCGCTGCGCGGCGGCACGTCGCGGCCGTCCAAGATCGCGTGCACCAGTACCTCGCGCCCGGCCAAGAAACGCATGATCGCCAGTGCGTGGTCGACGTGCGAGTGCACGCCGCCCGGTGACAGGAGGCCCATCAGATGCACGCGCGGGGCCTCGCGCAGCGCTAGGAAGACGGGGTTGCGCTCGAGTTCCCCCTGTGCGATGGCGCGGCTGATGCGCGGCAGGTCCTGATACACGACGCGGCCGGCTCCGATGTTGAGGTGGCCGACGTTGGAGTTACCCATCTGGCCGTCCGTCAGCCCGACCGCCTCGCCGTCGGTGCGCAGGCGCGCCATCGGCCAACGTGTGGTCAAGGCGTTCCAGTACGGGGTCTTGGCCTGCGCAACCGCGTTGCCGGGCCCGGCCGGCGCGATGCCCCAGCCGTCGAGCACGATCAGCGCAGCAGGTCGTCCATCACGCATGCACCATCACCTCCAGCATGGCCAGGAACGAATTCGCATCGAGGGACGCGGATCCGACGAGAAGCCCGTCGATGATCGGCTGCTCCATGAAGCCCCGGGCGCTTGCCGGCGAGGTGGAGCCCCCGTAGAGCAGCGAGAGCCGGGCGGCAGCCGCGCCGCCACAGCGTCCCTCGACGCGCTCGCGGATGAGCGAGAGGGCCTCGCCCGCCTGATCGGGCGTCGCGGGCGTGCCGCTGCCGATTGCCCAGACGGGTTCGTAGGCGATCACGAGCCTTCCGCCGAGCTCGTCCCCAAGGCCGTCAAGCGCCGTGTCGACCTGAGCGCGCAGGCGCGCCTCCCCCTGCCCCGCCGCACGTTCCGCCGCGTCCTCACCTACGCAGTACACAGGGATCAGTCCGGCCTGCCAGAGCGACGCGATCTTGCGGGCCGCCATCCGGTCGTCCTCGCCGGCGTAGCGGCGGCGCTCCGAATGCGCGACCAGCGCATAGCCGCAGCCGGCGTCCCGTAGCTGCGGCGCCGAAACCATCCCCGTGAAGGCGCCTTCCGCTGCCCAGCCGACATCCTGGGCGCCGAGTCCCAGCCCTCGGCTGCGGCCGCGAAGGGCGTGCAGGGCCGTCAGCGGCGGAAAGACAACGACTTCCGCCCGCTTGAGCTCGGGTCTCCCCACGACCGCCCTGAGCCACTCCTCGGCCTCGGTGATCGTCTTGTACATCTTCCAGTTGGCCGCGAGAATCGGCATCTCAGCTCTCCAGGAGGCCTTCGATGCCGGGCAGGACCCTACCTTCCAGGAACTCGAGCGACGCCCCGCCGCCGGTCGAGACGTGGCCGACCCTGTCCGACAGGCCGGATGCGGCGAGCGCGGCCGCGGAGTCGCCCCCGCCGACCACCGTGTAGCCCGGGCACTCGGCCACCGCATTGGCGACGGCGAGCGTGCCCTCGGCGAACGCCGCGCGTTCGTAGAGTCCGAGCGGGCCGTTCCAGAACACGCGCCTTGCGCCGAGCACGATGTCGCGATAGGCCGCCTGCGTCGCCGGGCCGATGTCGACGATCATCTCGTCCGACCCGACCTCCTCGACATTGACGGCGCGGCCGGGTTCCGTGATCGCCCGGGTGGTGACCACGTCGATCGGCAGGTGGAAGCGCCCCTGGAACCGGCGCATCAGGCCGCGCGCCACGTCGAGCTCGCCGGACTCGGCGAGCGAGCGGCCGATCGGCACGCCGCGCGCCTCGAGGAAGGTGTTGCCGAGCGCGCCGCCGATCAGCACGTCCTGTGCCTGCTGGGCGAGATGTTCGATGACGCCGATCTTGTCCGCGATCTTGGCGCCGCCCAGAATCAGCACGAATGGCTGCTCGGTTCCGTTCATCAGGAGGTCGAGCGCCTGAACCTCCCGCTCCACCAGCAGGCCAGCATAGCTCGGCAGGATGCCGGTGATCGCGTGCGTCGAGGCATGGGCGCGATGCACCGCGCCGAAGGCGTCCTGGACGAAGATCTCGCCGAAGCGGGCGAGTTCCGCGGCGAGGCCCGGGTCGTCCTTCGTCTCGCGCGGGTCGAAGCGCAGATTGTCGAGCAGCAGCACGTCACCCGGCTGCAGGCGCTTGACCTCGGCCTGGGCGGAGGCGCTCGTCGGCAGCCCCTGCGCGAACCGCACGTCCAGCTTCAGGAGTTCGGAGAGCCGCTGGGCCACGGGCCCGAGGCTGAGGCCGTCCTCGATCTTCCCCTTCGGCCTGCCGAGGTGGGACATGACGACGACGGCGGAGCCGCGGGAACGCAGGGCCTCGATCGTCGGCAGCGAGGCGCGGATGCGCGTGTCGTCGCGGATCTGGCCCTGCTCGAGCGGCACGTTGAGATCCGCGCGCACCAGGGCCAGCCCGACACGTGGCGCCGTGCTGAGACTGCGCAGGTTCACCTCTACACCCTCTTCGCGATGTAACCTGCGAAGTCGACGAGGCGCGTGGAGTAGCCCCACTCGTTGTCGTACCACGCGACCACCTTGCCGAGTTCTCCCACCGTAGCGGTCAGGAGGCCGTCAACGATCGCGGAGTGCGTGTCGCCGCGCAGGTCGCTCGACACCACCGGGTCTTCCGTGTAACCGAGGATGCCATGCATGGGGCCCTCCGCTGCGGCGCGGAAGGCGGCGTTGAGCTCCTTGGCCGGGATCGGCTTCCTGAGGTGCACCACAAGGTCGATGACCGATACGACGGGCGTCGGCACACGCAGCGAAAGGCCGTGGAATCTCTTGCCAACCTCGGGCCAGACCGCCCCGACCGCCTTCGCCGCGCCGGTCGAGGTCGGGATGATGTTCATCGCCGCGGCGCGGGCCCGCCTGAGGTCCTTGTGGGACTTGTCCAGGAGGTTCTGGTCGCTCGTGTAGCTGTGCACGGTGGTCATCATGCCCTCCGCCACGCCGAAGGTCTGGTCCAGCACCTTCATCACGGGCAGGAGGCAGTTCGTGGTGCACGACCCCATCGACACCACTTGGTGCAGGGCCGGGTCGAACTCTTCCTCGTTCACGCCCAGCACGAACGTCGGCGCGGGGTTGACCTTGGCCGGCGCCGCGAGCACGACGTGGCTGGCGCCGCCCTCGAGATGGCCCATGGCGAGCTCCGGGTCGTTGAACTTGCCCGACGCCTCGAGCACGAGATCGACGCCGACGCTGCGCCAATCGATGCGGGCGGGCTCGCGCTCATGGAATGCGCGGATGCTCCGCCCGCTGACGTACAGGTGGTCGTCGTCGCTCAGGACCTCGCCGGGAAAGACGCCGTAGTTCGAGTCGTACTTGAACAGATGCGCCATGGTTGCACTTGCGCCGGGGCCATTGATGGCCACCACCTGCAAATCCGAACGTCCTTCGGCAATTCTCAGCGCGCGACGTCCGACGGCGCCGAATCCGGAGATGCCTACGCGCAGCACCTGAGGACACTTCCTTCTTGTTCCAATCTGGACAGAGACCGCAATCATTATAGCGAATGCTACAGTCTAGGCGCCACTTGAGAATTTGGTCACACCGCTGGTACCGATGGCAGGGACCGGCGGCACTGCCGCCGGTCCCATTGGCCATGTCCCGTTCAGATATCGAGGTAGAGGTGGAACTCGATGGGCGTCGGCCTCAGGTTGACCGGATGGACCTCTTCGCGCCGCTTGTAGTCGATCCAGGCGCGGATCAGATCCTCCGTGAAGACGCCGCCCTCGGTCAGGAAGGCATGGTCCTCCTCGAGGGCCCGGAGCGCCTCGTCGAGGCTGCCCGGGACCGCCTTGACCTTGGCAGCCTCCTCCGGCGCCAGGTGGTAGATGTTCTTGTCGAGGGGGCCGAAACCGAGTGCGGTTGGGTCGAGCCGGCGCCGCACGCCGTCGAGACCCGCCATCAACATGGCCGCGAACGAGATGTAGGGGTTGCCCGTCGCATCCGGAGTGCGGAACTCGATGCGCACCGCCTTCGGGTTCTGCGACGTGACCGGCACCCTGATCGCCGCGGAGCGGTTGCCCTTCGCGAAGACGAGGTTCACCGGAGCTTCGAAGCCCGGCACGAGCCGGCGGTAGGAGTTCGTCGTCGCGTTCGTGAGTCCCACGAGCGCCGGGGCGTGGCTGAGAATACCCGCGATGTAGTGGAGCGCGACCTGCGAAAGGTGGCCGTAGCCTTCGTTCTCATAGAAGAGCGGCACGCCGCCGCGGAAGATCGACTGGTGGGTGTGCATGCCCGAACCGTTGTCGCCGTAGAGCGGCTTCGGCATGAACGTCGCGATGCGGCCGGCGCGGCGCGCGATGTTCTTCACGATGTACTTGTAGAGCATAACGTTGTCGGCCGAGGTGGTCAGGCGGTCGAAGACGATGCCGATCTCGCTCTGGCCGGCGGTCGCCACCTCGTGATGGTGGCGCTCGACCTCGATGCCGCACGCCTTCATGGCGCGCACCATCTCGCCGCGCAGGTCGGAGAGCTGGTCGTTCGGCGAGACGGGCGCGTAGCCCGACTTCGACCGGATGCGGTGCTGCAGGTTCGGGGCGCCCACGTCGCCCGAGCCCCAGTGCGACTCTTCCGAGCCGATCGCGAAAAAGGACTCCTCGGGATTCACCTGGTAGCGCACGTCGTCGAAGATGAAGAACTCCAGTTCGGGGCCGAAGTAGGCGGTGTCGCCGACGCCGCTCGCCTCGAGGTAAGCCTCGGCCGCCTGCGCCACGCGCCGCGGGTCGCGCGAGAAGCGCTGCATCGCCGGATCGTAGATGTCGCAGTTGATCGAGAGCGTCGGGCGCTCGTGGAAGGGATCGAGGAAGGCGGTCTCAGGGTCCGGGACCATGATCATGTCGCTCTCTTCGATTTCGCGGAAGCCCCTCAGGGAACTTCCGTCGAACGGCACGCCCTCGCTGAACGCCTCCTCTGCGATCTCCTCCGCGGGAAAGGTGATGTGGTGCCAGGTACCGGGCAGATCGATCAGCTTGAGGTCCACGAACTCGACCGCACCGCTCCGGAGCATCGACAGGATCTCGTCCTTAGTCAAGCCCATCCTCCTCTTCCTGATCGTGATGCTCGCTCAGCACGCGCTCCAGCTCGGCGCGGTTCGACACCGGATAGAGCGAACGCAGGGCATGGGCGGCCATCAGCCTGCTGCGCACGTCGCGCTCGGGCTCCGCCGACGGGTTCTCGACGATGCGCCTCGCCGTCGCCAGCGTCTGGCCCGACGCGAGAATGCGCTGGATCTCGAGAAGGCGCTGCACGTCGCTCTCGCCGTAGTAGCGCTGGCCGCCCGGGGTACGGCGCGGAGAGACCAGCCCGACCTGCTCGTAGTAGCGGATCTGCCGCTCACTGAGGCCAGTGCGCCTGCTTACGGCGCCGATTCCCATCGAGCGGTCCGGCATGCTTGCGCCCCCTCTCTGTCAGCTATAGTAGGCGGCTACGCTTAAAACGGTCAATCTTTTGTCAGGTTTCAAGCGCAAATCTTACAATGCTCAGGTCAAGCCTTGCGACGTGGCCACACCCGACCCCTTGACCTGCCTCCTCTGTCCGAGTAGCATCTACGTAGATGCTCATCTACCTAAGGAGGGTTTTCATGAGCGAGGAGGAGATTGCGGCCGCCCTGGCGTTCTTCAAGGGGCTCGCGGACGAGAGCCGCCTGCGCATCCTCGGCCTCCTGGCCGGGAAGCCGCGCAGCGTGGAGGAGCTCGCGGCGGCCCTCGAGCTCAGGACCCCCACCGTTTCGCACCATCTGCAGACGCTGCGCCGGCTCGGCATCGTCGAGATGCGTCCCGAGGGCACCACGCACCGCTACCGGCTCGACCTGCGCCGGCTGCAGGATCTCAGCCGGGATCTCCTGGCCTCGGAGAAGGTTCGCAGCCTGGCGGCGGCCGACGCGGACGCCGCCTGGGAGCGCAAGGTGCTGCGCGACTTCTTCGCCGGCGAGGAGCTCCGGGAGATCCCCGCGAGCCGTAAGAAGCGCCTCGTCGTGCTGCGCTGGCTCGCGGACCGTTTCGAGCCTGGCCGCCGGTATCCCGAGCAGGAGGTCAACGAAATCCTGCGCCGGCACCACCCCGATGCCGCGACGCTGCGCCGCGAGTTCATCGCGACCGGTCTGATGCAGCGCGAGGACAGCGTCTACTGGCGCACGACCTAGCCGCTGTCCTGACCGATTCGGGCAGGCCTGACGGAACGGAGAACGTCAAACGCATCCACAGCCTGCGCGGGAAGCCGCCCGCCTTATGCGCATGCTAGTCGCAGGCAGGTGACTTCCGCGTGTGGCAGATGTGGCTCCTGAAGGTCCCGCTGCTTCATCTGATCATCCGAACCGCGCTGATCTACATCGTCGTGCTGCTCGGCCTGCGCCTCTTCGGCAAGAGGGAGGTCGGGCAGTTCACGCTCTTCGACCTCGCGGTCGTCATGCTGGTAGGCAACGCCGTCCAGCCTGCCATCACGGGTCCGGACACCTCCGTCACCGGCGGCCTCGTCATCACCGTCACGCTCTTCCTGCTCAATCGCCTGGTCAACTACCTCACGGTGAGCAACAGGCTCGTGCGGGACATCATCGAGGGCCATCCCACCGTCGTCGCCCGCGGCGGCCACTGGCTGAGGCGCGCCCTGGCGCAGGAGGGCCTGTCCCCCGAGGACTGCCTGCCCGCGCTGCGCGACCACGGAGTCGAGAACGTCGACGGCGTGGACCTCGCCGTGCTCGAGGTGGACGGCACCCTGTCGGTGGTGCCGAAGGGGCAGGGCCTGAGGCGCGGCAACCGCGTGCTGGGAGAGAACGTCTAGGACGCACGCACCGCCGAGAGCGCAAGAGACCCGGCCGGGCCAATGCCCGTCCGGGTCTCTTGCGCTCGCTAGCGGTTCAGGTCCTGGCGCTCGCCCGACACCATGAAGATCACCGACTCGCCCAGGTTGGTCGCGTGGTCGGCCACGCGCTCGAGGTGCTGGGCGACGAACAGCAGGTGGGTGCCCTGATGGATGGTGCGAGGGTCCTCCATCATGTAGACGAGCAGTTCGCGCATCACCTGGCTGTAGAGGTGGTCTACCTCATCGTCGGTCTTGAGGAGTTCCTCCGCGGCCTGCGGGTCGCGGCGGACGTAGGCGCGAAGCGCGTCGCGCGTCATGCGCAAGGCGAGTTCCGCCATGCGCGGAATGTCGATGAGGGGCTTCATCAGGGGCTCGTCGCCGATGCGCTCCGTGACGCGCGCGATGTCCACGGCGTGGTCGGCCATGCGCTCGAGGTCGCCCACGATCTTGATCGCGGTCCCCACGATGCGCAGGTCCGAGGCGGCGGGCTGCTGCAGCGCGATGATCTCGAGACAACGCGTCTCGATGTCGAGCTGCATGCGATCGATCTCGTCGTCGCCCTCGACGATCTGGTGCGCGAGGTCGCGGTTGCCCTCCGCGAGCGACTTGACCGACTGTCCGATCCGCTCCTCCACGAGCGTACCCATGCGCAGGATATCCTGCTGCAACTCCTCCAGTTCCTGATGGAACGTGCTGCGCACCCTAGGCACTCCCTTCTAGCCGAACCGCCCCGTGACGTAATCCTCCGTCCGGCGGTCGCGCGGTCGCGTGAAGATGTCCCTCGTGGGCCCGAACTCTATGAGCTCCCCGCTGAGGAAAAAGGCGGTGTGATCCGAGATGCGTCCTGCCTGCTGCATATTGTGCGTCACGACGATCAGCGTGTAGTTCTCCTTGAGCGATTCCGTCAGCTCCTCGATCTTCGCCGTCGCGACGGGATCGAGCGCGGAGGCGGGCTCGTCCATCAGGAGAACCTCCGGTTCCACCGCCAGGGCCCGGGCGATGCAGAGCCGCTGCTGCTGGCCACCGGAGAGTTCGAAGGCGCTTTTCTGCAGCTTGTCCCGCACCTCGTCCCAAAGCGCCGCGCGCCTGAGGCTCTGCTCCACGATCTCCCTGAGGCGCGCCTCGGAGCGCTGCCCGTGCACCCTCGGTCCGTAGGCGATGTTCTGGTAGATCGTCATGGGAAACGGGTTCGGGCGCTGAAAGACCATGCCCACGCGCTTGCGCAGCCGGGCCGGGTCCTGGCTGCGCGCATAGATGTCCTCGCCGTCCAGCAGCACCTTTCCGGTGATGCGCGCGCCGGGAACATGGTCGTTCATGCGGTTCAGGGTGCGCAGGAAGGAGGACTTGCCGCAGCCGCTCGGGCCGATGATCGCCGCGACGGTGTGTTCCTGGATCTCGACGCTGACATCCTTAAGCCCCAATGCTGAACCGTACCAGAGGCTGAGGTTCTCCACGCTGATCTTCGCAGCACTCAACGGAGCCTACCCTCCCGTCGCTCTCCAGCCAGCACCGCCGCCACGCCCGCCGCAACCGCGGACAGGAGCAGCAACAGGGCGGCTGGCCAGAAGGCCCGCGCATCACGGAGCCTGCCTGTGATCTCAAGATACCATAGCGCCGATGCCAAGGTGGTGCCGGCCTGCAGGGCAAGCCTGCCGCGTTCCAGGAGCCCCTGCGCCAACAGCGCAACGAGCGCCGCCTCGCCGAGCGCGCGTCCGGCCACCCCGAGCAGGATGCCCACGAGTTCGCGCCGCACGAAGCCGTATACGGCCGTCGCCACCTGGCTAGGCCGCGCCCCCAGGGCCTGTGCCGCCTCTCCCGTCGCCCGGCAGCGGTCGAAGCTCTCCTGCGCGAGCAGCACGGTCTGGGGCAGGCAGAGGAGCGCGAGGCCCGCCGCGACGAGGCCGATGCCCGGCGAGAGGCCGAACGCATCGCCCAGCCAGCGCAGCATGACCGCCCCGACCACGACACTCGGCAGGGCCGCGCTCACGCTCAGCGGCCCGCGCCAGCGAGAGCCTCCAGGGCTGAACGCAAGGGTGCCGCCCGCCGCCACCCCGAGAGCCGCGCTCGCCGCCACGGCCGTCAGCGCCGTGACCACGCTCGCGACGAGGGAGCCCATGTCGGGGGGGCCAATGGGCCGACCGACGCCGGCCAGCACGCCGATCCAGACGAGAAGCGGCAGAAGTTGCGTCAGGCGGTAACGGGCGATGCCTCGTCTATAGGCCATGTTCCGCATTCCTTCCCAGCCAGCCCGTGAGTCCGCCGACGAGTCCCAGGAGCAGTGCGATGGCGCCGAGCGACAGCACCCAGCTGCTCTGGGGCGGCGCCTGCGGCAGTTCGCCGAGCAGCGTGCCCGCAAGGCTTCCCGAGGGCCTCAGGAGATGCGGCCAGCCGTTCGCCCCGCCGACCAGCACCGAGACGAGGGCGGCCTCCCCCGCGATGCGCGCGGCCGCCGCGAGCGACAGGCGCAAGGTCGCCCGGCGCAGCGGCCGGCCGATCGCAAGCGCTGCCGCGTCCGGCTGCAGGCCGAGCGCGAGCGCGGCCAGCCGGGTGTCCCGCCAGGTCTTCGCTTCGGCCGCAACCCCCTCCGCGACGAGCGGCATCGTCGCGACGCCGAGCCCGAGGCCCGCGAGCAGACAGCCCGGTCCCAATCCGATGCTGCGCAGCAGACCGAGACCCCCGGCCAGCAGGGCGAAAGCGATCAAGACCCCCGGCGTGCCCGCAAGCAGCGAGACGGCGAAGGAGCTGCGCCCGGCGAGTCCCACCTGCAGCCCTACGCCCTCGCCCAGAACACCGGCGACGAAGCCGCCGATGCCAGCCACGGCGGCGCTGCCGGCGGCGATGCCCAGGACGCCGTAGGCGCCTGGCGGCGCCCAGACGCCCGAGAGGAAGTCGAGGCGCGCCAGGCCTGAGATCCCCCACGCGACGACCGCCAGCAGCGGCAGGAAAGAGATCAGCAGCACAATCCGCGTCTGCTTCATGGCATCTCGTCCTCCCTGGCGACCGCCGCCACCAGGTACGCGGCGAGGTCCGCTCTGAGGTCTCCCCGCCGCCAGACGGCGTACGCCGCGTAGCGCAAGGGATAGTCCCGCTGCCAGGGCAGCCGTCCCTCCAGGCGGACGACCAGCGGACGTGGCGCGAACTGGAGCTCGACGATGCCGATGCCCCCCGGCAACGCCTGCACGAGGTCGGCCACCTGCCCGCTCGCCAAGGCGGTAAGCGCCCCAGGGCGCAGGCGTCCGCCGGCGAGTTCGCGCAGCCGTGACCGCAGCCCCGAGCCGTGCGCGCGCAGAACGAGTTCGATCGGCCGTCTCGGCCCGCCGAGCGCGGCCCAGTTGCGCACCTGTCCGCGCAGGATGGCCCTGAGGGAGGAAAGGCTGAGGCTGCGTGCCAGCCCCGGCGCCGCGATCACCGCCAGCGTCGCCCGTGCGACCTGCCGCCGCTCGAGACCCGGCGCCCCGTACGGCACGTCGACGAGCGCCAGGTCCGCGCTGCCGCGCTGCAGGGCCGCAAGTCCGTACGACGAGCCCAGGGCCGAGATCGAGACCGGCCCGCCGACCAGCACCCTGAGACCCGGCCGCGCCGCCTCCGCGAGCGGCAGGAGCGAGGTGGCCCCGGCGATGCGCAGGGCGGGGCCGGGCAGACAGCCGAGGGCCAGGATGACCAGCGCGAGAAGGACGAGCCCGATCCGCCAGGAGTCGAGAAAGCGCTGCAAAGGCAGCCCTCCGCGCTCCCGACCTATGCATCGGTGGCCTTGGCCATGCCCGGTATGCGCAGGTGGAACGCACTGCCGCGCCCAAGCTCGCTCTCGACGGTCAGCTCGGCGCCGACCGAGAGCGCGAGATGGCGCGCGATGGCGAGCCCGAGTCCCGAGCCGCCCGTCGCGCGCTGGCGCGAGCGGTCCACGCGGTAGAATCGCTCGAAGATGTGCGGCAAGTCGGCCGCGGGGATGCCGGGGCCGTCGTCCGCCACCGTCAGTTCGGCCTGGCCGGCCACGGGGCTCACCCGCACCGTGACGTGACCGCCGTCCTGCGTGTACTTGACGGCGTTGTCGATCAAGGAGATCAGGATGCCCTCGATGCGGTCGCGATCGGTGATCGCCGTGGCCGACTGGCCCTCCACCCCGAGCGCGACACCGCGCGCCTGGGCCTCGGGGCCGTAGCGCTCCGCGACCGCCCGAGCCAGCTCCAGGAGGTCCACCCGGGCCCGCTCGGGACGCTCGCGGCCGCTCTCGATCGCGGCGAGGCGCAAGAGGTCGTCGACCAGCAGCGACAGCCGCCTTGTTTCCTCCGCGATATGCCGCAGGAACCTCTGGCGGTGTCCCTCGTCCACCGCGCCGTCCAGGAGGGTCTCGGCGAAGCCCCCGAGCACCGTGAGCGGCGTCCGCAGCTCGTGCGACACGTTGGCCACGAACTGGCTGCGGACCTCGAGCAGGCGTCGCTCCTCCGTGACGTCGTGCACCACGAGCAGCGTGCCGCCCGTACCGGGCACCGGCGCGAGGTCGATCTGCAGCGTGCGACCCGCCTCGCGCCGCTCGAGCTGCAGCACCTCGCCCTTCTCCACTTCGTCCAGGGCGGACTCGAGGGCGTAGGTATGGGTCATGGCAAGGTGGTAGGTCTGCTCCACCTCCGGCGCCCAGACGCCGAAGATGCGTTCCGCCGCCGGATTGATCACCTGCACGCGGCGGCGCGCGTCGAGCAGCACCACGCCGGCGCGCAGGTTGCCGATGATCGCGAGAAAGCGCATGCGGTCGAGCTCCAGGGCGTCGAGGCGCTCGCCGAGCTGCTGCAGCACCTCGTTGAACCTTTCCTCACGCTCGGCGAGATTGCCCTGCGGCGCGTAGAACCGCTCGGGCTGCCCGCCCGAGGAGAGCGCCGCGAGCGCCCCCAGCGCGAGGTCGAACTCGCGCAGGGCGCGCCGCCGCAGCATTACCGCCAGGACGGCGCCGATCGCCAGCCCGGCGAGGATGCCGACGAGCAGCCAGGCGGCCGTCACGGGGCGAAGCGGTAGCCGACGCCGCGCACCGTCTCGATCAGCCGCGGGCGCGAGGGCTCCGCCTCCACCTTCTCCCGGAGATGGCGCACGTGGACGTCCACCGTGCGCGCGTCGCCGTAATAGTCGTAGCCCCAGACCTTCTCGAGCAGCATCTCGCGGGTCAGCACCTGACCCGGCCGCTCCATCAGGGTCTGCAGCAGTCCGAACTCGGTCAGGGTCAGTTCGCGCTCACTTCCCTGCACGTAGCAGCGGTGCGCCGCGATGTCGATCTCGACGCCCCCGGCCGCCAGCCGGTCGGTCGGCGGATCGGTGCGTCTCAAGACCGCCTTGACGCGGGCGACGAGTTCGCGCGGCGAGAACGGCTTGCCGACGTAGTCGTCGGCGCCGAGCTCGAGCCCGCGCACCCGGTCCGCCTCCTCCGTGCGCGCCGTGAGCATGATGACCGGCACGCGGCTCTGGCGCCGCAGGGCGCGCAGCAGCGCGACGCCGTCCAGGCGCGGCAGCATCAGGTCGAGGAGCACGAGGTCCGGCGCCGCGTCGAGCGCCTGGCGCAGCCCCTCCTCGCCGTCCTCGGCCTGGATCACCTGGAACCCCGCCGTCTCGAGATGGAACGCCACGAGGTCGCGGATCGCTTCCTCGTCCTCAACGATCAGGACGGTGCCCTGACGGGCCACCACAGTCCCTCCCCTGCCAGATGAGGCCTTGTCCGCATCATGGCGGAAAAAAGTTAAGGTCTCGTTGCGCCTTCGCCCGCGGGGCGGCCTTCCTCGTCCTGCGGCAGTTCCACCCGCCGGGCCGTGATGTTGGCGGTCAGCACGTTCTGCGCGGTCATCTGCTCCACCATCTGCCGCACGCGGTCGCGGGCGCGACCGAGGGCGGTCGGCAGGTGGTGGCCGAACACGACGGTGACGTCGAGATGCAGGACGAGCCCTTCGGCCCAGGTCTCCATCGCCACGCGCCGCACCTTCGCGATGCCTTCCACTTCCTCCGCGGCGTGGGCCGCGATCGCCGACACCGCCATGTCGTCGATCGTGAAGCGGCCAAGGTAGCTCCATGTCGGCCTCACGACCGACTTCTCGATCACCATGGCCCGGCGCTGGCCGCCGCTGCCGCGCAGGATGAACCGCAGCGGGTCGACGAGGTAGCCCGAGAACGTGCGCTTCACCTCGACGATCGGCGCCGGGATGACATGCTTGCCCTGCTCGCGGCGGATCTGCTGGGCGTGAAGGATTTCCTCCGGACTCGCAATGTCCTCGATGTGCACCACTTCCGCTGGCTGCGGCAGGCCCAGCACCTCGCAGATGCGCCGCACCATGCCGAGCGACGTGCCGAGCACCAGCACGCGCTTCGGCGCGATCTCGCCGAGGCGCCGGTGCATCGCCTGGGCGTGCTCGGGATCCGCGAAGATGGCGCGCCGCACGGCGGCCAGCTTGGACGGGGCACGCTTCGCGGACTCCCCGGCGAGGATCTTGCCCTCGCGCACCAGGAGTCCGTCGTCGATGATCGCCTCGGCGCCGCGCTGGATCGCGACAAGAGACGCCCGATGGCTCTTGCCGGTTCCGCTCGGCCCTACGAGCGCCACGACCTGCAAAGTCTTCCCATCCTTCTCCCGGCCCGCCGCGCCTGCGCGGCTTGGGCGGCTTCCTGCTCGCATGATAGCAGATGCTGCCGAATGTCGATTCAGGCCTCGGGTGCCAGATCCGGCCGCAGGGCCAGGGTACCGTGCAGGTAGACCGGCCTGAGGCGCTGGCGCTCGGGGCGCTCGACCTCGATCAGCACGCGGATCATCCGCTCCGGCATGCCCGGCACCGCCGTCTCGACGGCGCCGAGCAGCGGCACGTCGTTCCAGCCGAGCCTGCGGGCCGCGTAAGCGGGGAATGCGGCATCGAGATCGGGCGTCATGGTGAAGAAGGCGGCCACCACCTCGTCGACCACGATGCGGTTCTTCTCCACAAGGGCCTGCACGAGCTCCGCCGTTGCCGCCCAGATCGCTTCGGGGCTGTTTTCGCAGGCGATGGTCGCGCCGCGCACCGCACTAACGGCCATGTTCCACCTCTTCACGCATGCGCCGCGCTACCTCCCTCGCGGCCTGGAGCGCCTCGGGCAGGCCCGCCGCCGTCTCGGCGAGCCTCTTGGCGAGTTCCTGCCCGGCCAGGTCTAGCGCGACCTCGTTCAGCTCCAGGATCTCCTGCCAGAGCCCCGTCGGACTCGTGGCCACCCGCAGCATCTCGATCGCCGCGGGACCGACGAGTTCGGGGGGCGCGTCCTTCAGCATGAGCGCCAAGGCGCAGCTGAAGGCGTAGGGCAGGTGCGAGGATGCCGCGACCTGGCGGTCGTGGTCCTGAGGATCGAGCCAGATCGGTCTCGCGCCAAGCGAACGCACGAGGTCTTCCGCCGCCGCTTCCGGCCCGCCCGCGGCACAGAGCGCGAAGCCGCGCCCGGCGAAGAGCCCCGCGCCCGCGCTCGCGGGACCTCCGCCCGCGTTGCCCGCCAGGGGATGGCCGCCGACGAACGGCAGCCCGAGCGCCCTGGCGGCGGCGCAGATCGGCCCCTTGACGGACCCCGTGTCCAGCCAGAGCGGCGCCCGCCAGGGACTCTCGAGCAAGGCGATGCTGGCCCTCGGCGGCGCCGCGAGTACGATGGCGTCGAAGCCGTCCCGGGACTGCGGCGGACGGTGTCCGATCGCGCCCAGGGCCTCGGCGGCCGCGACGTGCTCCGCGCGAAGGTCGTAACCCGATACCTCGTGTCCCAGTGCCGTCAGGTCGAGGGCGAGGGATGTGCCGATGAGGCCGAGTCCCGCAATCAGGATCCGCAAGCGGCCAACCCCTCCCGTCCGGTCCCCCTACTCGGGGTGCGTCACGACCTTGCCGCGCAGCGCCGCGGCGATCTCGCCGGGAAAGGCTGTCGCGCGCCGCACGCTGCGGTCGAGGTGCGCGGCGATGAACTCGCACGTCGCCACGAGCTCCAGGCCCTGGCTCAGCCTGAGATAGTGGCGGTAGCGGATCGTCTTCTCCCGCACCTCGAGGAGGTCCGTGAAGACGGCGACGGTGTCGCCGGGGAAGAGCTCCTTGTGATAGGTCGCCTCCTGCGTCAAGGCCGCCATGCCGTAGCCGCTCGCCTCGAAGTACGGGCGGCCGAGGCCGATCCTCGCGAAGAAACCCCAGTTGGCCGCGTCGAAGATCTCGGCGTAGCGCGCGATGTTGATGTGACCCATATGGTCGGCTTCCCAAGGATAGACGACGCCGACGTAGGTCGGCTCGAGGCTCTGGTCGTTCAGTGGCAATGCTCCCCCTCCTGGGCCGGGCACGGGCGAACCATTCGCCCGGTGCCGCAATACGGTACGGAAGGCCGACGGACCCCGGGCGACGCCCCGCGGTCCAGGCTGAAGACCTGTGCCAAGAGGGGCGAAGCGGTGTGTGCGGAATCGCCGGCTGGATCGATTGGCAGAAAGACCTGAGACAGGAGGCCGCTCTGCTCGAGCGCATGGCCGCCGCGCTCGCGCCGCGCGGCCCGGACGACGCCGGCCTTGTGCTGCAGAGGCACGCGGCCTTCGGCCACCGCCGGCTGATCGTCGTCGACCCCGAAGGCGGCGCCCAACCCATGACTCGGCGATACGGCCGGCGCGAGCTCACGATCGTGTACAACGGAGAGCTCTACAACACCGAGGATCTCAGGCGGCCTCTGCTTCAGAAAGGCTACCAGTTCCGCGGCCACTCGGACACGGAGGTGCTGCTGGCGGCGTACGCGGCCTGGGGTGAAGACTGTCTGCCCCGCCTCAACGGCATCTTCGCCTTCGCCATCTGGGACCGGCAGGCCGAGGAACTGTTCCTCGCCCGCGACCGGCTCGGCGTGAAGCCTCTGTTCTACGCCCTTAGGCCGGACGCCTTCCTCTTCGCCTCGGAGCTCAAGGGGCTGCTGGCCCATCCCCTGGTACCGCCGGAACTGGACCGCGAGGGGCTCTCCGAGATCTTCCTCATGGCTCCGGCGCGCACCCCCGGCCACGGCGTCTTCCGCGGAGTCTCGGAGCTCAGGCCCGGTCACGCCATGCGCTACGGACGCAAGGGCGCCGAGGTGTGGCGCTACTGGAAGCTCGTTGCGCACGAGCATCCGGACGACGTGGGCACCACCGTAGCCACCGTGCGCGACCTCCTGCGCGACACCATCGAGCGGCAGCTGGTGTCGGACGTCGGCGTCTCCGCCCTGCTCTCCGGCGGGCTCGACTCGAGCGCCGTCGCGGCCTTCGCGAGCGCCGCACTGAAGCAGGACGGCAGGCCGCCCTTGCGCACCTGGGCCGTCGAGTTCGCCGACATGGCGGCGCATTTCCGCCCCTCCGACTTCCAGACGTCGCTCGACGCCCCGTGGGCGGCCAAGGTGGCGACCTACCTCGGCACGGACCACCGTACCGTGACGCTCGGCGCCCAGGAGACCGCCGACGCGCTCCAGGCCGCCATGGTGGCGAGGGACCTGCCTGGCATGGCCGACGTCGACAGCTCGCTCTACCTCTTCTGCCGCCACATCAAGGAAGGCTCCACGGTCGCGCTTTCCGGCGAGTCCGCAGACGAGGTGTTCGGCGGCTATCCCTGGTTCGTGCGACCCGACGCCCTCTCGGCCCGGACCTTCCCCTGGGCTCTGCGTCAGGCGGACCGACTCGCGCTGCTCGACCAGGACTTCGTCCGCTACCTCGATGCGGACGCCTACGTCGAGCGCCGTTACCAGGAAGCGCTCGACGAAGTTCCGCGCCTTGCGGGCGAGAACCCGACGGAGGCGCGCATGCGCGAGATCCTGCACCTCAACATCACGCGCTTCCTGCCCACCCTGCTCGATCGCAAGGACCGCATGAGCATGGCGTCCGGCCTTGAAGTGAGGGTCCCCTTCTGCGACCACCGGCTGGTCGAATATGTCTTCAACATCCCCTGGTCCATCAAGATGCTGAAAGGCCAGCGCAAGGGCGTCCTGCGCGAGGCACTGCGCGGCGTGCTGCCGGACGACGTCGTCGACCGGCCGAAGAGTCCGTACCCGTCGACGCCGGATCCCCGCTTCCTCCAGGCGGTCCGGCAAGGGGCCCTCGAGGTGCTCGCCGATTCGCGCTCGCCCCTTCAGGGGCTGCTCAACAAGCCGGCCATCGAGCGTCTCGCCCGCGCCGACCAGGATCCCTTCGCCCTGCCCTGGTTCTCGCAGCTCATGGGCCTCGCCCAGTGGTTCGCGTATGTGCTGCAGCTTGAGGCCTTCATGCGCCGCGGGCCCGTGACGACGACCTACCGACCGGTGATCAGGCTCGACGAGCGCCGCGGCGGCGAGGCGGCCAGCGACTAGCAGCCGCCTCGGCCCCCTGCCGCTACTCCTCGCGGTGCGCCTCGTCCTCGATCTCGTCGCGGAAGCCTTCGATCGCCTCGCGGCGCCGCCGGTTCTTGTCCTCGATCGCGCCGACCTGGTCCTTGCGCATCTCGTGCTCGTGCGCCGCCAGCATGTCCTCGGCGTCGTCCAGGTTCTCGTAGGTGTCCTCGATGTGCTCCTGGAGCCGTTCGACGTTGTCAGAGCGGTCGTCGGGCTTCGGCATGGATCATTCCTCCTCGGGAGCCGCCCACGTGGCTGGGGCGTCCCGCGCATAGCCTGCGCCGGGGCGCCCTGCCCATGCATCGCGCAAGGATCCGGGGACGTCGCGGCGAACGCTAGGCCACGGACCAGAGCGCCCAAAGGCAGGACGCGGCCGCCTGCGCCAGGCGCCGGCAGAACCTCGGGAGGACGGATCGCCCTGTACGCCCTTGTCGATGTGAACGCGATGTTCGCGAGCTGCGCCGCCGCGGAGGATCCCAGCCTGCGGGGGCTGCCGCTCGTCGTGGCCGGCGACCCGTCGGACCGGCGCAGCATCGTCCTCACCGCCAGTTACGAGGCACGCGCCTACGGCGTGCGCACGGCCATGCCCGTACGCGAGGCGCTGCGCCTTTGCCCCGGGGTGCGCATCGTGCCGCCCGACCGCAGGCTTTACGAACGCTACAGCCGGCGCCTCTTCGAGGTGCTTCAGGACTTCACGCCGGTGGTGCGCCCCGTTTCGATCGACGAGGGATACCTCGATCTCGCCGGCTGCCCCGGCCTCGCGGCGGGTCCCCTGCGTCTCGCGGCCGAGATCCGCCGCACGGTCCTCGAGCGCACCGCCCTCGTCGTCTCGATCGGTCTCGCGGAGGGTCCATGGCTCGCGAAGATGGCGGCGGACCTCGCGAAGAAGCGTGCGGAGGGCATCCTTCTGCTCAGAGCCGAGGACATGCAAGAGATGGTCTGGCCGCTCGCGGTCGAAACGTTCCACGGCATCGGGCCGAAGACCGCCACGAAGCTGCGCCTGATGGGCATCCGGACGATCGGCGACATCGCCCGGGCCGATCCGACACTCCTCGCTCCGTTCGGCGTGCACGGCCAGCGCATGCGGCGCCTCGCCTTGGGCGAGGACCACGGTCCCCTGCCGGAGGAGAGCGGACCCGTCTCGCTCTCGCACGAGGAGACGTTCGCCCGGGACATCGAGAGCCCGGCCGACCTCCACCCCATCCTCGTGGCCGTCTGCGACCGCGTCGGCGAGCGCTTGCGCCGCGAGGGCCAGGTCGCGAAGGGCGTCGGGCTCAGGCTGCGCAACCGCGAGTTCCGGGACTTCACCCGCCAAGGCCCCCTGAGGGTCCCGACGGCCCGCGCCGAAGATCTGCGCCAGGTGGCGCAAGCCCTGCTCGCCCGCATGCCAGGGACCGCCTTCCCGTGCCGGCTCCTCGGTGTCACCGCCTACGGACTTCAGAGCGCCGCGTCGACCGCACCGGAACTCTTTCCCGATGACACCGACACACGCCGGGACCAGCTCTGGCAGGCCGTCACATCCGTGCGGGCGCGCTACGGCCAGGACGCGGTCCGGCCGCTCGGCGCGCAGGCGCCGCGGTCCTCCCGTCGGCCTCCCGGCGGGTCATCGCGATAACGAAGTATTCCGATCTATGTGCTATACTTTGCCCAATCTCTGCAAGGGGGCCACAGCATGCCGATCGCAGACTCGGTCCTCGACCTCATCGGAGGGACGCCGCTCGTCAAGCTGCGCGCGATCTCGGCCGAAACCGGCGCCGAGGTCGTGGCGAAGCTCGAGAGCCGCAATCCCGGCGGCAGCGTCAAGGACCGCATCGCTCTCGCGATGGTCCGCGCGGCCGAGGCGTCCGGAACACTCAGCCCAGGCGGCGTGATCGTCGAGCCGACGTCCGGCAACACCGGCGTCGGGCTTGCCATGGTCGCCGCCGCCTGCGGTTACAAGCTCATCGTCACGATGCCGGAGTCGGCGTCGGTGGAGCGGCGCCATCTCATGGCCGGCTACGGCGCCGAGGTCCTCCTGACCCCGGCGTCCCAGGGCATGAAGGGCGCGATCGCGCGGGCCGAGGAAATCGTGCGCGAGCAAGGGGCCTTCATGCCGCAGCAGTTCGAGAACCCCGCGAATCCGGAGATCCACCGCCGCACCACGGCCGAGGAGATCTGGCGGGACACCGGCGGAAAGCTGGACGTCTTCGTGGCGGGCGTCGGCACGGGCGGGACGCTCACCGGCGTCGGCCAGGTCCTGAAGGAGCGGGCAGGGGTGCGCGTCGTCGCCGTGGAGCCGGAGTTGTCGGCGGTGCTCTCGGGCGAGGAGCCCCACCCGCACAAGATCCAGGGCATCGGCGCCGGCTTCGTGCCAGGGGTGCTCGACCGCTCGGTGATCGACGAGATCGTCAAGGTGCCCGACGCCGACGCCTTCGCGCAGGCCCGCTCCCTGATGCGGGACGAGGGCATCTCGGCCGGTATCTCCGCGGGCGCCGCGGCCGCCGCCGCCAAGACCGTCGCGGGGCGGCCGGACATGAAGGGCAGGCGCGTCGTCGTCATCCTGCCCGACACGGGCGAGCGCTACCTGTCGACACCGCTCTTCGCGCCGCCGGCCTGAGCCCCGTCGTCCGGTTCCGCCAACGGCGGCAGCACGAGGCGGACGGTCGTGCCCTCGCCCTCCTTGGACGCGATCTCGAGCTTCGCCCGGTGCGCCTCCGCGATCTCGCGGGCAATGGCGAGGCCCAGCCCCGCTCCTCCGCCCGCGGCGCGCGCGGGATCCGCGCGGTAGAAGCGCTCGAACGCGTGCTGGCGCACCTCGTCCGACATGCCCGGGCCCTCGTCCCTCACCTCGAGGGCGGGACCCGGGCCTTGCCATGTCGCGGCGACGTGCACGGTCTTGCCTGCGCCGCCATACTTGATCGCGTTGTCGACCAGAATCCATAGGAGCTGCTTCAGGAGGTCCCAGTCTCCCTGCGCCGGCACCACCTGCCGCGTCTCGTCGACGACCTCGGCCTCGCCGGGCAGCGTCTGGGCCTCGCCCACCGTCTCGGCCACAAGCTCGCTGAGATCCATGCGGCGCAACTGCAGGCTCAGGCCCTGCGCCCCTCGCGCCAGGAAGAGCAGGTCCTGCACCAGGCGCTGCATGCGCTGCGCCTCGCGGCCGATGGTCCCGACCGCTTCTTCGCGCACCTGCGGGTCTGAGCCGGCCCAGCGCTGCAGGAGCTCGGCGTAGCCGGAGATCACCGCGAGCGGCGTCCTCAGTTCGTGCGACGCGTCCGAAACGAAGCGCGCCTGACGGGCGAAGGCGGCCTCCAGCCTGTCCAGCATGCGGTTGAAGGCCCGGGCCAGCCGGCCGAGCTCGTCGTCCGGGCTCTCGCCCTCGAGCCGGCGCGAGAGGTCGGTGTCGGAGATCTCGGTGGCGAGGTCTGTCAGCCGCTCCACGGGTCTCAGGGCCCGCCGCGCGAAGAGGAAGCCGACGAGCGCCACCAGGGCGAGGCCGGCGATGCCGCCCTCGATCAGGAGCGCGGATAGGAGGTGGAGTTCCCCGAACGCGGCCGCTAGGCTCACGGACACCTGCACCGCGGCCAACGTCAGGCCGTGGTAGACGATCGGCTCACTGACGTAGCTCGCCTGCTTGCCCTTGTAGGTGATGAGCTGCTGGACCGACTGCGTCAGCTTCACGGGCACCGGCAGGTAGGGCGTCTGCGATGCCCAGACCACCGTGCTGAGCGGGCTCACCACCTGAATGACGATCTCGTCCGCCCGCGCGCCGAAGAGGTACGCCTTGCTGTTCGCCTGGAGCGTGTCGAGATCGCCGCCCTGGGCGAGCAGGCTCTGGCTCGTGGCCATCGCCGTCGTCTGGGCGGTGCGCATGGCCTCCTGGACCACCTCGTCACGCAGGAGCGTGAAGATGGTGAGGCCGAGGGCGAGCAGCACCACCGCCATGGCGGCCGCGATGAAGACGGTCAGGCGGGCGCTCAGGCTACGCAACCGGGCCCTCCTCGCGCAGCACGTAGCCGACGCCGCGGACCGTATGCAGGAGCGTTTGCTCGAAGGGCTCGTCGATCTTGCTGCGCAACTGGTAGATGTAGACGTCCACGACGTTGGTCGTGCCGTAGAAGTCGTAGCCCCAGACGTGCTCCAGGATGGCCTCCCGGGACTGCGGGTGGCCCTCGTGGCGCATCAGGTACTCGAGCAGCGCGAACTCGCGCTTCGTCAGCTCGATCGGCCGCCCGCCACGCTGGACGCTGCGCTCGAGACGGTCGAGGCGCAGGTCGGCGACCTCGAGCACGTCCTGCACCGGCCCCTGCTGGCGCCGCGCCACCGAACGGATGCGCGCCAGGAGTTCCTCCAGCTTGAAGGGTTTCGTCAGGTAGTCGTCGGCGCCGAGATCGAGCCCCTGTACCTTGTCCTCCGTCCGGTCGCGGGCGGTCAGAAGGATCACCGGCACGCCGGAGCGCCTGCGGACGGCCTGCAACACCTGCATGCCACCGAGTCCGGGCAGCATCACGTCCAGGAGCACCAGGTCCTGGTCGGACGACGCCAGGCGCAGGCCTTCCTCGCCATCGTGGGCGACGGTCACCGCGTAGCCCTCATGCGTGAGGGCGAGTTCGAGATAGCGGGCCAAATCGCGGTCGTCTTCCACCACGAGGATGCGCACGACGAAAAACCTCCCTAGATCCCGCGTCAGTTCGTCTGCGGAATTCCTTCGACGAGAGCCTTGGCGGCCTCGATCCAGCGCTGGCGCAAGGACAGCAGGCCCGGGGCCAGACGCACGGAGACGACGAACGGGCGATCGCCACCCAGGATCTCCTGGTACGGCAGGTCGCGCAAGGCGCCCTCGATCAGCCTCAGGCCGCCCGCGACGTCGAACGAGCGGACGATGGCGAGCGCCGGGACGTCGATGCGCACCGTCACGGCGCCACTTTCGAGGCTCGCGCCGAGCAGGTAGATGTCCTCCTCTTCGCCGAGCCGCATGACGGCCGGCACGAGGTTCACCGTAGAGGACGTCGCTTCGCCCACCACCCTTTGCAGTCCCTCGATCTCTTCGGACGTCAGGACAGGCATGCGCACGATCTGGTCAAGGGTGCCCGGCGCCAGGGTCTTCGCGATGTCTTCCATAGGAATTCTCCTCTTTTCTGTCTGATGCTGTCCTTAAGGTACCGCAGGAACCTGCCGGGGTCAGGCCCGGCCCTCGCTCGGCCGCACGAAGTCCATCGAGCTGATGCGCGTCTGGCTGAGTTCCAGGCAGACGTAGGCTTCGCCGACGGCCGCCAGCGTGCCCACCACCGCCCCCGTCCCGAATCCCGCCAGCAGGTAGGCCGCCGCGAAGAAGCCCGCGGCGATCGCCACCGCGACGATCGTGACGAGGAAGCGCAGCCAGACGGCGATGCTGCGCTGGTCGACGGCATGCGGCAGAAGCGCCCACCCGAGCACCCCCACAGCCCGCACCAGGAGCATGAGACCGAGCGCGAGCGGCAGGCTCCAGGCCGCGACCGCCACCTGCCCCATGCCGATGAGCCAGCCGCAGGCCACGCCCGCCCAGCCGATGCCCGCGACGAGAACGCCCGGCAGGAACCAGGCCAACAGCTTCGAGCCCATGGGACCCGGCGTCTGGGACCAGAGCGGTGTCGCCAGAACCTGGCCGAAGTTCATGGACGTGGCCGCCGCTCCCGTCAGTACCATGATGTACGCGATGAAGGCGGGCACCACCGGCCAAGGCACGCCGCGGGCACCCGCCAGCTCGCCCACCACGCCTGCCCCGAGCCACGCCGCGACGATCAGGAGTGCCGTGAGCGGCCAGAGCGTCCGGTAGAGGCGGGCCAGTTCGACGCCGAAGAGGGCGAAGTCGCCCCGTCCGGGCCAGTCGCGGCGCCGGTAGCGCCGGCGCGTGGCGCGGCCGGGCGTCTGTGCCGCCAAGGCTGCCTGCTGGCGCGCCGCTAGGCCACGCCGCCCGCTGAGCTGCGGCAGGGCGCCCCAGTCGACGCCGAGGCTGACGATGCGCTGGGCCAGAAGCACCATCAGGGCGAGGGCGCCGAGCGCGAGCAGGCCGAGGATGATGAGGCCCAAGGTCCCGCCGTGCAGGGCCGAGACGGCGACGCCGAGCGGCCACAGAGCGGCCGCGGCCGTCGCCAGGCCGGCCGTGCCTGCGCGCAGCAGCGAGGCGCCCGCGTAGAGCAGGAGGCCGGCGCAGAGGGCCAGGAGCAGGTAGCGCAGCGGCGGACCCCAAGCCCCCAGCCCGAGCAGGCTGTAACGTATCGCCATCGCCGTGATCAGGGTGAGACCGACGCCGTAGAGCAGGACGCCCCAGCCGACACCGCCCGACGCGGCCATCTGCGGCACCCAGAAGACGGCCACGAGGACCAGGAGCCGGAGCTGGGAAACGGCCGTGCGCAGCAGCGTCCAGACGACGATGCGGTCGGGGGCGATGGCGCTCGGCACCACGAGCGCGAGGTCCGCCGGTCGCGCCAGGAGGCGCCTGCGCCCGCCGAGCGCCCCGAGCCCGAGCAGAAGCAGCCATAGCGCGACGGCGTAGACCGACGCCGCGTGCTCGAAGTGCGGCATGGTGCGACGCCCCTGCGACAGGATGAAGACGAGGTAGGCGATGACGAGCACGTAGACGACCAGGCGCCCGCGTGCACGCGCAAGCTGGCGCAGCTGCGCGAGCAGCGTCCGCCATTCGAGGTAGAGGAGCGCCCTGTAGCCCTTCATTCCGCTTCCGTCAGTCCGAGGAAGGCCTCCTGCAGGCTCCCGGACTGGGCGGTGATCTCCTGCAGGGTGCCCTCGGCGATCAGGTGGCCGCGCTGCAGGATGACGACGCGGTCGCAGATCTCCTCGGCGGTGCTGAGGATGTGGGTCGAGAGCAGGACCGCCGCCCCATCCGCCCTCACCTCGCGCAGGGACTGCAGGAGCTCGCGCTGGCCTGCGGGATCGAGGCCCACCATCGGCTCGTCCACCAGAAGGAGCCTAGGCTCGTGCAGCAAGGCGCAGGCGATCAGGAGTTTCTGCTTCATGCCCTTGGAGAGCGCGCCGCCGACCCGATCCCCCACCTCTTCGAGGTGCAGGCGCCTGAGGATGGCGCGCCCCGTCTCCTCCCAGCCGGGAGCCAGGCTGTAGGCCCTCGCGACGAAGCCGAGATGCTCCTCGACCGTCAGCAGCGGGAAGACTTCCGGCTGCTCGGGGACGAAGCCGACCAGGGCCTTCTGCCGTTCGATCGGCACGCCATCGAGGTACGCCCGCCCGGACGTCGGGTGCACGAGGCCCGCCAGGGCGTGTAACGTCGTCGTCTTGCCGGCGCCGTTCGGACCGAGCAGACCGACGATCTCGCCGGGCTTCACCGCGAAGCTGAGATCCCGCACCGCCGCGACGTCGCCATACTGCTTGCCCAGCCGCTCCACCTGCAGGCCATCCATCGTGACGTCGCCCTTCCTCTCCACGCCTGGCCTGAAGACGGCCCCGATCATGAACCTAAGTCTCGTATGGCCACTTAAGATCTGTCAACGGCGCAGATGCCAGGGCCCGGCGAGTGCGCTAAGATGCCTCTATGTCCAGATGGAGATTGCCTTATCCCCCTGCCCTGGTCGTCCTCATTCTTTCCACGGTGCTCATGGTGTCCGGCTTTTCCATGCTCTGGCCGCTCGTCACGCTCTATGTGCACAGCCGGCTCGGCCTGCCGATGAGCTGGGCCGGCGCCGTTCTGCTGGTCCAGTCGGCGGCGAACCTCGGCGGCAACATCCTCGGCGGCCCCATGTTCGACCGCTGGGGCGGGAGGCGCTCCATCCTGCTCGGGGCCGGCGCCGCCTCGCTCGCCGCCTTCGGCATGGCCCTGACGCACGGGCTCGGGCCGTATCTCGTCATGACGGTCGTGCTCGGGGTGGGGACGGGTCTCATCTACCCCTCGATCAACGCATACGCCGCGCAGGTCTGGCCGGAGGGTCAGCGCGCGGCGTTCAACGCCATCTATGTCGCCTCGAACGTCGGTGTCGCCATCGGCTCGATGGCGGGCGGCCTTCTGGCGCAGGTCCACTTCTGGCTCTCCTTCACCGTGACGGGCGCCCTGCTCCTGGCCTATGGGCTTGTCGTGCTGCTCGGGATGCGCGGACCTGCTTTCCGCCGGGTCGGCGTCGAGCGGCGGGTCGAGCAGAGCGCGAGGCCGCGCGTCGCATCGTCGGGCCTCGTCAGCCTTGCGCCTTGGCTCCTCGCGATCGGCCTCTTCCTCGACTGGACCGCCTACGTCCAGTGGCAGACCACAGTGGCCGTGCACATGCAGGCGCTCGGCTTCTCGATCTCCCGCTACAGCCTGCTCTGGACCGTGAACGGCGTGATCATCCTCGTGGGACAGCCGCTCGTCAGCTGGGTCACACGCCGGCTGCCGAGGGTAAAGCCGCAGATCCTCGTGGGGAACCTCCTCTTCATCCTGTCGTTCGTCCTGCTCGTCTCGGCGCGCAGCTATACGGCCTTCCTCGCCGGCATGGCCCTCAGCACGTTCGGCGAGATGTTCGTCTGGCCGGGCGTGCCCGCCGCGGCCGACCGCCTCGCCCCCGAAGGGCGACGCGGCCTCTACCAGGGCATCGTCAGCGGTGCGGCCTCCACCGGCCGGGCGGCTGGCCCCCTGTTCGGCGGCGTCCTCTACGACCGCTTCCCGACCACGGTGCTGTTCACGGTGATGATCGCGGTCTTCGTGCTCGGCCTGGCGGTGCTCAGCGTCTACGACTGCTTCCAGCCAGAGGGTGGAAGCAGGGACCCCGCCCTGCCCGCCGCTCCCTGACGGCGGCGACACAAACTAGGCCTTGGGCTCGCTGCCGCCTTCGGCTCCGCCGTCCGTCGGGAGCCTGCACTCGCCCGAATAGTGGACCACCTGGACGCTCTCGCGCGTTACCATGCCGTCGCCGACCAGCTCCAGAAGCGTCGGCAGGAAACCTTCAATATACTCGGTGGAGTCCACGATCTCCACGACGACCGGCAGGTCGGACGAGAGGTCCAGGAGACCCGACGTATGGATGCGGCTCGAGGCGCCGAACCCCTCGATGGCCCGGTGCACCGTGGCGCCGGCCATGCCCTCGCGCTTGGCGGCGAGGATGATCGCATGCCAGAGGCTCCGGCCATGGCGCGTGTCCGCTTCCCCGATGTAGACCCGCAGGCGTTCGGCCGGTCCGCTGATGCGCGGCGTTTTGACGACCAAGTTCATCCCCCACTCCCAGCGCAGTATTGCCACATCCTGCGCTGATCTCCTGCCCGCGAAAGGAAGGAGCCGCCCTGTCCCTGCTCGTCGCCCTCTCGGGCGCCGCCGGCTGCATGCTCCGCTACCTCGTGAGCCGCCTTGCGGCAAGCATGGCGCCCGATCTCCCGCTGGGCACCCTGATCGTCAACTGGACAGGCTCGCTCCTCACCGGCGCCATGGGCGGCGCTGTCGCCGCCCATCTGCCGTCCGGCCTGAGGATGCTCCTGCTCGCGGGCTTTGTCGGCGGCTTCACCACCTTCTCGACCTTCACCTACGAGACGGCGGAGCTCCTGCGCTCCCGGGAAGTTTGGCCGGCCCTCGGCAACGTGGTCCTGAGCGTCGTCGGCGGCGCGGCCCTTGCCCTCCTGGGGGCGATGCTGCCGTGAGGGACCTATGGAACGTCCTCGCGGTCGGCCTGGGCGGCGCGATCGGCACCTTCCTGCGCTACGCCGTAGAGACGGCGGCAAAGGGCCCCGATGCATCCATCGCCGCGGTCGGCGCCGTCAACATCGTCGGCGCCTTCCTGATCGGCTTCCTGACCGCCATCCTGCTCGACCGCTCGCACCTCTCGCCGCGCTGGCGACTCCTCCTCACAACCGGACTCCTCGGCGGCGTCACGACGTTCGGCGGTCTGACGGCGCAGGCGGGTACCCTCCTCGAGCACGGCAGCGCGGCCTGGGCCACCGCCCTTGGCTTCGGTGAGGTGGTGCTAGGTCTCGCCTGCACCCTGCTTGGGGCGGGCACCGCGCGGCGCCTCGAGCGGCGCGCCTGAAGGCGGCAGGGCCAGGGAACGCAGGGCGGCGGGCCCGGCTCCACGCCGGCCCGCCGCCCTGCTCCCCGCTCTCTAGGAGGGCTTGTCGCCGCCCTCCGCCGCCGCCACCTCCACCTTCGTCACCGCGATGTTCACAATGGCGTTCTCGATGCCGATGTTCTTGGCGAGCGCGTCCTTGACCGCCGTCTGGACGTCGCGCATCGCGTCCGGCAGGAAGATGCCGTACGGCACCGTCAGTTCGAGGTCCACGACGAGCTTCTTGTCCTGGCCCTCCTTGACGCGGATGGCGCTGCCGAGCAGAAAGCGCCGGTTGACCCGCGCCGCGCCCTCGCCCGTCTCCCTGATCGCCAGTTCCACCACGGAGCGCACGGCGCTCTCCTCGATCGAGAGCTCGCCGCCGGTCGTGGTCTGCAGCTTGATGTTCATGGCAGCACCTCCAGCCCCATTGTCCTAAGACAAGTCTACACCGAGACCGTCCAGGACAGCACTCGGTCAGTGGCTGACGCGGCTGCGGCCGACGAGACGACGGGCAACGAGGTTAACGATCACGATCAGCACGAGGAGCAATAGGCCCGCCGCGTACGCGAGCGACTGCGCTTTGGCGAACGGCTCGTTGATGTAGGTCCAGACCACGTAGGTGAGGTAGCCGATCGGGGAGTGCGTCAGCCTGAGTTCCGGCATGTAGTTCGACCAGCCGGCCGTGTAGAGGAGCGGAGCCGTCTCGCCGATCGCGATGGAGAGCGCCAGCAGCACGCCGGTGATGACGCCGGGCAGGGCCTCGCGCAAGGTCACGCGCCAGATCGTCGTGGTCTGGCTGGCGCCGAGCGCAAGCGACGCCTCGCGCATGCCGCGCGGCACCTTGCTAAGCGCCGTCTCGGTCGAGCGCACCACGTAGGGAATGCCGATGAGCGCCAGGGCGATGGCTCCGGCCAGGGTGGAGAAGCCCCAGCCGAGCCCGAGCACCAGCGTGACGTAGCCGAAGTAGCCGATGACGATCGACGGCACACCGGCCATGATGTCGGTGGTGAAGCGGAGGAACTGCGAGAAGCGCCCGGCGGGATTCACCTCGCCGATGTAGACGCCTGCCAGGATGCCGAGCGGACCAGCGATCAGGATGCCGAGTCCGACGACGTAGAACGTGCCGACGATGGCGTTCAGGAGCCCTCCGCCGGTGCCGACCGTCACCTGCGTGAAGAGGCCGATCGTGAGCGCCGGCAAGGCATGGCTCACGACGAGCCAGAGCATGCCGACCACGGGCACCAGGATGATGAGGCCCATGAGCGCCGCGAGCCCCAGCATGATGCGGTCCTTGAGATGCCGCCAGGCGACGTTCACTGCGCCTCACCGCCCTTCTTGACGGCGCCGGACAGGAGCAGGCGCGCCGGGACGTTGACGAGGATGCTCATGACAAAGAGCACAAGGGCGATCTCCGCCAGGGCGTGGATCGCCATGCCCGTCGGGTCGGTCATCGCCGAGTCGAGCTGCGACACGATCGTCGCCGCCATCGTGCCGATCGGGCTGAAGATGTTCTGCGGCAGGTAGTTGACGGCGCTTCCCGAGACCATCAGCACCGCCATGGTCTCGCCGAGCGCCCGGCCGAGACCAAGGATGACGGCGCCGAAGATGCCGCTCATGGACCAGGGCAGCGAGACGGCCCGGATCATCTCCCAGCGCGTCAGGCCGAGGCCAAGTGCCCCTTCCTTGGTTTCGCGCGGCGTCTGGCGCAGCACGTCGCGGGTCGTCGCGGCGATGATCGGCGTGATCATCACGGCAAGCACGAGACCCGAGGCCAAAAGACCCTGGCCTGAGCCGATCGGCCCCCGGAAGATCGGGACGAAGCCGAGCGCGGCCTGCAGCCACGGGCCGAGGTCATGGCCGATCCAGGGGATCAGCACCGCGATGCCCCAGAGTCCGATCACCACGGACGGGATGCCCGCCAGCATCTCGACGGCGAAAGAAAGGCTGTCGCCGATGCGCCGCGGCAGGTACTCGACCAGCAGCAGGCCGATCCCGACCGCCAGCGGCACCGCCAGCACCACCGCGATCAGGGAGCTCAGGAGCGTGCCGAGGATAAAAGGCAAAATGCCGTAGGTCGCGCCCGCGGGCGCCACGGCGCCGCCATGGTGCGACAGCGCACTGCCGTAGAGGTTGCCGATGTTCCAGGTGATCGACGTGAGGAAGTGAGCGCCATTGTAGAGGATCGAGGGCCAGGAGTCGCGCAGCAGGAAGAGGAGGATCGCGGCCATGGCCACGAGCGAGCCACCGGCGACAACGCCGGTGGCCAGCCGCATGACTCGGTCCAGAAGCCGCACCTTGCCGGGCGTGACCATCACCCCACGAGCAGTCTTTGCTTTGGACCTACTGAACCTTCGCGATCTGCGCCTCGCTCATCTTGACGATGGCCGACGGCAGCGGCAGGAAGTGGACCTGATCGAGGTAGGTCGGCTGGTTGCCGGTCGTGAGCGCCCAGGTGAGGAACTGGCGCACCGCCTTCGCGGTCCCGGGCGACGCCTGCTTCGCGTTCACGATCGCGTACTCGTAGTTGATGATCGGGTAGGCTCCCTGCGCGGGGCCGTAGATCAGGGAGACGCGCTCGTCCTTCGGCGTCGTGCCGACGAGGCTCTGCGCCTCGGCGGAGATCGTCTGCGCGGTCGGCAGAAGGAACTGGCCGGCCTTGTTCTCGATTGCCGCGTAGCCGAGGCCGTCCTGCACAGCCTGGTTCAGGAACGAGATGCCGACGTAGGCGATGCCGCCCTTGTTCTGCTGCAGGGCCTCGACCATGCCGCCGTTGCCCGTCGCGCTGATCGAGCTCGGCACCGAGGGCCACGAGATCGTCGTGCCGTAGCCCGGTCCCTTGGGGGCGGCCCAGACCGCGGAATCCGAGAACGAGAGGTACTGCGAGAAGAGGAACGTGTCACCCGAGCCGTCCGAGCGGTGGATCGGCACGATCTTGACGGCGGGCAGCTGCACGCCGGGGTTCAAGGCCTTGATCGCGGGGTCGTTCCACATCGTGATCTTGCCGGTGTAGATGCCGGCGAGCACCGGGCCGGAGAGGTGCAGGTGCTGCTGGTTGAGGCCGGGCAGGTTGTACATGATCTGCTGCGCCGAGATGGCGAGCGGGATGTTGAGCATGCCGGGATCGGCCTGCATCTGCGCGTTGGCCATGTAGGCGTCCGAGGCGCCGATCTGCACGGTGCCGTTCACGGCGTCCGAGATGCCGGTGCCGGAGCCCGTGCCCTGCGGTGTGATCTTGATGTCCTTGTGGCTCTTCGTATACGCGGGAGCCCAGATCTGGAAGAGCGGGTAGAGAAGCGTGGACCCCGTCTCCTGCAGCGACACCGGCCCTTGGCTCGTCGTCGTCGTCGTCGTGGAGCCGCAGCCCGCGAGCGTCAGGGCGAGCGCGACGAAAAGTGTCGCCGCAAGTCCGCCGCTGCGCATGGAAAACTGCACGCGTAGCCCTCCCTTGATCGTTCGGGAGCAGCATACACGCGCTCTGTTACGGCAAAGTTAAGCCACGCGACATCCTAGCGTAATGTGCCTAGGTTCCGCTCGACACGGCCTTTGCGGCCACTTCCGTCTTGCCGAACCAGAGCACGAGCAAAAACGCCACCAGCGAACTCCCAATGCTGACGAGGAACATCGCCTGATAGGCGCCGTGCGACACGGCGATCACCTGACCTGCGAGCGGTGCCGCCACCATCAGTCCAAGCGACTGCACGAGGTTCGCGTTGCCGTAGAGGGCGCCGTGCAGGTGCGCCGCCCGCTCCTGCGCGTCCGCCTCTCCGATGCCGCTTTGGCGCAGGTGCTGGCGCAGCATGTCGGCCGCGAGCGGATAGCTCGTCACCTGGATGCCGCCCCAGGCGAGGCCCGCGACAAAGAGCAGCACGAACGCCTCCGTGACCGTCGTGAGCCAGAGCCCCGTCGACGCGGCGATGGCGAAAAGCACGAGCGTGGCGCCAAGCAGCAGGCGGGCGTCATGGCGCTCGTAGAGGCGGCCAAACCAGAGCGACACGAAAATGCCCGCCACCGTGAAGATCGACATGCCGAGCGCGGAGTCGAGGAGACTGCCATGCAGGGCGTGTTCCATGTAAGGCGTGAAGAAGCTCGCGATCGCCTCGAAACTGAGCCACCAGAGGCCCTGCGCCACGTAGTACTTCAGGAGCGCCGGGCTGCGCAGGGCGGCGGCGCTATGGCGCACGGGGCGCCTGATGGTCTCGGGACGCTCCTTCGCGGCGAACGCCGTCCAGAGGCCTCCCGCCAGGAGGATCGCGGCGCCGAGCACGAAGCCGAGCACGTGGCTGATCATCTCGTACACCAGCGGCACGACGAGGAACGCGATCAGGTTGCCAAGTGTCCAGAGGAGGTTCAGGATGCCCGACGCCTCGCCATAGTCCTTCTCCGCCACGCGGTCCGGCATCATGGCCTGGTAGGGCGTGGGACTGAGCTGCTGGAAGAAGTAGAAGAGCAACGTCGCCAGGACCGCGAGCGTCAAGCTCTTCGTCAGGTAGAAGAGCATCAGCATGATGGCCGCGCCCGGAAAGGCGACGAAGAGGTAGGGCCGGCGCCGGCCGATCCGTGTCGGCGTGCGGTCCGAAAGCCAGCCGGAGAGCGGGTTCAGCACGACGCCGAAAAGACCCTCGGCGCCGAGCACCGAGCCGATGAGTTGCGTCGAGGGCGTCAGGGTGCCGAGCATCGCCGCGGTGAAGACCTTGTTCATGCCCCAGCCGACGTTGCGTCCGAGACCCGCGAGTCCGAGCACCCAAACAGAGCGGCGCTCGCGCTTGTCCAAATGTCAGCCCTCCTGTGACGTGCTGCCTCGCCTCAGCGGCGCTCCTTGCCCATGTGCTCGAGCAAGAGGTCCACGCGGTTGCTCGCGATGCCGTCGACGCCGATGTTTTGGCAATACTCGAATTCCTCCACGCTGTCCGCCGTCCAGATGGAAAGATGAAGGCCATGGGCATGGGCCGCTTCCACCTCTTCGCGGCTCACCGTCTCGAGCGCCGGCAGGAGGATCTGCGCCCCCGCCTTCTCGGCGAGGAGCCACGGCTCGATCGGCGCGCCGGCGTAGAGCACGCCCGCCGTGAGCCCGGGAACCGCCTGCGTCAAGGCCAGGATCAGGGCGTGGCCGAACGAGATCGGCCAGAGCCGCTCGCGCAGTTCGGGGCGCGATCGGTAGAGCGCAATGAGGCCAGGCACCGCTTCGGGCGTCTTCACTTCCACGACGACAGGCAACTGGACCGCCTCGAGCACCTCCTCGAGGGTCGGGACCCGCTCGCCTTCGCCGGCATCGAGGGCCCTCAACTCCTGCAGGGTCCGCTCGCGCACGGGGCCCTTGCCGCTCGTCGTGCGGTCGAGCGTCGCGTCGTGGATGACGACAAGGGCGCCATCGCGGCTTCGATGCACGTCGCATTCCACCAGGTCGACGCCGAGTTCCTCAGCAGCTCTGAACGCTCTCAGGGTGTTCTCCGGATGACGTCCCGAAAATCCACGGTGCGCAATCAGCCACATGAATGTTTGCCACCTCGCCGCTCATTTCGCCTCACATCGGCTTGTTCCTGGCAAGACGGCGGTGCGTTGTCCCCGTGCGGTACAATGAGAGTCGAAAGAGGACGCCAGAGGGAGCCTTGGCATGATGAAGAGCCCGCGGGAAACGATCGCGCCATGCCCCGCCGAGCTGGGCGGTGCCGCGTGATCCCGCAACTCGATCCGAAGCTGCTGCGCCAGGTGCTGCTCGAGCTGCCGGACCGGCGCTGGGCCGCGCTCCTCACCGAGCGCTTCGGACTTGACGCGCCACCGGAGCAGGCCTCCGAGTTGCGCCTTCGCTATTACCCGGACCTGGACGAGCTCGCGTTCCGCAGACGGCTGAAGGCGGTCGAGGCAGAGGTCCTCGGGCGCATGGCCCAGCTCATGAGCCGACCCGAATGAATGCAGGCAGGGCCGCATCCAAGCCGGATGCGGCCCTGCCCGCGCAGGAGCCTTGATACGCGCGCCGGCGCGGCCTTTCAGGCGGCCGGCCGGAACCGGCGCATCGGATCGACGCGGCGCAGCAGCGTCGAGTTCGTGGTAACGGAGACGGAGCTGAGCGCCATGGCCGCGCCCGCGATGACCGGGTTCAAGAGGCCGAAGGCCGCGAGGGGCACCCCGATCGAGTTGTAGACCAGCGCCCAGAACAGGTTCTGGCGGATCTTGGCAAGCGTCGTCCGGCTGAGGTCGATCGCCGCCACGACGCCGCGCAGGTCGCCCGACATCAGCGTGACGTCGGCCGCCTCGATGGCGACGTCGGTGCCGGTGCCGATCGCCATGCCGATGTCGGCGGTGGCCAGGGCCGGCGCATCGTTGATGCCGTCGCCCACCATCGCCGTGACGAGCTTCAGCTCCTGCAGCCGCCGCACTTCGTCGGCCTTGCGGGCAGGCAGCACCTCGGCGCGCACGTCCTCGGGCCCGATGCCCACCTGCCGCGCGATGGCCTCGGCGGTGCGCCGGTTGTCGCCGGTGATCATGAGGACGCGGATGCCCATCTCCTTCAAGGCGGCGATCGCCTCGCGGCTGCCCTCCTTGACGGTGTCGGCCACCACGATCGCCGCCAGGAGACGCTCCTCGTCCGCCAGCAGCATCGCCGTCTTGCCATCCGCCTCGAGCTTTTCGATGCGCTCGTCCGCGATGCCCAGATCGATGCCCTTCTGTGTCATCAGGGTCCGGTTCCCGAGCAGATAGAGGCGGCTCCCTACCGTCGCCTGCACGCCGCGCCCCGGCAGGGCCTTGAACCCGCCGGTCTCGGCCGGCGTCAGTCCCCGCGCCAAGGCGTGGTCGACGATGGCCGTCGCCAGGGGATGCTCCGAGCGACTCTCGAGCGCGAGCGCGAGGCCGAGCGCCTCGTCCTCCACGATATCAGCCAGCGTGAGGACGTCGGTCACCGTCGGCTTGCCGGTCGTGATGGTGCCCGTCTTGTCGAGCACGACGGCCTGCAGTGACCCCGTCCGCTCGAGGTGGCCGGCGGCCTTGAAGAGGATGCCCGCCTCCGCTCCGCGCCCGGAGCCCACCATCACCGCCGTCGGCGTCGCAAGTCCGAGCGCGCAGGGACAGGCGATGACGAGGACCGCGACGCCGGCCAGGATGGCGGGCGTCAGGTCGCGCGAGAGCGCGAACCAGAGCACGAACGTCACGATGGCGATGCCGATCACCGTCGGCACGAAATAGTTCGAGATGACGTCCGCCAGGCGCTGGATCGGCGCCTTCGAGCCCTGCGCCTCCTCCACGATGCGCACGATCTTCTGCAGGGCCGTGTCGCGCCCGACCTTCGTCGCGCGGAAGCGGAAGCTGCCCGTCTTGTTGATCGTGCCGCCAACCACCTCGGACCCCTCGCGCTTCTCCTGCGGCAGGGGCTCGCCCGTGAGCATCGACTCATCCACCGCCGAGTAGCCGTCGAGGACCACCCCGTCGACCGGGATCCGCTCGCCGGGCCGGATGACGACCGTGTCTCCGACGCTCACGTCGTCGATCGGCACGTCGACCTCCTCCGCGCCGTGCGCGATCCTGGCGGTGCGCGGCTGGAGCCCAAGGAGGCTGCGGATCGCCTGGGACGTCCTGCCCTTCGCGATCGCCTCGAGCATCTTGCCGGTGATGACGAGCGTGATCAGGACGGCGCTCGTCTCGAAATAGGTGCCATGGCTCGGCCGCCCGCCCGTGAAGACGGCGGACAGGCTGAAGAGATAGGCGGCGGAGGTGCCGAGCGCCACCAGCACCGACATGTTCGCGTTGCGGTGCTTGAGGTTGTAGTAGGCGTCGACGTAGAACGTCATGCCGGGCCAGAACTGGACGACGCTGCCGAGGCCGAGCTGCAGCCAGTAGTTGCTGAGGACGCCGGTCACCGGCCCCCGGACGCCGGCCATCTCCAGTACCATCGCGACGAGCAGCGGCAGGGAGAGGAGGCCGGAAGCCCAGAGGAGCCGGCGCCAGTGGCGCGCCTCGCGGACCGAGGAGTCCTCTTTGGGACCGCCCTCCCCCGCGACCGCCGCGCCGTAGCCCACCGCGCGGATCGCGCGCACCATCTCGGCCGGCGTCACGCTGCTTTCGCTGTAGTCGACGAAGGCCGCGTTGGTGGCGAAGTTCACCTGCGCCGAGGCGATGCCCGGCAGACGGCCGAGCGCGTCCTCGATCGTCTTGACGCACGTCGCGCTGGTCATGCCCTCGATGTCGAGCTTGACCCGCTCCGTGTGCACGCCGTAGCCGCGGTCCTTGACCTCGGCGATCATCCGCGGCAGATCCACCTGGTCCGCCTTGAAGCGCACGATGGCCTTGGCCGTCGCGAGGTTGACGCTGACGTCCAGCACCCCGGGCAGCTCCTCGAGCCCCTCCGTCACCGTCGCGACGCACATGGCGCAGGTCATGCCCTCGATGTCGAGCACGGCCCGGCTCGTCCCGGTGTCGCCCTCCGGCTCGTGGAGCCGGCGCGCCTCCTCCGCCATCCGCTCACCCCGCTCCCTGAGAATCCCGGGGGGCCGCCCTGCGGCAGCCCCCCGAAGCGCTGTCTAGTGGTTGTGCATGTGCATGCTCGGGTCGCCGCCGCCGCTCAGGAACTTCTCGGGGTCCTTGTCGAAGGCGTGCTTGCAGCCCGGTGCGCAGAAGTAGTAGGTCGTTCCCTCGTGCTCGCTCGTCCACTTGGCTGTCGCCTCGTCGACCTCCATCTTGCAAACCGGATCGATCGCCATTGCGCCTACCTCCCCAGCCTGGTCGTCCGCGGGTACGTCTCACATACCCCCATACGGTATATCCCGCGGCCCCATGATAGTACCCGGCACTAGTCTTGGCAAGCCACCGCGTCCCGTCAAACGGACCAGAAGAATGGACATGGCGGCGCCGCCCCCGCGTTGGCGGAGGCGGCGCGGTGGGATGCTCAGCTGGCGGAGGCGGCCGCCTGGAAGGCCGTGGGCAGGGCACGGCGGACGATCTCGAGCTCCCTTTCGCCCAGGGCGAGCGACGGGAAGACAGCCTCGTTGGCCGCCGGCGGCAGCAGCACACCGGACTCGGCCATGGACTGCCAGAAGGCGCGGTAGCGTGGAATGGCGTTGCGCTCCGTGTCGGCCTGGTTGCGGACGGGTCCTTCGCAGAAGAAGGCGGAAAGCAGCCCTGGCACGCCTTGCACCGTGCAGGTCACGCCTTTGGCGGCGGCGGCGTCGCGCCACTCCCGCTCCAACATGCGGCCGAGTTCGTGCAGCCTTCGGTAACCGTCGGGATCGCGTTCGAGCTGCCGCAGCTGCGCGAGGCCCGCCGCCATGGCGATCGGACTGCCGGAGAGCGTGCCCGCCTGATAGACGTCGCCCTGCGGCGCGATGCGTTCCATGATGTCGCGCCGCCCCCCGTACGCCCCCACCGGCAGGCCGCCGCCGATCACCTTGCCGAGACACGTCAGGTCCGGGTCGATGCCGAACATCCCCTGCGCGCCGGAGAAGCCGACGCGAAAGCCCGTGATCACCTCGTCGAAGATGAGCAGGGCGCCATGCTCGCGCGTCACCGTCCTGAGGCCCGCGAGGTAGCCCTCGAGAGGCGGCACGACGCCCATGTTGGCCGCGATCGGCTCGACGATCACGGCGGCGATGGCGTCGCCGCGCTCCTTGAACGCCTGCTCGACCGCGGGGAGATCGTTGTAGGGCAGGACGATCGTATCGGCCGCCACCTTGGCCGGCACGCCGGGCGAGACCGGCAGGGCCGAGAGCGCCGCCCCCGAACCCGCGCGGGCGAGCAGGGCGTCCACGTGGCCGTGGTAGCAGCCGGCGAACTTGATGATCAGGTCCCGGCCCGTGAAGGCGCGGGCCAGCCGGATCGCGCTCATCGTGGCCTCGGTTCCCGACGAGACGAAGCGAACCTCGTCGACGGTGGGGAGGGCCGACGTGATCAGTTCGGCGAGTTCCACCTCGAGGCGGCTCGCGATGCCGAACGTGAGCGCACGCTCCGCCTGCTCCTTGATCGCCCCGACGACCGCCGGGTGGCCGTGGCCGAGAATCAGGGGGCCCCAGGAGCAGAGGAGGTCGACGTAACGGTTGCCGTCGGCGTCGTAGACGTACGCCCCCTCGCCGCGCTCGGCGAAGAGCGGATATGGTCGCACCTGGCGCATCGAGCGCACAGGGCTGTTCACGCCGCCGGGGGTCACCTCGCGGGCACGCTCGTAGAGAAGCCGCGACTGCTCGGTTGTCATGGCTTCACCACCTGCAGTTCGCGCGGATAGCTCGTCAGGACCTCGCCGCCCGTCTCCGTCACGAGCACGTCGTCCTCGATGCGGACGCCGCCCTTGGCCGGGAGGTAGATGCCGGGCTCGATCGTCAGGCACATGCCCGCCTTGAGCGGGTCAGCGCGCCCGGGCAGCAGATAGGGCTCCTCGTGCGCCTCGAGCCCGAGGCCGTGTCCGACGCGGTGCGGGAAGCGATCCCCGTAGCCGCTTGCCGCGATGTGCTCGCGTGCCGCGTGGTCGAGCGAACCCATCGCGGCGCCCGGCCTTGCGGCGGCGCGGCCTCGCCTCGCGGCCTCCTCCACCACCTCGTAGATGCGCCTCAGTTCCGGCTCGGGCTCGCCGAAGAAGAACGTGCGGGTCGTGTCGGACACGTAGCCCTCGTAGCGCAGTCCGATGTCGACGAGCACGATCTCGCCAGGCCTAAGCACGCGGTCGGTCGGGCCGCCGTGCGGCAGGGCGCTGCGCTCCCCGAACAGCACGATGCTGTCGAAGCCTGGCTCGCCGCCCAACTCGTCCCGCATGTAGCCTTCGATCGCCGCGGCCATCTGGCGCTCGCTGATGCCCTCACGGATCAGGCTCTTCGCGTACGCGGTCGCCTTGTCGAGCCGGCGGGCGGATTCGCGCAGAGCCGCAACCTCGTCCCGGTCCTTGCAGACCCGAAGGTCTCCGAGCATCCCGGTGATGTCCTCGAGTCCCGGCACCTGGAGCCCCGCCGCCGCCGCGACGTCGAGCGCCCACGCGAGCGTGATGTGGCTTCGCTCGACGCCCAGGCGCCCACCGGCGGTGATGCGTCCCTCGAGGACATCGCGCGGCCGCACGCCATCCTCCACCGAGACGAACGGCAGCCCGATGCCGCCGAGGCGGCCACTCTCGAGCGCCGGGCCGAAAACGACGGCCTCGCCGTCTCTCGGCACGTAGAGCGCGAAGAACCGCTCATGCGGAAAGACGAAGGCGGAGGTGAGGTAGCCGATCTGCGTGGGACCCGTCACGAGTGCCGCGTCGAGCCCCGCCTTGGCAAGCTCCTGCTGCAGCGCGTGGATGCGCAATCCGTTCACACTCCTCTTGCGTGGCCTGGGACGCCCACCGCTTCAGACGGCGAAGCGGAAATTGATGACATCGCCGTCCTCTACGACGTACTCCTTGCCCTCGAGTCTCAGATGGCCGAGTTCGCGCGCCTTCTGGAGACTGCCGGCCGCCCGAAGATCCTCGTACGCGCAGATCTCCGCGCGGATGAAGCCGCGCTCGATGTCCGAGTGGATGGCACCCGCCGCGGCCTTGGCCGCGATGCCGCGGCGTACGGTCCAGGCGCGCACCTCGTCGCTGCCGGCCGTCAGGAACGAGATGCGGCCTAGCCCGCGGTAGACGCCCTGGCTGAGGCGGGCGACGCCGCTCTCCTGCAGGCCGAGGTCCGAGAGGAACGCCGCCTGTTCCTCCGGCTCGAGCTCCTGGATCTCACGCTCGAGCTGGAGCGACATTGTGACGAGCGGCACGTCGCGCTCCTGGGCGTAACGGGCAACCTCCAGGTGCATGGGATGGTCCGGCCGGATCGTTTCCTCGTCGCCGTTGAATACCAGGATCAGCGGCTTCTGCGTCAGCAGGGTGAAGCCGCGCAGGGCCTGCTCCTCATCGTCCGAGAGAGCCGTCGAGCCCGCGCGCCGTCCCTCGCCGAGATCCTTGGCGATGCGCTCGAGCGCCTCTCGTTCGATGTCGGGCTGCGGGCGTTTCTTCTCGTGCGCGATGCGCTCAAGGCGCCGTTCGACGACATCGAGGTCCGCCACGGCGAGCTCGAGGTCCAGGGCCTCCGCCGCCGCGATCGGCTCGGGCGGGTCCGGGTTCGGGAAGCCTTGCAGCACGTGGACGAGCGCATCCACCTCGCGGATGTCGGCGAGGAAGCGCCGCGCCTCCTGCGCGGCCCCACCGACGCGCACGCCGGGGATGTCCACGTACTCCACCTTCGCCGGGGTGACCTTCTTCGGACGGAACATCGCCGCAAGCACCGAGAGTCTCGGGTCCGGCACGTCCGCGGTGCCGACGTGGGCCTCGGGCCGGGACATGGCCCCCGTGGGCAGATCGGACCCGGTGAGCAGGTTGTAGAGCGTCGTCTTGCCACTCATGGGCAGGCCGACAAGGGCGGTCCGCAACAATTCCTTCCCTCCACGGGCAAAGCTGGGCCGGACGAGAGGGTCTGGCCCACTCGATCATACGTTTCATGGGGGCGCCCGTCCACGCGCGGACGTCTAGCGGGCGCGCCCTTCGCCGTCCATGTCGCGCAGGATGCCCCGGCCGACGACGTCGACAAGCCGGGGGGCCAGGCGGGCGAGCGCGATCAGGAGCACGTAGAAGCCCGGCACGACGATGCGGCGTGGGCCGTTCCGGTACGCCCGCAGGACGGCCCGGGCGACCACGTCCGGCCCCGGCATCGGGAACGGGAGGTCCCGCGTCATGTCGGTGCGCACGAAACCGGGCAGGATCGCCGTGACCCGCACGCCGTCCCTGCGCACCTCCCGGCCGAGGCCATCGGAAAAGCGCACGAGCGCCGCCTTGGTGGCGGCGTAGAGCGAAGAGCCCGGCAGCGCGACCTCCCCGGCCACCGACGCCACGATCACGACGCTGCCCCGATGCTGGCGCCGCATGGTGGGGAGCACCTGGCGGACGGTGCGCAGGACGCCGAGGAAGTTCGTTTCGACAAGGCTGCGGATCTCCTCCGGCGTCATCGTCCAGAAGAGATCGCCGCCGCCGATGCCCGCGTTCGCGACCAGGAGGTCGACCCGGCCGAAGCGCCGCAGGACCTCCTGCACGAAGGTCGCGACCGACCCGTCGTCCCGCACATCGAGAGCGGCCGACATCGCCTCTCCGCCCGCCGCCTCGATCTCCGCCACGAGTCCCTCGAGATCCCCGAGCGAGCGCGCCCCCAGCGCCACGCGAAACCCGGCGGCGCCGAGCCTCAGGGCCACAGCCCTGCCAATGCCGCGCGACGCCCCCGTGACCACCGCCACCGGTGCCTCGAAGCTCCCCATCAGGCCACGGGACGGCAAGACTTCCGGCTGGGCCGAAGCCGCCGGAAGTCTTTCGCGGGCCCCACTGCGTTGTTTCGCGTTGCGACCACCCCCGGCACATCCTGCCCAGGGGATACCACCTTGCAGACTAGAAGCCCTGCTGGATGGAATTCATCATCTGCTGCAGGAGCTTCGCGTCCTGCTGCACGCGCGTCCAGTCCTTCTGGGTCGTCGCCGCGTTGAGATCGTTCACGAGGCTCGACATCTGCTGGAAGGTCGGCCCGGACCCGGAGACGTAGTTCGTCGTCATCCAGGCGAGCGACTTCTGCGCGTTCGCGACGGTCTGGCTGACCTGGCTCGCGTTCTTCTGGGAGATGGCGAGCGCCAGGTTCGCGAGATCCGCCGTGAAGCCATTAAGATCCGTGGTGGCGACGCCCGCCTTGCCGTAGCTGCTCTCGAGGCTCGCCCAGCTCGACTCGGCCGCCTGCAGCTCGTTGGTCGCGAGCTGCCAGTCCTGGCCCTGCGCCGCAAGCTGCGTCGCCTGGAGCTCCTGGTTGAGTGCCTGCGCCTGCGGCGGGCCCGCGGACGCCGGCGTGGTGGTCGCCGTGGTGGTGACCGCCGGCTGGCCAGAGAGATAGGTTTCGAGCTGAGACAGCAGCACGCCGCTCTCACGCGTGTGGTAGAGCAGGCCAAGCGCCAGGAGGATCACCAGACCGCCGATCAGCTGACCACGCCAACGTGGACTCGATGAAGACGGAGAAATCGATCTGGGCCTTCGCGAAGCCCGCGGCGAGGAGTGCACCACCCGTTCCTGATGCACGGCCTCTCCCCAGGGAATGCGTCGTGTCCGCACCGCCGCACCTCCCGCATCTCAGGATGTCTCTCGATGCGTATGGGCGAGCGATCAAAGATAGAACGGGCGGGAGTTCCCGCCCGTCCGCGCTACCCGCGAGGCTCCTCGATCTCGGTCAGACGAGGCGCCTTCGTGCCGTTCTTGCGAAGATCGGCTGCGATCTCGTTCGCGACTTCCTGCGCGAACTGCTGCGGATCGATTTGGAGCCTCGGCTTCTCCACCGGCCGCGTTTCCGCCATGGGCCCACCTCCCGACGTTATGGTGACCCGCGGAAGCGTCGCGCTTGCGTGAAGTTGTCGGCAACGCATCCAGGCGCTCGACGCAGCGCGTTGCATGGCGTCTCCTGGCGGCGGGCATGCTCGATGCGGGGGCGAATGCCGTTGCCTCGTCTCATCGCGGCGGGTCACCATCTCGGACCACACCACCATTACATCGCCAGCGGCGCCGTCGGCGTGCCGGCCGCGCCGCTCTGGATAGCAGTTCTGCTCGGTGTCGTCGCCCTCGTGGCGATCAGCCTTTACTGGGCTTCGACGCGCGTCTGAAAGGCAGCCCGCGTAGGATGGCGCCGGGGGGTGCAGCCGGATGCTCTGGGCCTACCTCGAGGTAGGTATCCTGACCGCGTGCTGGGCCGTCGTAATCGGAATCCTGTTCGCGCGCCACGTGACACGCACACCCGACTGATCACAAGGGGGAGCCGGACTTGTCCCGTCCTATCGATCAGGCGCTTTGCCGCCGTGGGTTCCTGGCGCTTTTGGCCGCAGGCGGCCTTCTCGCCTGCGCCGCGCCCGCCCCGGCGGCAGGAGCGGCTCCCGCCCAGGGCCAGCGCGGCGTGCTGAGCGCGCCGCTCCCTGTCTCGAAGCAGGAGGTAGCGCTGACGTTCGACGATGGTCCAAGTCCCGGCGCCACCCCCCAGATTCTCGAGCTCCTAGAGAGCCATGGCGCGCACGCCACGTTCTTCGTGCTCGGCACGGAGCTCGAGCGCTTTCCCGGCCTCGGCGCCGAGGAAGCCCGCACGGGCAACGAGGTGGCGGACCACGGCATGACCCACAAGTCTCTTCCCGGTCTCAGCCGGGCGCGCATGCTCTACGAGCTCCGCGCGACGGCGGACCTCATCCAGGAGCTGACGGGCAAGCCGCCCGCGTTCGCCCGTCCCCCCTACGGCAACATCAACCAGCGGGTCCTGAAGGCGGCACTGAGCCTGCACATGTCGGTCGCGCTCTGGTCGACCGACACCCGCGATTGGCAGACTCCGGGCGCGGCCACGATCGCCCGCCGCGCCCTGCAGGGCCTCGCGCCGGGACAGATCGTCCTGATGCACGATGGCGGCGGGCCGCGCCGGCAGACGGTGCAGGCGGTGCGCGAGATCCTGGACGCCCTCGACGCGCGGGGCTACAAGGCGGTCACGCTGGCGCAGCTCGTGCAGGACGCGAAACCGTCCGTGGCTCGGCACAGGCCGCCCGCGGCCGCGGTGGGAATGGCGCTCGGGACTAGAACTTCGCCAGAAGTTTGATGCGGGCGGATCGGATCAAGGAACGGACATACTGCTCCCACGCGCTCTCCTCCCCGCCGTGCGCCTTCGTGTAGTGCACGCGCATGGCGTTCACGCCTTGCGTCGCCTGGAGGGCCAATAGCTCCCGCCTGGTCGTCGGCAGTCCCTTCGCGACGGCCTCACGCCTGACCGCGCGCAGCGGTGGGTAGAATCCTTGCGCCTTCGCCACCTGCTCGGGTACGAACTGCTGCACAAGCGCGTCGAACGCCCGCTGACGCAGGACCCGGGAGCCCATGCCCCTGCCCGTGAAACCCGAGAGGAACATCTCCATCTCGGCCATCGCCTTGGCGGTCACTGTCGCCCCGTCGACGTGGCCGACCATGCGCGGCAGACCAGGGTCGGTCGCCGCGGCCATCCTGGCGCCTTGCTGGGCCGGGGTGAGTCCGGAGGGATTCACCGTCCCCGCACGGCTGCCCGTGACGACAAGGCCGCCACCGCCCGCCCTGGCCGGCACCTTCCAGCCCGCCAGAAGGTCCAGGACCTCCGCCTTTGCCTTCTGGCGATTGCCGGTGACGGTGGCCTTGACGCAGTAGTCGATGTCGATGCCCGGCGATCGGCTGGGCCTCGCCACGACCACCCAGTAGCTATAGGTCGTCGGACCGAAGGGCTCCGCCGACGGCGGCGTGCGCGTGAGGGCGAACCAGGCCCTCCCGTCCGGCGTCTTGATCAACTCCTGACGCACGATGCGGGACTCGTTGCCCACGACGTACAGTCCGTAAGGCTGCCCCGCCAATGCGCCCATAGCAGAGAGCCGCACCGCGACGTCCTGCCACGGACGCGCCTGCACGGCTCCCGCGCTCGACAGCGCGCTCCCGTCCGGCAGGCGCAGGGTCTCGGCGGCGATCGGTGCCGGACCGGCCGCCAGTGCCTGGGGCGCGAGAAGCGAGAGCACCGCAGGCGCCGCCAGGGCCGACAGGGCCGACAGGCTGGGCTTGGCACCCCGCATCGCCATCTCCTCCATCCCGCCGACCGTTCGTTCTACGATCGTGGCCCAGGGATGTGCAGGTCCGTACGCGTCCTGAGATGGAGGGCCTCCGCCCAGGTCGCGCCCGCCTTCGCTCCCTGCGCTCGAAGCTGCTCCTCGAGACGTGCGAGGTAGGGATCCTCGGGGCCGAACTGCGAGCGGTGGCAGGCGATCGCCCGGCTGCGCGCCGCGTGGGCCGCGGGCTCGAGGGGGCTCAGGACGTCCGCCCGGTCGGGAAAGTAGAAGAGCACCCCTTGGACCGTCCAGGGTGCGAAGGTGCCGGGCGCATAGTGGACGAGCCCCGAAAGCAGAGCTGCCTCGGCCACCGCAAGGCCGACGGCGCGGTGGTCCGAGTGCGCTTCGTAGCGCAGCCAGGGGTCGCAGACCAGCACGAAGTCGGGGCGGCAGCGCCGGATCTCCTGGACCGCCTGGTCGCGCAGATCGTAGGGCTCGTGGGGGCCTCCGTCGGGCAGGCCGAGCAGATGAAGGCGTGCGCCGAGCACGTCCGTCGCGGCCTGGGCCTCGCCGCTCCTCAGATGGGCGACCTCCTCCGGGGAGGTGCTCCTGTCGCGCGTGCCCAGCCTGCCGTCGGTCACGACGGTCAGGTGCACCTCGGCACCACCCTCGGCAAGGCGCCAGAGCGTGCCGCCGCAGCCGAGCTCGGCGTCGTCCGGATGCGGCGAGAACGCGAGGTAGCGCTGCGCCGTCTGCCAGTCCTGCAAGGTCCCCTCTCCAGTCCTGAACGCGGCTAAAGGCTCAGGGACGCCTCGATGGGCAGCACGAACACGACCGTGCCGCTCTCCCAGTCGCCGTAGGCGTAAGGTTGCGCCGGACCCGCGCTCTGGCGCAGGTCCTGCACGATGCCGTCCACTTCGTCCTCGGGCGCCACCAGCACGAGCACCGCGCTGCCGCGTCTGAGAAAGCCTCCCTGGGCCAAGAGGCGCGTGAAGCGGCGCTGACGGTGGCGCAGGAACGTCTCCACCTTGCCCAGCCGCGGCTCAGGCACCACAGCGATCACCTGACGCAGTTCGCCGCCGTGGCTCTCGTCCGGCACGGGTCGTCCCCCTCCGCTCTGGTCTCGTCTCATTCTACGCGCAGACCGAGGTCGGGCTCAAAGAGTTCCTCCGCACGCACCGTGATGCCCCGCCCGCGCCGCTGCACCCTGCCCAGGACGCCCAGGAGGGGCGGTCGCCGGCCGAAGAGCAGGTCGCCCTGACGATGGTAGACGTCCTCCATCGCGACGAGGTCGAGAAGGCCGGTCTCGTCCTCGAGCATAAAGAACGCCACCACGGCGCCGCTGCGCGTCGGCGGCCGGTGCGGCCGGTAGGGCACGCCCGCGACGCGGACCGTCTCCCCGTGGCGCAGATGCTTGACGAGCCTGACGCTCTCGATGCCCTGGCCCTTCAGGGCCGGCCTGGCCGCGGCCGCAAGGTGGCTGGGTCCGCGCAGGCCGAGCACGGCCTCCTGACGCCAGAAGCGCTGCCAAGGCTCGAAGTCCGGCATGTCCCGCGGCACCGGGCGGAAGAGGCCGTCTTCATCGGGCGGCGCCCCGATCTGGAAAAGCAGTCGGCGCCGGTTGCGGTCGAAGCAGTCGAGGGCTCCCCCGTCGCAGAGCGCCGAGAGTTCATCCGCCTTGAGCCCCGTGCGCGCGACAAGGTCCTCTAGACTCCGGAACGGCCTCTCCCGCCGCGCCGCGAGGATGCGCTCGCGCTGCGCCGCGCCGAGGCCGCGCACGGCGCAGAGCCCCACGCGCACGGCGCCGCCCTCCACCGTATAGGAAGACTCGGATCGCCGGATGTCGAGCGGCTTGAAGCGCACCCCGCGCCGCATGGCCTCGCCCACCAGGATGTGCGGCGGGTAGTAGCCCATCGGCTGCTGCGACAGAAGCCCCGCGAAGAGCGCCTCGGGGCGGCGTGCGGAGAGCTGCGCGGTGCGCAGGGCGGTATGCGCGAAGGCGGCGGCATGCGCCTCGGGAAAGCCGTAGCTCGCATAGCCCTGCAGCATGGTGAAGATCTCCCGCGCCACGATGGGATCGGTGCCGCTTTCGGCCGCCTTCCGGCAGAAGAGCTCACCCAGGCTTTCCATCTCGGCGACCGAGCGCGCATGCGTCATCACGCGGCGGAGCTGGTCGGACTCGCCCGGCGTGAAGCCGCCGATCGCGGTCGCGATCTCGATCACCTGCTCCTGGAAGAGCACGACGCCGTAGGTCTTCTCGAGGATCGGCCGCAGGCGCGGATCGAGGTAGGTGACGCTCTCCTTGCCGGCACGCCGCCTGAGATACGGGGTGACCATGTTGCCCTTGATCGGCCCCGGCCGGATGATCGCGAGCGCATGCACGATGTCCTCGAACCCATGCGCGCCCATCTGCCCCTGCAGGGCCCGCTGCGCCGGACTCTCGAGCTGGAAGAGGCCGATCGTCTCGCCCGAGGCCACGAGCGCCATCGCCGCGGGATCCTCGGCCGCCCTGGCCTCCGCGAGCTCGGGGGCGGCCCGGTACGCCTCGTCCAGCACGGCGAGCGTGCGCAGGCTGAGGAGGTCGAACTTGAGGAAGCCGAGATCCTCGACATCCACCTTGTCGAACGGCACGATCGCCACGCCCTTGGCCGACAGCTGGCGCGGCGCCACCTCGCTCACAGGCTGCCGGCTCACAATGAGCCCGCCGAGATGCGTGCCGAGATGGCGCGGCAGCCCGGCCACGGCCGCCGCCGCGCGCAACAGCAGGGCCAGGCGCTCGGAGGCCCCGGACGCCGCCTTGAGCTCGGGGAAGAGATCCCAGCGCCGCAGGATCGCGTCGGCGGGCATGTGCGGCAGGCGGCGCTGCAGTTCCGCCACCTCCGCGGCGGGAAAGCCGAGGGCCCTGCCGAGATCGCGCACGGCCGAGCGTCCCTGGAAGGTCTGGTAGGTGGCGACGCCGGCGACATGCTCTTCGCCGTAGCGCCGGAAGAGATAGGCCGCGACGCGGTCGCGCGCCCGGTGGTCGAAGTCGAGGTCGATGTCGGGCCGCTCGGCCCGCTCGCGGTTCAGAAAGCGCTCGAACAGAAGGTGGCGCGCGATCGGGTCGACCTCCGTCAGGCCGAGGCAGTAGGCGACGGCGGAGTCCGCGGCGGAGCCGCGTCCCGCGACGCGGATCCCCTCCGACCGCGCGAAGCGGACGACATCCCAGACCAGCAGGAAATACTCGGCGAAGCCGAGTTCCGCGATCGTGCCGAGTTCGTGCCGCAGTCGCCTCCCCACCTCCCCCCGCAGATCGCCGTAGCGGCGGACGGCCCCGTCGTGCACCAGTTGTTCCAGCACGCCCTGCGCCGTGTGGCCGGGCGGCAGCGGATAGGCCGGGTAGAGCCGCACGCCAGGGGTGATCGGCACGTCGCAGCGCGCCGCAATCTCGTCGGTGACCGCGAGGAGGTCCGGCCGATCGGCGAAGCGCTCCCGCATCTCCTGCGCCGAGAGCAGATAGCGCTCGCCGTTCAACGGGCGCTCGGGGCGCACCTCGTCGACACTGCAGCCGATCCGCACGCACGTCAGCAGGTCATGCACCCAGAAGTCCTCGCGCCGCAGGTGGTGCACCGCCGCGGTTGCCACCTGCGGCAGGTCCAGGCGACGCGCCAGTTCGCCTAGCCCCGCCTCGAGGGCCAGGTCGCCCGGCAGGGCGCCGCGTTGCACCTCCACATAGAGCCGGCCGGGAAAGAGTTCACGCAGTCGGCGCAGCATCTCCTCGGCCTCCTGCGGGCGCCTTGCGAGCAGGGCTCTCGAGACCGGTCCCGTGCGGCCGCCGGTGAGCGCGATCAGTCCCTCTTCGCCGGCAAGGGCGCGATAGGGCAGGCGCGGCTCGCCCCGCGGGGAGCCGAGGTGGGCCGCCGTCAGCAGGCGGCAGAGCCCCGCGTAGCCTTCGGCCCCCGTAGCGAGCAGGGTCAGGCGCGCGCCGTCCGCGAGCGTCACCTCGCTGCCGGCGATCGGCCGGATGCCGAGCCGCCGCGCCGCGCGGCAGAAGGACGGCACGCCGCTCACGCTGTCATGGTCGGTGAGGGCCATGGCCGTCTGCCCGAGTTCGGCCGCGCGCGCGGCCAGGGCCTCGGGCATCGCGGTCCCATCCAGAAGCGAGAAGGCGGAGTGCACATGCAGGTGCACCATGCTGCACACGTCCTTCCTGGGGGTGGAAAAGCCTCCCGCCATGCGACGGGAGGCGGTCGGCAGGAACTGTCCGGGCTGGAGGCAAAGGTCCTTGGCCACAGGAGGCGGCGCCACGCGCGAACTGACCTTCCGGCGTCTCGAGGCGGACGATCTGCCGCTCCTCGGCTCCTGGCTCGCCGAGGAGCCCGCCCTGCGCTGGTACCAAAGCGGCAGGGCGCCGACGGCGGAGGAGCTCAAGGCGAAATACCTGCCGCGCATCCGCGGCGAAGTGCCGGTCGCCTGCTGGATCCTGCTGCGGGAGGGTCGGCCGGCCGGCTTCTTCCAGACCTACCTGCTGCGGGACTTCCCCGATCATCCGGCCGGTCCCCGCCCCCATGCCGCCGGCATCGACTACCTGCTCGCGCCGGCCGAGACCGGCCACGGCCTCGCGGCCCCGGCCCTGCTCGAGTTCCTGCGCCAGGTGGTGTTCCTGGCGCCGGATGTCGTGCGCTGCTACGCGGATCCCGATCCGGCCAACCTCGCCTCGGTGCTCTCCCTGCGCCGCGCGGGTTTCCGCAGGAGTCCCGGGCCTTGGGTCGAGGGCGTCATGCTGCTCTCCTGCACGCGCCGCCGGGCCTTCCTTCAATCGTAGTTGCGGGTCAGGGTCCAGTCGCGCCGGTCGAGATCGAAGAGGAGCTCGAACACACCGCCGCCCTCGGTCTCGACGCGGTAGACCTGCCGCTCGCCGTGCCCCTCCCACCATTCGCCGGCCTCCCGCCAGGCCTCGAGCACCCGCGCGACGCGGTGCCGGCCGCGGAAGGAAAAGGCGAGCGGCGCTCCATCCCTGCGTGCCGCCACCGGCACAGGCCGGTTCACCAGTCTCGACATCGCATTCCCCTCGCTCTTTCGTCTATTGCCGCAGCTCGATCTCGCCGTGCCGGTAGGGGTCGTAGTAGGTCAGGCGCTGTTCCCGCCCAGGCAGGCGCTCGAGCGGCGGCGGTCCTGTCCTGCGCCGCTGCGGCGCCCGCGCGACCGGATAAAAGAGGCCGCGCTCCTGGCTGGACGTTGCCTCCTCGGTCGCCGGCAGCAGGCGCAGGCAGATCTCGCGCACGCCATCCCCGGCGGCCGCGAAGGCCATGCCGAGCAGGGCCGCCTCCAGCCGGTGCCGCTCGCGCGTCGGCCGAAGCAGGGCGCGGCGCGTCGTCCTGCGGCAGGACGCGAGATCCTCGACCACCAGCTCGAGCGCCCCGATCGATGGCAGGCGCCGCGGCCCGGCGGTCAGGGTCGAGAGCGCGTCCGTCACCGCCCGGGCGATCTCGAGACGGTTCGTGCAGGCAGCCTCGGGATAGCTGCGCCGCCACGAAAGGTCCTGCGGCGGCTGCAACGGCCTAAAGCCGACCGGCTCCTCGCCCTGCGCAAACTGCCAGAGTTCGCGCCCGACCGGCCCCACTTGCTGCCACAGGGCGCCAGCGCCGAGCGGCAGCACGTCTTGGACCGTCCTCAGCCCGAGAGCGGCAAGGCGGCGCTGCGCCGACGGCGGCAGCCAATCGAGCGCCGCGAGCGGCAGGTCGCCCCGCTCGCCCGCGTAGACGAGGTCACCCTCCGCCTCCCTGGGCAGGCCGCCCCGCACCCGGGCTCTGGCAAGGCGCAGACTTTCGCCCGCCGCGGCGCGCACCCGCCAGCCGATACCCCGGCAGGCCGCGATTGCGGCCGGGACATCCCCGAGCGACCAGAGTTCGATCGCCATCTCGCCGATGCCGCCCTCCATCACGCCGCGGGCCACGGTGAACAGGCCTTGGCGCAGTTCCGCCTGCAGCTCCGCGCAGGCGGAATCCCCGGGATCCCGGCGCCAGAGCAGGCCCAAGGCGATCAGCGCGGCGGGAGACATCTCCTGTCCCAGGACGAGGCCGCTGCCCGCCGCCCGCGCCGAAAGATCGCGCAGACGCCGGCCCGAGAGCACGGCAAGGGGCTTGTCGGCGAGCCCGGGCTCGTGCTGCTGCAGAGCCTGGGCCCGCATGCCGTCGATCTCCATGTACAGCAGCATGTCGTGTCGCTCCGTTTCAGAACATTTGTTCTTATTCAGAGTATAGGCGGCCCCGAGCCGACCGTCAAGCCAAGCTAGGTGGCAATGCATGCATAAAAAGACACCGCTCCCCTGCACACTGCAGAGGGAGCGGTGCAACCGGGAGGCGGTTCAGGAGATCAAGCTGTAAATCCAAAAGAAGACGGCGAGCGTGATGACGCCGACGAGCACGGCATCCATGTCCACCACGGCCCCCTGCACGGCGCTCCCGGCAGCGAGGGCGACTTGTCCGAGCATCATCGCGCCGGAGAACACGCCAAGGAACAACCAACGACGCAAGCTTCGCCACCCCCCATGCGGCGTACGACGCACATTGTAGCAGAATTGCGCCATATGCTCATGGTCATTTAGCCGTTGACCCGGCCAGAGGGACCAGCACCGCGTCGCTGCGCGCCTGAACGCGCCCAAATCGCACCAAGGCTCCCTAGCGGCAGGAGCGACCAACAGAGCCAGAGAATTCACCTGTACGGATCTCCACGGCATTTAGTAAAATGCACGGAAAGGATCGTCGGCCCAGTGCCGACGACCCGAGATCCGCGGCGGAGTGGGAGGTGTTCCGCATGGCCCACCGGTTGTTCACGGTGTCCGAAGCGAACGCTCTCGTGCCATTCCTGGAAGGCCATCTTCGACGCCTTCAGGAACTGCAGCGGCAGGCACAGTCCCACTTCGAGGAGATGGAGCGGATCAAGGCAGTCGGCTACAAGCCTGACGGCAAGCTGATCTTGCAGCGGGACTTCCAGGACACCCGCGACGCCTTCGACCGCTCGGTTGCGGAGGCCAACGCCCGGATCGCCGACATCAACCGCACCGGTTGCCAGCTCAAGAGCGTCGAGTCGGGGCTCGTGGACTTCCCGAGCGTGCTCGAGGACCGCGAGGTCCTGCTCTGCTGGAAGCTCGGCGAAGACGCCCTGCGCCATTTCCACTCACCACTGGAGGGCTTCGACGGACGCCGCGAACTGCCCGACTGGGCCTTGCCCCAGGAGTCCAGCGATCCCAACGCCAACGCAAGCTGACAAGACCATTGAGAACGGCGGGCCGCCCTCGGACGGCCCGCCGTTCTGCTTCCCCTAGATGACGAAGTTCAGCGGGACGCCTTGGCCACCTTGTCGGCGATCGCTCGACAACAGGCGGCCGGATCCATAGCCGTCGTATCGACCACGACATCGTAGTCGACGCCCTGGTGGACGATGAGCGCCTGCGCTCTGGCCATGCCGGCGATCCGATCCCCGCGCGCCGCTTCGCGCGCTTCGGCGACCTCCGGGTCGCAGCGCACGCCCACCCACAGCACCTCGAGGTCCCTGAGTGCCGCGCGCCATCGCTCCTGACCCTCGCGGCCCCCGAGGAAGACGTCGTCGACGATGATGCGGGCCCCGGCCCGGGCCATGGCGGCGATCCCCTCCATCCACGCGGTCTCCAGTTCCCGGAACGTAGGTCCCGGCGTGACGGTCCCACCCGGATCGAACCGGATGCCATCCTCGGTCGACTCGAGCGAAGGCGGCAGCGCCGAGACGAACGTGTCGATGCTGAAGGAGAGCCAAGGTTCCCGCAGATCGTTCTGCAGGCTATGCGCGAGGGTGGATTTGCCGGAACTCGATCCGCCGTTCAGGACGATCACGCTCGCCGCCAAACCGAATCCCCCTTGCCCGCGCTGTCCAGACCGCTACCGTGCGCCAGCGCCAGCGGCAGACATGCGAAAGTGGCCCCAGGAGCAGTGTCTATGCATACCGTCATCCTCGTGGAGGGACTGAGCGACCGTCTCGCCCTCGAACGACTCGCCGGACGCCTTGGCTACGACCTGCATAGGGCCGGCGTACGCATCGTCGACGTCGGCGGCGTAACCAACTTTCAATCGAACCTCGTCCTTTACGGCCCGCACGGCCGGAACCTGAAGGTCTGCGGCCTTTGCGACCAGGGCGAGCGGCACATCGTTCTGCGAGCCCTCGAGGCCGCCGGGATCGGCAAGGGCCTCACGCAGCAGTCCCTTGAGGGCCTCGGCTTCTTCTCCTGCGACGGGGAGCTCGAGGACGAGCTGCTGCGCGCCGTCGGGGCCTCGGCCGTGCTGCGCATCATCGAGGAACAAGGCGATCTCCGGCGCTTCCGCACCATGCAGCGCCAGCTCGCTTACCGCTCGGCGCCCCTCGAAACCCAGGTCCGCTACCTCATGACGCAGCGCAAGATCGCGTACGCGCCGAGCCTGATCGAAGCGCTGGACCTTGGGAGAGTGCCGCAATCGCTCTCTCGCGTTCTCGACTTCGCCATGCACTGAGCGGCGAGGCCTTCCAGGGATGTGGGACGCAACGCCAAGACAGGCCGAGGGCGTGAAGTCGCTTGCCTATGCCTCGCGATCGCTTGGCGTCGCGGCGAAAAGAATGTGGGCGCCGGCGTCGGGATTTCGCCTGCAGGCGTCCGCCTCCGCCTGCAGGAGCGCCGCGAACATGTCTGACCGGCTCCTCAGGGCCGCAAGCTGGGTCTGCGGCAGGGAGAGCAGGCAATCGGTCCCGGAGAGATCGAGAACGCGCAGGCCGCTTCTCCCGAGCAGTGCCCGCAGCTCTTCCGCGTGCAGCATCTTCGCCTGGTGCTCCGAGAAGTGCTCGGTCAGGCGCCCGGTGCGGTAGACGCCGAGCAGTTCTTCGCCGCCGATCCCGGCCTCGGGCAGCCACCCCACATGAAGCGCCATGCCGAGAGCGCCGACGGTGCTCATGACGCTGCCGACCAGGCGCCCGCCGGGCTTGAGGCGACCCGCGAGCAGCCTGAGGCCGTCCTCCATGTCGTCCGGAAAGTAGTTCAGGGCGCCGCCGAGGCAGAGGACGACGTCGAACGTCCCGAGCTCGAGGTCGCCGAGATCGAAGAGACTCTGGTGCAGAAAACCTTCCGCGGCCAGGTCGTGCGCCGCGAACTGTTCCTTCGCGGCTTCGAGCATCGCACCGGAGATGTCGAGCAACGTGACCTCGGCACCCCGCTGCGCCAGCCAGAGCGCGAAGCGGCCTGGACCGGAGCCGACATCGAGCGTCCGCCCGGCGGGCAGGGCCCAGCGGTCGAGGAACGCCGTGATCACCGCGAGCTGCACCTCGCCGAGCGGCGACTCGAAGCGGCCCCACTCCCGCTCCTTCCCATACCCGTCGTAGAAGGCCTCGATTCGATCCTCGCGGTCGTGGAGGTCCATGCGTATCGCCCCCGGTCAACCGTCGGTCGCGAACCTGTTGTCCGACAATACGGTGTTGGATCTTACGCCATCCATGCGCTTCCGGCTAGAGTCCAAGTTCGGACCTGGCCTCCTGCAGCGCCGCGATGACGTTGCCGATGTGCTCGTCGAGCGGCACGCCGAGTTCCTCCGCGCCCTGCACGATGTCGTCACGGTTGACGCCGCGCGCGAAGGCCTTGTCCTTCATCTTCTTGCGCACCGACTTCGCCTCGAGGTTGTCGAGCTTCTCCGGCCGCACCAGCGCCACCGCCACCACGAGACCCGAGAGCTCGTCCACCGCAAAGAGCGTCTTCGCCATGTCGGTCGTGCGGGCGACCCCCGTGTGGTTGCCATGCCCGAGGATGGCCTGCAGCATGTCCTCGGGATAGCCCTGCTGGCGCAGGATCTCGACGCCCTTGTAGGGATGGTCCTCGAGGCTCGGATAGATCTCGTAGTCCATGTCGTGCAAAAGTCCCGTCATGCCCCAGCGCTCGGGGTCCTCGCCACGCAGCGCGGCGTAGTGTCGCATCGCGGCCTCCACCGCCAGGGCGTGCTTCAGGAGCTGCGGCGACTTCGTGTATTCGCTCAGGAGCGCAAACGCTTCGGCGCGGGTCTTCTCCAACTCGTTACTCCCCCTTGAACTCGATGTCGGACGGCACCGGCAGGAACGTAGCCTCCGCCTCCGCCACGACTTCCCCGGCGACACGGATCACGGCCACCGTCTTCGCGAAGCGGCGCGTCGAGCGCAGGCGCTTCGCCTCCACCTCGAAGGTTTCGTCGGTCGGTAGCGGCCTCCGGTAGCGCACGGAGATCTCGGCTGTCGCCACCTGGGGCATGCCGCCCAGGGCGACGGCGTAATACATCGCCTCATCCAGCACGGCCGCGACGATCCCGCCGTGGCTGCGGCCGACAAAGCCTTGCAGATGCGCCGGTACGACGCCCTCGGCGCGGGCGCCGTCCTGGGTCCGCTCGAACGTGAGGTGCAGCCCGTGCTCGTTCTCGGCGCCGCAGACGAGGCAGCCGCCGTCGTCACGCCAGAGCGATGCCCCGCTCAATGGGTTCCGCCCCGCCAGAAGCCGGAGTAGACACGCGGGAAATACCGCTCGTAGAGCGCGGGGTTGAGCTGCAGCGGCTGCTCCTCGCGCAGGCGGCGCAGCGCCGTCACGTCGAGGTCCGCCAGCACGATGGCCTCTCCCTCGGGGCGGTCCGACACCGCCAGGCGACCGTCGCCATGCTCCGTGAGCGCAAGCGGCGCGTAGATCCCGGCATGTCCCGTCAGCCGCATGCCCAGGGCCTCCCCCACCAGCGCGCCCTGCACGCCGAACACCTGCGACTCCTGCACCCGCGGCCAGATGCCGCGCAGGGCCTTCCAGGGGCTGTATGGATACTCGGGATCCGCCATCGGCAGCACGACGATCTCGGCGCCGAGCTGGCGCAGGATGCGGAACGTCTCGAAGAACGTCGCGTCCATGCAGACCGGCAGCCCGATCCTGCCGAGCGCCGTGTCAAACACCTCGAGGTCCTCGCCGGCCGCCAGCCCCCACTCCTCTTCGAGCGGCATGAGGTGGCACTTGGTCTGGCGCAGGATGCGACCTTCCGGCGTGAAGAGATGGCCGATGTTGAGCACACGCTGGTCGGCGATCGGCAGGACGGCGGAGCCCGCCGCGATGTGGACGCCGTAGCCGTGCGCGAGCGTCGAGAAGGTGGTCTCGTAGATGCGCCTGGTCGCGCGGCCGAGCAGGCGGAAGAGGTCCGCCACCTGCACGTCGTCGCCGACCTGGCGCAGGGCTTCATCCACCGTCGCCCTGCGCAGCATCGGACCGAGGCCCGGCATGACCCCGACGAGCAGGCTGGCCGTGTCCTCCGGGAAGGCGATCAGCTCGGCCCCCTCGGCGACGGCGGCCCGCACCGTGTCGTAGACGAGGTCCACGAATTCCTCCGCGGTCTCGCACAGCCTCCACTCAAGCTGCACGGCCGCCGCGCGCACCACGCCCACCTCCGGCGTCCGTACCTTGTGGCGGAAGCCGCGGCGGCGCAGCCGGCCAGCGATGCGGCCGGGACGCGAGCGCATCTGCAGCATGAACTGCAGGGTGAAATCGCGCACGTTCATGGCAGTCTCCTGTATACGAGCGGCAGATACTTGCGGTAGAGACCCGGGTTCAGGTGCCGGAGCAGGGGGTAATCACGACGGACCTTCTGGATGTCGTCGACGCGCAGCGTCGCAACCTGCGCGCCCGTACCCACGAAGTAGCCTGGGCGTGGCAGGAACCCGCTGTCGTCCTCGGTCATCTCGCAGGGGGCGACGATCGCTGCCCGGCCGGCGTAGGCAAGGTCGCCGAGCATGCCGAAGAGGCCTGCCTCCACCCCGAACACCTGGTTCTGCTGCACCTCCTGCCAGAGGCCCCAGAGCGCCTCCTCGGAGGGGTAGGGAGCCGGCGGCGCCAGGGGCGCCAGGAGAATGTCCGCCCCTTGCAGCGTCAGGATTCTGCTCACTTCGGGGTACCAGGCATCGCGGCCGACGAGCAGTCCGACCTTGACGCCGGCATCGACCGCGACCGGGGAGATCTCGTCCGACACCGCCTGTACAACCGCATCGCGATGCGTCTGCAACTGCTCTCCGACCAGGTTGCCCTGGCGGTCGAACACGGCGGCGTACTGCTGCAGGCGTCCCTGCGGCGTCACGAGATAGACCGTACCGGGAATCACGACGGCTCCGAGGGTACGCGCGGCGTAGCTGCCGGCAGCGAGATAGGCGTCCTTGAGCGATGCGTCCGCAAGGGCCGAGCCCTCCGGGTCGGCAAGATCGAACTGCGGCAGAAGACCCAGCGCCAGCAGGCCTGGGAAAAGGTAGAGGTCGGCCGGATTGCGCTGGGCTGTGGACTCCGCGGCCTGCACCAGGGCGCGGCCAAAGGATGCTGCGTCAGGTGCGGCGAACGGTGGGAGGCGAAACGTCGCCACGGTGAAGTCGCGCTCCAGCGTTGCCCCTCCTCACATAGCTACAAGCCCAATTGACGCATTTCCGACATATCTCGGCAAACTCCTGCAGAGAGGGATGCAGCATCATCGAAGACTCATCCACGAGCAGCCTCGCGGCTTGGGAGCAGGCGTTCCCGGCGGGGGCCTGGGCGTCCGGCGAGGACTATGTCCTCGGCGAACGCGTCCAGGAGCTGAGGCGCGACGGCGCCACGCTGGCCGGCCGCGTCCAAGGGACCCACGGCGACTACTGGGTGCGACTCGAACTGAGGCTGCCGGTGGCTTCGGCCTGCGATTGCGGCAGGCCGCGCTGCAGGCATGCCGCCGCTCTCGTCCAGGCCTATCTTGCCCGCCGATGGCCGGTGACCGATGTCGGGCTGCTGGTGGACGAGTTCCCCCGCCGTCCGCGCAGGGAGCCGCTTACCGCCGCGGCCATGGGCGCGGATTTCGTATCCGCGCTCGAGCTGCCGCTCATGGACTTCGAGGACATCTGGGCCCTGCAGGGCGAGCGGCGCCTGCTTGCCCTCGACGCGGCCCTGAGGGTCGCGCCCGACCCCTATCGCCTGCTCCTGCGTGCCCTGCCGGAGGCGGAGCACGACCGGGGCCTGCAGGTGCTGCTGGCAAGCGCGTTCTCGAGCCGCCCGCCCGCCGCCGCAATCTGGCCGAGCCTCCTTGGCGCGGCCCCACCCGCGCTCGCGCCGCTCATTTCGGACCTGCGACCGGAGGACCTCAAGCCCGAGGCTGTCCTCGCTGCGCTCTGGCAGGCCGCCGCGGACAAGGACAGACAGGCCCTCCTGCGCCTCGCGCCGCACGTCGCGGCGCTTGCGCCGAAGGAGGCCGCGGACGCGCTCGAGCACCTCAGCCGCGAAGCGCCCGGGCTGATCCCTGCCCTGGTGACGGCGGCCAAGGGTGCACGTCGTCTGCAGCGCGTCGCCGCAAGGCTCCTCGGCTGGGCAGACTCCTTGCCGGCGGACGAGACCGCGGCCGTGGAGCGGGCCCTCGGCGCGCAGGAAGATCTGCCCCCGCGACTAAGGCTGCTGCTGCGGGTGCGTGAGGCGGCCGCGGCGGGCGGCGCCGCGCAAATCCTGGCCGCACGGCGGGCCGCCCTGTCGGCGGGCGCCTGGCCGGGCCTACGGCCCGTGATGCTGCGGCGCATACGCCAGCGAAGCGACGGCCCCATCCTCGAAACGCAGCTTCTGATCGCGGAAGGTGATCTCGGCGCCGCGGCGCGCACCGCCGAACGCTGCCGCTCCTCGCCCTTGCCGGAGCGCCTGGTCGCCGAAGCACTGCGCAGCGTCGACCCGGCCGAGGCGAGGCGCCACGAACTCCGGGCGCAGGCCCTCGCCGCGCAGCTGCAAGGCGGCGAAGAGCGGCCCAGGAGCAGGTTCGGCGATCGGCCAGGAAGAAATCCTAGGCCACGGAGGTGAGGCGGTGAACCGGCTTCAGCGGCTGCGACAGGCCCTGAGCGAGGAGGAATGGCTCGAACTGTGGCGGCTCGTCCCGGAAGGTGGGACACTGCCTTTCGACCACCCGGAACAGCTCGACGGGCTCATCGCGAGCGCCGACGACGGGGCCATGGAACTTCTGATCAAGTGCCAGGCCCTGCTCGAAGCCGATCTGCAGCCCGCCGTCCCCCCGACCCGCAGCAACGCGACGCTCGTGTTCGCGTTCGAGCCGGCTTCGAAGGAGCTTGACCACTTTCTCGGCTCCCTGCGCCGCAACGGCTTCCAGGCGACGACGCTCGAGGGGGTCGAGGCGACGGTGCACGTCTACCTGGACGGCGTCACGGACCAGGAGTTCTTCCACCTGAAGGAGACGGTCCGCTCGCTCTACGAGTTCACGCGCATGGCGGCCGGCCGCAACCCGAAGGGGCGGCGGTTGCACACACCTTGAGAGGTTGACCGGTCTGGCGCAGAATACCTTGTGCCAAGTGCACTGAACGCGAGCAGGGGGGATCGCCGTGCGGCGACTGCGTCCGGACTTCGGTTTGAATCTGCGCATGCTGTTCTCGCTGCTGCTTCTGGCGGCGCTCTACACGCTGTTCGTCTGGGTGCTCGCCCAGGCAGGGGTGGGCTTCCTCGGCATCGTGGTGTTCGCGGGCGGGCTCCTGCTGGTGCAGTACTACTTCTCGGACCAGCTCATCCTCGCGACGATGGGCGCGCGCATCCTGCGTCCCGGCGAGGATCCCGAGCTCGAGCAGATGGTGGCGCGACTCGCCCAACTCGCCGACATCCCCACGCCAAAGATCGCCCTGGTGCGCACGGACATGCCGAACGCCTTCGCCACCGGACGCTCGCCGCGCCATGCGGTGGTCGCCGTGACGACGGGGCTCCTGCAGCGCCTGACGCCGGGTGAGGTCGAGGCGGTGCTTGCGCACGAGATCACGCATGTCCACAACCGCGACATGGCGCTCATCACCATGGCGAGCTTCTTCGCCACGATCGCGTCGTACATCGTGCAGCTGGCCTTCTGGTTCATGCCGCTCGGCGGGTTCGGCGGAGGCTTCGGCGGCAACCGGCGCGACGGTGGCAACGCGGCGCTCGTCTACCTCGCCTCGTTCATCGTCTGGATCGTCTCGTTCTTCCTGATCCGCGCCTTCTCGCGCTACCGCGAGTACGCGGCGGACCGCGGGTCCGCCATCCTGACCGGGCAGCCGTCGCAGCTCATGTCGGCGCTCGTCAAGCTGCACCAGTCCAGCCGCATCCCGCGCAAGGACCTGCGGCACGCCGAGACGCTGCAGGCGCTCTTCATCATGCCCGCGGCCACGCAGAGCGCGATCTACGAGCTCTTCCAGACGCACCCGACGCTGGAGCACCGCCTCGACCACCTGCGCCGGCTCGAGCAGGAGATCAACAAGTGAGCTTCTTCGACGCCCTCTTCGGGCGCACGCGCCTCAAGAAGCCGCAGTTCGACCCGTTCTTCCGCCTGAGCACCGCCGTCACCGATCTCGAAGCGAAGGGCCTGACCTTCGCGGGAGCCGGCGCCGTCTGCTGCCGCCCGAGCGAGGAGATGGCGTTCGCCGACGCCTTGCGCCAGGCGGAGGATGTGACGCGGCTCTATGCCGACGAGCACAAGCTCCCTATCGAGTGCAGCGACGACAAGGAGAACTTCCGCTGGATCGTCCTGCGCGGGCCCGCGGAGGATGTCATCACCGGCCTGCACGCGCTGGGCGACACGCTGTCGGACCAGGGCTACGGCGGGGCGCTGCTTGCGGCGCTCTTCCCCTTCCGGGACAGGAACGCGACGTCCTTCCTCGTGTACAACTACAAGCGTGGCCGCTTCTACCCGTTCCGGCCGACCGCACGCGAGGACCGCGACGAGGCGCGCGAGATCCAGCTCCAGACACTGCTCTCCCCGCTTCTGCCGATGGAAGCGGAACTCGAGCGCTGGTACCCGATCTGGGACAATCCGCTCAGCGACAGCTGACCCGCATCGTCGGCGAAAAGGCGGCCCGCGCATCTTCGCGCGGGCCGCCCTTCGCGCCCTGCCGGACCGTGGGCATGGCGGCCGGACCATAAGGGAAGGCTACTTGCTCGATGGCACTTTTAGCCGGTTCTCAGGCTATCTGCGGCGCCCCTTGCTAGAATGAGCCCTGGATCGTAGTGAGGAGGGCTTATGTGCTCTCGTTGATCATTCCGACGTTCAACGAACGCGACAACATCCAGCCCCTTTATGAGCGGGTTCGCAATGCTCTGGGCGCTGAGGAATACGAAATCATCTTCGTCGACGACAGCGTCGACGAGACCACACGCGAGATCGCCCGCCTTGCGGCGGAGGACCCCCGCGTGCGGCTTCTGCACCGTCGCGAGCGCGGTCTCTCGACCGCCGTCATCGCAGGCTTCGGTGCCGCCCAGGGCGACCTCGTCGCGGTGATGGACGCCGATCTCCAGCACCCGCCAGAGATCCTGCCGCGGATGCTCGAGGCGCAGCGCCAGCGCACGGCCGATCTCGTGGTGCCGTCCCGTTACATCGACGGCGGCAATCCCGGCGGTCTCGACGGGCCGATCCGGCGCATGCTTTCGCTCGGCGGCAGGGCACTCGCTCATGTCATGCTGCGTGAGAGCCGCTCCACCACCGATCCGATGTCCGGCTTCTTCCTGGCCACGCGTGAGGCCGTCCTGCCGCTGCTCGGCGCGAAGCCCAAGGGCTTCAAGATCCTGCTGGAGCTGCTCGTGCGCGGGCGTGTGCGCCGCACGGTGGAGGTGCCGTACACCTTCGCCGCGCGCTCGGCCAACCAGTCCAAGCTCGGCTGGAAAACGCAGGTGGACTACCTGCGGCAACTCCTGGACCTTGTGCCGGTCCATCCGGAGAACACGCGGTTTTTCCTGTTCGCGCTCGTAGGCGCCACAGGCGTCGCCGTCAACGCCGCGCTCTTCGCGCTCCTCACAAGCGACCTCCTGACCGGCGTGGAATACGCGGCCCTGCTCGCCTCGCCGATTGCCTCGAATGCGGCGATCATCTGGAACTTCGCCTGGAACACGACGATCACCTGGCGTGACCGCTACCGCTCCGAGCACCTCTGGCGGCACGCGATCCGCTACGTGCTGGTCTCCGAAATGGGCACCCTGCTCACTTGGCTCGTGCTCGTCATCCTGCGGTCCATGGGCCTCCACTTCGACCTGCTGGACCAGTTGATCGGCATTGGCGTGGCGGTGCTCGCCACCTACCGTCTGAACGATCGCTGGACCTATCTGCCCGCCGGCGAACCGATCCTCGAGCCCGAGCGCAGCGCCTCGCGCCGCTAAGGCATGGTAACTGCCCAAACCCCGGCGCGCCGGCGCGAGCCCCATTGGCGCGAGCGTATGCCGCTCGCGCTGAGAGGCTTTCTGTTCACGCTGATCCCGATCTGGCTCATCGGCCTCCTGGGCCTGTGGCTGGTACCGATCCATGCGCATCACTGGATGCCTCCCGTGACGCGTTGGCTCGGGCTCTTCGCGCGCTGGGACTCGGCATGGTACTTCCACATCGCCGAAATCGGCTACTGGCGCACCGCGGCCTATGCCTTCTCCCCGCTCTACCCCGTGCTCATGCGGGGCCTGCACGTCGTTACCGGGTTGCCTCTGGTACTGAGCGGCGAACTGATCGGATGGGCGTCGGACCTCGTGGCACTCTTCTTCCTCGTCCGGCTCTGGCGCGAGGAGGCGGGGGCGGAGGTGGCGCGCCGGGCCCTCTGGCTGCTCCTCGCGTACCCTGCCGCCTTCTTCCTCCTCGCGATGTACCCCGAATCGCTCTACCTCCTGCTCTCCGTCGTCACCTACCTGCTGCTGCGGCGCAGCCGCTATCTCTGGGCCGCCGTCGCGATGGCCTTCGCCGCGCTCTCGCGCGCCAACGGCATTCTGCTGATCCTGCCGTACCTCGCGTTCGCGTGGGAAAGCTCCGGTCGCAGACTCGACCGCCTGTTCTGGCGGCGGGCCGCGCTCTCCCTGATCGGCGTCGCCGGGCTGTCGATCTACCTCGGCTACAGCTGGGCAACGACCGGCAACCCGCTGCAGTTCCTGGCGCAGCAGGCCACCTGGCACCGCCATTTCACAGGCGGCGCCTTCGCGCTCGCCTACGCCCTGATCCACATCTTCTACGGCCAGGGACTGCCCCTGACCATCACCGACTTCCTGGCGCCCCTCGCGTTTCTTGGCCTGATCGCCTTCGATCGCGGCCGTCTGACCCTTGGCGACAAGCTCTACGTCTTTTTCGGCGTGCTGTCGATCCTGGTCGACCCATCGATTCCAAACGGCTTCGTCCTGATGAGCGCGACACGTCTCGTCATGCCGTACTTCCCCGTCTACCGCGTAGCGGCCGAATGGCTGACCGAGCGTCAGTGGCGCATAGCCTTGGGGGTGATGGGCTTCTTGCAGCTCTGGTTCTGGTTCACGTATACGCACTGGTGGTTTTCCGGGTAGGCCTCGGCCTACTCTTGGCTCACTCTAAGTTTGTTCCGTTACGGTCCTAGAAGGCTCCGCGTCCCCGAATTCTATGCTACCGTAGTTGCGGTTGTATCGGGCACAGAACGCAAATCGACGCCTCGCGTCGGTACGTCGAAGGAGGATCTTCTTGCGCATACTGATCATCGGCGGCGACGGTTACCTGGGCTGGCCCACGGCCATGCATTTCGCCCAGCGCGGGCATGAGGTCGCGGTGCTCGACAACATGGTCAAACGGCGCTGGGAGAGCGAGCTCGGAGTGGCACCTCTCTGGCCGATCGCCAGCCTGACCGAGCGCGCGCAAGCCCTGCGCGAGACCACCGATCGCGAGGTCGAGGTGTTCGTCGGGGACGTCGGCGACAAGTCGGTGATCCGCGGCGTCCTGTCGCGCTTCATGCCGGACGCGATCGTGCACTACGGCGAGCAGCCGTCGGCGCCGTTCTCGATGATCGACGTCGAGCACGCCATCCTCTCGCAGCAGAACAACGTGCTCGGCACCCTGCAGCTCGCCTTCGCCATGCACGACATCGTACCGGACGCGCACCTCATCAAGCTGGGCACGATGGGCGAGTACGGCACGCCGAACATCGACATCGAGGAAGGCTACATCGAGATCGAGCACAACGGCCGCCGCGACCGCCTGCCCTTCCCGAAGAGCCCGGGCTCCTTCTACCACCTCTCGAAGGTGCACGACTCGCACAACCTGATGTTCGCCGCGAAGCTCTGGAACATGCGCATCACGGACCTGAACCAGGGCGTCGTCTACGGCACCACGACCGACGAGACCGCGATCGATCCGCGGCTTGCGACGAGCTTCCACTATGACGAGTACTTCGGCACCGTGATCAACCGCTTCGTCGCCCAGGCCGTGGCCGGTATGCCGCTCACCGTGTACGGCAAGGGCGGCCAGAAGCGCGGCTACCTCAACATCCGGGACACGTTGCAGTGCGTGGAGATCGCCGCGACGAATCCGGCGTCACCCGGCGAGTTCCGGGTGTTCAACCAGTTCACCGAGCAGTTCACGATCGACGAGCTCGCCGATCTCGTCGTGGAGGCTGCCGCAAGGCAGGGCATCCACGCGGAGAAGAAGTCGATCCAGAACCCGCGCATGGAGCTCGAAAGCCACCACTACAACGCGCGCAACAGCGGCCTCATGGGCCTCGGCCTCCAGCCGCACCGCCTCACCGTCGACGTGCTCGCCGGCATGATCGCCTGGGCCGCGGAGCACCCGGAGCGCATCGATCGCAACGTCATCATCCCGACCGTCCAGTGGCGCAAGGAGCCTCAGGGCGTCCGCGAGTCCTGATCAGCATCCGGCCGATGTGGCCAGAAGGGGGGTGGACACATGCGCCAGAGGTTTTGGACGTGGGGCATCCCGGCGGTCTTTTCGCTCGCCGGGATCTACGCCGTCGTGAAGAGCCTCGGTTCGCTCAACATGCTCTGGCGCGTCCACCCCTACTGGCCGGACCTTCTGCTGGTCCTCGTCGTCTATCCCGTCTTCGCCGCGGGGCGGGGGCTGCGCTTCCGCCAGCTGCTGCGTGACGAAGCCAACTGGCAGAGGACGGTCGGGCTCGGCTGGCTCTACTCCGCCGCCTGCAGCGTGCTGCCCGGCGGTATCGGCGAGGTATCCCTGCCGCTCATCTACCGGAGCGCCCCCGGCGGTCCGGCGCATGCGACGGCCGCCATGGCGGTGGCCAGGGTGCAGGACCTCCTGTCCTGGCTCGTGATCCTGGTCATCGCGGGCTTTGCCGTCTCCAACCTGCCCACGGACTCCATGGCGCTCCTCGGCATCTCGCTCGTCGTGACGGCCTTGGGCACGCTCATGGTGTTCGTGCCGCCGGCGCGGCGCTTCCTCTTCCGTCTGGCGGGCCTGATTCCCTGGCCGAAGCTGCACCGCTTCCTCGCGCAGATCGACGAGCGGCTCGGCGGGATGGTCTACAATGTACCCAGCTGGGTGGTCACCTTCGGGCTGCGCCTCCTCAGCATCCTTTCCTACTACCTCGCGCTGCGGGCCTTCGGTGCGCCGGTCACGTTCGCCGAAGCCTCCGTCGGCGGCGCGCTCGCGGCCCTGCTGCTGGTGCTGCCCGTCCAGGGCGTCGCCGGGCTCGGCACGGTCGAGGTGTGGTGGATCATGATCCTGCGCCTTTTCGGCACGCCCTGGTCGGTCGCCGCCGTGGCGGCCATCGGTGTGCACATGACCCTGCTCGTCCTGTCGGTGGCCGTCGGCGGCCTGTCGTTCAAGACGGCCCCGGGCCTTCTATCCACTACGTGAACGGAGGAGCGACACCATGAGCGCCCTACGCCTAGGCGGCATCCTGGTTGCACTGGTCCTCGGCTTCATGGTCCTGCGCGGGCTCTCGAGGCGCGCGCCGACCTCCGCCGACGGCCTCGGCTTCCTCGCCGCCCTCATCCTTCTCGCGGTCTCCCTCTTCCCCGGGCTCGTCAACGTCCCGACGGATCTCCTGCTGCTCGGTCGCGCGCCGCGCGGCCGCCTTCTCGCACTCATCCTGTTTTCGAACATCGTGCTCTGGTTCTACACCTTCTGGTCCGCGGGCCTGCACCGCCGCAGCCATGAGCGGGCGGACGGCCAGCGCGAGGCCCTGGTGGCCCGGATCGCGTCGCAGGGCGCCTCGCCGGACCTGGACGGCGTCGTCATCGTGATGCCGGCCTACAACGAGGAGGGGTCGGTCGGGCAGGTGGTGCGCGGGCTGCCGGCTGAGATCCTCGGCCAGAAGGTCTACCCGGTCGTGGTCGCCGACGGCTGCAGCGACCAGACGGCCGCCGTGGCGCGCAGCGCCGGGGCGCTGGTGCTAGACCTGCCCATCAACATGGGCGGCGGCGCCGCCATCCGCATCGGCTACAACTTTGCCGCCCAGAACGGCGCCCGCGTCATCGTGACGATGGACGCGGACGGGCAGCATCTCGCCTCCGACATCGAGGGGCTCGTCGCACCCATTTTGCGCGGCGACACCGACTTCGTGATCGGATCGCGGCGCCTGGGCTCGTTCGAGAAGGTAAGCTCCCTGCGCAGCGCGGGGCTCTCGTTCTTCAACCTTTTCCTCAACCTTCTGCTGCAGACACGGCTCACCGACTGCTCCTCCGGCTTCCGCGCCTTCGACGCGCACAAGCTGACGCACCTCGAGACGTCGGAAAGCCAGTACCACACCTCCGAGACCATCATGCTGGTACGTCGACTCGGTCTGCGCATCGCGGAGCGCCCGATCACGGTCCAGCGCCGCATCGCCGGCCAGAGCAAGAAGGGCAACGACCTGGTGTACGGCTATCGGTTCGCGCGCACCATGCTCACCCGCTGGCTGCGCGGGTAAGGCGAAGTGGCAAAGGCGGACGCGGTCGCTCCGCAGCGCAAGGGCCTCGGCGAAGTGCTGAGGCCCGCTCTGCATGCCGTCGGCGGCCTGATTCCGCCAAGGCGCCGCAGGGAACTTGAACGGAGGGGGACGACGCCTTACGGCTTCGGCCTCGGCCTCGCCGTCTACCTCGCGCTGACCCTCGCCGTTCTGGGACCCTCGCTCGTGCATCCCGGCGGGAGCTTCCCGGGCTATGGCGGTGACGCCGAACAGTACATGTGGTACCTCGGCTGGTTCTGGCACGCCATCGGCGCGGGCCGGAACCCGTTCGTCACGTCCCTGATCAACTACCCGCACGGCATGAACCTGATGTGGAACACGTCGATCCTGGCGGAATCGGCCCTGCTGGGTCCGATCGCCGTCCTGATCGGCACCGCCGCCACCTACAATCTCTGGTTTCTCCTGAACTACGTGCTGGCCGGCGTCCTGGGCCAGGCGATCTGCGCCCGCCTGGGCGCCCGCCAGTGGCTCAGCATTCTCGGAGGGCTCCTCGCGGTGACCCTGCCCTACATGACGACGCAGTCGCTCTCGCACATCAGCCTGATCACGATCGAGCTGCTGCTCGGGATCCTGCTGATCCTCGTGAAGATCGTGCAGGACCGGCCGCGGCGCGCGTGGCTCTGGGGCGTTCTAGCGGGGGCTTTGCTCGCCATGCAGTTCTACACCCTGCTCGAGGTACTTGTGAGCGCCGTCCTCACGTTCGCGCTCACGCTGGTCGTCGCCTGGTTTGTGGCCCGCCCCGATCTCGTCCGGCTGGCGCGGCGCATCCCGCTCGGGTTCTGGGTCGCGGCGGCGATCACGGCCGCGGCGCTTGCCCTGCCCGGCCTATACGAGATGCTGTTCGGTCCGTTCCGCGTCTTCCACTCGGTGCAGCCGGAGAACGTCTACGTCGTGGACCTCGTCAACCTCATCCTGCCGACCCACGCCTTCCTCGTGCACTTCCCCGGCACCGACCCCGCCGCGTGGTTCACGGGCAACTACGCCGAGGATAACGGCTACCTCGGCGTCCCGGCCCTGCTCCTGCTCAACTGGGCCATACGCCGGCTGTGGCACCGCCCTCTGGTGCGCGTGCTCGCGATCGTTGCAGGCATCGTCACGCTGCTCGGACTCGGTCACTCGCTGCACCTGATCGGCTGGACGTCTCCACTGCCGCTGCCCTGGGCGGCCGCTTCCCTGCTGCCCTTCATCAAGGACCTGCTGCCGACGCGCCTCATGCTCTACACCGACCTCGCCGTCGTGGCCATCTCGGTGCTGGCGATCGAGGACTACCTGCGCAGCGGCAACGCCACCGCCGGTCGCAGACCGTACTGGCTGTTCGGCCTGATGATCGCCACATGGCTGCCGGTCCTGCCCTACCCCAACACCACCCTGCCGCAGGCCACCGTCGACATGGCGCCGCAGACCGCAGTGGCGAAGGCGCTGCGGGGACAGCCCACGTACGTGCTCACCCGGGCGTTCCCGGAGACCATGCAGATGCTGCAAGAGGCCGATTACAGCTTTCCGGTCGCCAATGTCTACGGGCACAACGACAACAGTCTGAGCCGCCAGCAGCAGTTGCAAGGGGTGCAGGTGCTCCTGAACCCGAACCTCGCGCCGGAGATCTACCAGACGATCCTGGTCGACGATCTGATGCGGCTGCGCGTCACGCGGCTCTACTACCTGCCGCGCCCGGTCTACGGTTCCACGACGATTCCGCAGGAGGCCCTGCGACAGATCAACGCGACGCTGGGGCCGCCGATCGCCGCCTCACCCACAGGCAGCATCGTCTGGCGCGTCCCCAGGACGCCGGCGTTCGAGCAGAGCCCACAACCTTGAAGCGGCTGGCCATCCTGCGATGGCCAGCCGCTTCCTCAACTTCGGCTCCGCATGTCCTGGAAATCCCGCACGCGCTCGACGAGCCCTGGCGGCCAATCGTTCAGGACCTGATCCACGTGCAGCGGGGTGCCTCGCAGGTCGAGCTCCTGGCGGCCGATCGGCTCGTCGCGATCGTCCGCGACCACGGTCACCAGCGGCTGCAGGGGGTTACCGGGATTGAGCCCGGTCACGAGGCCAAGGAGGCCGTTCGTCAGGCGTACGATCTCGCCGACGGGGATGATCGCCACGTGCTCCAGAAGTGCCTGCACGGCCGAGGCGTCGAGCTTCGGACCGGCCTCCTCCTGCATGATCTGCAGCACCTTCCGAGGTGCGTAGCGCATCCTGTAGTTGCGCTCCGCCCGGATGGCGTCGAACACGTCGGCCGCGGCGACGATGCGCGAGAAGACGTAGATCTCGTCGCCCTTGAGGTGCGATGGATATCCCGACCCGTCCAGGCGCTCGTGGTGCTGGAGCACGACGATCGACGACGTCGGCATGATGTTCTGGAACCCTTCGTGGACCAGATCCCAGCCAAGCCTCGGGTGCTGCCTCACGATCTCGAATTCCTCGGTCGTCAACGATGCCGGCTTCTGCAGGATCTCCTGCGGCACCGTCACCTTGCCGATGTCATGCAGGATGGCTCCCGTCCCCAGCCGCACGAGCTGGTCCTCCGTCATCAGAAGGTGCTTGCCCACCAGCACCGACAAAAGGGCGACCTGGACCGAATGCTCGAAGGTGTAGTTGTCCCAGGTCCTGAGATGGGCAACGTTGGCGACGACGTCGTCGTTCTGCAGGATGTCTTCGACCATGCTGCGCAGGGCCGTGGCGAGGCGGAGCGCCTGCGCCTGGCTCGGCGGCTCGCTATCCTTGGCGCTGCGGAAGATGTCGTCGAGGCAGCGCCTGGTGACCGCGATCGTCTCGTCGCGTACGACCGTCTGCACCTCAAGATCGGGAAAGAGCTCGTCGGTCACCCAGATCGCGTGGATGCCCCGGCGCCGCAAGGCTCCGACCATCGAGGGCCGGATTTGGGTGCCACGCCGCAGCAGCGGCGTCCGCCCCGTTCGGTTGAAGACGGTCTTCGCGGAAAACTTGCCGACGATCTCCTCGTCGACCTGTACCCTTCGCAAGTGGCGACCTCCGTTTGCAAATACCAAACAAGGTCGGCATATTCGACGGGCTGGTGCCGCATCCCTCTGAGGAAGTGGCCATGCAAAACCAGGCGGACGCTTATGCGTGCTCCTGGTTTCCGCAATCTGGCAAGCCAATTGGGGGTTCGTGCAACATGAAGCTGTTCATATCCCCCCCTTGACGAAAGCCACTGGCGGCATAGAACGCCTCGGCTCCCGTGTTGTCCTCGAGTGTGCGATGCCCCCCGGATGGCGTTCGCCGCCATCGGACCCCTCCGTTCTCCGCTGACCGACCCCGCCCAACGCCAGCGCCGCCTCTGGTGCGCCTCGACCTCGTAGAGGAGCACCTCCCTTCCTCGTCCCGTCGCCGCGGCAGCACGAGGCAGAAAGGAATCCCATCGGCTCGTCGCTCTCATGCGCGGCCCCAGCGCAGGACCCCACCGCCGGCGAGAAAGGTCTCGGACTCCTGTCGGCCAAACGGTTGCGGCGCCCATCGAGAACGAACTGCGGGTCCCTCGACGCAGGTCCGACAGCCCCTGCTCGTCACCCACGCCGAGCCTGCGGGTCTCCTGCCAGCCGCCACGTTCTTCGCACATCAGGCTTCGACGTAGCTCCAGAAGAGGTCCTCGAGCGACAGTCCTTCCGCCTGCACGGCCCTGACCCCGGAGACCCGCCGCACCTGGTCGGGCAAGGCCGTGCCCGTGACGAGGAACCCGTGCGAGCCATCGCGCACCCGACGCACCCCGGGCAGGGAGCGCAGAGCGTCTCCCGTCGCGGGCGGGGCCTGGACGACCATGCGCCGCTGCGATTCGAGAATCTCCGTAATCGGCCCCGCTACCTGGATGCGCCGATCATGGATGAGGGCGAAGTGGTCGCAGGTCTGTTCCACAAGGCCGAGGTCCTGCGACGTCAGGAGCACCGTTCGGTCAGGCTGCGCGCTCGCTTCGAGCAATACCTGCAGGTAGCGCCGACGGTGGACGGGGTCGAGACCGGAAGCCGGTTCGTCCAGGATCAGCAGCTCGGGCTGCGTCGAGAGAGCCAGCGCCAGGCTGAACTGCGTGCGCATGCCTGTGCTGAGCGCCCCGATCTTGCGCTCGCGCGGCAGCTCGAAGACGTCCACGTAGCGCCTGGCGGCGCTCGCATCCCAGCGCGGATGCAGGGCGCCCACGAAGCGCAGGAGATCTCCGACGCGCATGTTCTCGTAGAACACGGGCCGGTCCGGCACGTAGGCGATGCGGGCACGGTCCCCGGCTGTCAGCTTGCCGAGGGGGCGGCCGAGGATGGTGCCCTCGCCACCGCCCGGGTGCAGAAAGCCCATGAGGATGCGCAGGAGTGTGGTCTTGCCCGCCCCGTTGAGGCCCAAGATGCCGTAGATGCTTCCCTCCGGCAGCTCGAGGTCGATGCCGTCCAGGACAGTAAGGCGGCCGAAGCGCTTCGTGAGGTTCCTGAGACTAACGGCCGGCATGATCTTCCGCCTCCCCGTCCGCGCGCTCCGTATCGCCGGCCCCGGCGGCCGCCCGTTCCAGTTCCCGAAGGGCTTCGGACACGGTGAAGCCCAGACGCTCCGCCTCTCCGAGGAACGCCACGGCGGCGGCCTCGAGCCTTTCGCGCCGCTCCCGATCGTCGAGTCTCGGTCGTCCCAGGACGAATGTGCCGCGCCCGCGCGGCTGCTCGATCACGCCGATCTGCTCAAGTTCGTCGTACGCCTTGACCACGGTGGCCGGATTGACCGCCAGGTCCACCGCAAGCTCGCGCACCCCGGGCAGCTTGTCGCCGCTCTCGAGCACGCCGGCCAGCACCGCCTGCTCGATCTGGGCGGCGATCTGTCGGTAGATGGCCACACCGCTGTGGCTGTCGATCCGGATCCACATCGCTACAGTTCTCTCCTGGCGAAGACTGCCCAGGCGGCCAGGAACGCGACGGCCGCCCAGAGCGCGGCGACCACGACCTGACCGGCCGGGTAGGTGCCGTGCACCATCAGCGAGCCGGCCGCATCGTAGTCGAAGGGGGTGAGCCGGCGCAGGAACGCGAGGGGCGCGTTCGCCTCCACGAACACCGGGATGAAGATGAAGACGGCCGCGACCGTGACGGTCGTCAGCACGGCATAGGTCTGGTCGCGCAGGAAGAGCGAGATCAGCACGAGCGTACCCGCCAGGGCTGCCTGGTCGAGCAGCAGCGCGCCCAGGGCCTCGGCGACGCGCAGGTCGCTGACGCTCCGGCCCATGAGGGCTACCGCGACGACCACGGCGACGAAGATGCCGATGTAGATCAGCGCGAGCTGCAGCACGAGCGAAAGCGAGCGTTCCCAGAGCAGGCGGCCCCGGCGCACCGGCATGGCGAGCAGGAACTCCAGCGTCCCCTGGTCCACGTCGCGCACCACTACGCTGACGGAGGCCAAGGCGACCCAGATGCCGACGATCAGGGTGATCCAGCCCGAGAGATCGATCGTGCCGATCCAGCCCGAAACGCTGAAGACGTTCAAGGCGCCCCCTACGAACTGCAAGAACTGTGGCGGCAGGTTGTGCCATACGGACGTCATCCCGGCGGCGAGCGCCGGCGTCTGCAGCACGCTGAAGAGGCTGGTCTGCAACACCACGAGCGCGATCACGGCCACGGCCCAGCCGATCAGGGCGGACGCCTCGCGGCGCATGTGGTGCCGGAAGATCACCATGCTCAGACCTCCCTCCTCTCGAATGTGCGTACCGCGCCATACGTCAGGATGACCGACGCCGCCAGCAGCACCACCGTCGACAGCCACGGGAAGGCATGCGTCAGCAGGAGGTGGGGCGGATCATAGTAGCCGTACGGCAGGATGTACCGCCAGCCGGGCGCCGCCGTCGCGATGCGCACCGCGAGGTCGTAGACGAAGGGGATCGCGGCGATGCCGAGCCCGTAGCGGGCCGCCGCCGGGTAGTCCCGCGCCGCGGCACTCGCCCAGAGCGCTCCCGTCGCGGTGGTCAACGTGACGAGGAAACCGCTGTAGCCGACCAGCACATAGCCCGCGACATCGGGCCGCGTCCCCTCTTGCCCCAGGAAGAAGATCAGGGCCAGCACGGTCACGAGCCACATCGCGGCCTGCGACGTGATGAGACCGCTGAGACGCACGAGCAGCAGCCTGCGCCGCGTGACGGGGAGCCCCAGCAGGAAGTCGAAGCGGCGGTGGTCCAGCTCGCGCGCCAGGAGGGATGAGGCCTGGTACCCGGAGAAGATGCCGATCAGCAGCGGCAGGTACATGAGAAGTTTGATGTAGAGATAGCCTTCGAGCGGCCGCTTCGCCATGAGCTCTCCGCCCATCACGGCGCGCAGCGAAGCCGGGAGACTCCCAAGCAGGGTGACGAGGGCGTGGGAGTCCGCGACGGCGGGCGCCGCCGAGACGACCGTCGCCACGCCCAGCACGACAACGAGGGTCCAGACAAGCCAGGAGACGAGCTGCTGGCGCAAGGCCATGCGATAGAGGGTCATGACGCGCCGCCTCCGTAGTAGGTCCGGAAGACCTCCTCGAGACTCGGCTCGGCGATCGCGATGTCCAGAGGGGGGTGCTCCGCGAGCAGCCGGAAGAGTGCCCCGGTATTCCCCGCGATGTGGAACGTCACGGCCCCGTTCTTCACCTCGAGGCCGCGCACCCCTGGCACGCGGGAGAAGTCGGGCGGATCCCCCCCGTAGCGGAGCTGAACCGCCTTGAGGCGACTGCGCCGCAGGGCCTCGACGGTGTCGACGGCGACCAGGCGACCGTCGCGGATGATCCCGACCCGATCGCTGAGGGCCTCCACCTCGGGCAGGACGTGGCTGCTGAAGAAGATCGTCTTGCCACGCCCCTGCTCTTCGCGCAGGAGATCCCTGAAGGCGTCCTGCACCAGAGGGTCGAGTCCGCTCGTCGGTTCGTCAAGGAGCAACACCTGCGGATCGTGGGCCATCGCCAGCAGGATGGCCACCTTCTGCCTGTTGCCCCGCGACAGCTGACGGATCTTGCGGTCGAGCTCGATATCGAGGCGCATCGCGATCTCCTGCGCGTGGCCGCGCTCGCGGATGCTGCGCAGTTGGAGAGCCAGTTCCAGGTGCTGGCGTCCCGTCATGTTCTCGTAGAGCGCCGGATCACCCGGCAGGTACCCGGTGACACGGCGCACCTCGACGCTTTCGCGCACGACGTCCCTGCCCGCGATGCTGGCCCTGCCGCCCGTCGGGTGCGTGAGTCCCAGGAGAGACCGGATCGTCGTCGTCTTGCCTGCCCCATTAGGCCCGAGAAAACCGAAGATCTCGCCCTCGCCGATGCGGAAGTCGATGCCAAGCACGCCGCGGCCATTCCTGTAGACCTTCTGGAGATTCTCGGCCGCGATCGCCGAGGTCATGACCCCACCCCCTGCCTGGTTGCCTTGGTGTACTAGCACACTAATACACCTGTATGGCCTACGACGCAATACGTCCACCCGGCCGCTCTCGACGCAGCCGGACGGGCCATGGCCAAAACGGCGCCGATACTGCGCACCTACGCCCGATTCGCGGACGTCCACGGAATGCTACGCTAAACACCGGCCGTTAGCCGCGGGGCGCGACGGCCCCTACGTTTCTGCCCATGCTGCAGGAGGTAGCCCGTGCGCCAGCGGATACCGGGCATCGTCTGGCTGCTCATCGCGGGGGACGGCTTCGCGTCGGCGTTCCGCTTCCTGGTGATGCCGTTCCTTGCGCTCTACATGCATGCCGTGACCGGCGCGACACCTGCCGTCGTGGGCCTCGTGATCGGCCTGGGAGCCGCGTCGAACCTCATCGCGAGCTTTCTCCTCGGTCCGCTCTCGGACCGCATCGGCCGCAAGCCCTCGCTGATCTGGGCTACGGCCCTGCAGGTGGCGACCCTGGCCGGCTTCGCCGTTGCCCACGCCCTCGTGTCCTTCGCGGTGCTGCAGGTCATCTCCGGCATGGTCTGGGCCCTGCAGGGTCCGGCGTACATGGCCCTCCTGACCGACCTAACACCGGAGCGCTACCGCACCCGCGTCTTCGGCTTCAACTACTGGGCGGCGAACATCGGCGCGGCGGTCGGGCCGCTCGCCGGCGCCATGATCGGCGCCGGCCACGCCGCCATGCCCTTCCTTCTGGCGGCAGCGTCGCAGGTGGTGCTCGCCGTGGCGCTCATCCTCTACATCCCATCGGAGGTCGGAGAACGGCCGACCGGCGCCAGCGGCCGCGAGAGCCTGCGCTACATGGCGCAAGGCCTGCGTCATCAGGTCCTCCTCTGGGTGTTCCTGGGCACATTCCTCACGAGTCTCGCCTACAGCCAGATCGAAACGAACCTGGCGCAGTACCTCGGCATGCACTATCCGAACGGCGCGCAGCTCTTTGCCTACGTGATCGCTGCGAACGCCATCACCGTCGTGCTGCTCCAGCCGTTCCTCAGCCGCTGGCAGGAAGACCGTCCGATGGTCCTGGGCTTCGCCGTCGGTGCGATCGTCTACGCCATCGCCAACGCGCTCTTCATCTTCGCCGTCGCCCCCTGGGCCTGGGTCGGCATCAACGCGTTCTTCACGATCGGCGAGGTGCTGCTGGCGCCGGTCGGGCAGGCCGTCATCGCGCGCTACGCCCCCGCCGACCAGCGCGCCACCTACTTCGCGTTGCAGAACGTCGTCTTCGGCCTCGCGTTCGCGATCGGTCCGTCGCTCGGCGGCCTCATCCTCTCCGCAGCCGGCAAGGTGGGCCTCTTCGGCAGCATGGCCCTCGTCAACGTGCTGGCGCTGCTTACGTTCCTCGTCGCCTTCCGCCCGTCGGGCACAGGACGGGCCCAGGCGATATGAGCTAGAGGATGCGGCCGCGACGCGCCCGCTCGAGGACGGCCTGCGGCCAGTCGTCCAGGATTTCGCGCACGTAGACGCGCGAGCCGCGGAGTTGGACCTGCCGGCGCTGAATGTCACCGCCGCTGTCCGCCAGCACGACGCAGAGCGGTTGCAGCGGTGCACTGGGGCTGTGCGCAACCACCTTGGCGAGGGCGCCGTCGGTCAGCCGGACGATTGCGCCATGCGGCACGATCGCCACGTGACGCAGCACGATGGCGCAGGACTTGTTGTCGAGCGCCACGCCCGCCTCCTCCTGCAAGAGGCCCACGATCTGAGCGGGGCGGAACCGCCGGCGGTGCGGCCGGTCCGAGCGGACGGCCGTCAGGACGTCCGCCACGGCGGCGATGCGGGCGAAAAGATAGATGTCGGGTCCCTGGCGGCCTTTGGGGTAACCCGAGCCGTCGAGCCGCTCATGGTGCTGCAGAACGACGCTCGCGGCCGTGGGCGCCACCGAGGGCAGCCAGCGATGGATGATCTGCCAGCCGGCCCTGGGGTGCCCGAGCATGGCCGTGACGCCGTCGGCGTCAAGGAGTCCCGGCTGCGAAAGGATGCTCTCCGGCATCCGGCCGAGCCCGACGTCCATCAGCAGGGTGCCGAGGCACAAGCGCAGGAGCTGGTCGCGCGCGAGCGGGTAATGCCTGCCGATCTGCACCGCGATCGCCGCCGCCTCGACGGCATGCGCGGCGCGGTCGGTACCGCCGGCGTCCCAGGGCCCGAGGTCCGAGACCTCCGCCTCCGCCGCCAGTACCTCCTCGACCAGTTTGCGCGCCGCCTGCAGCAGGCGCCGCAGTTCCGCGACCGGCCGTTCCTGGCGAGGGCGGGACAGGGCGGCGGTGATGTCGGACACGGCCGCGGCGGCTTCGAGGCGAACGTGGACCGGCACCGTGTCAAGCACCGGGAAATCCGGAAAGAGCTCGTCCCTGAGAAAGACATGCTGGACGCCGCGCGAAAGCAGGGCCGCCACGTCGCGCCGGTCCAGACGCACGCCTGCTGCCACCAGCAGTCCCGTGCCGTCCGGTCCGGCGATGTCGACGGCGACCTCGCGTCCGACCATGGCTTCCGTCAGGAGGTAACGCTGCACGTCATGCCCTCCCATCGCATGGTAACGTCCTTGGCCACCGTGTGAATATGGCGCTGGCGTCAATATCGGAAGGGCCGTGCCAAGCCAGGCGCCGACCCTGCCGGGTATGGCCGGGTCGGCGCGTATGTTCAGGAGAAGGCCGGGGTCAGGCGTGCTGCGTGAAGTAGGCGCGCGCCTCCTCGAGCGTGATGTCGGCTGGCGGCAGGACAAGGTCCGACTCGCGCAGCACCTCAGCCGGGAGCATCCGGCCCTCCGCGCGCACCAGCGCGAGCAGCGCATCCCGCCGCTGCGCGAAGCCCTGCTCGTCACCGGCCGTCAGCCGCTCCATCAGCTCGTCGTCGAGCCTGCGCAGATCCGTGAGCGCCGAGGGCGGTAGCTCGTACTGCCCTTCGTGCAGGATGCGGGCGATCACTTGGGGTCACCCGCCGCGATCTTGGCCTTGAGGGCCTCCAGGTCGTCCTCGACCTGCGACGCCTGCTGCGTCTTGCGCAGCTCCTTTTCCACAGGGTCCTCGCCCGGCGTCGCCAGGGCGTCCTCCAAGACACCCTTGTCCGTAAGCTCGTCGATGGCCTGCGCCCTCGCCCGCATGCGCTCGGTCTTGTCCTGGGCGCGCTGGACCGAGAGCCCTACATCCGCCAGCTCCTCGGAAAGTCCTGTCGAGGCCTCGCCCATCTTGACCTGCGCCTGCGCCGTCGTGTACTGGGCCTTGATGACCTCCTTCTGGGCGCGGAACGCCGCGATCTTCGTCTCGAGGCGCCGCGCGTTCTCTTCCATCTTGTCTTCCTGCGACTTGAGCTCGGCGATCTGGGCGTCGAGGCCGCCCGACTGCGTCGCAAGCGCGGCCTTGCGCTCCAGGGCCTGGCGCGCCAGGTCCTCGCGCCCCGCCTTGAGCGCCGCCTCGGCCTCGCTCTGGTACTTGTCCATGTCGGCCTGCAGCCGGACCTTCTGCAGTTCGATCTGCTTGCGTGCGGTCACGGCGTCGGCGAGGCTGCGCTTCACCTGCTGCAGCATCTCCATCTGACGCTCGTAGGAGTAGTCGAGGGTCTGGCGGGGGTCCTCCGCGGCGTCAAGCGCGGCGGAAACCTTGGACTTGAAAATCGTTGACATGCGAGACATCAGCCCCATGTCTGCTCCCTTCCTCTCCCAGTCCCACTTCGATCCGCATCCAATATAGCACGCGCCGGAAGGGCGACGCGGCTCACGCGGGCGTCGCCCGGGAACACTTCGGCCTGGAGGCGGTGGCGTTGTTCGAACTCTTGCGGGGGGCGGAGTGCTTCTGCCCCAAACCGCTGGGGCGGCAGGACGTGCTGATCGCGGACGACACCATCGTCCGCATCGCGCCGAACATCGAGCCCGACCGCGGCATCCTCCCGGATCTCAGGGTGCACGATCTGCGCGGCCGCCTGCTCGTACCCGGGTTCATCGACATGCATGTGCACATCGCCGGTGGCGGTGGCGAGGGCGGCTTCCAGCACCGTACTCCGCCGATCGATCCGAAGGCCCTGGGACCGCATGGCACGACCGGCGTCGTGGGACTCCTCGGTACGGACGGCGTCACCCGCTCGGTGGCGGACCTTCTGGCGGAGGCCCGCCGCCTGACGGCGCTCGGCCTCACGGCCCACATCCTCACAGGCGCCTATCAGCTGCCGACGCGCACGCTCACGGGCAGCGTTCGCTCGGACATCCTCTTTCTCCCGGAAGTGCTCGGCGCCGGCGAGATCGCCGTCGCCGACGACCGCGGCAGCCACCCGTCCGGCCAAGATCTCGTGTCGATCGGAGCGGAAGTCCGGGTCGGGGCCCTGCTCGCGGGCAAGAAGGGCATCCTCCACATCCATGTGGGCGACGGGGAACGGCGCCTTGAGGCGGTGCGCGACGCCCTGCGCCGCACCGCCCTGCCGGAGGATCTCTTTTCCGCGACCCATCTCAATCGCAACCCGGACCTGTTCGCGGAGGCCGCGGACCTGACGCGCATGGGCGCCTACGCCGACGTCACGGCAGGCATCTTCCCCGCGCCCGGAGACCGGCGCCCTGTCGACCCGGGCGAAGCCCTGGCCGAACTCCTGCATCGCGGGCACCCCGAGCGCGTCACCATGAGCTCGGACGGCCAGGGCTCGTCGCCCGTCTTCGACCAAGAGGGCAAGCTGGTGGGCCTCGGCATCGGACAGGCCTCGCGACTGCACTGGGCCCTGCGGCGCGCCGTGCTGAAGTACGGCGCGCCCTTCGAACTCGCACTCTCGACCATCACGTCGCACGCGGCCGCCGCGCTCGGACTGCCCAGGCGTGGCGGCATCGAGTCCGGCTGGCAGGCGGACCTCGTCGCGCTGGACGACGACCTCCAGGTGCGCGAGGTGTTCGCCCGCGGGCGGCTGTGCGCCAGGGACGGTCACTGGCTGCTGCCCGACCCCTTCCAGACCCCGGACTCGGCAAAGGGCCTGAGGAGACTCGCGAAGACCAAGAGCCGGTCACCCGAGGGCGCGTACGGCAGCTGAACGTCGCCCCTGCCCCCGGCCTGCCCGATGACGGCGGCCGGCCTGGGCCCGCGCACGTCGCTCTCGAGCGGACCGCGCACGGCGACAGGTGTCGCCCTGAAGGCGTCCAGCACCGCGCCGAGGCGCGGATCGCCCAGTGGCGGCAGGTCCAGGAGTAGGTAGTTCGGCCTCCCCCAGACGACGTCCTCGCGAAAGCGCCGGAGCACCGTCTCGAGTCCCTGTCCCTGCCAGGGCAAAGGTCCCTCGTCCGGCCAGAAGGTGGCGAGCGACTGCACCCGGACGCCCTGCCAGGGCATGGTCAGCACAAGATTCTGCACCAGAAGCGGCGGCTGGTCGAGCAAAAGTCTGCGACGCAGGGCCGGCGCGCCGAGATCGGCGTCGAGAATCGCGACGGAGTGGCCGAGACCCTGCAGCGCGAGCGCCAGGGCCAGAACGGCCGTGGTCCGCCCGCTGCCCGCTCCCCCGTAAAGCCCCAGCACCTCGACGTCGCCGAGCCCGCCCACCTCCCGTCGCAGCGCGCCGACAAGCGCCGCAGGGTCGCGAGCCGCCTCGACCGTGAACGCTTCGCCGCACTCCTCGCGGCAGGCGTCGAGAAACGCCGCGTGCCATGGACTCTGAGGTTCGGGCAGCTCAAGGACGTCATCGTGCACCAGACCGAGCCGGTCCGGCGACGCCAGCAGGAGCGGGTGGCGGGGCCAGTTGCGGTCGATCGCGATCGCCTCCCATCAGCTCCGTGCAGACTTCCCGCAGCGAGGCGCGGCATCCTGCAGCGACGCCTGGTTTCGGCATGTCCATATGGACGCACGCCATAGGTCTGATCGGGCCTCTACTGGTGACGTTTTCACTTGGCATTTGGCCACATATTCGGTATCCTTGCGGAGACATGATTGGGCCACATGGTCCTGCTCCAAGTGGCGGGCGTCGTCGCCTGCTCTGGAGCGAAGGCTCCGGTGGCCGCCCATCGCGCAAGATCGGAGGGCGGAGATCTTTGAGAAGGCATCGTCGGCCCGGCTTCAAGGCGTCGCTGCCTCTGGTCGTGACCCTTGCGGCGCTCCTGCTCGGCGGATGCGGGCTCGGCAAGCAGTCGGCGCTCTCACCGGCCGGGCCGGTCGCACAGGCCCAGCTCAGCATGCTCTGGCAGAGCCTAGCGATCATGACCGTGATCTTCATCGTGGTCCTTGCCGTGTTCGTCTACTCGCTGATCCGATTCCGCGCGCGCAAGACGGATACCGAACTGCCGAAGCAGGTCCACGGCAGCACGGCGCTCGAGATCGTCTGGACGATCATCCCGATCATCATCATCGTCGCTCTGTCGATCTCCACGGTGCACTACGCATTCGTCTTGGAGACCCCGCAGACCGGCAAGAACGCGGTGCAGGTCCAGGTGATTGGGCATCAGTTCTGGTGGGAGTTCCGTTACCCCGGCACCGGCGTCGTGACGGCCAACCAGGTGCACATTCCGGTCGGCAAGAAGGTCAACTTCACCTTGCAGTCCGCCGATGTTGTGCACTCGTTCTGGGTGCCCCGCCTAGGCGGCAAGACCGATCTGATTCCCGGCCGCACCAACACGCTTTGGCTCGAGGCATCGAAGGCCGGCGTCTACTACGGCCAGTGCGCGCAGCTTTGCGGCGCGGGCCACGCCTACATGAAGTTCACGGTCCTGGCGCAGTCGCCCGCGGCGTACACGGCCTGGCTTCACCACATGCAGACCGACACGGTGTCCGTGACGACTCCAGAGGAGAAGGCCGGTCTCGCCCTGTTCAAGCAGAACTGCTCGACCTGTCACACGATCCAGGGCACGCCCTTCCACGGCAATATCGGCCCGAACCTGACCGCACTCGCGACGCGCCCGACGATTGCCGCGGGCACGCTGCCCAATACGGCGCAGGGTCTCGCCACGTGGCTCAAGAACCCGCCGGCCGCCAAGCCCGGCGCCAAGATGCCTGATCTGGGTCTGTCGCAAAGCCAGATCCAGTCGCTCGTCGCCTTCCTGCAGACCCTGAAGTAAACCCGCGCAAGAGGAGGTACGGACCATGGCGGCGATCACCGAGCGCGTAGCCATCGCGCATGCGCAGGAGCGCAACTACCGCGGCATCTGGGCCTGGCTTGCGACGGTCGACCACAAGAAGATCGGCATCATGTACATCTACGCGGCGCTCTTCTTCATGGCCTTCGGCGGCGCCGAGGCGCTCCTCGTTCGCATCCAGCTCTGGCAGCCGAACAATCACCTCGTCTCCGCCGAGACCTTCAATCAGCTCTTCACCATGCACGGTGTGACGATGATCTTTCTCGTCGCCATGCCCATCCTGATCGGCTACATCAACGCGATCGTGCCGCTACAGATCGGCGCGCGCGACGTCGCCTTCCCGCGCATGAACGCGCTCTCGCTTTGGCTCTTCGTGCTAGGTGGGATCTTCCTCTACACCAGCTGGTTCATGGGCGGCGCCCCTGACGCCGGGTGGTTCAACTACGTGCCCCTCTCCGGGGCCCACTACAGCCCAGGCGCCGGCGTCGACTTCTACGACATCGGCCTGCAGATCACCGGTATCGGCACCTTGATGACGGCCATCAACTTCCTTGTGACGATCCTCAACATGCGGGCGCCGGGAATGCGACTTTTGCGCATGCCGATGTTCACCTGGTCGGCGCTGATCACGATGCTGCTGATCCTGTTCGCCTTCCCGCCCATCACGGTGAACCTCATCCTGCAGATGATGGATCGCCTGTTCCACGCCACCTTCTTCAACATCCCGCTCGGCGGCAACGCGCTGCTGTGGCAGAACCTCTTCTGGATCTTCGGCCATCCCGAGGTGTACATCGTGATCCTGCCGGCGTTCGGCATCATCTCGGAGATCATCCCGACCTTCAGCCGCAAGCCTCTCTTCGGCTACGAGTCGATGGCGCTCGCCCTCTCGGTGATCGCGTTCCTCTCCTTCATGGTCTGGACGCACCACATGTTCGCCGACGGGCTCGGTCCGATCGTCAACTCGATCTTCGCGATCACGTCGATGTTGATCGCGGTACCGACAGGCATCAAGATCTTCAACTGGCTCGCGACCCTCTGGGGAGGCCAGATCCGCTTCACCACGGCGAACCTCTACGCGCTGGCGTTCATCCCGCTCTTTGTGATCGGCGGCATCAGCGGCGTCATGCTCGCCATGGCCCCTGCGGACCTGCAGTACAACGACAGCTACTTCGTCGTGGCGCACTTCCACTACGTCCTGTTCGGCGGCACCCTGATGGGCGCCCTTGCGGGCCTCTACTACTGGTTCCCGAAGATCTGGGGACGCCTTCTGAACGAGAAGCTCGGCCGCCTCAACTTCTGGCTCGTGTTCATCGGCTTCAACGTGACCTTCTTCCCGATGCACATCCTCGGGCTGGAAGGCATGCCGCGCCGCATCTCGACCTACGCGCCGGGTTACGGCTGGACGACACCGAACCAGATCGCGACCGTGGGCGCGTTCATCCTCCTCGCCGGTATGCTGGTGCTGCTCTACAACCTGATCAGCACCTTCATGAAGCAGCCGGACCTCGTGCAGGACCCGTGGGACGCCCGCTCGCTCGAGTGGTCGATCCCTTCGCCGACACCGGAGTACAACTTCGCGCAGATCCCGCTGGTCGAGGATCGCGACGCCTACTGGGTGGCGAAGCGCGAAGGGAGCGGCGAGTTGCCGAAGGCCGAGCCGGTGGGACCGATCCACATGCCGTCGCCCAGCCTGTCGCCGTTCTTCCTTGCCGTGACCATCGTCATCGCGGGCTACGCGGCTCTCCTGCACGCCGACTGGCTGGCGCTCATCGCCCTGCTCGCGGCCTTCTGGCAGATCGGCCTGCAGCTCGTGCATGAGGACCACGGCTACCACGTGCATCCCGACGTCCCGACGGGAGGTGCGACCGAGTGAGCGCGCAGAGCGAGACCACGCGCATCGCCTTGGAGCACGAGACCTCGCAGGAACTCGGGCTGCCCAAGGACCATCGCATCCTCGGACTCTGGATCTTCCTCGCCGGCGAGTGCGCGTTCTTCGCGTCGCTGATCGGCGCCTACCTGGGCCTGCACACGGGCGTCGCCCACGGACCGACCGGAGCGCAGATCTTCGACCTGCCGCTCACCACCGTCGCCACGCTGATCCTGCTTTCGAGCAGCCTCACGGTGGTGCTCGGCGTCGCCGCGATGCAGCGGCGCGACGTGCGCGGCATGCAGATCTGGCTCTGGCTGACGGCGCTCCTTGGCATCTTCTTCCTCGAATTCCAGGGCTACGAGTTCTACACGTTCTATCACCACGGACTCACGCTGCAGACCAGCGCCTTCGGCTCCGCGTTCTACACGCTCACCGGCTTCCATGGTCTGCACGTGGCGTTCGGAGTGTTCTGGATCCTGCTGCTCCTCTTCCAGTCGCTCAAGCACGGCATCAACGAGGAGCGCACCACGAAGGTCTTCATCATGAGCCTCTACTGGCACTTCGTGGACGTCGTCTGGGTCGTGATCTTCACCCTCGTCTACCTCGCAGGAAAGGTGAGCTGAAGCGATGAGCCAGGAGACACCGCTGATGCCCCAGGGGGCTGAGCGCTCGCAGAAGGCGCTCTACATCACGATCGGGGTCCTGAGTCTCGTGCTGACGCTCGTGGCCGTCTTCCTCGTGGAGATCGGCCTGCAGCGCCCCGTGGTGCTTCCCATCCTCATAGCGCTGGCCATCGTGCAGGTTCTGATGCAGGCCTTCCTGTTCATGCACCTGCGCGGCAGCAGGCACGTCTACACCTACTTCTTCCTCGCGGGTCTCTCGCTCGCGGTGCTGATCGGGACCTGCCTCATGGTCCTGATCCAACAGTGGGCATGACGGCATCCGGCCGCTCGTCCCCTCCCCCAGGTGCCAATCTGCGTTAGGGAGATGGCCCCCTTGGCAAATCCGCTTGAACTCGACGTCGCCCGCGGCCGGGCCGGCGTAGCCAGCCTCGGCGACTACGTCCAGCTCCTCAAGCCGCGCATCATCCTGCTGCTCATCATCACGTCCTACTGCGCCATGGTCGTCGCGTCGCATGGGCTGCCGGCCTTCTGGCCGTCGCTCCTCGGCACGCTGGGTCTCGCGCTCTCGGCCGGCGGCGCCCACGCCGTCAACATGTGGTACGACCGCGACATCGACGCCCTGATGGCACGCACCAACGACCGTCCTGTCCCGTCGGGCCGCATTCCGGCCACCCGCTCGCTGATGATCGGCATCGTCCTCGAGGTGGTGTCCTTCGCCCTCCTGCTCGATCTCAACCTAATCACCGCGCTCCTGTCGCTCGGCGGCTTCGTCTACTACGTCGGCATCTACACGATGTGGCTCAAGCGCCGCACGCCGCAGAACATCGTCATTGGCGGCGGAGCGGGGGCATTCCCCCCGCTGATCGGCTGGGCCGCGGTGACCGGCCACCTCTCGCTCGCCGCCTTCTGGATGTTCCTGATCATCTTCCTCTGGACGCCGGCCCACTTCTGGTCTCTGGCGCTCTTCCGCCAGGACGACTACCGCCGCGCCAACGTGCCGATGATGCCCGTGGCGCGCGGAGAGCGCGTGACCAAGGTACAGTCGCTGATGTACACGCTGATGCTGCTCGCCGCGACGCTCGGCCTCTACCTCACCGGGGTCGTAGGCGGCCTCTACCTCGCCGCGGCCGCCGTGCTCGGCGTCGGCTTCGTCGCCATGTGCCTCGGGCTCTTGCGCGAGCACGCGCCGGAGGTGCGCTGGGCCAAGGCCACGTTTGGCTACTCCCTCGTCTACCTGACCCTGCTCTTCGCCGCGATGGTCTTGAATGTGCACGCGATCTAGGGGAACCTCATAACGGGATCCGTTGGAAGCGGAGGCGGGCCCGTGTTTCTCGCGTACCTCAACGAAGCCTTCATGCTGCTTTCGGCCCTGGCGGTCGCCCTCGGCTGGCGCGCGATCCGTAAGGGCAGGCGCGACGTTCACCGGCGCTACATGCTCACGGGCAGCACCTTGGCCGTCCTCTTCTTTGTCAGCTACGTGCTGAAGTCTTTCCTCGTGGGGGATACGAACTTCGGCGGCCCGCAGAGCTGGGCCGTTCCGTATCTCGTGTTCTTGCAGATCCACACGGTGCTCGCCACCGTGGCTGCGGTCCTCGGCATCATCACGCTCAGGCTGGCCCTGCTGGGCCGGTTCGGCCGGCACAGGCGCATCGCCCCCTGGACGGCGACGTCCTGGTTTGTCGCCGCGGCGATGGGGCTCGGCGTCTTCCTGATGCTCTACATCGTCTTCCCGCCTGGAGCCACCACCAACATGCTGCGCGCCATCCTCGGCCGCTAGCTACTGGAGGTCCTACGCACGCAACGCCCGTCGACGACCCCATCCTGGGGGCTCCTATGGCTGGCCCGCATCACCAACATCCTGATGTTCGTCGTCCTGATCGCCGGCTTCCTCGTGACCGAGACCGGCTCGGCCCAGGGCTGCGGCCGGCACTGGCCGCTCTGTGACGGCCACTTCACGCCGCCCTTCGATCTGCACGGCTTCGTGGAGTATGGGCACCGCTTCATCTCGGGGATCGTCGGCATCCTCGTGCTGTGGCTGGCGATCTGGGCCTGGACGCGCTGGGGACGACGCGTCGAGGTCCGTGTGCTCGCCCTGCTTATGCTGGTCTTCACCTACGTCCAGGCGCTCCTGGGCGCCGAGGCGGTCCTCTTTCCCACGTCGCCGGAGGTCCTGGCATCGCACTTCGGCATCTCGCTCCTGGCGTTCGCCGGCACCTTCGGCCTCGACCTGCGCCTGCACGAGGCGGCCGCTGCGGCCCGGACCGGCGGCCGGCAAGCGGCGATCCAGCCGCTTGCCAAAGGATTGCGGCGATCGATCTACCTCTTCGCCGTCTACATCTTCCTCCTCGTCTACCTCGGCGCCTACGTCGCCCATACAGGCACCGGCATGCTTTGCGGCACGAGCTGGCCGCTCTGCCTCGGGCAGGCGTTGCCTAGCCTGCAGGGCGCTGTCTGGATTCCCTATCTTCATCGCGTCGCGGCATTCATCGGCGTCGTCTGGGCCGCCTGGCTCTACTTCGCCGCGCGAAGGCACGCCTCGGCCCAGCCCAAGGCGGCACGGGGCGCCGGCGCCGTCCTCGTCCTGATCGTGCTGCAGGCCTTCTCCGGCTGGTACCTCGTGGCGAGCGGCGTCACGCTTGGCGCGATCATGCTGCACGTCACCCTGATGACCCTGCTCTTCGGCGCCCTCACCTACCTCGTACTCGAGATTCAGCCACGAGCTGCCGGGCCGGCGGGCGGCTGATGGCACTCTGGCAGCGCCGCGCTCCGCGGCGCTGCGCGCGGGTATGCGAGCAGAGGAAGCGGCGGGCTGCCCAAGCGAGCGGACCGCCGCTTCTTGGCGGTTCAGGCGAGCGGGGCGCGAGCCTGTCGTAGGCCGGCTGCAGGCCCCGTGGGCCGCGCCAGGGCTCGAGGCGCCTCGGATCCGCCCACATGGAGCGCGCACGGCGGCGGCTGCCACACGGCTGGTGGCGCATGGGACGTGCGCCGCGAACTCCGTGACGGTGGCTTCCCGCGTCGCGAGAAGCTGCAGCATGCAGCGCGTGGGATCGGCCAGCCCCGAGAACACTGAGCCCAGTTGAGCTTCCGTCATTCCACCCTACCCCCGCTTTATGCAACCGCTCGGCTCGTCCCGCCCCTCATCGCCAATCCGCCGCCCTTACGACTTGACACCGGTGATTATTTCGACGATCATCTAACTGTTCAGTCGGCCGATTCACGCTGGCCTTTCGGAGGTGCGTTTCCCATGACGTCCGCTACCCGCGCCGTGAGGCTGCTCGTCCCGCTCCTGCTCGCCGCGACGCTCGCCGGATGCGGCAGCTCGGCGCCGCAGCACCAGAAGAGCGGGAATGCGTCCAAAGGTTCTTCCCAGAGCACGTCCAACAACCTCACGAACGGCTTCCCGCTCGCCTCGGCCAGCCTGCCGTCCTACACCGCGAACTACCAGATCAGCGGCGCGGCGCAAGGCACGATGACCTGGACCGTGACCCAGCAGGGACAGAACGAGACGCTCGTCACCATCCACCAGCAGGTGGGGAGCCAAGTCGAGGCCGACAGCATCGTGCTGACGCGCAAGGGCCTCAACTTCGTGTCGGCCCAGGAGGACGCGTCTGCGCCAGGCCATCACCTGACGATCTCCGCGAAGCTCAAGGGCAAGAAGATCGTGGAGAGCGCCACGGTCGACGGCAAGGCGGAGTCCGTGAGCTACCCCGTCTCGGGCGCAACGATGGTCAACGTGTCGATGCTGGCCGTGCTGGCCGGCCTCAACGTGCAGCCCGGACAGCTCCAGGTGGCTCAGGACGTCATCCTGAAGCACGGGGTGGCCGTGCCGATCGGCTTCACCGCCAACGACCGGACCAAGCTGACGACGCCCGCGGGCACGTTCTCCGTGGTGCCGGTGACGCTCTCCGGGTCCGGCCCGAACCAGAAGGTCTACGTCGACACGCAGCACCACGTCGTGGTCAAGTACCTGAACAGCCAGACGACGATCACGCTGACGAAGCTCAGCCAATGATCCCCCTGCCCGACGGCTTCGCTCTGAGGCCCGTCGCGGGCCTGATCGCCCTCGTGCTGGCGGGCCTGGCATTCGGGGGCCATCTCGCGGGCCGCCGGGCATCCCCTTACCGTGCGGTGCTGGCCGCCGCGCTCGGCATGGCTCTCTTCCTCGTCGCGGTGTTCTTGGTGCAGGTGCCGCTGCAGGGCTTCGCCTACCGCCTGGTCGGCAGTTCCATCTCGCCATTCTGGCTCGGCGGCCATCCCTGGTTCGTGCCCCTCGCGCTCGCCTTCCTGGCGGGGCTCTGCCAGGAGACCGCGCGGCTCCTGGCGATTGTCGCCGCCGGGCGCGGCCTCTCACGGGCATCGCTGCCGCTGCTCGGCGCCGTGGTCGGCGCGGCGGTCGGCGGCATCGAGGCGGCCATGGTGCTCGGCGCCGTCCCGCCCACGGGGCTCCATCTCGTTTCGCTCGCCGTGCTCGAACGGATCGGCGCCGTCGCCTTCCACACCGGGGCGGGTGCCCTGATCGGCCTCGGGCTCGGCCGCGGCAGGACGGGGGTCGCCTTCGCTCTTGCGCTGCTGCTCCACGTCGCCATCGACTTCTTCGCCGCGGCCCTCTCCTACGGCATCGGCGGTCTCTATCTCACCGAGACGATCACCCTCGTGGTCGGGCTCGGCCTCTACCTCGCGACGCTGCTCGGCTCGCGCCGGACCCTCAGCAGACCCCCTGCGACCTTCCCGGCGTAGGTCCCGCCTTTGGCCCTACGGCCCCCAAGGGACCGCAGGGCCTTTGCTCGCCCCGGCAGGAGTCCGCCTGACGCGGGGCGTAGACCGGAAGACGGAGATCGGACCTGTAAGGGGGTTTCCCGTGGCCGACTTCTTTCTTGTGCGCCATGGCGAAAGTCTCGCAAACCTCGATCGCCGCTTCGACGCCACGCTTCCCGGCGCGCCGCTCAGTCCGCGCGGTCTGAGACAGGCTGAACTCGTCGCCGACTGGTTCGACGCGCGGGATCTTAGGCCGAGCCTCGTCATCGCGAGCCCCTTCACGCGCACGCGGCAGACGGCCAGGCCCCTGCAGCGCCAGGCGGGCAGCCGCCTCTTTCTCGCCGACCTCCTCCGGGAAACGGCCGTCGGCGAGTGGGACGGCCGATCGTCGCTGGACATGATGGACGACCCCGCCTACCTCGCCTGGCGCGATGATCCCGAACATGCGCCGCCTGGCGGCGGCGAACGCCTCTCGGACGTCGCGGCACGGCTCACCATGCTGCTCGAACGGCTACGTCGGCTCGCGCCGGACGCCCAGCTCGCGCTCTTCACCCATCAGCACGGCCTGCGCGCGGCCCTCAGCATGACGGCGGGCCTGCGCGACGAGACCGGCCATCTGAGGCCCGTGCCGAACTGCGCTATCGTGCATCTGCGCTGGCAGGACGACGGCCCGCGGCTGATCGACCTCGACCAGAGCATCCATCAGATGACGCGCGCGGCGGCGGCGGGATGACCGCCAAGCCGCCGCGCGGCTGGCTTCGCGACGACGCCCTGCGGGCGGATCTCGCGGCGCTTTACACCGCCAGGACCGGCCAGCGGCTCGAGGCAGAGGTCTGGCTCTCGCCGCGCATGGCGGGACGCACGGCCGGCGTCTTCCAGGCCGGGCGGCCGCCGCGCATCGCGCTCAGCCAGGCATATCTCTCGCGCTGCAGCCCGCTCGAGCGCCAGGACCTCATGCTGCACGAGCTCGCGCACTACCACCTCTGGCGGCTCGGCCTCCCCCGGGCGGGCCATGGCGCTCAGTTCCGAGCCCTGATGCGGGCGTGGCAATTCAGCCGCTATCCTAACGCCAAAATCCTGCGGGGCCTGCGGCCGCAAGACAGTTCGCCGCGACTCCTCTACGTCTGCCCCACCGGCCACCAGCACTGGTTGCGCCGGCCACCAAGGGCGCGGGAGGTCTCCTGCGGCCTCTGCTGCCGCTCCTTCGACCGCCGCTTCCTGTTGCGCGACACCGGCATTCGGGGCATGCCTACGCAGGAGCGGCCCGCCAAAAGCAGAAGCTAGCGGCAGGACGAAGGAGGTGCGATCATGGCCAAGGGCACCAAGGCCGGCGCGCTCGGGCCCGCCGACGACGAACTGTCGCTCAAGAAGATTTCACCCTCGGACACGGGGGGGCTCGACGAGGGCGGCGCCAGGGACCTTCTCAACAAGGACGTCGAGCGCCTCGCGGAGCTCCACGACCTTCTCTACGCCGCGCGCAGCCACGCCCTGCTCATCGTGCTGCAGGGCATGGACACGAGCGGCAAGGACGGCACCGTTCGCCACGTGCTGCAGGGCCTGTCGCCGCTCGGCACGTCGGTCCACTCCTTCAAGCAGCCGACCGCGGAGGAACTCCGCCACGACTTCCTCTGGCGGGTGCATCGGGTGGTGCCGGAACTCGGCGCGATCGGCATCTTCAACCGCTCCCACTACGAGGACGTCCTGGTGACGCGCGTGCACGGGCTGATCAGCTCGCGCAAGGCGCACGACCGGATGCGCTCCATCCGCCACTTCGAGCGTCATCTCTCGGATGAGGGCGTCGTCGTCAGGAAGTTCTTCCTGCACATCTCCGAGGACGAGCAGGCGGAGCGCATCGAGGAGCGCCTCAAGGACCCGCGCAAGCGCTGGAAGTACAGCGCGTCGGACCTCGAGGAGCGCAGCTACTGGGACGACTACCAGGCCGCGTACGAGGACGTCATTCGCCGCACCAGCACCGCGGAGTGCCCCTGGTATGTGATTCCGGCGGATCACAAGTGGTATCGCAACCTGGCCATCGCACGGATCCTGGTGGAGACGCTCGAGGACCTCCAGCTCGAGTGGCCGGAGCCGGAAGTTCCCTCGCTCAAGTCCGTCGAGCAGAAGCTCGAGGAGACGTAGCCGACAGCGCAGCCAAAGCACCCGGGCCAGGAAGTCAGGCTTTCGCGGCGACCGGTTGGACTTTGCGCTGGCGCAGAGAGGCGGGCCGCCCGATGGGCGCCCGCCTCTCTGCGCTGCGATACGCTACTTGAGGATGTGGGCCGTGACGTGCTGGATGCCAAAGTTCGAGACGGTCTGCTCCGAGGCGTTGATGAAGAGGTCGATGCGCTGACCCTTGATCGCGTCCCCCTCGTCGACCGCACGTGCCATGAAGCCACCCTTCGGCAGGATCTGCGAGGAGTACCCCGTAACCCAGAGGCGCGTGCCGAGCGGGATGACGCGCGGATCGACGGCGACGTCGCCAGGGATCAGCGGCCGCCCGAAATAGTCGGTCGCACCGTAGGGGTAGTTGTCTTGCAGACTCGGGCCGTAGGCCGTTGCGGTGAGTCCCACCGTACCGACGACCGTGAGCCCGTCGATGGTCTGCGGAGTCCGCCAGGCCGCGGCGGCAATCGCAGGACGCGCCGGATGCGGCTTGGCCGCAAGGGTCATACCAGGCAGCGCGAGACCGATCATGGCCGTTCCGACAAATGCAAGAAGCTTGTGCATTCGGTATTACCTCCAACTTTATTCCGAGATCGCGTTGTCTGTGAGAGTGTAACTTGAAGATAAGCATGAGGTCACGTCCGTTCCATAAGCGCATGCCTGCGCCATATAGCTTTGGCGGACACCTTCTCTTCGATCCTGCCATTTGTTTAGAAGTCCGTATGACTTCCATCTCATCTCTCAAGTCCAAGCGCATGCCAAGCGACAACGCTGCATCCACAGCTGGCAACATCCCGTACGGACGCGACGCAACCGGCGGATCGCCGTCACCCGCACCGTGGTCGCCTCGCTCCGATGGTTTCTCAAGCAAAGAAGTTCGATCCTTAAACGAAGGCTTGGTTCAGATATGCGGACCTAGGCGTTGCTGCTTCTCCCCGAAACCTAACCCCGTCAAACAAAGGTGGTTCCAAAGCGAGCCTCCGCTATCTCACCTGGACTGTGAAGTCTGCTACGACGCTTCCGTTCAAAAAGCCCGGTGTCAGGTGCTTCACGAGATTTGCGGGCAAGGGCGCAAGGAGGTAGGTGCCGCTCGGAATGGTTCGCGGAAATGCTAACGTGTAAACCTTCATGTTGTAGGCCGTGTTCTCAGCCAGTGAGACAGGGAACACTGCCACAACGCTCCGTTGCGGAACCGCATACCAGTTTAACGGCGAAGTGCCGTCAGATTTCTGCTGAAAGAGCGCGTCCTGATAGCTGCCCTGCAGCACCAACACGGTGATGGTCCCGCCTGGTTGCACCGCAGTCGGAGCAATACCGTACACGCCCTCCGCCAGAAGATCTGCGCGCTTCGCGACGGCGCCTGGGGTCGGCGAAAGCTTCAACACCTTTACCTCATCCCATGAGGTAAAGCAGACGCTTGCAGAGACCACGTTCGAACCGTTGCGTTGCATGGCGAATCTCTTGACCTTGATTCCAGCCTGCGCACTTAGCGAAAGATCGCGAACAGTCCAGCCGACGGCGGCTGGAATCACCGCTTCAAAAGACTGCGGATCGGATTCAGGTTCACGGAAAGGCCGAGCCATGTGGAGCTTTCCGTCAAGGGCGCGATTCCGACGCTTTCGACTAGATAGACGGTCCTCGGGGACTGACAACTCACCGTGTGGGCTATCGCCACATGCGATTTCGCTGTAGGCGGCGCCGAGGTGGAACCGCAACCTGTCGTCAAGGTAGCGGTGGCAACAAGGCAGGGTATGAGCCAAGTCAATTTCAACGTTCGATCTTCCCTCTTCCACTCCAGAATACTCCATCAGGTGGCGCGTGCGGGCTCTCTGTATTTCCGCGCACTCTTTGAACTGTCCACGAAACGCGGGGCCGCTCCTTTGAGCGCCCGCCGCGTCACGCGTGTCAGCCGCCTAACCAACTGCTCAGCGTCCTTGGCTGGCGCCTGCGGACACGAGCGCGGACGCTCGGCGCTCCTCGCACATTCCAAGGTCCTCTATAAGGGTTCAACAGCGTGGGCCCGTACGGCGAAAACCACCGTACAGGCCCCACAATTGATTATCATCCGCCCTCTGGTGCGCCAAAACCCCCTCTGGCCACTCTCGCTAGTTGTAGCGGGGAACCAGCTTTCGCCCGAAAACCTTGGGAAACTGGAGGGCAAGCCGCTCCGTCTCGCCGAACGGCAGTTGCGGTGGTGGCGTCAGGCCGGCAATGCCGAGCGTGATCACCGACGGTGTGATGTCGACCGCGATCTCGGCCTCCATCCCCGGCGCGCTGCGCGCCAATGCCTCCGCGAAGGCGCAGATCAGGCCGAGACGCTGGCCGAGCACCATATCGCCGCGCTCCAGAAGGTCCAGATAGGGCGAAAGCAGGTCCCGCATGCGCCTTGGCCCCTCGTATGCCGCCGCCGCCGCCAGGAGCACCTGCTCGCGGTGGCTTACCCCGAAGAGCCGGGCTCCTATGATCATCGCGAATGTATGACGGTGGCGATCGTAGAAGTTCACCCTGCGGCCGATGCCCCTGAGCCGCGCGGCGGCCCGCCCGAGCCGCAAGGCTCCGCTTTGGGGCAGGAGCGGCTCGAGCACGTTCAGCAGGCTGTCGGACAGGGCGACCTGCGCCGGATCCGGCTCCTCCCCCACCTGGAACAGAAGGTTCTCGCAACTGCGGCCCACAAGGTCTTCGGCCGGTGGTGGCAGCGGGCCGCGCAGACGGCGATAGAGCATGCCTTCGCGCAGGCCGGCGCCGCTGATCACGATCTCGCTCGGCCTGAGATGCTCCACGATCGCCCCTGCGATCAGGAGGGCACTCGGCACAAGTTCCGCGCGGTGGATCGCAAGGCCCGGCACCTTGCGGCGCTCGCGCAGGGGCATGCGGGCGAGGCGCCTGCCCAGTTGGGCGATCGCGTCGGGCGGCATGCGGTAGTTGTGCAACGAGGGGAACGGGTAGCGCATCGACGCCTGATGCAGCTTCGCGATGCTGCGGAAGCTGCCGCCGAGCACCACGAGCGGCAGACCTGGCTCGGGCTCGGGCACGCTCGCGACAAGCAACGTGCGCACGTGCTCCACCGCCGCCTCGGTCTGCGACTGCGTCGCTAGATCCTCGCGCAGGAACTGCTGGTGCAGTGTCACGGCGCCAAACGGCGCACTGTCGGCAGCGACGAGCCGCCGATCCCTGAAACGGCTCAGCTCCGTGCTGGCGCCACCGAGGTCGCAGAGGTAGCCGTGCTGGACCGCCAAGGTGGTGACCGCGCCAAGGAAGCCGAGCTTCGCCTCCTCTTCCCCGCTCAACACCTGCAGCGGCACACCGGCGCTGCGCGCGAGCTGCGCCGCGAAGGCGGCGCCGTCGCGCGCGGCCCGCAGCGCGGCCGTGCCCACGGCCTCGCTGTCGTGCGCCCCCAGGTGGCGGGCGCGCTCGCAAAGCGTCTGGTAGACGGCCTGGGCGCGCTCGATCTCTCCCACGAGCCTACCTTCACTGGCCAAGGCGTCACCGAGCCGCAGGATAGCGCGCTCCTCGTCGACGACGCGCCACCGCTTGCGGTCGTCCACGTCGACGACGAGGAGGCGCGCGGAGTGCGAACCTATATCGAGAAAGCCGTACCGCCCACGCCTCACCGCGGCGCACCCGTAAAGCGGACCGAACCGCCGCATAGGCTCTCGAGAAGGTCGGCCTTGTCGGCCAGGCGCATCGCGAACGGTCTCGGATCGAAACCCCGCACGACGATCTCGAAGCCCCCCGCCCGGGACACGACCTGCGCGATGCCGGCGGCCTCATTGTGCTCGTAGTCGAGCGAATCGGCGACCCGCAGGAGGGCTGAAAGCCACAGAAGAGCCTGCTTGCGCTCTTTCGGCCAATCCTTCGGAGCCGGCCGCGGCCGCTTGCGATGATTGCGCACGATGCCCGCCAGCAGCTCGCGATCCCCTAGGGGATAGTCCCGCATCTCCTGGTCGTACAGGACGAGGTAGGCGCCATGCCGGTGATGTCCCTTGGCGGCGACGAAGTAGCCGATGTCGTGCAGCAGGGCGGCGTGCACCAGGATGCGCTCGTACTGCTCGTCCAGCATGTGCAGCGGCGAGAACGCCTCGAAGATCTGACGGGCGAGCATCGCGACGTGGTCGCCATGCCGCCGGTCGCTGCCGTATTTGGCGCAGGTCGCGGCAACGGCCGCGTCCGCGGTGATCGAGCCCGAGTCACCCGCCATCAGGCGCCACCTCCCCTAACCCCCCGCAACACGGCACGCACGAGCGCCAGGGTTTCGTCCGCCACGAGCGCGAGATCGCGCACCGCGTCCACCCCCCGGACCTTGCGCCCATCGACGCGCTCGTGAAAGAGGGCGTCCAACTGACGCTGGTAGCGGACCAGCATGGCTTGCGGGTCGCGGCGGAACGTCGCTCCGAAGCCGGATTCCCTGGGCGTCAGGAAGCGGCGCCGCGTCAGCATGCGCCGCAGGCGCAGCCGCGCGTCCGCTTCGAGCACCACCGTCAGGTCGGGGCGCGGCAGGAAGGACAGGACGTCCTCGCCCCAGGTGGGATCGACGCCGCGCGCTTCGAGGCGCACCACCGGTGTCAGCGTGTAGCGGTCGCAAAGCACCACGGCTCCCGCCGCAAGGCCCGGCGCGATCGCGTGACGCCAAACGTCCGAAAGGTCTGCGGCATAGAGCAGGAAGAGTGCGCGCTCGGAGATGTCCGCCTGCCGCTGCAGCGTTCGCAGCGGAGCGCGCATGCCTTCCGAGCCCCGAAGCCGCACGTAGACGACCTCCAGGCCCTGCGCCTCCAAGGCGGCGCGCACGCGGCGCACGACGCTCGTGCGTCCGACGCCGTCCGGACCCTCGATCACGATAAGGCGCCCCTTGCCGCTCATCTCGGACCCTCCGCGAGCAGCCGGCGCACCTGCGCCCGCACGATCCGCTGCTGCAGTCGCATCGGCAAGGTGGCGTCGATCACGTTGTAGCCCTGCCCCTCGGCGATCGCCGCGTAATGCGCCGCCACCCGGCTCTGAAAGCGCAGGAAGCTCTCGTACGGATCGTCCGCAAGCTCGAGGTCGAGGCCGGCCTCGTAGTGGGAGAAGGCTGGACGGCCCCGCAAGATGCGGGCGGCTGCCACCTCGGGCGGCACGCGGAAGTAGAACGTCAGGTCGGCCGGGCGGGCAAAGCCGTAAAGCTTGTCGATCCATTCGCGCGGAAGGCCGCGCGCTCCGTCGCGCGCCAGGGCCGTGCCCACGTAGCGGTCGCAGAGCACGTGGATGCCGAGGCGCAGCCGCGGCAGGATCTCGCGCTCGTAGCGGTCCGCGAAATCCGCGGCGTGGACGAGGGCAAAGGCATGCGGAGTTAGCCGGCGCTCGGCCTTGAGCCTGCGGATCAGCGGATGGACCGCGGGACTCGAGTTCCAGTTGCTGCGGTGGACCGCCAGCCCCTGCTGCGTGAGATGGCGCAGAAGAAGCTCGATCTGCGTGCTCTTCCCCGACCCGTCAAGTCCTTCGACGGCAATCAGAAGACCACTGTCCTGCGATCTGCGCCGCCTTGCCACCTCGCCACCCCCATCCAACCCTTGTCACGGCCACCTCATGCCGCGGCGGCTACGACGCCTCGCTCGCCTGCCGCGAGGCGGCCCGCACGTCTGGCACCAGCAGGAACACGACGATGCCCACCACCGAGATCAGCGCCACGGCGGAGAACATGCCCGTAAAGCGGTGCCAGGTCATCGCCAGGGTGAGCAGCACGGGGCCCGCGGCGATGCCCACCGAACGGAAGACCGCCACGTTCGCGAGCGCCTCCCCGGTCTGCTCCTCGTGGTAGAGCCCGATCGCCAGCCGGTTCAACGGCCCGCCCATCGTGAACGTCGTGCCGACGCCGAGCGCGAGCATCGCCACAATGAAGCGCAGCAGGGTGAGGCCGGGCAGGGCGAGCAGCACACCGCCAAGGGCCGCGAACAGCAGTCCCACCTGCACCACGCCACGGCCCCCCAGGCGATCGGAGATCACGCCGGCAACCGGCGAAAGGATGGCGGCGGAGAACGCGGCCGGCATCATCGAAACACCGGAGCCGAGCACGCTGAGTCCGAGGTTCTGCTGCGCCAGGGTCGGCACGAAGATCGCCGCCGACATGTCGACGCCGACCACCGCCGCCCCCGCGACCAGCGCCGCGCCGGAGACACCGCGCATCGCGTGCGGGTCGAGGAACGGCCTGCCTTCCGGTCGACGCTCGCGCCAGATGAACGCGGCCAGCAGCACGAAAGCCGCGAGAACCGTCACGACGCGCACGAGGCCGGCGTCGTCGAGCGAGACAAGCGCCAGAGCCAGCATAAGGGCGAAGACGATGCCCGCCAGGAAGTCCGGCGCAGGGCGGCGCGACGGCTCCGATTCAGGCAGCCCCAGGCCCAGGAGCAGTACCACGGCGGCAATGGGGATGTTGATCAGGAAGATCCAGGGCCAGCCGAAGTATTGCGCCAGGGCACCGCCGAGGTTCGGTCCGACGATGCTCGCCACGCCGAAGACCGCGCCGAAGATGCCGAGCGCCATGCCGCGGCGCTCCGGCGGGAAGAGCCGCATGCCCTCCGCCTGGGCGTTCGGGTAGACGGCGCCCGCCCCGAGACCCTGCACCGCACGCGCGAGCAGAAAGACCCAGAAGACGTGCGAGAGCGCCGCAATCGTCGACGCCACCGCGAAGGCCACGATGCCGACGAGAAACATGCGTTTGCGGCCGTGCCGATCGCCGGCGGAACCGGCGAGTACGGTGGCCGCGACATAGGTCACGCTGTAGGTGGTCACGGACCAGGCCATCCAGGCGAGCGAAACATGAAAGCTGCGCGCGATCAGCGGAAACGCCGGTCCAAGGATGCCCGTGTCGAGGGCGCCGACAAAGACACCGAGGAGATAGACGGTGAGCACGCGGAAATTCGGGCGCAGCAGGGGTCCCTCCTCCGCTTGGCATCAGCATGTCGGCGGCATCAGGGCCGTGCCCGCAGGGGCTACAGCGGAGCCCGCAGGCAGCGGTTGGGACGCTCGGACTTCCCGGCAAGGCCGCTTGCAAGGATCCCATGGAAACACCGAGGAAACGCACCGGCCGCACGGGGACGTCCGAGCACGGGTTGGGCGATCGGACGGCATCGGACCGGTCTGCGCCAGGGGGCAGTTCTGCAAAGGCTCGCGGCTTGCGGATCGTGTCCACTCGGGACCATTGTAAACCATGACCAGCCGTCGCGCCCGGGTTGCGGCGAACACCTGCCGCACCTCTTCACCCCAGGCGCCGACCCGCCAAGCGGGGCGCTGGGGAGGCACCTTCTTCCGTAGACCTCCCGGTCAAGCGCGCGGCGCCCGCAAAAGACGCAGCACGTCCCTGCGCCCGTGCACGCCGACAAGCGCCGCCTGGATGCGCCCGTCGGCACCGATCAGCACGGCGGTCGGCAGGTCCGTCACCTGATAGGCGTCCGCCACTTCGCCGTAGCGATCGAGGTAGAGCGCCGCTGGGTTCTTCAGCCGCTGCCAGAGCCGCTCCGCGTCCCCGGGCAGTTCCGACGGCAGGAGGTCGATCGGCACGAGCTCGACGCCTGTCTTGCGCACGGCCCCGTCGCGCGCCAGGTAGCTGAGGTACGGCGGACAGTTCCGGCACCAGCTCGCGAAGAAGACGAGAAGGTGACGGTGCCCCTTGAGCGACAGCGTCTGCGTTTCGCCGCCAAGGCGCTGCACCACGACGGGCGGCGCGGGACTGCCGGGTCGCAGCGCCGGTTCTGCCAGGACGAGACGGAGCAGGATCGGAAGATAAAGCATTTCGTATCCCTTCTTGCAGGGTCCGCGCGACCGATCGAGAAGCAGCTAGAGGACCGTTCCGCGCGTCCAAGTGCAAGTCTTCCCCTGCCTGCCGCGGCCTACTGCCGACGGGGGCGATTTCACATGCCAGGGAGGTAGACGCCATCCGGCAGTTCCTGAAGATCCGTGACCTAGTAAGGCCGGAGTTGCGCTTTTACATCTTCGGTCTGACCGCCCTGGTACTGGCCGACCTGCTTCAGCTGATCACGCCGCAGATCCTGCGCCTGTTCGTCAACACGGTGACAGGGCCCGACGCGACCATGCCGAAGCTGCTTCCCTATGCGATCGCGATGGTGGTTGCCGGCCTCCTCATTCTGGTGCTGCGCTTTTTCTGGCGCACGAACTGCTTTGGTGCGTCGAGGCGCATCGAGTACCGGCTGCGGCGCAAGCTGTTCGTGCACCTGACCGGACTCTCCGCGAACTTCTACAACCACCACAAGGTGGGTGACCTGATGGCGCACGCCACGAACGACGTGCAGTCCGTGCGCATGTCGTTCGCCATGGGCGTGGTGGCCTCCGTGGACTCGTCCTTCCTGATCATCTCGACGATCATCATCATGTTCAGCGCCATCTCCCCCTCCCTCGCGCTCTTCGCCCTGCTGCCGCTGCCGCTCTCGGGCATCGTCGCCGGCAGCCTCGGCAAGGTGATCCACCGCCGTTTCATCAAGGTGCAGGCGGCGTTCGCCGACATGACCGACGACGTGCAGGAGAACTTCTCCGGCATCCGGGTCGTCAAGGGCTTCGCGCAGGAGGAGCCGGAACGCGGCAAGTTTATCGCGAGAAGCCAGGCCTACGTCCGCCGCAACATGGAACTCGTGCGCGTCTGGGGCCTCTTCGACCCTCTTGTCGACGCCATCGGCGGCATCTCCTTCGCCATCGCCACCGCCTACGGCGGCTACCTGGTGCTGCTCGGCCATCTCCAGCTCGGCGAGTACGTCGCGTTTCTCTACTACCTGGGTCTCTTGCGCGGGCCGATGGCCGGCGCCGGCTGGGTGATCAACGTCCTGCAGCGCGGGGCAGCCTCCATGGAGCGCCTCAACCGAATCTTCGCGGTCACGTCGGACATCAGGGAGCGGGAGGATGCCATCGCCCTGCCCAGGCCGCGTGGCCAGGTCTCCGTGCGCAACCTCACCTTCCGCTACGCCGAGGGACTGGCCCCGGCGCTCGAAGGCGTGAGTTTCGACCTTCAGCCGGGTCAGACGCTCGGCGTGATCGGACCGATCGGCAGCGGCAAGTCCACCCTGGCCAACATCCTGATGCGCATGTACGAAGCGCCTGCCGGTAGCGTCCTGCTGGACGGACAAGACATCCAAAACCTGCGCATCGAGGATCTCAGGGCCGCGTACGGCTACGCATCGCAGGACGCCTTCCTGTTCTCCGAGACCATCGCCGACAACATCGCTTTCGCGAAGCCCGACGCCAGACGCGGCGAGATCGTGCGCGCAGCGGAGGAGGCGGCGGTGCACGACAACATCGTCGAGTTCCCGCAGGGCTACGACACGCTCGTGGGCGAGCGCGGCGTCACCCTCTCCGGCGGCCAGAAGCAGCGCGTCGCCATCGCTCGCGCCCTTGTCCAGGATCCGCCCGTGCTGCTCCTGGACGACAGCCTCTCGGCGGTCGACACCCAGACCGAGGCGGAAATCCTGGCCGCCCTGCGCCGGGAGCGCCAGGGACGCACGAACATCATCATCGCCCACCGCATCTCCGCCATCTCGCACGCCGACCTGATCTTGTTCCTCGAGGGCGGCAGGGTCGTCGAGCGCGGCCGCCACCAGGATCTCCTGCGCCTTGGCGGACGCTACAAGGAGCTCTACGACCGCCAGCTCCTCGAGGAGCGCATCCAGCACCGCGCAGAGGAGGGAGCCTAGGTGTCCGTTCAGGACTTCCGCGAGGAGAACGCGATCGGCAAGGCCTACGACGGGCGCCTGGTGCGGCGCCTCCTGCGCTACACGAGGCCCTACTGGGTCGCCATCGTGGCCTCGGCGCTGCTGATCGGCTTCGTGACCTCCGCGGATCTGGCGCCGCCGTACCTCTCCGCGATTGCGATCGACAGCTACATCGGCGGCCTCTCGCAGCCGATGGCGGCCTTCAGCCCCCAGGCGGCACCCAAGGGCGCCGTGATCTACGACGGGCAGGCCTACGTGCGGCTGGCAAACCTCCATCAGGCGTATCACGGCACGCTCTACAACATCGACAAGGCGCCGAACGGCACCGAGTATCTCGTCCAGGGCATCGTGCAGGGCAAGACACCCAATTGGCGCCATGGCGCCTGGACGCTCGGCGGACGGACGCTCAGGGCCACCCCGCTCTCGACCGCGGCCCTCAGCCGCTTCCGCCAGCAGGACGTGCACGGCCTCCTGATGCTGGGCCTGATCTACGCCCTGGTCGTGATCGTGGCGTTCGCGGCCAACTACCTCCAGACGTACATCCTGCAGTGGACCGGCCAGATGATCGTGTTCGACATCCGCAAGCAGCTCTTCAGCCACATCGAAGGCATGCACCTGCAATACTTCGACCGCAACCCCATCGGACGCCTCGTCACTCGCTGCACGAACGACACCGAGGCCCTCAACGACGTCTACACGTCCGTCATCGTCAACATCTTCAAGGATCTCTTCCTGCTCGTCGGGGCGATGGTGATCATGTGGGAGATGAACCACTTCCTCGCCCTCGTCGGCTACGCCATCATCCCGCTCCTGATCGTCGCTACGATCATCTACACGAACTACGCCCGCGACGCCTACCGCACGGTCCGCATCTACCTGGCGCGCCTGAACGCCTTCCTCTCGGAGAACTTCTCCGGCATGCGCGTGGTGCAGGCCATGCGCCAGGAGCTGCGCCAGCAGCGCCGCTTCGACCAGGACAACACGGGCTACCTGCGCGCTGGCATCCGCGAACTGACGATTTTCGCCGTCTTCCGCCCGACGATGAACTTCTTCTACAACCTGACGGCGGCGGCCCTGATCTGGTGGGGCGGCGGCACCGTAATCGAGCATATCGTCGCGTTCGGTGTGCTCTACGCCTTCATCGGCTACGCGCAGCAGTTCTACCAGCCGATCAACGACATGGCCGACAAATACCAGATCATGCAGGCGGCCATGGCCGCGTCCGAACGCATCTTCCAGGTGCTCGACACGCCGCAGGAGGTCCTGGACACCAAGGAGCCGGTCGCCCTCGAGCGGCCTCTCAAAGGCGAGATCCGCTTCGAGCACGTCTGGTTCGCCTATAGCGGCGAGGAGTGGGTCCTGAGGGACGTGGACTTCGCGGTGGAGCCTGGACAGACCGTGGCATTCGTAGGCGCCACGGGCGCGGGCAAGTCCAGCATCGTCAACCTGATCGGCCGCTTCTACGACGTGCAGCGCGGCCGGGTGCTGGTCGACGGCCGGAATGTGCGCGAAGTGGGGCAGAAGGAACTCAGGCGCACGATCGGCATGGTCCTGCAGGACGTCTTCCTGTTCGCCGGCAACGTGCGGGACAACATCCGCCTCGGTGACGACATCCCTGCGGACATGGTCGAGCAGGCGGCACAGCACGTCCACGCCGACACCTTCATCGACCGGCTGCCAGGGCGCTATGACGAGGAAGTGCGGGAGCGCGGCGCGACCTTCTCGGCCGGCCAGCGCCAGCTGATCGCCTTCGCCCGCGTCCTGGCGCACGACCCGGAGGTGCTGGTGCTGGACGAGGCGACCGCCAGCATCGACACCGAGACGGAAGCGCTGATCCAATCCGCGCTGGAACGGGTCTCCGAAGGACGCACGACGCTCATCGTCGCCCACCGTCTTTCGACGATCCGCCACTGCGACCAGATCTTCGTCCTGAACCATGGCCGCATCGTGGAGCGCGGCACGCACGAGGAGCTCCTCGCCCGGCGCGGCCTCTACTGGGACCTCTACCGCCTGCAGTACCGGGGCGGGCCGGAGGAAGGCCAGTTGGCGGACGGCGCCGCAAGCGACTGATGCGCGTCGAGACGGGCCGCATCCTCCGCATCCTGGCCGAGACCTACCCGGACGCCGAGTGCGCCCTCTTGCACACGACGCCTTTCGAACTGCTGGTCGCGACGATCCTCTCCGCCCAGTGCACCGACGAGCGCGTCAACATGATCACGCCGCGCCTCTTCCCCCGCTACTCTGGCCCCGAGAAGATGCTCGCCCTGTCGGAGGACGAACTCTCGGACCTCATCCACGACTGCGGCCTCTTCCGCGCGAAGGCGAAGAACATCCTCGCCACCAGCGAGGCGCTCCTGGCCCGTCACGGCGGGGAGGTGCCCGCCCGCATGGAGGACCTCGTCGCGTTGCCCGGCGTCGGGCGCAAGACCGCGAACGTCGTCCTGGCGAACGCCTTTGCCGTACCTGCGATCGCCGTCGACACCCACGTCTTCCGCGTCGCGCGCCGGCTCGGTCTTGCCAAGGGCGACACGCCGGAAAAGGTGGAACTGGAGCTTCGTCGCCGCATCCCGCGCAGGAACTGGTCCCAGGCGCACCACTGGCTAATCTGGCATGGACGCCGGATCTGCCACGCCAGGTGGCCGGAATGCCCTCGCTGCCCCTTGCGGGACTGCTGTCTCGCCTACCGCACCGGTGCGGTGGAGTACAGATAGGGAGGATTCAGACATGGCGTTCGACCCCCGTGCGTTCAGAAGCCTCTTCCCCGCCCTCTCTCTCACCGTGAACGGTCATCCCGCCGCGTTCTTCGACGGCCCCGGCGGCAGCCAGGTGCCCGAGGCCGTGATCGCGGCGCACCGCGACTACTATGTCTCGCGCAACGCCAATACGCACGGCCAGTTCGAGACGAGCCGCCTCGCCGACGAAACGGTGGAGGAGGCAAGGCGCGCGGCAGCCGCCCTGCTCGGGGCCGAAGGACCCGAGGCGATCTCCTTCGGGCAGAACATGACGACCCTGAACTTCGCCCTGGCGCGGGCGATCGGCCGCACCCTCAAGCCGGGCGACGAAGTCGTCGTCACGGAACTCGACCACGATGCCAACGTGGCCCCGTGGCTCAGTCTCGAAGAGCGCGGCATAAGCATCCGCTGGTGCCCGGTGCGGCTCGACAGCTGCACCCTCGACATGGACGCCATGCGGACCCTGATCGGGCCAAAGACGCGGCATATCGCCGTCGGCTACGCCTCGAACGCGATCGGCACGGTGAACGATGTCGCGGAAGTGGTGCGGCTAGGCCACGCGGCAGGGGCCACGGTCTCGATCGACGCGGTGCACTTCGCGCCGCACGCCCTGATCGACGTGCAAAAACTCGGTTGCGATTTCCTGCTCTGCTCCGCCTACAAGTTCTTCGGCCCGCACGTCGGCATCCTCTACTCGCGCCCCGGCCTGCTCGACGAACTGCCGACGGACCGCGTCCGGCCTCAGGACCCCACCGCCCCCACCCGCATCGAGACCGGCACCTTGAACCACGCGGCGCTCGCAGGCACGACGGCGGCGATCGAGACGATCGCCGCGCAAGGGGAAGGACCGGATCTGCGGGCCTGCATCGCGTCCGCCTTCGCCGCCATCTACCCCTATGAGCATGGTCTCGCGGGCAGGCTCTGGCGCGGTCTTGGCGGTATTCCCGGCGTCGCCCTGTACGGCCCGGAGGTCTCGGATGGGCTGCGGGCGCCCACGGTCTCCTTCCGCATCCAGGGCCAGGACCCGGCCACGGTGGCCAGGCGGCTTGGCGAGCGGGGCTTCTTCGTCTGGGACGGCGACTTCTACGCCGTCACCCTGATCGAGCGCCTCGGTCTCGCGGACCGGGGCGGCGTCGTGCGCGTCGGCATGGCGCCCTATATCCTTGCGGAAGAAGTCGACGCCCTGCTCGGCGCGGTGCGGGAGATCGCGGGCTAGACCCGCAGGGGCCAGGGCCCTTCCCGCCCGCCGGCGGGAAGGGCCCTTCGTATTGCTCGGCTTGCGGGATCCATGGTAGGATCGGCGCTACATCTATAGGGAGGTCTTGGCCATGCTGGCAGTGCGTACGGAGGGCCTTCGCAAGGTCTTCGAGCAGCGCAGGGGACGCGAGCGGTCGAGCCACGTCGCCGTGGCCGGCATCGACCTCCAGATCGAGCAGGGCGAGGCCGTCGCCTTTATCGGCCCGAACGGAGCGGGGAAATCCACCACGATCAAGATGCTGACGGGCATCCTGCACCCGAGCTCCGGCTCGGCCGAGGTGCTCGGCCTCGTGCCCTGGCAGCAGCGCCAGCGCCTCGCGCTGCAGATCGGGACCGTATTCGGCCAGCGCTCACAGCTCTGGTTCCACCTCCCGGCCGGTGACACGCTGCGCCTCCTCGGTGCCATCTACGAACTGCCCACCGACGTCGCGCGCTGGCGCAGCGAGGAGCTGGCCGAGCGCTTCGCCCTCAGGGAGCTTCTCACGGTGCCGGTGCGCAAGCTCTCGCTCGGCCAGCGCATGCGCTTCGAGATCGCCGCGAGCCTCCTGCACCAACCCCAGGTGCTCTTCCTCGACGAGCCGACCGTCGGGCTCGACGTCATCGCCAAGGCGGAAGTGCGCGAAGTGATCCGCGAGGCCAACCAGGGCGGCGCCACCGTCTTTCTCACGAGCCACGACGCCGGCGACATCGAGTCGATCGCGCGCCGCGCCATCGTCATCGACCATGGCGCCATCGTCTTCGACGGCAAGGTGTCGAGCCTAAGGCGCCAGTGGCTGACGGACAAGGTGGTGGAGCTGCGCTCGGAGGAGGAGGTGACGCCGCCCGAGATGCCGGGCGTCGTCGTCGAGAAGGCCTCGCGCTACGGCCTGCGGCTGCGCTTCTCGGCGCAGGATCTGCCGGTGCGGCAGGTGGTCGCGGACCTCTTGGAGCGCTACCCCGTCTACGACATCACGATCTCGGACCCGCCGCTCGAGTCGGTGATCGCGGCGATCTACCAGCGGGAGGCGACGAGGCCATGAGGGCGGGACGCAAGGTCTGGGCCGTAGCCTCCGCCTACGCCCGCAGCATCTGGGCCTATCCGGCGGCGGAGGCGCTGCGCACCATCTTCCTGGTCGTGATCCTGATCGTCTTCCTCGAGCTCTGGCGCACCACGTACAGCACCATGGGCACCGGTGTCCTGGGGGGCCTGAGGCTGCCGCAGATGCTTGAGTACCTCGCCGGCACCGAGGCGATCGTGCTCTCGGCCCCGGCCTTCGCCGACCGCATCGGCGACGACGTCCGCACAGGAGGCCTCGCGGTGCAGCTGACGCGCCCGGTCTCCTACGTCGCCTTCCAGTTCGCGGTGGCCGCGGGCGAGAGCTGGCCCCGCCTCCTCTTGAACCTGGCCGTCGGCACTCTGGTCGTCGCTCTCGCCACCGGCTCCATGCCGGTAGGACCGGCGGGGATCCTCGCCTACCTCGTCGCCTACGTGCCCGCCTTCCTGCTCTATGCGTCCCTCTTCCTGGCGCTCGCCTTGACGAGCTTCTGGCTCGAGGACGCCTGGGCGGTCACCTTCCTCGCCTCCCGGTCCGTGATGATCCTCGGCGGCATGCTGGTACCGCTATCGCTCTTCCCGCCCGTGCTCGCGAGAATCGCGCGGATCCTGCCGCTCCAGCTCATGGTCTACGGCCCCGCGCAGCAGCTCGCGCATCCGTTCCAGGGCTTCGCGTCCCTCATGCTGCAGGAGGCCCTGTGGCTCCTCGTCCTCTTCTCGCTGCTCGCCTTCGTCTACCGGAAGGGGGTGTCGGCGCTCCATGTCCACGGCGGATAGGCGCCGCTTCTGGCCCAGGCTGATGCTCACGGCCATGCGGGCCCAGCTCGCGTACCCCACCGCCTTCTGGCTCACCGTCCTCGCGATGGTGCTGAACGACGGCGTCTGGCTCGCCTTCTGGTGGCTCTACTTCTCGCGCTTCCCGGTGATCCACGGCTGGCGCCTCGAGGACGTCGCGGCGCTCTGGGCGATCAGCGCCTCCGCGCTCGGCATCGTCCAAGGCTTCGGCGGCAACCTCACCCGTCTCGCGCGGCTGATCATGCAGGGAGAGCTCGACGTCTACCTCTCGCTGCCGAAGCCCGCCCTGCCGCATCTGCTGCTGAGCCGCGTCAATGTCGCGAGCCTGGGCGACGTCCTCTTCGGACCGCTCGTCTTCCTCGCCTTCCTGCACCCTTCGCTCGCGCGCCTGGGGCTCTTCCTGCTCGCCGTGGTGCTCGCGGGGGCCATCTTCCTCGCCTTTCTCCTGCTGCTGCACACCATGGCGTTCTTCCTCGGCCGCGCCGACCTGCTGGCGGACCAGGTGACAATCAGCATGATCACGTTCAGCACCTATCCGAGTCCGATTTTCCAGGGCGGGTTGCGCCTCGTCCTCTTTACCCTGCTGCCCGCAGGCTTCATCAACACCATGCCGGTCTCGATCCTGCGCTCGCCGGACCCGCGCTTCATCGCGGGCGCCGCAGCGTTCGCGCTACTTCTCGGCCTCCTCGCGCTCCTCGCCTGGCGTCAGGGCCTCAGGCGCTACGCCTCGGGCAACCTCTTCCAGGCACGGCTGTGACGTGCCGCCTCGCCGCCGCATAACCTGACTACAGTACCTGGCGTCGGGGAGGCGGCATCGCATGTGGCCAAGGCATGATGCGTCCGCCAACGTCCGGCCTTTCTACCTGCACCGCATCGTCGACGCTTCTGGCGTGAGCGGCACCGGGATCGTCGCGGTGGGGGCGGTGCTGCCCTCAGGCAAGGCCGTGCTCGAATGGCGCTCGCGCTGGAAGACCATCACCGTGTTCGAGTCGGTCGATCAGATCGTGCGCATCCACGGCCACGGCGGCAGGACGCAGTTGCACTGGGGCGACCCGCCGCAGGAGTCTCGGCTGCCCGCCTGGGTGTTGGCCTGGCAGGCGCTCGCCGCCTCCCGGGCACTCCCGCCCGCTCCACAACTGCCTTGCCCCACACCTGAACGTCCCAGCGCCGGGCAGGGGTCCAAGGCGAGGGATCTCTACGCCGCGGTGCGTATGCGCCTCGTCGACAGCGTGCAGCGGCGGCTCGGGTGATCGCCACCCAACCCTTCGCGGATCAGGATACCGCGGCAGGCTGCTCACGCCACAACCGTGCGGCGCCCTCCACGTTGACGAGGAGCGCCGTGATTCGTCTTTCGGATGCAGGGCCAACCGGCTCCCTCGCAAATCTAAACGGATTTCAAGCGTCCGCATCCTTATGGGCTTCATGTGAAACCCACCGCGCGCGAGGTGTCTCCTGCACCGGATGCTTCAGCCGGCCCTGCTGAGCAGCAGTATCCCTCCGATCAGGACGAAGGCGACGCCGGCACCCTTCTGGATGTAGCGCAGAGGGATGACCCTTGTCAGCGCGTCGCCGAAGACGACACCGATCAACGAGGACAGCACAAGTGCGAGACCGGCGGCGATGAAGATCAGCAGCGGCGCACGCGTGCGCGCGGCGAGCACCATCGTCGTGAGCTGGGTCTTGTCGCCGAGCTCAGCCAAAAACACAAGGCCAAAGGTGACGGCGAAGGCCTTGAGGTCCAAGAACGTCCCCACCTTCCGGGTGCAGACTATGCCGCCGAATGGTGTTGGTAGAAGAAGGTGGTCCCAGGCGTTCAGAGCAGGTCAGCGCTCGGCGAGTTGCACGGCCGGCCGAGACATGCCGGACGCCTAGTCGGCGAAGGCCATGGATGGACGAGCCTTCGAGGAGTAGCCTGTGCGTGGAGACATTTCCTGGGGGTGACGCCATGCCTGCCGGCAGGATCGTGGAGATTGTGATCCGGTGCATCGCCGTGTACGCCATCATTCCGTTGGTCAACAGCCTCGCCGATTGGCTCACGATCGTCTTCCAAACAGGCGTCCCCGTATCGGTCCAGTTACCTCTACTTGTCGCGACCCTCGTGCGTCTAGGGCTTGTCCTTCTGCTCTGGCTCCTGGCGCCAGCGATCGGGCGCAGGATGGCCCTGCCAGGCGAAACACTGCCTACCGCCTTGGGACTAGGCAACGCCACGTCGCTCGGTTTCGGCCTCGTGGGCCTCACTCTGGCCGTCCTCGCCCTTGGCAACATCGCCGTCGGCGCCACGGACCTGCTTTCGCTGCCTCGCGGGATCCCACCGTTGGGTGCGGGCGCCCTCTGGGGCGGTGTCGTGCAACTGATTGTCGGCCTCGGCGTCTTCGTCGGCGGCAGAGCCATCAGCCATGCCTTTCTGGCCGTGCGTCGTGCCTGATGCAAGCCCAGCGCCCGCGCGTGCTGCAGCGGTCCGCACCGTGTTGAACTCCGGTCCTGCCTATCGCGAACGCTCAGCGCCGAAGAAGGGGCCGTAGCCAATCTTGCCGGTTTGGCCGTTCACGATCGCCCCGTACCATTCTTCGATCTCCTCCCGGACCTTCGGCCACGCGCCGAGCCAATATTCGGTGCAGCCGTGGAGGCACGGCGGGAACCTGCCGGAGAGGTCCCTGCCCGCAAACAGGACAACGTACGAGCACGTACCGCTGCTGGTGCCTAGGTCGCCGAGAAGGCCGGTGCGCTGCACATAGACACTTTGCGGAGCCTGCCACCTGACGGGCGGAATCTTCTGATAGAGGTTCGTGACCGCGCTGAGCGCTTGCCGGGCGCTGACCCGGCACCGCCCGGGGGCTACATTCTTCCACTGGACGAACGTCCCGCCGTGCGGCAACGGCTCGTTCCACCCGACCTCGTGCACGAGAACCCGCGAACGACGCTCGTCGCCATGACCGCCTGTGGCACAGCTGGCGAGCGCCAAACCAAGCAGCGCGCAGACGGCCAGAACCTGTCGATGGATCATCGCGTATCTCCCTTGAGACGCTGTCCGGAGGTGTGCCCGCCACCTTGATGGAGGGCGCGCCCCAAGGGCCTCGCCTTCCGACCTACGGCTTCACCCTGCGGCGACTAGGTGCCACCCTCGACCCGTCCGCTTCAAAGGCCTGCCGGCAGGAGACACCGTGCGAATCCAGTGCTCGCTAGCGGACGCCTGCGTTCGTGAAGATGCGCTCGACGGTCGGCAGCTTGCGCAGCAAGGCGTTCCCCATGACCAGAAAGTTGCCCGTCCTGTTCGCGGGGCTGACGGTCTCTGGCAGCGCGATGAGCATCTTCGCCTGGCGCTTGACCAGTTGTCTTGGCTCCTGTCCCGCTTGCAACTGACCCTCGAACGACATCAGCTGCGTGCCAAAGCCTGTCACGTCGTCACCGCTGTAGCCCTCCTGGCTCACGACGGGAGCGGCTTCAAGGATCTGTCCAGCCGCTTGGGCGATCACGTACGCGGCCTGCCGCTGTCCGGCGGCTGAGGGATCCTGCTTGAGGACTCGCCCGGCGAACTGGACCTGCCCGACGGCGGACCCCACGCCTGCCAGGGCCGCCGACAGCACATCCTCGCGATGCACCCAGAGGGCAGCCGAGAAGGCCAGCGCGGCGACCAGCGCGATTCCCAGCGCGCGGCACAGCAGATGGGTCGCTTTCACGTGCTCCTCCTGCGAGGCCGTCTACTCTACCGTTCTATGCGGGCAGCGGTCGACCGCTGCGGTAGATCGTCTCCGTCGCGGGCCAGAAGGACGCGAGTCCGATAGAAAGCGCCAATCCAAAACCGCGCGGCTCTGCCGCTTGAGGCTTTTCTCGAGGTTCGGCCATGCGGAAGATTCTCCGCCGCCCAGGCACCACCCGCCAGTTGCTTCCGGGCCACAGGCGGATTTGCTGGTCGCGGCGCAGCATGAGCACGTCGATGTCGTCGTGGGCGCGAACCGCCCTGCCCACGGCAAATTCGAACGGTAGCCGCCGGCGATCCACGACGGTGCCCCGCAATCCGCCAGGAGACCTCCGCGTGCGCGGCGCATGGCCCCCCAGTTGCGGCAGGCACCGCGGCACGATGGCACAGCGGGGCCTCCGGCACCCGCCGAGGTCAGGCGAGTCGCTGGCGCAGTTCGTGCCGCAGGAGCTTGCCCGTGGCGTTGCGCGGCAGCGCCGGTACGATCTCGAGCCGACGCGGGTGCTTCTGGCTCGAGAGGATCGGCCTCAGGTGCTCGCGCAGTTCCTCGAGGGTAAGACTCTCGCCCTGCTTGAGCACCGCCACCGCCGCCACCGTCTCACCCCAGTCCGGGTGCGGCGCGGCGACCACGGCCACGTCGGCCACGGCCGGGTGGGTAAGAATCGCCTCCTCGACCTCGCGCGGGTAGACATTGTAACCGCCAGAGAGAATGAGGTCCTTCTTGCGGTCGAGCATCCAGTAGTAGCCCTGCTCGTCACGGACGGCCATGTCGCCCGTATGGATCCAGCCATCCCTGAGCACCTCGGCCGTCGCCTCGGGATTCTTGAGGTAGCCGCGCATCGAGCTCGGGGTGCGCATCACGAGCTCTCCCGGCACGCCCGTCGCCACTTCCTCGCCCGAGTCGGCGAGCAGGCGGATCTCCGTGTTCACCGTCGGGTGCCAGCCGAGGGACCCGGCGTGCTCCTCATGGTCCTCGTCCGCGAGCGCCATGCCGTTCGGCCCGCTCTCGGTGAGTCCGTAGACGCTCATCCAGCTACCGCCGTAGGCCTTGCGCACCGCCCGCACCTGGTCCGCCGACATCGGTGCCCCGCCATAGACCCAGCGCTTCATCGCCGAGAGGTCGTGGCGCGAGGGGTCCGCCCTGAGGCCGAGCAGGTACGCGACCGGCGCGGCGAACAGGTACTGCAGGCGCTCCTTCGCCAGCACGTCGAGCATCGCCGCGGGGTCCCGCGGGTTGAAGGCGTCCAACACGACGGTGCTGCCGGTGTAGACGGAGCCGAGCAGGAAGAGGTTCAGAGGCGCCGAGTGCGTCAGGGGCATCAGCACCGCGACCCGCTCACCGGGGCGCATGCCGAACTCGTAGGCGGCCATGGCCGCGGTTTCCACCACCGCGGCGTGGGTCATGACGACGCCTTTGGGACTTCCGGTGGTGCCTGAGGTGTAGAGAATCTCCGCATCGTCACCTGGGGCTGGCCGGTAGGCGATCTCCTTGCCTGCGAGGTCCTCCAGGTCGTCCAGGGGGTACACCGCGCAGCCAGGCCCGGGCAGGTCGCGGGTCTCCTCGCCGGCGATGACCACTCCTACCTCCGCGTGCCGCAGGATCCCCTGCACTTCCGCCGCCGTCAGACGCGCGTTGATGGGCACCACCACCGCCCCCGCGTAGATGGCCGCGAAGAAGGCGACGGGGAACTCGAGGACGTTGCCGAAGAGGATCGCCACCCTGTCCCCGGGCCGGACACCGCGCTGCGCGAGCCCGCCTGCAGCGGCGAGGCTGCGCCGCCGCAGCTCCGACCAGGTGAGGGAGGTGGCCTGCCGCGGGCTGCGCACGGCCGTCAAGTCGGGGAAGTTGCGCGCCGATCGCTCGAGAAGCTCCAGGATCGTTGCCATCAGATCCCCACCTCCACGCGAAGGTCCGGCAGGGCGACGCCCGTCAGGCGCTCCCCCGCGGTCAGCCGGTCATAGATGGGAGCGAGCCAGGCGAGATCCTCGCCCAGCCCGTGCGCAGGGGCAGGCGCCAGATGGAGGCGCGCCAGCCACCACGCGACGACGAGGTCCCGCTCGTCGCCCTCTTTGAGCCCCTCGAGAGCCTCTTCGAGCACCAGCAGGAACTCGAGGATCTCGCTGAGGAAGTCCGCGAGCCGCCGGGCATGCTCGGAGGCGGACGCGGGATGCTCCGCGATCCACGCGATGGCGCCTTCGGCCTCCCGCCAGCGCGCTTGGAGGAGATCCGCCATCTGCCTGCTCCTCGGGTCGGCGGCGGCGGCCGCCGCGACCCTCTCGACGCGCCGGGCCATCACCAGGTCCGAGCGCCAGCGTGGCGTCATCGTGCGCAGCACCTCGAGCGCCTGGATGTTGGCCGGCCCCTCCCAGACGGGCAGGACCTGCGCCTCGCGATACATGCGCGCCGTGACGTACTCCTCGACGTAGCCGTTGCCGCCCAGCACCTCGATCGCGCGGCTCGCGTTGCGCACCGCGAGTTCGCCCGTGCGGTACTTGGCCAGGGCTGTCGTCAGGCGGTGCCAGGCGATCACGGGCGCCGCGGGATTCGCCGTGGCGGCGTCGATTGCCCCCGCCGCCTCGAAGGCGAGCGCCGTGCTGGCGCGCAGCTCGGCGAGCATCGTGACGATGGTCTGCTGCACCATCGAGTGCCGCGCCAGCGGCGCCCCGAAGGCCATGCGCCCCTCGGCATAGAGTTTCGCCTCCAGGTAGACGCGACGGTGGATGCCGGCCGAGGCGGCCGCGTTGGCGATGCGGGAGAACTCGAGCGCCTCGAGCATGTGCTTGAAGCCGTCGGGCGCTGGCGTCACGAGTTCCGCGAAGGCACCGTCGAGCTCCAGCTCGCCCGTCGCGAGGCCGGTCGTGCCAAGCTTGTCCTTGAGTCTGCGGATACGATAGGCGTTGGGGCTGCCGTTCGCGAGGCGGCGCGGCATGAGGTAGAGGCCGAGCCCGCGCGTCCCGTCCGGGGCCCCGGGCGGCCGCGCGGTGACGAGCGCGAGGTCCGCATCGGCGTTGCTGGCGAACCACTTTTCGCCGTAGAGGCGCACGAGCTGGCCCTGGCCGGGGCCGAAGGCCCGCCGCGCGGAGGCCAACTCCTCGGCCGGCACCTCCCTCGCCTCGGTCGTGGCAAGGCCCGCGTCCGATCCGCCCTGCTTCTCGGTCACGAAGGTGGCCCCGTCGGCGAACTCGCCTTCCGCGCGCACGGCGAGGAGGGGCAGGTGGCGGGCCTTCTGCTCGTCGCTGCCGTGCCGCGACAGCACGTAGGCCGTCGAGGCGGTGAGCGTGACCGGGCAGGCGAGGCCGGGGTCGGACTCGCTCAGGAGGTAGAGGAGTGCGAAGTGCACCGCGTAGGGAAGGGGGTCCTCGCCGTAGTTGCAGCCGATGGTGCCAAGACCGTAGACCTGCCGCACCGACTCCTCGTAGAGCGGGTTGTAGCGCACCTCGTTGACGACGTTGCCCTGGCGGTCGTAGGTCTCGAGCAGCGGCCGCGCCATGCGGTCCGTATACTCTGCCTGCCGGTCGATCGGACCGCCAGCGAGCTCCCCCATGCGCACGAGGAGCGGTTCCGCCCGCCGGTACGGTTCGGGGCCCAGGCTGCGGCGCAGCACCTGCTCAAGATCCTTGTCGACCAGGTAGAAGTTGAGCCCGCGGCCCTCGAGACCCCCATCATGCACGGCCATGCTTCCCATCTCCCTTGGCTCTCTCGTCGCCTGCCTTGGTGCCCCGGGCCTCCTGCAGCCGGCGCGTCAGCAGGTGCTGCCACGTCTCGAGCTCCTTCAGGGCCTCCTCCGCCTCGCGGCGGCGCTCCTCCAGCTCCGCGATCTTCTGCCGGCCGTAGGCGAGCGTGCGCTCGAGCTGCGCCACCTCTCCGCCCTCCTGGTCGTAGAGATCGAGCATCTCCCGCACCTCCCCGAGGCTGAAGCCGAGCCGCCTGCCCCGCAAGGCCAGTCGCAGGCGCACGCGGTCGCCCTCGTTGAAGATGCGCGCCTGCCCCCGCCGCTCGGGGCGAAGGATGCCGCAGCTCTCGTAGTAGCGGACCGTGCGCGGCGTCACGTCGAACTCCTTGCACAGGTCCCCGATCCGGTAGCGGTGTCCCTCCGCGGGTGACGTTGCGGTCACCTCCCAGTTCTCCTTGGCGCCAACATATATGACGTTTACGTAAGCGTCAATCGTTGCTCATGGCCAGGCGACCCTCGCGTCCGGACCAGCGGCCTGGCACCAACGGACGCTGTCGCCGTACGTGCCGCGACGTACCTTCAGGTCAGTGCAGGTCCCGGGGAGGTCGCACATGGCCACCTATGTCGCGCAGGAGCGCCGCAACTACGTAGGGCTCGCCTGGCACGGCACGTTTCTCGCCGCCGCGACGGCGCTCGGGCAGCCGACGACGATCCTGCCGGCGTACGTCGCCCTGCTCGGCGGATCGCCGATCGTCGTGGGCGCCATGCTTTCCGTGCTGCTCGCGGGCAGCGTCGTGCCGGAGCTGCTCTTCGCGCATATCGTCGAGGGCAGCCCGCGCAAGCGCCCCTACCTCTTGCTGGCCGTCTTCAGCCGCGCCGGGGCCTGGCTCGTCCTGGGCGCCCTGACATGGCTCCTGTCCGGCGGGCGCGGCCTCTGGCCGCTCGTCGTCCTGTTCCTCCTGCTCGGTCTCTTCGCCGTCGGCGGCAGCCTCGGCAGCGTTGCCTACACCGACATCTTCGGGCGCAGCATCCGCCCCGGACTGCGTGGCCGCTTCTACGCGAGCCGCCAGTTCCTCGGCAGCCTCGCCGCCCTCGCCGTGACCTATCTCGCGGGCCTCTGGCTGTCCGGCGCGCGGGGCGGCACGATCTCCGGCTTCGCCCTGCTGTTCCTCGGGGCGGGCCTCCTGATGCTATTGGCGGGCATCGGCTTCATGCTGGTGCGCGAGACGCCCGTGCCGCGGCAGAAGCAGCCGCCGCTCGGCGAATACCTCAGGCGCATCCCGGACCTCTGGCGCCAGGACCCCTCCTTGCGCACCCTGGTCTGGATCGAGAACATCGCCTCCCTCCACCTCATGCTGCTGCCGTTCTACGTGCTTCTGGCCGAGACGCGGCTGCACGTCTCGGTCGGGACGGTCGCGGTCTACACGATGGCGCAGATCATCGGCGGAGCCCTCTCGAACGCGATCTGGGGCTACGTCGGCGACAAGTTGGGCAACGCGGCCGTGCTGCGCGTCTGCCTCGGGCTCGGGGCCCTGATGCCGCTCCTCGCCCTCGCCCTCGCCGCCTACTGGCCCGGGGCCTACGTCGTCATCTTCCTGGTGCTCGGTGCGGCCATCGCAAGCCGCAACCTCGCCTTCAACAACGTGCTGGTGGACCTCTCGCCGGTGGCGCTGCGCGCCACCTACACAGGCATCGTCGGCACCCTCACGGCACCGAGCCTCCTGCTGCCCATGCTCGGCGGCTCGCTGATCGCGCTTCTTGGCTACACGAACGTCTTCTGGATCGTGGCTGCCGGCCTTGGCGTCGCCGCCGTCACCCTCGGCCGCACGCCGCAGCTCGGCGTACCGCCGAGAGCCTGAGACGCGAAAATCCGGCGCCGCCGGGGCCTTCTCCCCAGCGCAACGCCGGACAACGTGCGGTTGCCGCGACCCGCGGCTACGTGGAGGACTCCTCTTCCTTGCGCGCCGCCGCGGCGATCGTCTGCGCGTGGCGCACCAGCTGCGCATTGTCGTTGCAGCGCTCGCCCGAAGGCAGGAGCAAGGTATCCTCCATGCCGATGCGCGTCAGGTAGCCGCGGGAGATGGCCAATTGCAGCAAGGGCCAAGCGGTGGCGTCATGCCCGTGCACGAGGCGCGGCACGGACGGCGCCGCCTCGTCGAGCACCGCGAGGATCGCCTCCGCGGTGCGCAGCGCCGCCTCCGGTTCCTCCTCGCGCGGTCCCACCACCATGACGCGGCACTGCGCCCCAAGGGGGCTGCGCAGCATGCGCCGCGCGTCCGCGACGGTGGCGAGCACGGCCTGCACGGCGACGCCCTGCAACACCAGCAAGGACGCGGTCTCGTCGGCGTCGTGCTCGTACCAGTTCACGGTGGCGAAGTCCGGCCGGTCCTCCCAACTGGCGATCGCCCTGAGGCGCCGCGTCAGGTTCTCCTCGATCGACTCCGCCGTCGACACCCCAACCTGCATGCCGGGCGCCGCCGCGCGCACCGCGCGCACCGCCGCGCCGACGTGGCGCGCCTGCAGGGATTCCGCGCCTCGCTCGTCGCGGGGGTGGACATGCGCCGCAAAGGCGCCCGCCTCGCGGCACGAGAGGGCGGAACGGGCGATCTCCGGCGGGTGGATCGGCAGCGCACGGTGCTCACCGGCGCGCCTCGGTCCGTTCAGGCAGGCCTGAAGCCAGTTGCGCGACGTGTCAGCGGCCATGGCGGTCACATCCCGGATCGGTCAGGCGGTGCGGCGCAACGGGCCCGCAAGAGCTGGTGCATAGCGGCAAGTGGTGGTCCCCCCCATAAGGCTGCGCCTTGGTGCGGCGCTACGGTTGGCGCGTGGCCACGTCCCGCGCCGGCAGGTAGATGGCGCTCGCGAGCGTCGTCAGGATCCGGCTCAGAGAGATGCGCTCGTCCTCGCCGTCGGGCTCATGGGTCGGCAGCGTCAGGAACTCCCCTTCGCCGAACCCGTGACGGTCGAAGTGCACGATGCCTCGGGCGTCCCCCAGCTGGATCGAGCACATGATCTCCTGCGCTCCCGGATCCTCGCCCTCCAGCACCGCGGCGCCCGCCACGTGCGCGATGTCGAGGTCCTGCAGGGACCCTGGCCAGCCGAACTGGAGCGAGATGGCGGCGATCCTCGCCTCGAGCCGGTAGGGCTCGGGCCGGAACACGACACAGGCGAAGTCGCTGGTGCGCTCGAGAACCCACGGGTCGTCGGGAAACAAGGCGCGCTCCATGCGCTCGAGACCGCGCGCGATCTTCGAGAGCTCGTCGATCTGCTCGCGTATGCGGTCGACGGTGCCCTTCGGCCTCCCGCGGCCCGGCCGCGCGCTCTCCCGCACCCCCAGGACATCCTGGGCCTCGTGCAGCAGGGTGCGGGCCGCCGCGGGATGGTAGGCCCAGAGCAGCAACTGCGCCCTGTCGAGCAGCGCAATGAGGTCTGCCATCAGTTTGGGCCTCCCGTTGCCATGTCGTAGACCACGTCTGGCACGAAGAGGTAGAAGCGGATGGCGCTTGGCTGGTCGCCACCGGAACCGAGGTTCACCCGCGCGACGACTCCGTAGCGCAGCCGGTCGCTGAGGCCGGAGCGCAGGCACTCCCGCCAGTAAGCCTTGAGCGGCGCCTCGGCACTGCGCGGATACTTCTGGTCGAAGCCGATGCGCGCCCGCACCTCGATCGGCAGGGCCGGCGGCAACGACGGCACCTGCAGGTCAAAGAGCCGCCACAGCGCCCTAGGCGCTTCGCTGACGTAGTCCGGCGTGCGCCCCTGTCGGGCGTGCAGGCGCACGAATCCCGGGGCGTCTTCCGGCGGCAGCGCCGCACAAAGCGCAGGCAGGGCCATCGCCTCGCCGATGTGGCCCGTCACGGCCGGCGACGCGACCTTCTGGCGCCGCTCGTTGTACTGGGCGACCTTGCCCGGGCCGCGCGACGTCGATCTGAGCGACCAGAGCGGCCGCCGCCTGGCACCCGTGTAGGCGGCGTAATGCGCCCCGGTCGCGAGCACCAGCGACTCGCCGTAGATCTTCCCGTAGGCCTCGATCTGCCAGAGCGAGACGCTGCAGTTCCGCTTGCCGCGCAGGACCACGCGGTTGCCGTCCGTAAGCAGGAAGGAGCAGTCGAATTCCGGCATGACGATGGCTCCCTGTTCAGGACCGGATCAGCAGGCCTTTGAGCAGTTTGCCAAGCGCACCCCCGAGTCCTTCATGGAACGGCAGCGTTCGACGCCAGGCGACGCCAGGCGGGGGACGCGGCGACGCCGACAGTCCCGTTTGTTCACACACCGTGCTAGTCTAATACCGTGTGGTGATGTGAGATGGCGGTGGCATCCGACCCGATCCGGGATCTTCGGCGCATCACGAGCGCCTTCATGGCCATGCAGCGCAGGGCCTTCACGGCGCAGGGGCCGAGCGCGGACACCCGCGCCCTGATCCTGACGGAACTCCTGCCCGCGGCGGGCCTCTCGATCAGCGACATCGCGAGCCGCATCGGCTCGGACCGCCCGTGGGTGAGCCAGGTGGTCGAGCAGTTGCGCAAGGAGGGGCTCCTTGAGCGGACCCAGGACCCCGACGACCGCCGCCGCGTACAGGTCCGGCTGACGCCGCAGGGACGGCGGCTCGCGGCGGATCTGCGCACCGCCCTGACTGCGGAGATCGAGCGCCTCTTCGCCGGCATCCCGGCGCCGCAGCGCCCGGCGGCGCACGCCTTCCTGCGCCTCCTGGCCGAAGCCTTCGACCGCACGAGGGCGCAGGAGGCCTGAGTCAGCGCTCGGAGCGCGAGCGCGCGACGATCAGCACGTCCGCGTCGTGCGTCTCGCGCAGGATGCGGTCGATCACCGAACCGTGCATCATCTCTTGCAGGCGCGTGCGCCGCGTCTCGCCGAGGATGATCTGGGTCGCCTCCACCTCGTTCGCGATCTCGACGAGGCGCTTCGCCACGTCCGCGTCCTCCGCGCGGATCACCTGGGCGCCCAGTTCCGCCGCCAGGCGCAGGTTGAGATCGAGCACCTGCGCCTCCTTCAGGGTCGGCGTGTGGCCGGGCTTTTGCACCGTCGCCACCAGGAGGTCTCCTTTGAGACGCTCGGACATCCGATATCCCCGACGGATCAACGCCTGACCGAGCGGCGTCGACGTGACGCAGACGAGCACGCGGTCCTTGGTCGGCCAGGGCTCCGTGATGTTGTGGGCACGCCGGTACTCCCCGAGATCCTCGTCGGTCCGGTCGGCCACCGTGCGCAGCACGAGTTCGCGCAAGGCCGTCAGGTTGCCCAGGCGGAAGAACCTCTCCAGAGCCTGCTGCGTCTGCCTCGGCGGGTAGACCTTGCCCTGCTTCAGGCGATCGATGAGGGCTTCGGGAGCGAGGTCGATCAGGCGCAGTTCGGTCGCGTCGGCAACGACCTGGTCCGGCACCGTCTCGCGCACACGCACGCCCGTGACCTGCGCCACCACGTCGTTGAGGCTCTGCAGGTGCTGCACGTTCAAAGTGGAGTGGACGTTGATGCCGGCCTTCAGGATGTCCTGCACGTCCTGCCAGCGCTTTTGGTTGCGCATGCCCGGGGCGTTCTGGTGCGCCAGCTCGTCGATCAGCACCACGTCGGGTGCCCGACGGATGACCGCGTCGACATCGAGTTCCCGGCGCACGATCGAGCCCTGCGGCACCTCGAGCGGCCCGAGGACCTCGATGCCCTCGAGTTGCGCCTCCGTCTCCGGCCGGTCATGGGTCTCGATGATGCCTGCGACGACATCGATGCCCTGGCTTTGCATCTCGCGCGCCTCGCCGAGCATGGCGAAGGTCTTGCCGACGCCGGCCGCAGCGCCGATGAAGATCTTGTGCCGCGCCCGGCGCAGGCGTTCGATCTGCGCCAGCACCTCCTCCGAGGTGCGCCGCCGGTAGTCGCTCATCGTCTCTCGATCTGGCGCAAGGCCAGGTTCAGTTCGAGGACGTTGACGCGCCAGGGCCCGTAGAGGCCCAGGAGCGGCCCTTCCGCCTCCTTGGCCACGAGCCGCCGCAAGGTCGCCTCAGGGATGCCGGTCTGCCGGCTGACGGCCGGCACCTGCATGAGGGCCGCCTGCAAGGTGATCTCGGGATCGAGGCCGGACGCCGAGCTCTCGACTAGGTTGCCGGGCATGGGACCCGATACCTGCCCGCGCTGCGCGGCGATGTTGCCCTTGATCTCCGCGAGCAGGGCAGGGTTCGTGGGGCCGAGGTTCGAGCCCGAGGAGTTGTCGGCGTTGTAGGGGTCCGGCTTGCCCGTGACCGCGTTCACCGTGGCGGACGGACGGCCGTGGAAGTAGCCGGGTCCGGAGAAGTTCTGGCCGATCAGGCTCGAGCCGATGATCCGCCCGTGCCGCACGATCAGGGAGCCCTGTGCCTGGCTTGGGAAGATGACCTGCCCGATGCCGACCAGAACGAGCGAGTAGGCGAGACCCAGAATCACGAACAGCGTCACGGCAAGTCGGACATTGCGCCAGATGCTCAGGGTCATGGTGACTGCCTCCTTTCCTCAGATCCGTGCGAGGCCCACGGCCGTCAACGCGAGGTCGATGAGCTTGATGCCGATGAACGGCAGCACGACGCCGCCGAGGCCGTAGACCAGGATGTTGCGCTGGAGCATCCGGGTGGCGCCCATCGGCCGGTAGCGCACGCCTCTGAGGGCGAGCGGGATCAGCGCCGGGATGATCAGGGCATTGAAGATCAGCGCCGAGAGAATCGCGCTCTGGGGCGACGTCAGGTGCATGACGTTCAATGCCCCCAGGGCCGGCACCGCCGTCACGAACATCGCCGGGATGATCGCGAAGTACTTGGCCACGTCGTTCGCGATGGAGAAGGTGGTGATGGCACCGCGCGTGATAAGGAGCTGCTTGCCGATCGAGACGACCTCGATGAGTTTGGTCGGGTCGGAGTCGAGGTCGACCATGTTGCCGGCCTCCTTGGCGGCGCTGGTGCCCGAATTCATCGCGAGGCCCACGTCGGCCTGCGCCAGGGCGGGCGCGTCGTTGGTGCCGTCACCGGTCATGGCGACCAGCCTGCCCTCGGCCTGCTCCTCGCGGATGCGACGCATCTTGTCCTCGGGCTTGGCCTCGGCGATGAAGTCGTCGACGCCGGCCTCGCGCGCGATGGTGGCGGCCGTGAGGGGATTGTCGCCCGTGACCATGATGGTGTGGATGCCCATGCGGCGCAGCGCGGCGAAGCGATCCTGCATGCCCGGCTTGATGATGTCCTTGAGGTGGATGACGCCGAGCACCTTGCCATCCTCGATCACGCCGAGCGGCGTGCCGCCCGAACGCGCGATCCGCTCCGTGACGGCGCCCAGTTCCGGCGGAATGGGCGTGCCGGCCTTTTCGGCCATGCGGCGGATCACGTCGACCGCGCCCTTCGAGATCTCGCGGCCGCTTCCGAGCACCACGCCGGACCGCCGGGTCTCGGCCGAGAAGACGATCGGATTCGCGCCCTCGAGCTCCCCGGGGGCCACCTTCTGGCCTTCCCGCTCGGCGAGCACGACGATGGACTTGCCCTCCGGCGTCTCGTCGTGCTCGGAAGCCAGCAGCGCGGCATGGACCATGTCCTCGTCGGAGACCTGGGGCATCGCCAGGAAAGCGTCCGCCATGCGGTTGCCGAGCGTGATCGTCCCCGTCTTGTCGAGAATGAGCGTGTCGACGTCGCCCGCCGCTTCCACGGCCCTGCCCGACTTCGCGATGATGTTGAAGCGGATGACGCGGTCCATGCCGGCGATGCCGATGGCCGAAAGGAGCGCTCCGATCGTGGTCGGGATGAGGCAGACGAGGAGCGCGATCAAGGTGGCCACGGAAAGGCTCGCGTGCAGATAGCCGGCCATCGGCGGCAACGTGTCGATGACGATGAGGAAGATCAGTGTCAGGGCGGCGAGCAGCACCGTGAGCGCCAGTTCGTTCGGCGACTTCTGCCGTTCCGCCCCCTCGACGAGGGCGATCATGCGGTCGAGGAACGACTTGCCTGGCTCCTGCTCGACCCGAATCTCGATCCAGTCCGAGAGCACGCGCGTGCCGCCCGTGACCGACGAGAAGTCCCCGCCGGCCTCGCGGATCACCGGCGCGGACTCGCCGGTGATGGCGGACTCGTCGATCGAGGCGACGCCCCGGACGATCTCCCCATCGGCCGGAATCAGCTCGCCCGTCTCGACGCGCGCGAAGTCGCCCTTCTGCAGTTGCGACGCCGGCACATCGCCGAGCCTCGCGCCACGCTCGTCGACGCGGTGCGCGAGCGTCTCCGTCCTGGTGCGCCGGAGGCTCTCCGCCTGCGCCCGGCCGCGCCCTTCGGCCAAGGCTTCGGCGAAGTTGGCGAAGAGGAGCGTCAGGATGAGGATCACCGTCACGAGCACGTCGTAGCCTCTGGCGCCCGCAGCCGCATGGCCGAAGATGCCGGGAGCGATGCTCATGATCAGCGTCACAAAGGTGCCGATCTCCACGACGAACATCACGGGGTTCCTGTACTGCACCCTCGGGTCCAGCTTGCGGAAGCTCTCGATGAGGGCCCGGCGGAAGACGCCCTGATAGGAGATGCCACGTACCATGATCAGAACACCTTTCCGGCCAACATGGCCAACTGTTCCGCGATCGGTCCAAGCGCCAGCACCGGGAAGAACGTCAGGGCCCCGACGATCAGGACGATGCCGAGGTAGATCCAGCCGAACGTCCAGGTGTCGGTGCGCAGGGTGCCGGTCGACGCCGGGACCGTCTTCTTGGACAGCAGCGATCCCGCGATGTAGAGCATCAGCAGCATGGAGATGTAGCGGCCGAGCAGCATCACGATCCCCGTGCTGATCGCGTAGAACGGCGAGGCGGCGCCGAGTCCCGCGAAGGCGCTGCCGTTGTTGGCCGCGGGCGACGCAAACGCGTAGACGACCTCCGAGAGGCCGTGGTAGGCCGGATTGAAGATCCCCGCCCGGCCCGCCGCTGTCGCAAGCGCGAGCGCGGTCGCACCGAGAACGATGAACGGATGCACGAGCATCGCCGCCGTAGCGGCCATCACCTCACGCACCTCGATCTTCTTGCCGAAGAGCTCGGGCGTCCGCCCGACCATCAGGCCGGTGACGAAGACGCTGATCACGACGAACATCAGGATGTTGAGAAGACCCGCGCCGGCGCCGCCGAACACCGTGTTGAGCATCATCTGGAAGAGTGCCACGAAGCCGCCGAGCGGCATCAGGCTGTCGTGCATGGTGTTGACGGCCCCGGTCGTGAAGGCCGTCGTGAGCGTTGCGAACAGCGTGCTGCCGCTGATGCCGAACCGGGTCTCCTTGCCCTCCCAGTTCGGGCCGGTCACGCCGAGCAGTCGGTGCACGATCGGGTTTCCGGCGGCCTCGGAACTGTAGGCGATCAAGAGCAGCACCACAAAGAGCGTCATGGTGACGCCATAGATGATCCAGGCCTGGCGCCGGTTCTTGATGTAGTGGCCAAAGGTGAAGACGAGGGCCATCGGCAGGAGCGCCATCAGGAACTCCTCGATCAGGTTCGTGAGCGGCCCGGGGTTCTCGAACGGATGGGCAGAGTTCACGTTGAAGATGCCGCCGCCGTTCGTGCCGAGCTGCTTGATCGCCTCGAAGCCGGCGACCGGTGCGCGGGCGATCACCTGTGTGGCACCGGTGATGGAGTGCGCGATCGCGGGACCCGACAGGCTGTCGGGAACGCCCAGGGCGATCAGCACGATGGCGGCGACGAAGGTGATCGGCAGGAAGATGCGCGTCAGGGCCCGCACGAGATCGCGGTAGTAGTTGCCGAGGTCCTGCCGACCCGCCACGAAACCGCGGACGAACGCGATCGCCACGACGATGCCCGCGGCCGGCGTCGTGAACTGCAGGAACTCGAGCGCGAACTCGCTCAGATCGCTCAGCGTCTGCTCGGGCGAGTAGACCTGCCAGTTGGTGTTGGTGATGAAGCTCGCGACCGTGTTGAAGACCGTGGTAGGGGCGACGGGACCGAGGTGGGCGGGGTTCAGCGGCAGATCCTGCTGGAACATCAGGATGAGGTAGACGAGCACCGCCATGACGAGGTTCGACAGCAGGAAGGCTACGGCGTACGCGCGCCAGTCCATGCCCTGCTCGGGGTCGATCCCGGCCAGCCGGAAGATCCCGTGCTCGAGCTTGCCCATGACCCTGTCGAGGAACGTGGGCTGTCCTTCGAAGACGCGGTACAGGTAGCGGCCCACGGGTACGGCCGCGAGGGTCAGGACCAGGAGAAAGAGCGCATCGCCCAGGAGCCCTTGAAACGTCACCGCTCTTGTCCCTCCTTAGAACCTCTCCGGGTGAAGCATCGCGAAGAGGAGATAGCCCATCACCACGACAGACGCGAGGAGCAGCACCAGAGAGGCGATCACTGCTGCACACCTCCGCGCCGGGCGACCACCCAGAGCAGGATCGCGAAGAACAGCACAATGCCAAGAAGGCCGATCAGGTTGGCCATGAACCACGCCTCCATCCGCTCGCTAGTCTCTCTGAATCGCCCGCAAAGCAAAAGCCGACGCCAGGGTGCCTAAGCGCCCCGGCGTCGGCCTACTCTCCGGCTGACCGCCGCACTGCGGCTGTCCTCCGGCTAATCGCTCCTGCGCCGAAGATCCCTTTCAAGATTACGGTCGAGGACGTAGATCTCGATCCGCTCCCCCGTCCGCGTCGAGATGTCGGAGTGGCTCGAGACCACCTGGCATCCCGTCTCCTGGGCCACGATATCCTGCAAGTCCGCGCTGCTGCCCTCACGCAGGACGACGCGCATCTCCTTGATGAGCTTGCGTCCTTCGGGCTGCTGCGCCAGGTGTTGTTCCACCTTGGACAGGCTGCCCTTGAAGCGGACGATGACCATGTCCTCCAGGATGTAGGTCCTGGCCTCGGTAGGACCGTGTCCGGTGAGACCCGCCTGGTAGTGGATCATGGCGCCTGTGATGGCGCTCTCGATCTGCCCCTTGCGGCCTCCCTGCAGTCCTCCCGGATCTATGCCCACGCCGCAACACATCCCCCCTGGTGCCTGCGAGGTTAGCTGACGGGCTCGGTGGGAGATTCCCGGCCGCCTAGGCGGCTTCGCCCCAGGACCTTCGGTTCCCCCGCCCCGGGGACACCCCGGGTTCGGCAGACTACGACTGCCACTATAGAAGTGTGCGGTTGCCACGTAAAGGATTTTCTAGCTTGACCTCACGCTGTCTTGCCGCATCGCGAACCGAAACCGGCGCAAAATCGCATCGAATCGCCGCCGATCGCGGGCGGACGAGTCCGGATGGGCCATTTCGCCGCACTCGCGTACGCCGCGGCGCCGCAGTTCATAGGTTGGCGGATGGACGCCGCCGGGTCGGATGGAGCGAGCGTCCAAACCCCAGGAAAGCGAGGGCTACCGCGTGATTCTTGAATCGGGCCGCATCGCCGAGATGGCCACCCTGTGGGAAGAGCTCGAGCCGCGGGAGATCGTTGCCGCCGCGCTCGACCTCTTCGGCGACCGCATCACGATCGCGTCCAGCTTCGGCCTGGAGGACGTCGCACTGATCCACATGGCCACGAGCGTCGCCAAGGGTCCAATCGACGTCTTCTGCCTCGACACCGAAGTGCTCTTTCCAGAGACGTACGCACTGATGAACCGCTTCAGCGAAAGCTACGCGATCCGCCTGCGCCGCGTCGTGCCGGAGTTCAGCCTGGCGCAGCAGATCGAGCGCTATGGCGAAGAACTCTGGGCGCGCGACCCGGACCAGTGCTGCAAGCTGCGCAAGGTGGAACCGCTCGGGCGCGCGCTCCAGGGCTACGACGCCTGGGTGACGGGCCTCAGGCGCGCGCAGGGTCCGACACGGCAGAACGCCAAGGCGGTCGAGCCCGACGCCCGCCACGGCCTCACCAAGGTGAACCCGCTGGTGCGCTGGAGCGACGAGCAGCTCTGGGCTTACGTGCGCGCCGAGGAGGTGCCCTATAACCCCTTGCACGAGCGCGGCTACCCGAGCATCGGCTGCATCCACTGCACCCGCGCGGTCTCGCCGGGCGAGGATCCCCGCGCCGGCCGCTGGGCGGGATTCGCGAAGACCGAGTGCGGGCTGCACCTGTGAGTACCGTCGCCACCACGGTGGAGTCCGGCGCCACCGCCCTGCGGCTCGATCCCGTCCAGGCCGCGGACGCCATGCTGCTCGCCGCGGGCGCCTACTGGCCGCTCGACGGCTTCATGGGCGAGCGGGACTACCGCGGCGTTCTCCGGGACCTCAGGCTCGACGGCGGCCAGCTCTTTCCGCTCCCCATCGTGCTCGCGGTTCCCGACGACCTCCAGGCCGGCCCCGGCGATGCCCTGACCTTGCTCACACCGCACGGCGGCGAGCTGCTGATGGAGGTGCACGAGCGCTTCCGCCGCAAGCGCCAGTGGGAGGCGTACGCCGTCTACCGCACGGCCGACGCGAGCCATCCAGGCGTCGCGCGCCTGATGCGCGAAGGGGACGACTGCCTGGCCGGCCCCGTCCGCGTCCTGCAATATGGCCAGCCGACCTATCCCGAGCCCTGGACTCCCGCCGACACCCGGCGTCTCATCACCGAGCGTGGCTGGCGCAAGGTGGTCGCCTTCCAGACGCGCAACCCGCTGCACCGGGCTCACGAGCACCTGCTGCGCCTGGCGCTCGAATCGGTGGACGGCCTCCTGCTGCATCCGCTCGTCGGCCCGACGAAGGGCGACGACGTGCCGGCCGTCACGCGCATGGACTGCTACCGCGTCACCCTGACGGCATTCTTCCCGCACGTGCGCGTCCTGCTCGGGGTCTTCCCCGCGGCGATGCGCTACGCCGGGCCTCGCGAGGCCCTCTTTCACGCGCTGGTGCGGCACAACTACGGCGCGAGCCACTTCGTCGTCGGTCGCGACGCCGCCGGCATCGGCGACGTCTACGACCCGGACGAGGCGCGCGAGATGGTCGAGCGCTACGCCGAGGAGATCGGCATCGTGCCGGTCGGATTCCCGCCGGTCGGCTACTGCCCGCGCTGCGACGGCTTCGTCTCGAGCCGCACCTGCCCGCATCGCACCCAGTGGCTCGAGCTCTCGGGCACGGCCCTGCGCACCATGCTCCAGCGGGGCGAGAACCCGCCCAAGGAGCTCGTCCGGCCGGAGATCGCGGCCATCCTGCGACGATACTACCGTTCGGAGGGCTGACTCGGGCGAAGCGATGTGCTTAGCTGGGATGGGATCCGCCTCGCCCCAGTGAAGGAGCGTCGACCGGTGCCGCCTAGGAACTTGCGCTGGTTCTCGCCCCTCGCCCTCCTGACCCGCGCCTTCGGCCAGATCGTGATCATCAGTTACGTCCCTCTGAGCCTCGCGCGCTCCGGCAGCCACTTCTATCTCGGCTTCGGGCTCATTTACGCCCTGCCGTTCGTGATGCAGCTCATCTTCGCACCGCTCTGGGGCCATCTCCTCGACCGCAGAGGCAATGTGGCGGCCGTCGCCGCCGTGGGCTACTCGGGCTACGCCCTGATGGAGCTCGGCACGGCCTTCGCGCCGGGCATCCCGGCCATCCTTGTCGCGCTGGCGGCAGGCGGCGTCTTCGGCGCCGCCCTGTCGCCCGCAGCCAAGTGGCACAGCCTGCGCCTGCCCGACGGCGCCACGCACCTGTCGCGGGCCCTGCAGGGCGAAGCCGGAGGCTGGCTCGCGGGAGCCATCGTGCCCGCCGCCCTCTCCTACCTCGGCGTCGGGCTCTTCCATCAGCTCGCGTTCATCGGGGTCGCGACGTTGCTGCTGGCCGCGCTGAGTCTCGGCAGCGCCGCGCGGCTGCAAGCCGTCGCGGGGCCTCCCGCCCGTCCGCAGGACGGCGGCCCCGCCATCCTGCGCAGCGCCTGGTTGCCGCTCTTCGGCGTGCTTTTGCAGTTTCTCTCGGGCGAAGTCTTCTTTTCGTTCTACGGGGTCTACCTGACGACGTACCTCAAGGGCCCGCTCTGGCTCTACAGCCTGACCCTCGCGGGCACGACCGCCATCGGCCTCTGGCTCTACACGCCCGCGCTGCGCCTCTCGCGCCGGCTCGGCTCCGAGCGCGTGCTGCTCGCCACATCGCTCTGGTATCTCCTGAGCTACCTCGCGCTCTACCTTGCGCCGAGTGCCCCGCTCGCCGCGATCGTCTTCACCGTGCCGGCCTTCAGCTTCCTGCGCGTCGCGGCCAGCCTCGCGTTCGCGCAGGCCGCGCCGAACCGGAGCGGCACCGCGATGGGCGCCTTCGACGCGGCGGAAGGACTCGCATGCTCGCTCGGCGGGCCGATCTCCGGAGCGTTCGTCGGCGCCCTCGGCCTCGTGGCGCTGCCCGTCCTGCCGCTCGCCGTCTCCGTGCTCTCGCCGTGGCCCCTGCTCCTGGCGAGACGACGGCAGGCGGCCGAGGCCACCACGGCGGACTGACGCCGGAAGCCGGTCCACGCGAGGTGGCCCGGCTTCCTTCCGGTGCTCCGATGGTCCCCGGCTCAGGCCGTCTCGTCGACCGACGGCTCGGCTCCGGCCAGCCGTTCGAGCTCGGCCAGGGAGAGGCCCGCGAGGCTCCGATGGAGCCGCATGCCCTCGGGAAAGGCCATGCGGGCGGTGACAGGGTTCGGCACCACGAGGCACGGCAGGCCCGCCGCGACCGCCGCCATCGCCCCGTTCGGCGAATCCTCGATCGCCACGGCCTCGCTCGCCTGGACGCCGAGCTGGCGCAGGGCCAGAAGGAAGCAAGCGGGATCGGGCTTGCCGCGGCCGGTCTCGTCGAAGCTTGCGATGACCGGAAAATCCGCCAGCAGGCCGAGCCGCGTCAGGTGCCGCACGACCCACGCCCTGGGCGAGCTCGAGGCGATGGCGAGCAGGACCCCCTCGGCCCTCGCCTGCCGCACAAGGTCCACGACGCCGTCGCGTGCCGCCATGACCCCGACGATCAGGTCGTCGCGGCGGCGGCGCTCGGCGCGGATCTCCTCGCGCGGCAGGGGCTGCCCGACGCGCTCCTCAAGGTAGGCGAGAACGTCGAAGGTGTGGCCGGCCGTGCCGACGATCAGGGACCACTGCTCCAGCGGAAGCTCCTCGCCGTAACGGCCGTAGACCTCCTGCCATGTCTCATACTCGGCGCTCTCGGTGTCGATGATCGTACCGTCGAAGTCGAAGACAAGCGCTTTGATCACGGCTGGCCCACCTGCGCCGCGCCCAGACGCCGGCGTCGCCAGGGCAGGGCCAGAGCGAGACTCAGCAGCACGAAAAGCCCGTCGCGCACGAAGTCCAGGGGACCGATGCCGTTCTGCACCCCGCCGAAGCAGCCGCAGCCGTACTTGCCGAACCCGTTCGTCTTCTCGTAGATGAGGAAACCGAGCAGGATGGCGTAGATGACCAGGTTGAGGACGGCCACCGGCCGCAGGAACCTGCAGGCGAGGCCCGCGGCAAAGCAGATTGCGAACAGCAGCGCCTCACCCGCCGGCACGCTCCAGAGCGGAAACCAGACGGGGAGATGCAGGGCGGACGCCTCGAGGGAGAAGAGCTGCCCGGCCCTCAGCTTGCTCACGACGGCAAGCAGCCAGATGGCTCCGAGCACCAGAACGCCGAGGCGACGCCAGAGATACTCGCTCTGGGACAATCCGGGGACCTCCTCGTCTCAGTGGTCGTAGGCCTGCTGCCAAAACATGAACTCGTGCCGGACGCCTTGGCGGAAGATCGCCCGGAGTTCCTCGCGCCGCGCAGGTACGGATCGCAGCGCCTCCGCCGCCAGGGCCTGGAGCTCCAGCACCGCGGCGCCATAGACATCGCCGGCGTAGGTCTCGATCCACGCCTCGTACGCGGGCACGGGCGACCTGCCTCGCGCCGCGAGAGCGAGCCCGACCTCGCGGTAGATCCAGTAGCAGGGCAGGACGGAGATCACGCCGGCCGCGAAGTCGCCGTGGGCGGTGTGGTGCAACAGGAAATCGACATAGGCCTCGGTCGCGTCGCCGCGCGGCGCGGATCGCAGGTCTTGCGCGTCGCCGCCTAGCGCCGCGGTGAGGTCCTGGTGCAGCGCCGCCTCCACCTCGAAGACGGTGCCGACGTGCCGCCAGATCGTGCGCAGGGCGCCTGCGTCCGGTGCCTTCGCGGCGAGATGCAGCAGGGCCCTGGCGAAATCCTCCAGGTAACGGTAGTCCTGCTGGAGGAAGTAGCGGAACTTCGCCTCATCCAGCGTACCGTCTTGCAGCCCCGTAAGGAAGGGGTGGTCCTGGATGCGGCGCCAGAGGTCGTCGATCACCGTCCAGAGTTCCCGCAGTTCCACAGCCTGCTGGTGCGGCAACGTTCATCCCTCCTGCCACGGGGGCTGGCCGGCGTGGTGGTCGAGCGGCCCGTGGCCGCCGCCGAGTCCCGGCGCCAGGCGTATGGCCGTCTGGACGTAGGCGATGCCCCGCGCCACCGCGGCCGGCAGTTCGAGACCCTGGCCGAGTCCTGTCGCGATCGCGGCGGACAGGGTGCAGCCGGTCCCGTGGGTATGCCTTGTGTCGATGCGCCGCGCGCGGAAGCGGTAGAACCGGCTGCCGTCGTAGAGAAGGTCCTCAAGCTCGACGCCATCGCCATGGCCGCCCTTGATCAGCGCGGCTCCCGCCCCCATCTCGACGAGTTCCTGCGCCGCCCACTCGCGCTCCTTCGGGCTCTTCACCTCGTACCCGACCAGCGCCGCCGCCTCGGGAAGGTTCGGCGTCACAAGCGTCGCCATCGGCAGGATGAGGCCCTTCAGGGCCTGCTCCGCCTCCGGCGCCAGCAGCCGGTCGCCGCCCTTGGCGCGCATCACGGGGTCCACCACGAGCCGCAGACCCGGCATCGCCGCAAGTCCGGCGGCGGCCGCCTCCACGGCCGCCGTGCCGCCGAGCATGCCGCACTTGGCCGCGTCGATGCCGATGTCCTCGCGGCAGGAGCGGATCTGCGCCTCGATCGCCTCGGGCGGCAGCGGCCAGATGCCCTGCACACCGAGCGTGTTCTGGGCGGTCACCGACGTGACGGCCGCCATGGCGTAGCCGCCAAGGCGCTCGATCGTCTTGATGTCCGCTTCGATGCCCGCGCCGCCGCCGCTGTCGGAACCGGCGACGGTGAGGATCCGTGCCGGCTTCACAGCCCCTGCTCGAGCGCCTTGCCGTACGCGGCCCAGAAGGGATCGACGCCGGGGTGCCTCAGCTCCTCGTCGCCGCTGTCCGTCGTGCGGACCATGCCGCGCTCCTCGGGCAGGATCTCGCCGATCGCCTGCGCCTCGATGCCCTCCGCAGCGAGCGCCCGCACCACGCCGTCCAGGTGCTCGGGACGCGCCGTGAGGAGCAACGTGCCCTCGGAGATCGCCGCGAGCGGGTCGATGCCGAGATAGCGGCAGAGCGCCGCCGTTTCCTCGCGCACGGGCACCGCCCGCGTGTCGAGCCGCACGCCGACACGCGACGCCTGCGCGATCTCAAAGACGCCGCCGAGCACGCCGCACTCCGTCGCGTCATGCATCGCGGTGACCCCGCGTTCGCGCACACCGTAGCCGGCGGCGGCCATCGCGTCGCGCACGACGCTCATCTGGTAGAAGAGGTCCTGCGCCTTCTGCGCGAGTTCCCCGCCGATGCGCTGCGCGAGCTGATCGGGGAACGTGACGCCGAAGAGCCCTGTCGCCTCGATCGCCGCTCCCTTGGTGCACAGAACGACGTCGCCCGGTCTCGCCATCTCCGGCGTGACATACTTGTCCTCGTCTCCGACGGCGATCACCGTCGCCCCACCGACCATCGGGTAGGCGCAGCCCTCGTAGCGCGCGGTGTGCCCCGAGATCACCGCCATGCCGAGTTCCTCCGACGTCCGGTGCATGCCGTCCCAGAGCTCCGTGAGCTCGCTCTCCGTAATCTCGAGCGGCAGGTTGAGGTCGATCGCCATATAGGCGGGCGGCAGTCCCGAGGTGGCGACGTCGGAGGCGAGGATGTGGATTGCGAACCAGGCCGCCCGCTTCATGCCGTATTGCGGCACGACGAAGACAGGATCGCAGGTGGTGGCCATGACCCGTCCCGGCGCGGTGCGCACCACGGCGATGTCCACGCCGGAGCGCGGGCCCACGAGCACCTCGGAGCGGCCGGAACCGAGACGAGGGTAGATGAGGTCCTGGAAGATCTCGGGGGATATCTTGCCTACGGCCGGAAGCTCGGGCATGTGCATTCCCTCCTGGACAACGTAGAAACCGCCACCCAGGCAGGGTGGCGGTCCGACGTGCGGTCGCTTCCCTACGCTGGTATCACCCAGTTCAGGTTCGAAGGGTCGGCAGCCACGCTGCCTCTCAGCCTCGTCGAGGCTCCCCTAGCGGTCCTGCGTCCATGCTAGCACCGATGGTGGAACGTTGCGAGTCTTTCCGTCGTCGTCAGTAACCGACCACCTGGTAGCCTTCGTCGGTCAGCTGGACGAGCACGTCGCCCGCGCCTTGCAGATCGACGCCATACGCCCTGAGGCGATCGCTGGCACCGAGCTGCTGCGCGTTGAACTGGCACGCGAGGATCGGCACGCCCGCGCCCTTGAGCGATTCGAGCGCCTCGCGCAGCTCTCCCTTCGCCTCATCGAGCAACTGCACGCCAGGTCCGAAGAAAATAACCTTCGTCTCCGCCCTGCCGCCGCTCTTGAGGCGTGCGGCGATGCGCACGCCGGCGAGCGCCTTGCCCTCCTGTCCGGGGCCCGCGGTGATCCAGCTCGCGATCTTCGCCATATCGGACACCTCCTGATTCGGTTTGGTACCTAGCGGGTGTAGACGGGCGGCAGCTCCCGCACCCGGACCTGACGCGCCACCGGGTTGCCGTGGCGCACGATCCTGAGCTCCAGAGCCTGCCCCACGGGCGTTGCGCGCACCACGCGCCGCAGCGCCGCGAGCGACGGCGTCGGGGTGCCGCCGGCCGCCGTGATCACGTCGAACGGGATCAGCCCCGCGGCCTCCGCCGGGCCGCTCTCCTCGACCGTGACCACCACCACGCCGCGCTGCTCAGGCAGATCGAGCATGGCCGCGATCTCCGGCGACACGACTTCTGTCGCGCCGCGGATACCGATCCAGGGATGCTGGGCCCGGCCGAGCTGCCGGAACTGCCCCAAGGCCAGCTCGACCTGCCAGGCCGGGATGGCGAAGCCGAGGTTCTGACCGGCGGCGACGATCATCGTCGGAATGCCGACGAGCCGCCCTTCGAGGTCCGCGAGCGCGCCGCCCGAGTTGCCGGGGTTGATCGCCGCGTCGGTCTGCACGAGCCCGTCGAGCGGCCCGACCATGCGCTCCACCGCGGATACGACGCCGAGCGTCACGGTCCAGTCGAAGCCGAAGGGATTGCCCACCGCGAGAACCAGCTCTCCCGGGCGCAGCTCCTCTCCCGACGCGAAGGCCAGATCCCGCTGCACCGGCGGGCGCGTACGCACGAGCGCCAGGTCGTAGAGCTGATCGTACGCCACCACCTCGCCGCCGCGCGTCACACCGTCGTGGAATGTGACTGCCACCTCGTCGCGCTCATGCACGACGTGCGCGTTCGTCACGACCTCCCCGCGCGCGGCGTCGACGAGCACGCCGGAGCCCATGCCGACGCCGCCCGCGCCCTCCGCCTCGACCCGCACCACCGCCGGCCCGACCTTGGCGGCGGCCTCCTGGATCTCCCGCGACACCTGAAGCCCGATGTGCTCGTTCATGTTGTTCCCCTTCCCATGCAGCGGCCCCGCGGCCGATCACGCTTACCTTGCGTAAGTACCTGATGGGAACGGTAGGTAATGTACTTACTTTTGTCAAGTGCATGTGCTACAATCCGACGCGGGAGGCGACAGGGACATGGGTTACGATCGGATGTGCCCGCGCTACCAGCAAGCCGCGCTCCTGCTCGGCAAGAAGTGGAGCGGTCTCATCCTGCGCGTGCTCATGGGTGGGCCACGTCGCTTCCACGAGTTCCGCGAGCAGGTGCCGGACCTTTCGGAACGCCTGCTTTCGGAACGCCTGCGGGAATTCGAGGAGCAGGGTCTCGTGCGGCGCGAGGTGCAGGCCTGCAGGCCGGTCCTCATTCTGTACGAGCTTACGGACAAGGGACGGGAACTTGAGGCTGTCGTGCAGTCCATTCAAGCCTGGGCGGACAAGTGGATGCCGGCCGAGGCCTCGTTCGCTTCGGTCGAACGCTGAATGTTTGCGCCGCGCTCCGGCGCGATGCTACAATACGACTGCGTTGCGCGCCCGTAGCTCAGTGGATAGAGCGCTTGCCTCCGGAGCAAGAGGCCGCAGGTTCGAATCCTGCCGGGCGCGCCAAGTTTGAAACCCCGAAACTCGCTCTGGGGGCGACTTTCAGAAACCGAGGCACTCTCGAAAGAGTGCCTCGGTTTCTGCTCTTGCTAACGCTTTGCTAACGCTTTTTCTTGCTGCCCGTTTTGCGGTTTCCAGTTCGCGTCCCGCTGATCACTGCGTCCAGCCTGTTTGCTGCTTCCCGTTGCAGGTTCGGAAGGACGTGGCTGTACGTGTCCATGGTCATGTCGATGCGGCTGTGGCCGAGACGTTCTTGGACGATCTTCGGATGGACACCCTCGGCCAACATAAGCGTCGCCATCGTGTGGCGCATGTCGTGTGGCCTGAAGTGCTGTAGACCGGCCTGTTTGAGTACTCGCGCGTAGTCGCGGTTGCGGATGTGGCTGTCGGTTTGCGGAGTGCCTTTACTGGTCGGGAAAACGAGGTCGTAGTCAGTCCATGCTGGACCGGCGACCAGGCGCTCGGCAAGTTGGCGGCGCCGGTGCTCACGCAAGGCATTCAAAGCCATCTCGCTTAGAGCCAGCGACCGACTGCCGGAACGAGTCTTGGTGGGAGCCAGCCGTTCCTGTACTGTTCGCCCTGATCGCAGCAAGGTGTGGCGTACTGACAGCATCCCGTCATCGAGATTTATGTCGACCCAACGTAAGCCAAGTAGCTCCCCAAGGCGAAGCCCCGCTGTGATAGCCAAAACATAAAGTGCGTAGTAGCGGCTTGTTTCTGCGGCTGCGAGAAACGCTTGTACCTCTTCAGGCGTCATGGGAACGATCTCGTGGCGTTCCTGCTTCGGCGGATGTGCCTTCGACGCTGGATTCGACGTCAGCACGCCCATCTCCACCGCTTCTTTGAAAGCCGAGTGCAAAATCGTGTGGCAGATCGCCACGGTGCGTGGAGACAGGGTTCCCTTGCCGTCCTTGCGAGGTTTGTTCAGCAGATGGCGATACAGCCTGACCAAATCCTGCGGGCCAACAGTAGACAGCCTCTTGTAACCAATCTCTGGCGCAATGTGTTCGTGTATAAGAATACGGCGTTGCTTCACCGTATTTGCACGCAACCGAGGTTCACATGAATCCGTAAGCCACTGGTCAAGGTATTCGCCCATCGTCTGTCGACCAGCTTGTGCGGCACCATTGCTTTGGTACTCGGTCAACTTCTGTGCAAGTATCTTCTCCGCTTCACGCTTACTCGTTTGTCCCGTGGAGATCCACTGCACCTTAGTTGTGGCCTTGCGTCTGCCTTCGCTTTCGGAGTTCTTCTTACTCCGATAAGGCACTGTGGTATGAATGACCACATACCAGATCTTGCCCCTCAGACGCAAATGCCCCTGCACTCGGACTCCTCCTCTGGTTGGAGTGGTTCGTCCAGAGCCTCCCCGCTCCTGCAGCCAGACCCTTAGCTCTAAGTTTCCTTCCTGGCCTGGCGGAGGACCCACTCTTCAAGGACCGAGACCGGAATGCGGAAATTACGACCGACCTTGTATGCGGGAAGCTGCTTTGAGTGCAGTAGCTCATAGATCGTCCCCTTCCCGATACCCAGGCGCTTGGCTGCCTCGAGGGGAGAGCACGTCAGAGATGCGCCCACAGGTTGTCCCCCCTCTTCCGCCAGAGACTCAACTGATCGTGACATGCTTGCGCGCCCCCTTCAGACCCGTTTAGTTACTCGCCCAGTCAGTCAGCCGACCTGGCGCTCGGCCTCGAGCGCAGCCTTGATGTGCTTGCATGGCCTCGACGCCCCGTAGGTGAACGCCGGACAGGAGCAGACCCCGAGCAGAGGCCACACTTTGTAGTCGCGTGTACCATGCGCGACGTAGTGCCCCGGCTCGATCATCTCAATGCCGGCGACCGCAAACTCCGCCGGCGGCGGGAGCACCGATTCCGCAAGGGCGAGCGCCTCAGCGTCTTCGACTTGCCGAAGTAGCGCCTTGCCGTAGCGCAGTGGGGCCTCGGGCCAGACCGCGACCCCCGGCCCGCTCGCCCTGTGAGCTAAACTGACGCGCAGGAGCGCGGACATACCCCGATCGACGGCCTGCCGGAGCGTCAGGTCGCCGATTCGCTCAGCAGAACGCCAGACGAGGATTCCGGAAGGGGTTCGTAGCCAGCCCCCGAAAGCGGCCGAGCCGCCGCGGGCGCTTGCCGCGACGGCTCCGGTCCAGGTGCGGTTAGGCATCTCGCGTACTTCCTTGACCCAGTTCGTCTGAAGGCCCGTTTGGAGGCTCTTGATCGTCCTCCAGGAACTGTTGCATCGCACGAACCATCTTGTGTTTCCTCTCGGGCGTGGACGGCCGATGAAGGAATTGGACCCCTTCCGGCCACGATTCTTCGCCTTTACTGGCCCTGGCGGTCGTCTGCGGGGCTGACCCTGTAGCAGCGTCGGTCGTGGCCGCGGCTTCATGTTCCTTCGGGACGCGCTGCTGTGCTTGAGGAAGCGGTCGACCGCAGTTCCAGCAAAAACTTGCCTCCTGGCGTCGAGCCGCTTCCCCGCAGTGCTCGGACCGCTCACGGTCTCCCACCGCAATCCCTCCCCCGCTCGCAGTCCGTAGCCCGGCGTCACTCGGAATGTCCCGTCCCTCGTGTCGCCCAGGAAGAGGAGAAGAACCTGGGCGACACGAGGCGCGGGGGAGGCGAACCTCCCGTCCGCTCTGTTGGTCAGCTTGCCGCCTGCTGTTGCGCGTTCGCCTGCCGGCGCTCGAGCTCGAGGATCACCCGGTTGGCTTCGTCGGTGGTCATTTCCGCCGGCGAGCTGTACGACGTCCCCAGGATCGTGTTGGCCTCCTTGGCCAGGCCGTTCAGGTCCAACTGCAGGTTCTGGGCGAGATCCCACATGGCGCGGCGCTGGTCGTTCGTGATCGTGCCGCTCGCCGTAGTCTGCGCCGCCGCCGGAGCGGGCGTGCTCGGCTTGGGCGCTGAGCCCGACGGTGCGCTCGGCTGAGGCGTGGGAGCGGCGGGCTTTCCTACCGGGGCTGGCTCCTCGCCGTCCGAGAGCCACGCCATGATCGCGTCCGCCACGTCCTTGCTGGGCTTCGCGATGACGCGATCGGCGAGCGCCTCGCAGCGGGACTTGGTGATGACCATGTTGTGGTCGAGGTCCATCTCGCCCACTACGTCGAACTCGTATTCAGCGCCCTCACGGGTGATCGCGGCCATGCCGACCTTCTTGACTTCCTTCCGCCCGCCACTCTCCGTCTGGATGTAGTCCATCTTCGAGCGGAAGGTCGCGATGATGTGCATGTTGGACTGGTGGATAGCCTCGATGAACTCCGTGTGCATCGGCGTGACGTCGGCCCAGGCGACGTAGGAGTTGCCCTTGTACTTCTTGCTGGCCTGGTCGACCAGCTCGAGGCAGCCGTCCTTGCCGTTCCACTCGTGCGATGCCGAGTCGATCACGAGGACGTCGAAGCCCTGCGCTTCGGCAGCCCTGATCGCCTGGACGTAGTTGTTGGGATGGAAGCTCGTGAGCTGGAGCGTCTTGAACTTGAACTTGTCGGCATACTTGCTGGCCGAGCCGTGCTCGCTGTCGATCACGGCGATCTTCTTGCCCATCAGGGATGCGAGCAGCAGCGCCGTGAAGGTCTTGCCGGCACCCGCCGGCCCCGTGATCCCGATGCGGCCCTTGGCCTGCGACTTCTTGGCGTCCTCGAACACGAACGGAGCACTCATTCCCATCGTCCAACCATCTCCTTCACTAATACGGGCGTCAGCCCGCCTTGGACTTCTTCGGGGCTGTGAGGTCCTTCGGTGTCCAGCGGTCATACCCGGCGCCGATCCTGCGGAACGGCGCGATGGCTTCCTGGGTAATGACCCCGGCTTCGAGTATGGCGTCGCCGTCGTAGGTGATGCGGCCTGGGATGCGGGACCGTCCAAGAAGCACCTCGCCCGCGACAAGGGCGCTCGCCTGTGCGCCATCGAGTACCGAGCCGAAGCCGCCCTCGAGCACGTCCTCCCTCACCTTGATGATCGCCACCTGGCCTTCGAGCGCCTGACGGCGCTGGCGCAGCTTGAGATACTCCTGCGCGTCCGCCGCGAGCTGCGGGGCCTTGGCGATGACCTTCTTCTTCTGCACCTCGGTCTGTGCGCCGCCCCAGCAGTTCTGCCAGAACGGGCAGCGCCCGGTCGCCCAGGCGCAGGGGAACGAGAAGGCTGTGTAGTCGGCCGGGATCGGCAGCGGCTCCTGCGTCATCTCGATTGCGCCCTGGATCTCGACGAGATTGGCGATCAGGCTCAGTGCTCGGCGCTCGTTGTACTCGACCGGGAAGGACTTGATCTCGCCCGTCTCCTTGACGCGGTAGGCGATCTCGGCGGTGGCGCCATGGGCGCGTCCCCAGAAGTGCAGGTACATCGTCACCTGGTCGACGTGGTGCTCCATCGGCAGCCGCTTGAGCGACTTCTCGGTGGTGCTCTTCGATTCGACGAGATGCTTCAGCGGTGCGACCCAGATGTCGATGTGGCCGGTGCCGTAGGCAGTGCGTACCGCGACCTGGCGCTTCACCTGGCGCGGGAACTGCTCTGCCCAGAGGTGATAGATGGTCTCCTCGTGCTCGTCACCGGACTCGAAGATCGAGAGCGAGCGCTCATCGGGCTCATCACCCTCATAGCCGAGTGCTCGCAGCGTCTGCTTGCGACCGCACAGACCGACCTCACTGAGCCGGATCTCGCGCGGGTCGAACTTCTCCTCCTGTGCCCGCTCCGCGAGTCGTGTTGAGTAGAGCGCCGCGGTGGAACCGGGCGCTGTTGTGACCGCCAAGGGGTATCCTCCTCTCTGAGACACGAAAAGGGCGCCCGAAGGCGCCCTTTCAGGTTGTCGGCGTCAGACGTCCTTCCTGTCCCGCTCGATGGCGTCGAGATGGGTTAGCAGGATCCGCGCCTCGTCGCGAGTCATGCCTGCCCAACTCGTGGATGGGAAGAGCACTGCAAGCAGGTCGATCACGAACCGTTCGTGTTCCTGCAGGTGTAGCCGTAGGTAGTGCTCGACGATGCGAGTGGCCTGCTCAGCGGAGGGAGGGTCCAGACTCTCAGCGCCTGGTGGTGGGGCGACGTGGAGCGCCACGATGGATCACCTCCCCCGTAGGGCATCGCCCTAGATCAGAACGGCACCGGCTCATCCGCGGTGGTCTCCGTCTCCTGGGGCTCCTCGGTCCCCGCGCCATCGGGCTGACCCTTGGCCGAGTCGAGAAAGCGCACCTGGTCGGCGACGACCTCGTAGACCTTGTGCCGCACGCCGTCCTTCTCGTAGGAGCGCGTCTGCAGCCGGCCGTCGATCGCGACGAGGCGGCCCTTCTTGAGGTACTGGGCGACCGTCTCGGCCTGCTTGCGCCAGGCCACGACGTCGATGAAGTCGGCCTCGCGCTCGCCCTGTGCGTTCGTGAAGTTGCGGTTCACGGCCAGGCCGAGCCTCGTGGTGGCGACGCCGTTCGGCGTGTAGCGGAGCTCAGGATCCCTGGTAAGTCTACCCACGAGGACCACGCGATTGAGCACTAGACAACCCTTCCTTCCTTGAATCGGCGATACGTCTCTCTGAGACCGAGCTCGTCGAGCTTGTTGTAGAAGGTCCTCCTCGTTATGCCTAACCGAAGGCACATCGCTTGGACGGTCAGACCTTCCTGGATGAGGGCCACCATCTCCGCAGCCTTGACTGCCTTATAGCTGGGATGAGAGGCGTGTCCATGAACAGCGGAGTACGCTTTCCGGGCCCTACTGATCTTGACCCTCGATTCTTGGGAGTACGTGCGACGCCGGTTGTGCTCTGAGGAGTGTCGACCGAACTCCATGAGTTCCAGGTTCTCAATCCGGTTGTCGTTCTTGACGCCGTTGATGTGGTGGACCACTTCGTTTGCCTGCAAGTGTCGGCCCAGATGCGCCTCCATCACGAGCCGGTGCTCAGCTACGTAGCCATCCTTACCAGCGCAGGGGTGATCCGGTGCTCGGATGTAGACGTATCCTCGATCGGTAACCCGACGGCCCTTCGAGGGCCTGCTTCGCATCGCGTGGGAGCGAACGGCCCACTTGACGTCAGACGGTTTGCGAATGTCGCACCGCGTTGCCCGATGTTGGATGCTGGAAACGCTCCGGCCTAAGACCGACGCCATCTCTTGGTACGTCATCCCGGCGGCTTGGAGAGCGCGGAAGAGCGCCGTCTCTTCCTCTGTCCAGTTCTTCCGTCGACGCTTCTGCCGAGCGTGATCTTTCGCCGTCGTCACCCCTCCCCTCGCCGACCCCAGTTGAAAAACGCAACTCGAGTAGCGCTTTGCAACGCGAGCTGCGCTAACGAGAAGCGCAAGCCACGCGCCCCCTCCCAAGGCAAGGTCGGCGAAGCCGCCGAAGGGAAACCTTGCCGAGGGATGAGAGCGCGTGGCAATGCTTTGGTTTGCTCTCACCTACTCGCGCGCCATCCGCGCTTACCTCTCCTCACCCACGGCCTCGGAGAGAGCAACCAAACCTAGCTCGCTGCGCGTTGCGTTGCCCGTACGTCGATCTTCTGCCCGGTAAGCAGAGCGGCGAGTTTCGCGTTGTCGCCGTGCTTGCCGATGGCGCGGGTCAGGTCGGACGGTGCGACGTAGACGTGTGCGGTGCCGTTGTGCATCTTGACGTCGGCGATTTGCACTGGTGCGAACGCAGCCGCGATCTGCCGCGACATCTTGTGGTGGTAGAGGATCACGTCGACCCCTTCACCGCCGAGGGCGTTGCGCACCGCGGCGATCCGGGATGCGTGCTGTCCGAGGCAGGCCCCTACCGCGTTGACGCTGCCGTCGTTTGACCGTACAGCGACCTTGCTCCGAAGGCCGGGCAACCGGCCAATCTGTACGATCTCCACGCTCCCGTCAGCGACTTCCGGGATCTCGCGCTGCATCACGTAGCGAAGGATCTCTTCGCTTGTCTGGTTCAGCTTTCGGCCTCCCTCTGAGAGGACCAGGACCTGATCGCCTGGCGTGACATGCAGGGCGCTCCGCAGCCGCTGCGGGATGACGCCGTAGAGGGTGCCGTCAAGGCTTTCGACGACGATGAACTCCCTCTCCACGTTCGCGACGCGGACATTGTGAACGCCAGCCGGCCACTGCATTGCGCGCTTCCTTGCGGTCTTACGCATGAAGACGTCGACCTCGTTCACGAGTTCAGACCAGTAGGTCTTCGCCGGAGTGCGGTCGCCGGCGGCGGTGACGAAGACGATCTCCTGCCCGCGGCGAGTCACGCGGCACTTGTGCCGACTGGCGATCTTTTTCGCGGCACGCAGTAGCGCATCCAGAGTCTCTTCAGGGTTAAGGCCGTAGCGTTCTCCGAGCTTGTCCAGCACGGGCACTTGCTTGTCGATCATCACGTCACGCTCCCTTTCGGGCTTCGGTTTTTTCGGACCATCCCAGGATCTGTTCCCGCTCGTCTGCGGGAAGGGGGCCTCCGAGCAGGCTGCAGTTGCTTCCCGGAAGGGCCTGCACGAGGTTGGCGGTCTCCTCGTCGGTCATCTTGTGGTCCAGGGCGATCACGAGGTAGCCGGGAAGGGCCGGCTCGCCGCCGATCGTCGGCCAGAGCACTCTCGCTTCCTGGCAGCGCGTCAGCACCTTGCGCGCGACGTCCTCAGCCTCAGCGGTGCGAAGGTCGACGACGTAGAGGTGCGTAGGGGTGATCTCGCTACGCTCAGGGATCGGAGGCGGCACCGCCTTGACGGGCTTCACTCCACTGGAACCAGAGCGCTTACTCCCCTTCCCCTCGGTGAGACGCATCTTGGGGTAAGGGTTGTGCTTGCGCTGGTGTCCGCCGTAGAGCCTGTCCGTGTTGGCGTCGAGTTGGGCCGCCAGAGCTGCGGGATCCATGATGCTGACGTTGGTCATCCGCCATGCCATCCCTCAACCGCCTCCTCTTGGCCTGAACAGAAGCAAGAAAAACTTAGGCCTGGGGACCGTCCTACGCCCCAGGCCACCCCGCGTGTCCGAAGACACCGAGGACCACAAATGCCGCTTTAGCGGCTAGTAAGCGTTCTAAGTTCCCCTACTAGCGGTTTCGCGTTCAACCGGGATCGCAGCAGGTTGCAGGTCGGATTCGGCTGGAACCGCCTCTTCCGTGGTGACGTGACACCCCGCAGTCCACTTGAAGTGGCTCCGCTTAGTCCGCCTTTACCCGCTACCCGTCCCGCGTTGCCGCATTCAGGGTTGTCAACGCTTGCGCGTTGCCCTCCAAACACGTTGTTATGGTTGAGCCGCCCGGAGGTCTGCGGACTCAACTTTGGTGAGTGTTGACTGGCCCACGATTTCTCACCTTGGGGATCGTGGGACCATAGAGCCTGCCTTGCGATAACGGCTGCCAGGGATTTTCTCTGCCCCGGCCAAGCTCACCTCAGCCTGCTCTACGGTTTATCTCGGTGCTCCGGCAACAGTTGCTCAGCTTCGTTTCCGTCCGTCCCCACTCACGTCCTGGCTTTGGGTGCCCTCTGCCATTGGCTTGCGGTTTCTCGCAGATCTCCACCTTCGCGATGCTGTTGCCTTCGCTTAGCGGCCACCGAGGTGGCCGGGGGCTCTGTGCCCCTTGTTGTGATCATAGTGCGTATTTTGTTCCCTGTCAACTTTTTCACGCATCAGATGCTTTTTCGTCTTCATCATGCGCTTCTCAGCACTAGTATTTTTTCATACTGTCTTGTGCGATATTAGGTGCATGACCAGGGACAAGGAACCGCCAGCGATCTGGCGGGAGATTGGCAGTCGCGTTCGACATTTTCGTCGCAGCCAGGGCAAGCCTGTCGACTGGCTGGCTGAAGCTGTTGGTCTTCAGAGAGTTCAGATTGTACGGATCGAGGCCGGGTTGGTGGGAACCACTCTCGAGAGGTTAGATCGGATTGCGAATGCTTTGGGGGTGCAGATGAGCGATCTCATGCCGCCGCCGGACGTAGCCGAGAAGAGCGATTTGGAAGTAGGCTTCCGCGGGCGGGGGTTATCGGAGCAAGAGATCAAGCGGGTTCTCGAGTTCATCGAACTTGTCGAGAAGGCCCGACCCGAGTAGGCCAAGTGGCCTTGTCCGATAGGCGCCGGATGGTACAAAGGGAAGGTTGCCAAATGGATGTCCTTGTTATCTAATTGGGACTATCCGACAGCACCTGTCGAATTTTGGTGAAAACCCCAGGGGGGGGGGATCTGTTATGTCCCTAGATCGGGCCATGCTGCGTCGCGAATCCTACGACACTGCCCAGCAGTTTCTGAGCGTCAGTGATCCATCGTTGGCACGTTTTCCGAGGCCAACCAAAGCACTTGCTTTTTACTGGGGTTTCAGGGTAGTGGAGCTTCCGAGGTCCGTTGCGCATTTGGATCACGGGATGATCATCGGACATCGGATCATCGTGGCTCGGGAGCGTCGCTTCTGGGAGCGGCAGTTGACCATTGCTCACGAGCTTGGTCATTTCGCTCTGAAGGCATTTAACGACCAGCAGGAGGAAGAATGTTCTGCGTTCGGGTCGGCGCTACTCGTTCCATTCGAAGACCTTGATGATTCCCTGCGCTTTTTTCTTGGATCTGGGCCGTACAGCATCGGTGCCCTCGCTTGGAGCGAGGCTGAGACCGGGGTTGTCAGCAGACTTGTTCATCATTACGCCGTAGGATACAAGGCGTTGATCTGGGCGATTGGAGACTATGGCCTTCTTCAAGGTGTTCCTGAGTGGCATGGCGGGGACTCTATTGACTCGTTGATGGTGGAGTACCGGAGTGCTTGGGAACAGGCCCGAAAGCGCTTCGAGACTTCTGCCGACTAACAACACCTTCGAGCCACTCCCGCGACCCGAAGGCAAGGGCGGCCGTCAGGCCGAGCGCAGCGTCCCTTGCCGCAAGGGGAGCGGGTGTGGCAGCGGAAACGGTACTCGAGTTGCGTTTTGAGGTCTGCCCGTTGCGGTCCTAAATTTCATGGAGGCCAGTCATTATGAAGGAGACGCCCAGCACGCGGTTGAGCGTTTGTCGAATCCACGGGCGCGACGAGTCGCAAGCATTGACGATCTGGTCGAGAAGGAACGGCAGTGACGGGTAAGGTGACCTTCGAGAAGAACTGGTGGCGTAGCTGGTTCTAACATGCCGGTATCCCCTGGTCAGCCGCGTGACATCTCCCCCTGGAACAGGCGTAAGGCGGCAACGGCCGCCACAAGAGCGCCCAGGGCGAACAGGCCGAACGCAGTGGTGAGACGGAGTCGAAGAAGCGCTCCCAGGATGAGGCTGCCAAGGCCGAAACCGGTAAACAGCGTGAACACATTGAAACCCATGGCCAGCCCGCGCCTCGGGCCGAGGTCCGTAACGATAGCGGCCAGGGCCGGCTGGACTAGGTCATACCCTAGCGACAGCGTCGCGACTGACAACGCGGCGACGAGAAGCGGTGGTCGCGCCGCCAATCCCATGACCGAGAGAGCGGCCACGCAAAGTCCCACCGGGATCATGTATCCACGTCCCCAACGATCGGCCAACCGACCGATGGACGGTCCGAAGGCGAAGCCGGGGACGCCGTAGCCGAGCAACGCCAAGCCGATGCCGACATTGTGCAGGCTGTACTCGCCGGCGAAATACACTCCCAGCCAGGTATAGATCCCGGAGTGCAACACCGCGTTCAGCAAGACGTACAGGTACGTACGGCGCGCGCGCGGCAAGTGCAGGAGCGCGAAGTAGGCATGCACGGGGCCGCGACCGATCGGCCGCGAAGGAGGCTCAGCCTCACGCCGAAGCACGAGCGGGACCCCCGTGATCGCCGCCAGGGCTGCCACGCCCAAGAAGAGCCCGCGCCAGCCTACGAAGGGCTCCAAGAGCACCCCAGCTGTGGAGCCGACGGCCATGCCGCCTGCCATGGCACCAAATAGCCAGCCTAAGGCCCGGCCGCGCTCCTCGTACGGGAAGAGATCGCCCGCGAGCGCCAAGGCGACGGGGACCACTCCAGCCGCCCCGAGCCCGGTAGCAATTCGTATACCGATGAATGCGGCAACTGTGGGAGCCCACGCTGTCGCCGCTGTCAGAACGACGAACGCACCGAGCGACGTCAGTAGGACCGGCCAACGGCCAATCCGGTCCGACAGCGGACCGTAGACAAGTGTCGCCGCACCGTAAGGGATCAGATACGCTGGCACGCTCAACGCGATCGTCTGCGCCGACACGGCAAACAGAGATGCGAGACGGGGAATCAGCGGAGCAACCATGAAAGCCTGGGCGAAGATGAGGAACGTGACGGCGGCGAACAAACGTAGCAGCAACTCCCGACGCTCGCTGCGACCTCGGCCAGCAGCCCGGTGCATGTACATCTCTCCTGATGGGCACCCATGTCAAGGTCCGGCCAGCTTCTTGGGGCGGTGCGCAAGTGGCGTCTAGTATTACGCCGCGTGTAGCAGTCATGGGCCAGCGTGGCGGAGTGTGGGTTTCGGGCCGGTGCCGGGCCCTTTCGGGATACTTGTCGATTCTGCTGCTTTCATCAGTAGTGCAATGCTTGATGCTACCGATTGGGTCTACCGTGATTTCGGGCCGACCCCATGCGAGAGTTGTAAAACAAATACGCCCACCCCCCGAATCCCGCCAGCGTGAGCACGATCATCACCGTGACGCGCGATTGCCCGTACATGGCCCAATACACCACCGCCCCGATGAGGAGCGCGGGCAACATCAGAATTTGGTGCCGTAACCCCAAGGCCAGGACAATCAGCCCGACCGACGCTCCAAGCATTTCTGGACCCCATCGCACCAACCCAACCAAAATCCCTGGAGTGGAATGGGGTGTAGTGGGCATTCCGGCCATCGACATCTCGGACAGGGAACCTGCGGTGACCGCGCCGAATGCGCCGGCCACCGCTGACGTCATGGACAGGAGACACACCACCCCGCCGATCGCCCCGAAGATCGCGGCGGCCCTCGCAAGGCGCCGTACGCGTGTCGCCATCCTAGACGGCCTCCTTCCGTTGTGCGGGCGCGTCGGCAATCATGGGGCTCACGAGGGTGTGGCCTAAGACCGCCGCCAATGAGATCGCCATCGCCCCCATGGCCCAAATGGGTTGCAGCCGGCCGGTAAGGGCCACCAGGATCCCCGCGCCGTTGACGCTCATCGCGAGCAGCACATTGCGCACGGTCATGGCGTAACTGGTGCGGGCGAGCATGTACGCCTGCCACACGGTGGTAGGACAGTTCCCGGGAACGACGACGTCCGCGGACTCCAAGGCAATATCGGTGCCCGAACCCAGGGCGATGCCGACATTCGCTTGCATGAGGGCGGGCGCATCATTGATGCCATCCCCTACAAAGGCGACCCGATGGCCGTCTTTCTGGAGTCGACGGACTAGGGCCCGCTTCTCCTCCGGCAGCAATCCCGCGTGCACGACGGCGATCCCCACGTCGTTGGCGATGGCCTCAGCGGCCTGGGGGTGGTCCCCCGTCGCCAGAATCATCGTGAGATCCCGCTGTTGAAACGATGCGACAGTGCCGTGTGCGCCAGGTCTGACGCGATCAGCAATGGCCAGGGCCCCGATGAGGCGACCTTTGACCGCCACGTACACCACCGTACGTCCGACTCGTTGGTGACCCATCGCCCAGGTCTGTCCGTCGGCGAGGCCAATAATCCCTTGCTCCGTCATCAGGCGCGCATTCCCCATCACCACAGACATCCCATTGAGGGTGGCCGCGATGCCACGCCCGGGCAAGGCCGTCAATGCTTCTGCTGGTGTCACCCGAAGGTGCTCCTCCTGGGCACGGGTGCGGATGGCGTTCGCCATCGGGTGCTCGGAAGCCCATTCCGCCGCTGCCGCGATCTGCAGCACCGCCTGAGGGTCGCCTTCGGCGGCCCAGACGGCCGTAATGTGGGGTTGGCCTTCCGTCAGTGTCCCGGTTTTATCCCACACGATGGTGTCCACGTTGCGAAATACCTGAAAGGCTTCTCCCGACCGCATCACGATGCCGTGTTCGGCCGCCAGGCCACTGGCTCGCACAATAGCCAGCGGCGTGGCCATC
>JAJZAT010000023.1:0-19840 GCA_021799275.1 Bacillota bacterium
GGCTTTGAGCTCGCTGCGCTCTGCCTGCACCTTCGTCAGGCGGCGCTGCAGCATCGTCACCTGGGCGCGGAGCTTCTCGACCCGGCGCTGCTCCTGTTCGAGCAGATCCTGCAGTTCCGCCTCGCGCTCCTCGCTGCAACCGCCATGCCTTTCCATGTCCTCAGCGTACTACCGACTGAAGTTAGAGTCCAGGAGGAACTTCGTCTCAACGGGGTTTAGTGAATGCGTACTCGGACGAACGTCAGATGCAGAAAGTGACATTCCATCCAGAGGATTGGTGCTCCTGCGTGCCCCTAAAGGTACCCGAAAATAGGGCCGATCGGACCCCTTCGATCAAGGCGGAGCCGTGAACACCACACTCACGGACTGCCCGGACTTCAGTGCCGTGCCGGGGCCGGGCTTCTGATGCGCCGCCACCCCCGAGCCGCTTGGTACCATGCGGTAGCCACGCGAGGCAAGGGCACTGTCCGCCTGCTGCACGGTCAGGCCGAGCACGTCCGGCACGCCCGTGGTGCCCTTGGAGCCGCCGAGCTGCACGGTCACCACCGTGTTGGGCGCGACGTTCGTGCCGGACGCCGGCGTTTGCGACGTCACATTGGTCCCGCTGCCCTGGCTCTGCATGAGGAGGCCGAGCCCATCCAGGCGCAGCGCGGCTTCGGCGTAGGTGAGGCCCGCCAGATCCGGTACGGCCACGTGCTGGGCCTGCAGCGCGGCCGTGCTCGTGGGCACGCCCATGTAGTCCATGATCTGGCCGAAGAGCTGCGAGAAAACCGGTGCCGAGACGTCGCCTCCGTAGAAGAGACCCTTCGGGTCGTCGAGTTGGACGAGGATCAGCACCTTGGGGTTCGGCAGCGGCCCGTAGCCGATGAAGGACGCAAGGAAGTCGCCGGTCTTGAACTTCCCGGCCTTGCCCACGACGTTGGCCGTTCCGGTCTTGCCTGCCACCTCGTATCCCTTGACCTGCGCCAGGTTGCCGGTGCCCTTCGTGATCACCTTGATCATCGCCGTCCGCACCTCGCGCGCGACGAGAGGCGTGATCACGCGCTGCGAGGGGAAGGTGAGCACCTTCTTCCTGCCGTCGGGGAGCAGCAGCGCCTTGCCGATGTGCGGCGTGTGCCAGATCCCTCCGTCGGCCACGGCGGAGACGGCTGCGGCGAGTTGGATGGGGGAGATGGCGATCGTCTGGCCGAACCCCATCTCGCCGAGGTCGAGTTTCGTGGCCTGGTTCTCGGGCGGGATGAGTCCCGGCGTCTCGCCGGGCAGATCGACGCCCGTGAGCCTGTCCAGGTGGAAGAGATCGTAGAAGTGGTAGAGCGCCGAAGCGCCCATGTCGATCGCCAGCGTGGCAAAACCCACGTCCGACGACACCTCCATGATGCCGTCGAAGGTGAGCCGCCCAAAGCCGGTCGGGATCCAGTCGAAGATGCGGATGCCGTCGATCACGATGGAGCCTTTGTCCATGATCGACCAGCTCGGGGTCGCGACACCGGTCGTGAGGGCTGCCGAGGCGGTCACGGGCTTGATCGTCGACCCGGGCTCGAAGGCGTACTGGACGGGCTCGTCCGCCCACTCGGTCTGAGGGTAGTTCTGCCAGTTCGCGGGACTCGGTTCAGGGTACTGGGCGATGGCCAGGATCGCGCCGGTGTTCGGGTTGAGCACGAGGATGCGGCCGCCCTTCGCGTGCCGCAGCTTGACGGCCGCCGCCAGGTCCTGCTGGGTGAAGGCCTGGATCGAGAGGTCAAGGGTCGTCTCGAGGCCGTCACCGGGCACCGCGGGCGTCACCTGGACGCCATACTGCGGCAGCGGATTGCCGAGCGCGTCCACCTTGACGACCTCCATGCCGGGTTTTCCGCTGAGCTGCTTGTTGTAACTGAGCTCGACCCCGGCCAGCCCCGTCTGGTCGACGCCGACAAACCCGATGGCCGCACCCGCCAGGTCGCCCTGCGGATAGATGCGCCAGGAAATGGGCTGCAGACCGAGCCCGTCGTAGGTGCCCAGGGCCTGGATGCGGGCGGCCTGCCCGACCGTGACGTGATAGGAGAGCCAGACGAAGGCCTGGCGGGACGCGAGCACCTTCTCGAGTTTGGCGGCGCTCTCCCCTAGGATCGGTCCCAATTGCCTTGCCATGGTGCGGGGGTCATGGATCGAGCGGGGCATGGCCCAGAGCGCTTCCCCCGGCGTTTCGAGGGCCAGCACGCGACCGTGGCGATCAGTGATCGTGCCGCGGACGGGCGGCAGCGGCAGGTGCGCATACTGCTCGGCGAGCGCGGCCTGCCCGTAGGTCGATCCTGCGATGACCTGCAGGTAGATCAGGCGAACGACCAAGCCCAGCGCCAGAACGCTTAGGATGGCGAGCACCGCGACGGTGCGCCGGACGACGAGGCGGCGGTAGCTTGGCTGCACCTAACCCCCCCACTCCATTCGGACAGGCGGCGGCAATTGGCTAAAGGTAGGTCTCGCCGTAGGTGCGCAGGGAGTCCAGCACAGGCAGAAGGCCGAGGCCCTTCGCCGTCAGTTCATAGGTCACGCGCACAGGGGCGCCGCGATGCTCGCTGCGTCGCACAACGCCCTGGCGCTCCAAGGTCTTGAGACGGTCCGACAGGGTCTTTGGCGAGATTCCCGCCAGGGATGACTGCAGTTCGCCGAACCGCCGGCTGCCTTCGCTGAGATCGCGCAGAATGAGCAGCGTCCAGCGATTGCCTACGATGGCGGCGGCGCGTGCAAGTGGGCAGGTGGCCTGCTGCGGCAAGACGTACCCACCTTTCTGCTGGGACGCTAGCACATGGCTTGGCGGGGTGTAAAGGGCGTCGCGTCGCCCATCGCAAGGTGCGAATGCTATGCTCGGACTAGGGGAAGGGGTATCCGCGTTCGCGACGGCTCCATGGCGCGTGCCTGCGCCGGTACCTTCGGCCGGTCGCCCGGAAATTTCCTGTGGGGAGGGGTTGTCGGGAATGGAGGAGACCGTGATCTATCACGGTGCGGAAGTCGCGGGGCAAGACGCCGTGGCTGTAGGCGGAGGGCGCATTCTTGCGCTCGGCCCCGTCGATCGGTTGCGCCGCCAGTTTCCCGGGGCGACCGTGCGCCGCGTTGCCGGACGGTTCCTGCCGGGTTTCCTGGATGGTCATCTGCACCTGCTATCGTATGGTCGCGCCTTGGGTGAGCTCGACCTTGCGGGTCTTGCCGCGCCCAAGGCGCGCGACGTGCTTCTCGCCGCGCGCGGCGCCCAGGACGGGTGGCTGCGCGGGCGGGGCGCGAGCGCCAGCCTGCTGGTCGAGCTGGCCAGGGACCAGAACCTCCTTCGGCGCCTCGCGCCGCTGCGCGTCTGGGCGCACGACCTGCACACCCTGCTCAGCGATCCAGGCAGCGTGCGGGCCCTGGGCCTGGACCGTCACGTGCCGCCCGGTGGCGCCGTGGAACAGGGACCTGACGGTCTGCCCACAGGGCTCTTGCGCGAGGCCGCCGCGCTGCCGCTGGCCGCGGCGGCGGACCAGGACCAGGGTGGCGCGGAGGCCGCCGTGGAGCGTGCCATTCGCGATCTCTGGCGGCGCGGTATCGTCGGCGCGGTGACCTTCGAGACCCCGGAGGGTGTCGCGGCGGTCGCTTCGGCCACGGGCCGGCTACCGTTCCAGGCGTACGTATACCAGACGGCGGCAAGCATCGGCCGGGGCCAACGGCCCCGGCGGCTGGGGAGACGGTCGGCGCTCGTAGGGGCGAAGTTCTTTCTCGACGGCACCCTCGGCTCACGCACGGCCTGGCTGCGGGCGCCGTATGCCGATGCCCCCGGCACGGGCCTGCCGCGGCATGATCCGGAAGACCTGCGCGGCTCTATGCGCAGCCTTGCGCGCCGCGGCTTCTCCCTTGCGGTGCACGCAATCGGGGACGCCGCCGCGCAGGCAGCCCTGGGACTCCTCGAATCCTTGCCGCCAGCCGAAGCGCCGCACCGCATCGAGCACCTGCAGCTGGTGCCCGAGGGATTCGCCGAGCGACTCGCGGCGGCCGACGTCACTGCCTCCATTCAGCCGTGCCACCTCGAGCAGGATCTCGCGGACGCGCGCAGGGCATGGGCGGACCGGCTTGCCCGGGCGTATCCGTACCGCGCCTTCGGCGATGCCGGTGCGCGCTTGGCTCTCGGGTCGGATGCGCCCGTCGAAAGCCCCTCGCCGGCGCTCAACCTCAAGTGGGCGCTCGGCGCTGACGCGGTTGGCGGTGGTGCGCGCCATGGCTTGGATCTAGAGCTGGCGCTGCGCGGGTACCGGGACGGGGTTTATCAGAGCGTCGGCGTCCGCGGGCAGGACATCGTGCCCGGAGCCCGCGCCGACCTCGTGCTCTATCGGCAGGGACCCGAGCATGGCGACGACCCGCTGCTGGTGCTGAGCGAGGGTCAGGAGGTATTCAGGGCCGGCGAAGCGTACGTGGAAGAATAGTCGGCAACGCCGGCCATCAGCGGGGTACCTTTGTCACTGAAATGAGGCGAAGCCTTTGGCCAGTCTCTTGCAGGAACGCATGGGCAACGTCGTGCTCCTCACGTTCAACCGCCCCGAGGTCCGCAACGCGGTCGACGAGGAGCTTTCGCACCGCTTCTCGCAGGCCGTCCGCCAGGCGGTCGGGGAGGCTTCCGCCATCTGTCTGCGCGGTGCCGGGCCCGTCTTCTGCGCCGGCGGCGACCTCGCCGCGCTCAAGGACAACGACGACCTGGCGCTCGGGGTGATGACCGAGATGCGCGCTACCCTTGCGGTGCTGAGGGTGGCGCCGATCCCGGTGATCGCTTACGTGGAGGGTCTTGCCGTGGGTGGAGGGGCCGAGATCGTCGCCTCGTCGGACGTGGTGTGCGCGACGCCGGGCGCCGCCTTTCAGTTCGTCCAGGCGAACGTGGGCCTCAGTCCGGGCTGGGGCGGCGGAGTGGCCCTGGCGGAGCGCGTCGGCCGGGGCAGGGCGCTCGATCTTCTGCTCACGGCCCGCCGCATCGGCGTTGCGGAAGCCCGCAGCCTCGGCCTCGTCGATCGCGTCCTCATTCCCGCGGATCTACCGGCCTATCTGCGGCAGGCCGCGTTTCAGGACCGCCAACTGACCGCCGCGGTGGTTTCGTCGTTGCGCGGCGACGAGGAGGGCGCCGAGAGGGCGAAGCGTGAGTTCGAGAAACTGTGGCGCGGCGCTGGCCATCATGCGGCGGTGAGGAGGTTTCTGGACGGCAGGTAGCGGAGGGGAGTGCAAGATCCTTGGCCTTGACGCAAAGGATGATCGAGACGGGCGCAGGTTCTCTGGCCGCCTACGGTGAGGTGGGCGGGTCCTGTCTCCTGTTGCACGGTGCGGGAGAGGACGCGTCCATCTTCGCCGAGCAGCTCGAGGCTGTGCCGGGCACCTGGGCCATCGACCTCCCGGGTCATGGGCGATCGCCCGGCCAGGGGTTCCGCGACGTGCCCTCGTACGCCGGGCTTGTCCTGGATGTCGCTCGCCGATTGAGGCCGGAGGGGCTCTGCCTTGGCGGCCACTCCATGGGAGGGGCGATCGTGCTGGAGGCCGCCCTGGCGCAGCCGCAGATGGTGAAGGGCCTTGTCCTGATCGCCACCGGCGGCCGTCTGCGGGTGCATCCGGACCTGCTGGCGGCCTTGGCGGCCGGCAAAGAGATGCCGCAGGCGTTCGTGGACCTCATGTTCGCTCCCGACGCGTCGCCCGAGGCCCGCGGCCGCCTGCCCGAGGCCGACCGTCACGTGCAGTACGGCGACTTCCTCGCGTGCGACGCGTTCGATGTGCTCGGGCGGCTCGGGGAGATCCGGCAGAGGGCCCTTGTGCTGGTTGGCGACCGTGACCGGATGACGCCCGCGAAGTATGCGCGGACGTTGGCCGAGGCACTCTCGGCGGAACTTGAGGTCATTCCGGGCGCGGGGCATATGCTGACGCTCGAGGCGCCGCAGGAGTTGAGCCGCAGCCTTGGCCGATTCATGACAGGAGGTGTCCGTTAGCGGTGGAGTACCGGGGTGTGCTGGCCATCGACCTCGACGGCACCTTGGTGCACCGTGGGCTCGAGATCCTGAGAAGCGACCTGCAGTCGATCCGGGAAGCGCGCGACGCCGGTCTCCTGCCGGTGGTGGCGACCGGGCGCCGCGTGGCCACCAGCCGCCGCTTCGCGCGCGATCTCGGCTTGGCGGACAGTCCGCTCATCGCCTGCGATGGCGCCCTCGTCCTCGACCCCGAGGACGGGACGCCGTGGCGCGCGACGGAGGTGCCACGGCCGGCGGTGGCCAAGGTGGCGGAGCTTTGTCGCAAGCATGGCGTCAGCGTGGGCTTCTCCACACGCCAGGGCCTGTTCGTGCAGGCGGGCGCGGTCGCGCTGCACCCGTGGCGCCATCTTTGGCGGCGCGGAGCGCTGCGCTCCCCCGGCCGCCTGCGGCGTGCTCTCTGGGACCTGAGCGAACGCCGCGTGGTGCAGGGCCGCTACGAGCAGGCTCCCGGCATGCCCGTCTACAAGATCGACCTTTTCGGCCCAGGCTCCGCCGAGGCCAGGACGTGGCTCGAAGGCGAGATCGAGGGCGTCGAGGAGACCGCCCCGGTGGGGCCGCTCGAACTGGTGGCCACCGGCGTCGACAAGGCCAGCGGGGTCGAGGTGGTGCTCGAGCGCCTGGACCTCGACTGGTCGCGGGTCATCGCGATCGGCAACGACTGGAACGATCGCGAGATGATCGCGAGGGCTGGGTTCGGCGTCGCCATGGCCGATGCGCCGCGGCCTGTGCGCGAAGTGGCCCGTTATGTGACTGGAGGGGTGCGGGAGGGCGGCGCGGGCGCAGCCATCGAGACCTACCTCGGCCTTCTGACGACCTGACCGAAGATACCGGCCGCAAGTCTCGGGTTCAGCCATGGGACAAGGCCGAATCGATTCGTTGGTGCGAGAAAGGGGTGTAAGCACGGCACACTCCTGCGGTCGAAGCGGCGCTATCAGAACAAGCTCAAGGCCGAACTCGCCCGCCTGATCGGCGCAAAGCGGCGCCACTCCCACCGCTGGTGGCGTCTGGTGCGCGAAGAAGCGCCAGCTTGCGAAGCTGGACAACCAGATGCGGGACATCCTGCACAAAGAAACCACCGCATTGATCTGCACCCTCCATGCGAGATGGGTGCATGAGGTGACCATCGGCGATGTGCGGGACATCCGCCAGGGTCTGGACTACGGGCCCAAGGCGAACCAGAAGATCCACCAGATGCCGCATGGCCAGTTGCGGCACATGCTCACCTACAAAGCGGAGCGCCGCGGGATGCGGGTCACCTTGCAGGACGAAGCGTACACCTCGCAAACCTGCCCGGCCGGCGGTCGGCGGCACAAGCCGAGGGGGCGGGAGGACCGCTGCCCCTGCGGATTCCACTACCACCGGAACGGTGTCGGCGCGTACAACATCGGCGCCAGGTATCTGGGCTCGGGCCCAGTAGTCGGGGTCATGGCGTCCCCCCTCGGTGTGCGCTACACGCCGCACATGCGGTTTAGCTCGGCCCGCGAGGACTGAGACAGAATCCCCCGGCTTTAGCCGTGAGGAGAACGTCAGTGCAGGCGTTATAATCGCCTTGGCCTGTTTTGGTCGGAGGAGGGTCAGTTCTTGCAGGTCGTCGTGCTGGTTAAGCAGGTTGCGGACACCGCTGCGCGCATCAAGCTTGCGGATGGAAAGCAGGACATCGACCGGCAGAGCGCCAGCCTGATCGTCAACCCCTATGACGAAATGGCTGTGGAAGAGGCTCTGCGTATCAAGGAAAAGCACGGTGCCACCGTCTGTGTCGTGACGCTCGGCGAGGCGAAGGCGGAGGAAGCCTTGCGCACCGCCCTGGCGATGGGAGCGGACGAGGCGGCACGCGTCACGGCGCCCGCCAGCGATCCTTTGACCGTGGCCAAGGCGCTCGCGCAGGCCGTGCGGGAACTTGGGGCCGACATCGTCATCGCCGGACGCTCCGCGGCCGATGACGAGCAGGGCCAGGTTGGTGCGATGGTGGCGACCGAGCTCGGCTGGCCCCACGTGACTGAGGTGACGAAGCTCGAACTTTCGGGTGACGCAGGCGTCGCCGAGCGCGAGGTGGAGGGCGGCGTCGAGGTGCTGGACTTCAGCCTGCCGGTCGTCGTGACGGCGCAGGAAGGGCTAAATACGCCACGCTACGCGTCGCTGCCAGGCATCATGAAGGCCAAGCGCAAGGAGATCCGCCAGATCGCTGTTGATGGAGCTGCGCTGGGACAACCCGTGCTTGAGACGCGCTCGCTGGAGCTGCCGCCGGCCAGGGCTCAGGGCAAGATCCTTTCCGGACTCGAACCGGCCGCGGCAGCCAAGGAACTCGTCCGCATCCTGCACGAGGAAGCCAAGCTGATCTAGGGAGGCGTCATCCGGTGATTCTTGCGGTCTTGGAACAAAGTGACGGGTCGCTCAAGAAGATCTCGGCCGAGCTTGCCGCGGCCGCCCGCAGGGCCCAGGCTCTCCTGGGTGCGGATGGCGTCGCGCTGCTGCTCATCGGTGCCGACCCGGCGGCGGTGGACGCAGCCATGGCGCTCGACTGCGATCTCTGCTTGACCGTGCAGGGTGAAGCCTTTGCGACGTATGCCGCCGAAGCCTGGGCAGCGGCGGTCGTCCAGGCGGCGAAAGAAGTGTCCGCGCCGCTCGTTCTCCTCGGTTCCACCTCGTTTGGCCGGGACCTGGCGCCGCGCGTAGCGGGCATCATGCAGGCCGGCCTCCTTGCCGACCTCGGCGACCTGACCGTCGAGGATGGCCGTCTGGTTGCCGAACGCAGCGTCTACTCGGGCAAGGTGATCGCCAAGGTGGCGAGTCTCAGCGACGTGACCGTCGCGACGGTGCGTCCGAACGCCTTCTCCCCCGCCGGGGCGGGAACGTCGCCGTCCCAGCGGCGGGAGCTCGAGGTGGCGGTCGATCCCGCGACGGTGCACTGCCGCGTGCGGGAAGTGCGCCGACAGGCCGCGACGCGCCCCGAGCTGACCGAAGCCAGCGTCGTCGTGGCAGGCGGGCGCGGTCTCAAGGATCCTGAGAACTTCCATCTTGTCGAGGAACTGGCGGATCTCCTCGGTGCGGCGGTGGGCACGACGCGCGCCACGGTCGATGCCGGCTGGCGCCCGCACAGCGAGCAGATCGGCCAGACCGGAAAGAATATCGCGCCAGCGCTCTACATCAACGTGGGGATCTCGGGGGCCGTGCAGCACATCTCCGGCGTGCTGGGCAGCCGTACGATCGTCTCGATCAACCGGGACGCCGAAGCGCCCATCTTCAAAATCTCGGACTACGGTCTCGTCGGCGACGCGCTCGAGATCCTGCCGCATCTCATCGACGAGGTGCGCAGGCTCGGCTGACCGTGACGTTCAGGCGGCCGCGCCCTGCTCGGGCGCGGCCGCCTGCGTTCCGGTCAGGGCAGAAGCCGTGCCAGCGAGCGCTGGGCGGCGCGCGCGATGTCTGCCGGACTCGCGCTCGGCCCCTCGGCAGCGGCTTCCACCAGGATGCCGTCGGGCGGATCGCCTCGGCGGTTGCCGCAGATGATGGCGAGGGGTTTGCCGGCGCGGAGAGCCATGCGGCTCAGCACGCCAGGGCCCTTGCCTTGCCACGTGGTGGTGTCCACCTGCCCCTCCGACGTGAGCACGGCATCAGCCTGCGCAAGGGCGCTCTGGACCTCCAGCAACTCGAAGATGCAGTCGGCCCCGGGACGCAGCGCCGCGCCGATCGCGCGGGCCGCCGCGCCGGCTCCGCCTGCGGCGCCCGCTCCCGGCACCTGCGCCTCGAGCCCGCTCGCCGCTTGCAGCAGCTCGCCATAGCGGTGGAGCCCCTCGTCCAGGCGGTTCAGGTCTTCCGGTGGGAAGTGCTTCTGCAGGGCAAACCCGAAGGCGCTGCCCCGAGGGCCCGACAGCAGATGGTCCACGTCGTGCGCCGCCTCGAAGCGAATGCCGGCGAACTGCTGGCGAGCTGGACCGAGGTTGAGCGCGGTGAGCGCCAGGAGATCGCGGGCGGCGGCGAAACGTCCCCCGGGCGCTGGAGTCAGGCGGGCGCCCAGAGATTGCAGGATGCCCAGCCCGCCGTCCTGCGTTGCGGAACCGCCCAGGAGGAGCAGGATGCGCTCCGGCCGCAGACGCCGCGCGGCGAGCAGCAGCTCCCCTACGCCATAGCTGGTGGCGGTCCAGGGATCGTAGCCGACTCCCTCCACCCGCCAAAGCCCGGCCGCCTCCGCGAACTCCACGGCCGCGACGCGATCGCGGCTGCGAAACGCGATGCGCCCTTGCACAGGCCGGCCGAGGGCGTCGTGTGTCTCCGCTCTGCGCGGCCGGAAGCCGGCCGCCTCGAGCGCGAGCAGCGATCCATCGCCCCCGTCCGCGATGGGCAGGGGAAGCGGTACATGGCCTGCGCGCCGCACACCCTGCGCCAAGGCGCGGGTGGCGGCGCGACAGTCCAGGGTTCCCTTGAGCGCTGCGCCAGCGACGAGGACGACGGCCAAGAGATCACTCCTGCCGATGCCATTCGCGCTGGGCGGGCGCCCTCCTGCGTCGCCGGCTCAGGAGTAGCCGTATCGGTGGAAGCAGTCGCGGCAGAGCAGCATGTCGCAATAGAGACGCAGCTTGCGTCGCAAGGTAAGACGCTGGCAGATGTCGCACGCGCGCAGTTCGACGAGCTTGCCCATGTAGGGTCGCCTCCAAGCGCTGCTAGCCTGCGCGTGCGGCGCAGCGGCTATGCGGCATAGGCCCTGCACGGCGTGGGATGCTTCCCTTTGGGACGGCTGGGCCCAAAAGGGGGGCGACTGCGTGTTCGTGCTCCTGATGATCCTTCTGTTCGCCGTCTTGATTCTGGCTGTCGCGGGCGCGGGACCGCTGCTCCTCGCGATGATGCACGGCAGGCGACGCCGCTGACAAGGTAAGCCAGACTGCCGGCGCGAATGGCTGCCAAGGGAGGGGATCTCTCGTTGCGGCCAACGCGCATCGTTCTGCCGACGCCGTTCGCGGTCGGGCCCGTGAATGCGTACGTCTATGCGCTCGACCCCGTCACGGTCGTGGACCCGGGACCGCTCTACCCTCCGGCGCAGAGGGCGTTCGAGCAGGGTCTCGCCCAGGCGGGCGTCGCGATCGGCGACATCCGCCAGGTAATCGTGACGCACCATCATCCGGACCACGCGGGGTATGCCCCGCTTCTGGCCGAGCGGTGTGGGGCCGTGCTGCGGATGCATCCGGAAGCGGCGTTGCGCACCGCCTCGCCCCGCGGAGACGAGGAGGCGAGCGAGGCCCTACTGCGGCGGCATGGGGTGCCAAAGGGGATTCTCGTCGCCATGCGCAGGGAACTCAGCCGCATCGTGAGTTTCATGGCGCCGCTCAGCCCGTTTGCGCCGGTGCTGGAGGGCGATCTGCTGGCGGCGGGGGGCGACGAACTCGAGGCCTTCGTGCTGCCGGGGCATGCGCCCGGACACCTCTGCCTGCAGGCGGCCAGCTATATGCTGGGGGGCGACCTGCTGATCGAGGGAATCACGCCAAACCCGATTTTCGAGGTGGGACCGGAGGGCAGGCGGCCATCGCTGCAGGAGTACCGCACGAGTCTCGAGCGGGTGCGAAGCCTGCCCAGCGTGCCGTGGTTGCCGGGCCACCGCGGCGACGTCGGCGACCCGATCGGCCTGATCGACAGCTACGAGGCCCAGATGTCCAGTCGCCAGGAGACGGTGCGCGGGCTCCTGGCCCAAGGGCCGAAGAGCGCCTTCGCCCTGAGTCAGGAGCTCTTTCCGATGGAACGTGGGGCCGACCCATTCCTCGCGATCTCCGAAACGCTTGGACAACTGGACGCCCTGAAGGATGCGGGGCGGGTTCTGGAGGAGGCCGCCGGACCGCACGTGCTCTTCAAAGCCGTGTGATCTCTGGCGCAGGCCCTGAAGCTATGCTGAAGGAATAAGGAAGTCCCCGCCGCGCCTGCGACGGGGACTTCCTGATCTACGCGAACCTAGAAGGAGCGCGATGTCCCCGGAGCCATCACCACCACTTCGGTGGATGGGCTCTCCTTCGCCACCTGCGCCTTGAAGTGGTCCAGGTCCACCTCGATCAGTGGGAACGTGTTGTAGTGCATCGGCACCACGACCTTCGGCGCGATGAAGCGGCAGGCCACCGCGGCGTCGTCGGCGTCCATCGTGAAGTAGGAGCCGATCGGCAGCAGGGCGATGTCGATCGGTCCCCAGACGTCGCGCAAGAGCTGCATATCCAGGTTGAGGGCGGTGTCGCCGGCAAAGTACAGCTTCTTGCCTTCCGACTCGATCAGGAAGCCGCAGGCGTGACCGCCTGCGATGCCCGAGCCGTGCAGGGCGGTGACGAGCTTGACGCTGCCGAAGGGGAACGCCCGCTTGCCGCCGAGGTGCATGGGGTGCACGGTCAGACCCTTTGACTGCAGATCCGAGCCGATCTCGTTCGTCGTGATCGCGACGGCCCCCGTGCGCCGGAGGATCGCCTCCGCGTCCCCGATATGGTCACCGTGCGCATGCGAGATGAGCAAGAAGTCGCAGGCGATGTCTTCGGCCCGCACTGTCGAGGTCGGGTTGCCGGTGATGAAGGGATCGATCAGGAGGGACTTCCCCCCGGTACGGACAAGCCATGTCGCATGGCCCAGGAACGTCAGTTCCACACCATCGCGCCTCCTTGCGACTCGCGGGTCTTTCTGGCAGAACGAGTATAGCACGCGTCATCGTTCGCGCGTGTCGCAGGAAGGTGCTATGGTGGGCAGAGTTGGAGGCGGCAAGGCGCATGGACGACCTGATCCACATCGGTGACAAGACCCTCAGCAGGCGTCGTCTGCAGGCCACCATCGACGAGATGCTGCGCCTGCGCAGCGCCGGATTGTCTCAGCAGGCCACGGCGGAGCGCTTCTCCGTCGACCGCAGCTTTGTGTCGCGCCTTGAGACGCTCGCCGAACTGCACAAGGGAGGCTCCATCGGACTCGTCGGCTTCCCGGTCGCGAATCGCGACGAGGTGCGCGAGGTCTGCGAGAGGAACGGCGTGGATTTCGTGCTGCTCTTCTCCGAAGCGGAGAGGCAGGCTTACCTGAACGAGCGGTCGGGCATGGCCCTGCTGAACGAGGTGCTCGGGACGGTGGCGCGCCTGCGCACCCTCGACCACGTCGTGCTGGTGACGTCGGACCACTGGTTCGCCCTTGCCTCCGCGCTGCTCGGGCGGGAGGTTGCCGGGCTGCAGCTCGGCTCGTCGCCGATGACGGAGGATCGTGCAGTCGACACCGCCGAACTCGAGGCTTTGCTCCATTCGCTTCAGGTCGGAACTGCCGGCCAAGGGACCCTTGGCATGCGTTGACAGCCTAGAGCACCCGGAATATAATACGCGCGAGCGTTCAGAGGCGGGCACCCCCGCGCGGGGCTGTCCGTCCGTTTTTCCGAAAGGCTCATCGTGGACGACGGTTGAGAGGGGTGCCGTTTTTGGAGAAGGAAGTACTCCTGTCGAACGAGGGGCTCAAGAAGGTCGAACAGGAGCTCGAACACCTCAAGTCCGTGCGGCGCCGTGAAGTAGCGGAGCGCATCAAGCAGGCCCGCGAGTTCGGCGACATCTCGGAGAACTCCGAGTACGAGGACGCCAAGAACGAGCAGGCCTTCATCGAGGGTCGCATCCTGACACTTGAAAAGATGCTGCGCAACGCCAAGATCATCGAGGAGGCAGCGGGCGACCCCGAGGTCGTGGCGATCGGCTCCCAGGTGACCTTGCGCGACTTGGACGAGAACGAGACCTATGAGTACGTCATCGTCGGTTCCACGGAGGCCGATCCCGCCGAGAACCGCATTTCCAACGAGTCGCCCGTGGGAAAGGCGCTTTTGGGCACCCACGTGGGCCAGGTGGTCGCAATCGGCGTACCGGCCGGCACCTTGCGTGTCGAGGTGCTGGGAGTCCGGCGCTAGGTGAACCCCGAAGAGCCACGGGCCGAGGGCTGGCCCGAACCCCAGCGATTCGAGAAGCTCAGGGAGCTCGTCTCCCTGGGCATCAATCCATATGGCCAGCGCTACGTGGTCACGCGCCACGCGGCCGATGTGGTGACGCGCTGCGACGAACTCCTCGGGCAGCCGGTGCGCGTCGCGGGCCGGCTGCGGGCCGTCCGGCTGCATGGCGGGTCGGCCTTCTTGGACCTGCACGACGAGACGGGGCGCATCCAGGTCTACGCGCGGCGTGACGGCGTGGGCGACGAGACCTTCAAGCTTCTGGACCTCATGGATCTCGGCGACTTCTTGGGCGTCGAGGGGAACGTGTTCCGCACGCGGCGGGGCGAGCCGTCCATCGACGCGACGACCTTCGTCCCGCTCGGCAAAGCCCTGAGGCCACCGCCCGAAAAATACCACGGCCTGCAGGACACCGACCTTCGCTATCGGCAGCGGTACCTCGATCTCATGGCCAATCCTGAGGTGCGCGAGGTCTTCCGGCGCCGTTCCGCCGTGTTGCGCTCGCTGCGCCGCACGCTGGACGACCGGGGCTACCTCGAGGTCGAGACGCCCGTCTTGCACGCGATGGCGGGCGGCGCCTCGGCGCGCCCGTTCGAAACGCACCACAACACGCTCGACATGCAGCTCTACCTGCGCATCGCGCTGGAGCTTCATCTGAAGCGCCTCCTGGTCGGCGGCTTCGAGCGCGTCTACGAGATCGGACGCGTTTTCCGCAACGAGGGCATCTCGACGCGGCACAACCCCGAATTCACCATGCTGGAGTGCTACGAGGCGTACGCCGACCGCGAAGTGATGATGGACCTCACGGAGGAACTGGTCCGCAACGCTGCCATGGCTGCAAACGGCACCACACGGTTCAGCTTTCAAGGCGAGGAGATCGATGTCGGGGCCAGGTGGCGGCGGGCCACCTTTGCTGAACTCGTGGCCGAGCAAGGCGGCCCCGATCTGGACCGCTTCCACGGCGAGGACGATTGGCGAGGAGCCGCAGCGGCGGCCGGCATCGATCCTGGGCAGCCGCTCGCCAAGATCATGGACGACATCTTCGAGCACTACGCGCAGCCGAGGCTGCGCCAGCCGACCTTCGTGCTCGACCACCCTTCGCTGATGTCGCCGCTCGCGAAGCAGGCTCCGGATCCCAGGTATGCACTGCGGTTCGAGGCGTTCCTGCTGGGCATGGAGCTCGGCAACGCGTACAGCGAGCAGAACGACGCGCAGGCCCAGCGCGCTGCCTTTGAATTGCAGGCGCGGCAGCGTCAACTTGGGGATGAGGAGGCGCATGGGATCGACGAAGACTTCCTGCTCGCCCTTGAATACGGCATGCCGCCCGCCGGCGGCCTTGGCGTCGGCGTGGACAGGCTGTGCATGCTGCTCTTCGACGCCCCGTCCCTGCGTGAGGTGATCCTCTTTCCTCAGCAGCGTCCCAAGCCCCAGAAAGAAGGCTAGAACGATGAAGCGCGTCCTTGGTGTCTCGCTCGGATCGTCCCAGCGTGACCACACGGTGCAGGTGTCCATGCTCGGCGAGGAGATCGAACTCAGCCGCAAGGGCACCGACGGCGACCTGGGCCGCGCGGAGCAGCTGATTCGCGAGCACGATGGCCAGGTGGATGCCATCGGACTCGGCGGCATTGATGTGTACTTCTTTGCGCGCGGCGAACGCTACGTGGTGCGCGATGGTCTTCGCCTCATGGAGGCGGCCCGTGTGACACCCGCGGTGGACGGGTCCGGCATCAAGGACACCCTGGAGCGCGACACCGTGCAATACCTGCTGCACCAGACGGAGCTCCTGCGGCCGACGACCCGCGTGCTGATGGTGTCGGCGGTGGACCGGTTCGGCATGGCGGAGGCGTTTGTCGAGATCGGATGTCCGATCGTTTTCGGCGACCTGATCTTCTCCGCGGGTATGCCGTATCCGATCACGACGCTAGACGAGCTTGCGGACATCGCGCGACGGATCCTGCCCGAGATGGCGAAGATGCCGTTCACCATGCTCTACCCGACAGGGAAGGAGCAGGAGAAGGAAGGCGCCAGCGAGCGGTTCCAGGAGTATTACGACGCCGCCGACGTGATCGCCGGCGACTGGCACTTCATTCGCAAGTATCTGCCGTCGCGCATCGATGGCAAGTGGATCCTCACCAACACCACGACGGCCAAGGACATCGCCGAGCTCAGGCAGCGTGGCGCGACCCACGTCGTCACGACGACGCCGGAGATGGCGGGCCGCAGTTTCGGTACGAACGTGATCGAAGCCATGATCGTCGCGTTGTCCGGCAAGCGCCCGGAGGAACTGGGGCACGAAGGATACGCGCAGTGGCTGCGCCGGCTGGCTTTTGAGCCGCGCATCGAGAATCTGCAGGGAGGCTCCGCTTCGTGACGCACGCAACCCCGGAAGACCTATACGCCGCGCTCGATCATTTTCGTGCCAAGGTGAACGAGAACCAGCGTCTCAGACAGATGAACCGAGACTGGAACCGCGACATCGCGGTGGTGGCCAAGGACCTGCCAGATGTCCAGGCGTGGATCCGCATGCGCGCAGGGGACATGGAATGGGAGCGCCAGCGCTGCGACGACCCGCATATCGTGCTGACGGCACCCGCTGAGGTTCTGATCGGCATCTTCGAGGGTGAGCGCACGCCGACCGAGCCCTACCTGGACGGTTCCTTGACCCTGCGCGGTTCGCAGGAGGATGTGCTTCGCCTCGACTTCGTGTCGCTCATGATCTGGGGCGAGTAGGCTGTTTTCGGTTGCAAGGGGGTGGGCCTACGGCACCGCAGAGGGATGATCTGCTTCAAGAGCTCGTCGACGCCCTGAGTCCGGAAGGTTTCGTCGAGACCTGCCGCGACTTGCGCGACGGCATGCTCTTCTATGACCGCGACGTTTTGATCGGCGCCTACACGGGCGTCGTGGAGGGGCTGGCCTTCAGTGTCCTGTTGCATGCGGCGATGAGGTCGCAGGAGGAGCTGCAGGCGGCCACCGAGGAACTGCGCACCCTGATTCGCGCCATGCCGCATAATCTCGATCTGCGGGAATATCCCATGGACATCCAGGCATTGGCCGAACGCTTCCTCGAGACCGGCGGGCGCTCGATCTACGATGCGTTCCCGGCTTGGGTCGCCATTCTTCATGTTTATGTGGAGCAGGAATACAGCGACGACGACGACACCGATCGGCTGCTGAGCGAAGCGCGACGCCTTGTCGAACGCGGCAACGAGAGCCAGGCCCTGGCGCGCGTCGGGCGCGTGGGAGCCCTGGCGATGTGCGGCCGGCGCGTCCGGCCTGTCTGGGGCCGGGTCGTCGGACCTCTCGAACCGTGGCTCCATGCCCTATACGCCGCCGTCGAGGCGATTGCGAACGACGACGACTTCAGCTACCCTTTGCGTCCGATCACCGAAGAGCGGCTGCGGCGCGGAGCCCGCGGCATCGTGCGCGATCTCTCGCAGCACCGGCGCTGGAACCAGACGGGCGGCGAGGTCTGGCGCGAGCAGGACGAGGTCGATCGGTTCTACAGCGACATCATGTCTGGTCAGGGGCAGCTTTCGGAGGAGAGCTACGCCGTGCTGCAGCAGCATGGCCCGGCGGTGCTGCCGGTGCTGCTGACGATCCTCGGAGCGCCGGAGCTGCGCGACGACGAGCAGGGACGCGAGCACCTGGCGCCGGTGCGCGCACTCGAAGCCATCATCTCCCTGCAGGCCGTCGAGGCCACGCCTGCCCTCCTGCGCATCGTTGCGGAGGTGGATCCGCAGGACGAACTGTTTGCCGCCGCGCAGACGGCGCTTGTCAAACTCGGGTCGGCCGTGGCGCCGCAGGTGCTGTCGTTCGCCTCGGGCGAGGCGGACGCCGAAACGGCGATCTATCTTTCTGAAGTGCTGTCACGCATGGAGAAGGACGAGCGCGTGTTCCGCTTCCTCATATCACTGTTCCGCAAAACATCGTGGTGGGAAGGCAAGGGTGCGATCGTGCGCGCCTTGACCGACTACGGCGACGCGCGCGCGCTTCCTTTATTGCGCGAAGCGTTGCGTCAGGTCGACGAGCGCGACGGCCGGCAGTCCGAGCTGCTGCGCGAGGCGATCGGCAGCCTGTCGCGTCGCGCGGAGCGTCCGAAGCTTTCACCGCGCGGCCGACGGATGCGCAAGCCATAGACACGAATCCAAAACATTCCTGTTGCACACACGCGAAGCGCGTAGTATAGTATCGCTTGTCGCCGCGAGAGCGGGACGCCGGTGCAGACCGGCTCGGTCTTTGAAAACCGAACAGCAGAAAAGCGAGCGAACGTACGAAAGTAAAGAGCCAAAGAGGCTCAAGCCAAGCAATTTGGTGAGAGTTTGATCCTGGCTCAGGACGAACGCTGGCGGCGTGCTTAAGACATGCAAGTCGAACGGATCGTAGCCCTTCGGGGGTACGGTTAGTGGCGGACGGGTGAGTAACACGTGAGCAACCTGCCCTTCAGGTCGGGATAACACCGCGAAAGTGGTGCTAATACCGGATGCGCTCTCGAGGTCGCATGGCCACGGGAGGAAAGGGGAAACCCGCTGAAGGAGGGGCTCGCGGCCCATTAGCTAGTTGGTGTGGTAATGGCGCACCAAGGCGACGATGGGTAGCCGGCCTGAGAGGGTGAACGGCCACACTGGGACTGAGATACGGCCCAGACTCCTACGGGAGGCAGCAGTCGGGAATCTTCGGCAATGGGCGAAAGCCTGACCGAGCAACGCCGCGTGGGTGAGGAAGGCCTTCGGGTTGTAAAGCCCTGTCCTAGGGGACGAAAGAAATGACGGTACCCTAGAAGGAAGCCCCGGCTAACTACGTGCCAGCAGCCGCGGTAATACGTAGGGGGCGAGCGTTGTCCGGAATTACTGGGCGTAAAGGGCGTGTAGGCGGCCACTTAAGTTTGGTGTGAAAGGCATAGGCTCAACCTGTGGACTGCATCGAAAACTGGGTGGCTTGAGGGTAGTAGAGGAGAGCGGAATTCCCGGTGTAGCGGTAAAATGCGTAGATATCGGGAGGAACACCAGTGGCGAAGGCGGCTCTCTGGGCTACACCTGACGCTGAGGCGCGAAAGCTAGGGGAGCAAACGGGATTAGATACCCCGGTAGTCCTAGCCGTAAACGATGGGTACTAGGTGTAGGAGGTATCGACCCCTCCTGTGCCGCAGTTAACACAATAAGTACCCCGCCTGGGGAGTACGGCCGCAAGGTTGAAACTCAAAGGAATTGACGGGGGCCCGCACAAGCAGTGGAGCATGTGGTTTAATTCGACGCAACGCGCAGAACCTTACCAGGGCTTGACATCCCCTGATCTCCGCGGAAACGCGGCTTCCTAGGCTTCGGTCTAGGCAGGGAGACAGGTGGTGCATGGTTGTCGTCAGCTCGTGTCGTGAGATGTTGGGTTAAGTCCCGCAACGAGCGCAACCCTTATTCTCTGTTGCCAGCATTAAGTTGGGCACTCAGAGGAGACTGCCGGAGACGATCCGGAGGAAGGTGGGGATGACGTCAAATCATCATGCCCCTTATGTCCTGGGCTACACACGTGCTACAATGGCCGGCACAACGGGCGGCAAGGCAGCGATGCCAAGCGAATCCCTTAAAGCCGGTCCCAGTTCGGATCGCAGGCTGCAACCCGCCTGCGTGAAGCCGGAATTGCTAGTAATCGCGGATCAGCACGCCGCGGTGAATACGTTCCCGGGCCTTGTACACACCGCCCGTCACACCACGAAAGTTGGCAACACCCGAAGTCGGTGGGCTAACCCGCAAGGGGGGCAGCCGCCGAAGGTGGGGTCAATGATTGGGGTGAAGTCGTAACAAGGTAGCCGTATCGGAAGGTGCGGCTGGATCACCTCCTTTCTAAGGAGACCACTCCCTTCGGGGAGAACGACTCCTAGGTCGATCTCTCGTCTTCTTCTGCTGTTCGGTTTTGAGAGACCGAGTCTCTC
>JAJZAT010000023.1:19940-54742 GCA_021799275.1 Bacillota bacterium
GCCCATAGGGGCACGAGGACGTTGACAACTGCAAACGAGGTCAAGGAAGTAAGGGCGCACGGTGGATGCCTAGGCGCTGAGAGCCGACGAAGGACGTAGCAAGCTGCGAAAAGCCTCGGGGAGCCGCAAGCAGGCATTGATCCGGGGATATCCGAATGGGGCAACCCGGCACGGCGAACCCGTGTCACCGCATGCTGAATCCATAGGCATGCGGAGGGAAACCGGGGGAACTGAAACATCTAAGTACCCCGAGGAAGAGAAAGAGAACATCGATTCCCTCAGTAGCGGCGAGCGAAGGGGGAAGAGCCCAAACCATCGCGACGTGATAGGCGGCAGCCGTTTTCGCGGTGGGGTTGTGGGACCCGGTGGCAGGCTCTGCCGAGCCTGGACGCCTAAAGCCATGCTAGTCGAACGGTCTGGGAAGGCCGGCCAAAGAGGGTAACAGCCCTGTAGGCGAAAGCGTGGTGGCGGCGATCGGGGATCCCGAGTACCACGGGGCACGAGGAATCCCGTGGGAAGCTGGGCGGACCACCGTCCAAGGCTAAATACTACTCAGCGACCGATAGTGCAGAGTACCGTGAGGGAAAGGTGAAAAGCACCCCGAGAGGGGAGTGAAATAGAACCTGAAACCGTGCGCTTACAAGCAGTTCGAGTCTGTCTACGGACGGATGAGAGCGTGCCTATTGAAGAATGAACCGGCGAGTTGCGGTAGGCAGCGAGGTTAAGGGGTTCAGCCCCGGAGCCGGAGCGAAAGCGAGTCTTAAAAGGCGAGAGTTGCCTGCTGCAGACCCGAAACCGGGTGATCTACGCATGACCAGGGTGAAGTCCCGCTAAACCGGGATGGAGGCCCGAACCACGTTAGCGTTGAAAAGCTATGGGATGAGTTGTGCGTAGGGGTGAAATGCCAATCGAACCCGGAGATAGCTGGTTCTCCCCGAAATAGCTTTAGGGCTAGCCTCAGGTTGAGACACGCGGGGGTAGAGCACTGATTGGGCTAGGGGCCTTACCAGGTTACCGAACCCGTTCAAACTCCGAATACCGTGTGTTGGTGCCTGGGAGTCAGACGGCGGGGGATAAGCTTCGTCGTCAAGAGGGAAAGAGCCCAGACCGCCGGCTAAGGTCCCCAAGTCAGGCTAAGTGGTAAAGGTTGTGGGGTTGCTAAGACAGCCAGGATGTTGGCTTAGAAGCAGCCATCATTCGAAGAGTGCGTAATAGCTCACTGGTCGAGTGACCCTGCGCCGAAAATGTAACGGGGCTAAGTCTGACACCGAAGCCGCGGATGTCCCGCAAGGGGCGTGGTAGGGGAGCGTTCTGCAGGCGGGGAAGGTAGGCCGGAAGGCGTGCTGGAGCGTGCAGAAGTGAGAATGCCGGTATGAGTAGCGAGATGGCAGGTGAGAATCCTGCCCGCCGAAAGCCTAAGGGTTCCTGAGCAAGGATCGTCCGCTCAGGGTTAGTCGGGGCCTAAGTCGAGGCGTAGCAGCGTAGACGATGGACAATCGGTGGACATTCCGATACCACCTTGGGACGTTTGAGTGATGGGGGGACGCAGAAGGGCAGGCCGTGCGGGCGATTGGAAGTGCCCGTCCAAGCCGGTAGGGAGTCGAGGCAGGCAAATCCACCTCGGCATATCCCGAGAGGCGATGGGGAGCGAAATTAGAGTAGCGAAGTGGCCGGACCCATGCTGCCAAGAAAAGCCTCTAGCGAGTCACAAGGTGCCCGTACCGCAAACCGCCACAGGTAGGCGAGGAGAATATCCTAAGGCGCGCGGAAGAACCCTCGTTAAGGAACTCGGCAAAATGGCCCCGTAACTTCGGGAGAAGGGGCGCCCGAGAAGGTGTAGGAGCTTGCCTCCGAAGCTTTTTCGGGTCACAGAGAAGAGGCCCAAGCGACTGTTTACCAAAAACACAGGTCACTGCGAAGGGGAAACCCGAGGTATAGTGGCTGACGCCTGCCCGGTGCTGGAAGGTTAAGGGGAAGGGTCATCCCGCAAGGGGGCAGCTCTGAACCGAAGCCCCAGTAAACGGCGGCCGTAACTATAACGGTCCTAAGGTAGCGAAATTCCTTGTCGGGTAAGTTCCGACCCGCACGAATGGCGTAACGACTTGGGCGCTGTCTCAACGAGGGATCCGGTGAAATTGAATTGCCTGTGAAGACGCAGGCTACCTGCGACTGGACAGAAAGACCCCATGGAGCTTTACTGTAGCCTGACATTGGACTTTGGTGGGCGATGTACAGGATAGGTGGGAGGCAGGGAAACCAGGGCGCCAGCCTTGGTGGAGCCAACCTTGGGATACCACCCTTCGCCAATCGGAGTTCTAACCCCACGCCGTGATCCGGCTGGGGGACCGTGTCAGGTGGGCAGTTTGACTGGGGCGGTCGCCTCCCAAAGAGTAACGGAGGCGCCCAAAGGTTCCCTCAGCACGGTTGGAAATCGTGCGTCGAGTGCAAAGGCATAAGGGAGCTTGACTGCGAGAGAAACACCTCGAGCAGAGACGAAAGTCGGGCTTAGTGATCCGGTGGTACCGCGTGGAAGGGCCATCGCTTAACGGATAAAAGCTACCCTGGGGATAACAGGCTTATCTCCCCCGAGCGTCCACAGCGACGGGGAGGTTTGGCACCTCGATGTCGGCTCATCGCATCCTGGGGCTGTAGTAGGTCCCAAGGGTTCGGCTGTTCGCCGATTAAAGCGGTACGTGAGCTGGGTTCAGAACGTCGTGAGACAGTTCGGTCCCTATCCATCGCAGGCGTTGGAAACTTGAAGGGAGCCGCCCCTAGTACGAGAGGACCGGGGTGGACGGACCTCTGGTGTACCAGTTGTTCCGCCAGGAGCATGGCTGGCTAGCTACGTCCGGACGGGATAAGCGCTGAAAGCATCTAAGCGCGAAGCCCACCCTAAGATGAGGTTTCCCATCCGTAAGGAGTAAGACCCCTGGGAGACTACCAGGTTGATAGGCCGGAGGTGTACGTCCCGTAAGGGATTGAGCTCACCGGTACTAATCGGTCGAGGACTTGACCTTGTTTGCAGTTGTGAGCGCCCTCATAGGCACTCAGACCTTTCCGGTGGCCATAGCGGAGGTGCCCCACCCGTTCCCATCCCGAACACGGTAGTGAAAGCCTCCAGCGCCAAGGGTACTCGCTCCGAAAGGAGCCGGGAGAGTAGGTCGCCGCCGGGAAACTTTTAGACCCCCTGCACCAGCAGGGGGTCTTTCCCTTTGCTGCGGGCAGGAGCGGGACACCGGCGGTGTGGAATGGCACGGCAGTCGATGTCGCGACGAGGAGACCTGCTTATGTTCGTGCAAAGGCTCGCTGGCGAAGCGTACTTGAGGCTTCTCGACCTGCAGGACGCCGGTGAGGTGTTTGCGCTCACCGACGCGTCGCGCGACCATCTGCGCCGCTGGCTGCCCTGGGTGGATTTCACGCGGACCGTTGCGGACAGCGAGGCGTTCATCGCTTCCAGCTTGGAGCAGTTCGCCCGTGGCCTCGGCTTTCAGGCAGGCATCTGGCGCGGCGGGACACTCTGCGGCGTCGCGGGCATGCATCCCATCGACCGCGCGAACAGGCAGGGGTCCATCGGGTACTGGATCGGCGCGGCGTACGAGGGGCAAGGGCTCATCACGCTCGCCTGCCAGGCCGTTCTCGACGAAGCCTTCACGCGTTACGGTCTGCATCGTATGGAACTCAGGGCCGCGGCCGGGAACGAGAGGAGCCAGGCCGTCGCCCGGCGGCTGGGCTTTACACGCGAGGGCGTGGTGCGCGATGCTGAGTGGCTCTACGACCACTATGTCGATCACGTCGTCTTCGGGATGCTCGAGGAGGAATGGCGCCGTGCAGGACGGAGGGAAGGCGAGTAAGCTGAGCTTTCGGCCGATCGACCTCGAACGGGACTGGGACGCGCTGGTCCGATTCCATCGTGACCTGTTCGAGATCAGCTTCGGTGCGGACCGGACGTTCTCCGAGGACATCTACCGTGGCATCCTGCACGACCGCCTCGCCAAGTTTCCCGGCGGGCAGATGCTTGCTCTGGCTGGCGGGGCCATCGTTGGGCAAGTGGAGTTTTGGACCCGTCCTTATGAGGGGCGGGACGTCGGCTACGTCAGTCTCTTCTACCTCACGCCGGATTGGCGCGGGCGGGGACTCGGCGTTGAACTTGTCGAAAGTGCCGAGCGCTACTTTCGGACGTGCGGCATGACGGAATACCAGCTCCGCGTTTCGGAACGCAACGAACGTGCGCTGCGCTTCTACCTGCGCCAGGGCTTCACGAAGCTCGCGTCTGAGGAGAGAGATGGCGTCGTCACGTGGCTGATGGGCAAGAGTCTGCTTCAGCCGGCCTAGGACGGCTGAGGTCTCACGCGGGAGCGGGGTGCATCGGGCGCCCCGCTCCCAATCTCTCTCGGCCGTAGACGAAGTGCCGACGGGTCCCGCTTCTAGCTAGACCGTGGGGAGGAGGCATATTCTTCGGCCGGCGACATAACCGTTAAGCGGGGGACAAGCTCCCCTGCAGGCGCCAATTCAGCGTGGCAGAGTGTCTCAGACGGCGATATGGAGGAAGGTGGCATGGAATGCAGCGCGTGAAATCGACCCTGCGGCGCGTGATCGGTATCCTGGCCACGGCGTCCATGGCGTACACCCTCGGCGGCGGGGCAGGAGTCCTGACGGCGAGGGCGGCCTCGCCGCATGGGACCCTGCACTATGCGGAGAACAGCAGCATTCCCACGCTCGATCCGGCTTCCTGGAGCGGTGTCACGGAGCAGCGTCCGATGTCGATGATCTACGACACACTCGTCGAGTACAACGAGACGAACACCGGCCTGCATCCGGCGCTCGCCGAGAGTTACACGGTGTCTTCGAACGGACTTGTCTACACGTTCCACCTGCGCCCTGGCGTAAAGTTTTCGAACGGCGACGCGGTCACGGCGGACGACGTAGTCTACTCCCTGAATCGCATCACGTCGGGCGATCCCCTGGGTGCCGGCGCCGCGCCCTACAGCGGCGCCTATTCCGACATCCAGGGGTACCAGCAATGGATCAAGAGCGGCAAGTCCGCGACGGTGGGCGAGCCTGGCCTCTCCGGTGTGACGTCCCCTGCGCTCGGCGTCGTGCAGATCAAGCTGGCGGCACCGCAGCCCTACTTCCTCAATGAACTCGCCCTGACGTCCGCCGCCGTCCTCGATCCCAAGATCGTGCAGGAGTACGGCAAGAACTATGAGCTGCACGCGGTGGGGACGGGGCCATATCGGTTGCTTTCCTGGAATCAGGGCCACCAGATGATCCTCGCCGCGAACCCGGCGTCTTGGCGCGGCGCGCCGTCGATCGCCAGGATCGTCATCGACGAGAACGTGAACTCGGATCTTCAGCTGCTGCGCTTCGAGAAGGGCGAGTACGACCTCATCAACGGCCCCCTGCCGTCCGAGGTGTACGCGAAGGTCCTGTCGGATCCCAAACTGCGGAACCTGTACCACACGGCGCCGATGAATGGCGTCCTCTACTTCTCCTTCAACTTCACGAAGCCGCCCTTCAACAACCTCGACATGCGGCTCGCCGTCAACTATGCCGTCAACAAGGCGCTGATCGTCCGCAACATCACGAACGGCCGCGCGACGATCATGTCGCAGCCCCTGCCACATGGCATCGCCGGCTACGACAAGGCGCTCAAACCCTATCCCTACAACCCGGCCCTCGCGCGCAAGTACCTGAAGCTCGCGCACTACAGCGGCCAACCGATCACACTGATCTACCCGAGCCAGACGCAGGACCGCATCCGCATGGCCGAGATGATCCAGCAGAACCTGAAGGCCGTCGGCATGAACGTCCAGATCCAGGGCGTTTCGGAGTGGACCGCGTTCAACGACGAGGAGTACAATCCGAAGGCGAACTGGAATATGGCATGGTACGACTGGTGGCAGGACTATCCCGACGCGCAGGACTTCCTCGAGAACCTTCTCGGCACCGAGATGTTCAACGCGACGAACGTGGGCAACTGGACGAACGCAAAGTTCCAGCAACTCGTCGACACGGCTGACACCTTGCCGCCGACCGCGAACGGCCAGCGCGTCAAGGACTACCAGCAGGCGGAAGTCATCGCGCACCAGCAGGTGCCGTGGCTCTTCATCTACACGCTCTGGCAGGATGACCTGGTGCAGCCGTGGATCCACCCGCAGGGCACAAGCAAGGACCTGATGCTGTACCTGCATCCCGTGCTGACCACCCAGTTCAACCACCTGACAACGACGCACTAGGCGAGGAACCCAGGGACCCGGGCCGATCTGGCCCGGGTCCCTGCGCATCCGAGTGGGCTTGCCGCTACGCCGTCGTCTGGCCCGCCGCGCCTTCGAGGCCGAGCTCCTTGACGGCCGCCTCCCGCATCACGTACTTCTGCACCTTTCCCGTGACGGTCATGGGGAAGGCGTCGACGAACTTGACGTAGCGCGGGATCTTGAAGTGGGCGATCTGCCCCCGCGCGTACTCCCGCATCTCCTCTTCGGTCGAGGTCTCGCCCGGTTTCAGGCGGATCCAGGCCATCACCTGCTCGCCGTACTTCTGGTCCGGGACGCCGATGACCTGGATGTCGGCCACCTTGGGATGCGTGTAGTAGAACTCCTCGATCTCACGCGGGTAGATGTTCTCGCCGCCGCGGATGATCATGTCCTTGATGCGGCCGACGATGTTGACGTAGCCGTCATCGCGCATCACCGCGAGATCGCCGGTGTGCATCCAGCGCGCGGCGTCGATCACCTGCCCGGTGGCGTCGGGATTCTGCCAGTAGCCGAGCATGACGGCGTAGCTGCGCGTCACGAGCTCGCCCGTCGTGCCGCGCGGCACGACGCGCCCCGTGGCAGGATCGACGATCTTCACCTCGACGTGCGGATGCACCTGGCCCACCGTGCCGACGCGCAGCTCCAGGGGATCGTCGGCACGGGTCTGGGTCGAGACGGGAGAGGTCTCCGTCATACCGTAGGCGATCTCCACCTCGGACATGTGCATACGGGACTGCACCTGGCGCATCACCTCCACGGGGCAGGGCGATCCCGCCATCAGCCCCGTGCGCAGCGAACCGAGGTCATAGCGCTCGAAGTCCGGGTGGCCGAGCTCGGCGATGAACATGGTCGGGACGCCGTGCAAGGCGGTGCAGCGTTCGGCCTCGACGGTCGCCAGCACCTGGCCCGCGTCGAAGCCCTCGCCGGGGATGACCATGGTGGCGCCGTGCGTGACGCACGCCAGGTTCGCGAGCACCATGCCGAAGGTGTGGTAGAAGGGGACCGGGATGCAGAGGCGGTCTTCCGCCGTAAAGCGCATCAGTTCGCCGATGAAGTAGCCGTTGTTGAGCAGGTTGTGGTGCGAGAGCGTGGCGCCCTTGGGTAGGCCTGTGGTACCGGACGTGTACTGGATGTTCACGGGCTCGTCGAACTGGACATCCGCCTGGCGGCTCAGCACCTCCTCCACCGGGATGGAGTCGCCGAGGCGCAGGAGATCCGACCAGGTGCGCATGCCGCGGGGAGCCTTGTCCGCCAGCACGACAATCTCCTTGAGTTCCGGGAAGTCCGGATGCGAGACGGGGCCGCCGCGGAGCTCGCCGAGCAAGTCGTGCAGCATGCCGAGGTAGTCGCTGGGACCGAAGCCCGGCGCCGTGATGAGGGTGCGGATGCCGCTTTGGCGCAGGGCGTAGCCGAGCTCGCGCAGCCGATAGGACGGGTTGACGTTGACGAGGATGGTGCCGATCTTCGGCGTGCCGAACTGGGTCACGATCCATTCCCAGCGGTTTGGCGACCAGATGCCGACCCGCTCGCCGGGCTGTACCCCGAGGGCCAGGAGGCCGCGCGCCAGTTGCGTGGCCACTGCACTCAGCTCGTGGTAGGTGAGTCGCATGCCCTTCTGGCGGTCGACGACAGCCTCCCGGTCGCCGTGCAGCTTTGCCTGCGCGTCGAAGTGATCGCCGATCGTCTGACCAATGAGCGGCTCCAGTGTCGTGCCATGAGCGTAGCTAGGGTTCATCCTCGCGCTCCCCCTTCCGGTCCATGGGCAATCAGCCAGTGGATGGTTAGCAGCGCGATTCGGCGAATGGACGGGATCTCCTTCAGCCGTTTGGACCAAGATCAGGTCGCACGGACGCTGCGCCGTACCCCCAGGAGGGAGGCGGCAGTCACCAAGAGGCCAATGACACCGGCCGCCAGGAAGGCCAGGGTGGTGCCGCCCGCCTCGCTGAGATAGCCGGCGAACAGCGCGCCAAGCGGACTCGTGCCGAGGAATACGTAGCTGTAGAGGCCGGCCACTCGGCCCTGCAGGTCGTCGGGCGCGGCCAGCTGGACCATGGCGTTGGTGGCGGAGGTGTACACGGTGTAGAAGATGCCGACCACTACGAGGAACAGCAGCACGAGCCAAAGCTCCCGCTGCGGGGCGAGCAGGACCTGGAAGAGGCTGTAGCCCGCGGCGCTCAGGAGCAGCATGCTCCAGGTGGCGCGACTCAGGGCGGCGGCGATCAGGGCGCCCAACACCGCGCCGAGGCCGAACAGCGACGAAATGAGGCCGAACACCTCCGGGCCGGAGTGCAGGGTCTGGGCCGCCAGGACCGGCAGCAGCACGGAGAAGTTGATTCCCGTGATCGAGACCACGGTGAGCAGAAGGAGCGGGATCAGGACGGCGGGCGTCTTGCGGGCGTAGCTGAGTCCCTCGCGCACGCTCGTCAGCATGCGCATGCGAAGGTCCGCCTGCCGCACCGGGTAGAACTCGCCTGCGTTCATCACGGCGAGGGCGATCACGACCGCCACGTAGCTGACGGCGTTGAGTGCGAAACAGACGCCCACCCCGGCCGTGGCGATGATCACGCCGGCCAGCCCCGGACCGACGATGCGCGTCGCGTTGTTGACCCCGGAGTTAAGGGAGATGGCGTTCGCCAGCTCCTCGCGTCCCACGAGGCGGATCATCAGGCGCTGCAGGCTGGGGCTGTTGAAGATCATCACGATGCCACGAGCGGCGGCGATCGCGTAGATGACGGCCATGTTCGTCAAGTGCAGCCAGGCAAAGGCGGCGAGGGCGACCGCCAGGAGGCCCATGGCCGCCTGCGTCGCGATTAGGGTGCGCCTCGGGTCGAGCCGGTCGCTCAGTGCCCCGCCGAACAGCCCGAACAGCGTGAAGGGAAGAAACTGCCAGAAAGACACAAGGCCCACGTCGACCGCGGAGTGCGTCAGCTCGAGGACGAGCCAGGACTGCGCCGCCCCCTGGAGCCACGTACCGATCTGCGAGATGGCCTGGCCGCCGAAGTAGAGACGGTAGTTGCGGTGCAATCTGAGACTGTCGAAGGTGTGCAGGCCGCGGCTCACCTCGGGGACCTTGCGGGCCGGACGGGATGTGCGCGGGAAGTGGACATCGCCATGCCTCCAAAAAGTTCAGCGCGTAGCGATTCCTTGCCTCGACGGGCGATCCCTTTCCAGGGAAGGCCGCCTGACTACCGGCGCTCGCGCGTGCGGAGCAGAAAGGCTGGCAGGTGTGCGCGGTGGCGGGCGATGAGCCGATAGACGGGGTCCGCGATGCCGAGCGCGATACCCGCGCGGAGCAGGAGGGCCGGGAGCCATCCGTCCGGCAGGCGGCGGTAGATGGCAAGGACGGCCCGCGCCCCGCTGTGCCAGCCGCTGCTGTCCCGGACGTGGATCGCCTCTTCGAGACGGCTGCGGTCCGGGGCGTCCGGGGGCAGTTCGGCCTGCAGCGGCTGCAGATCGAGACACCGCCCGGAGTCCTCGCGCCGCCAAGCGTCGGCCGCGGCGCAGCAAAGCTCGCACGTGCCGTCGTAGTAGACCTCCAAACGTTCATCCGGCAAGGCGTCGCCTTCTCTCCTTTGATTCGTGAAAGCTTGCCTACAGGATTCGCTCCCCGCCTGGGCGAAGTTGCGATCAAGGCGCCAGTTGCGCCGATTTTGCCCTGGACGTGGTCAAGCGTGCAAGAGACGGACGGGCGTGAGCTGCTGGTGGCGGCCCTTTTGAGCCTCAAGACACCGGAAGATTGCACGGCACTTCTGCAGGACCTCTTGACGCCTGGTGAAATCCGGGCGCTCGAGCAGCGCGTCGCGGTGGCGTCCGCCCTCCTGCGCGGGGCCACCTATGAGCAGGCGAAAGCGTCGACAGGCGCATCCGCCGCTACCATCAGCCGTGTGCGCCGCGCCATATTCCATGGACAGGGGGGCTACCGCCAGGTGCTTGGCGGCGCTCCAAAGCCGTAGCATGGATTAGGCCGTTCCGGCATGGCCCATCTGTTATGATGAGCGGGCACCTCTTTGCGAAAGGGAGGGCATGATGCGCGCGATCATTCCAGCCGCATTGGCGCTGGCCGTCCTGTTGACGGCATGCGGCAGCCTGCCTCAGGCGGCGCCCTCGCACCACTCCCACAAGAGGCCGACCTTGACTGCGAAAGTGCGGACGGCACCGCTGAAGGCCGCGGCCGCCGCGGGTCCCGTCTACTATCAGCACCAGGTCGTGATTCTGATGTACCACGGCCTGAGTCCAATGGCACATGGCGACTACATCACACCCGGGTCGTTCGCGGCCGAGATGGCCGCTCTCGAGACCAAGGGGTTCCACTTTGTCAGCCTGCCGCAGGTCCAGAGTTTCCTCGCTGGTGGCAGCCTGCCGCCGAACGCGGTCGCGGTCACGTTTGACGACGGCCTCGAAAGCGTCTACACCTACGCCTATCCGATCCTTTCGCAGGACAAGGTGCCGTTTGCCACGTTCCTGATCGTCAACCGCATCGGTCGCTTTCCAGGCGATCTCTCCTGGGCCCAGGTGAAGGCGATGGAACAGTCCGGCCTGCTGACCGTCGGGTCGCATACCCTGGCGAGCCACGGCACCGTGCCCACTGGACCTGGCAAGACCGGTCCGGCCCTGACGTCGCTCATCTACGACGCGGCCACGGGCAAGACGGAAACGCCCGCGCAGTATTCGGCGCGCATCAGCACGGACCTCAGGCACGCCCGCCAGATCCTCCAGGCGGAGACGGGCCAGCCGGTCGTGTGGTTCGCCTATCCCTTCGGTTCCTACGACCAGCAGGTGGAGCGCATCCTGCGCGAGGAGGGCTATCGCTACGCGGTCCTGGCCGAGTGGGGGTGGGGCGTGACGACCTCGGCCCAGCCGCTCGAACTGCCGCGGATCAACACCGGGACGCCCAAGACGACGCCGGCGACGATCGCTTCGACCGTCCGCTACATCGCGTCGCTGACCGCGCACGACCCCGGGGCCGTGCCGCCACCTTCCTTCGTTCCTAGTTGGCCTTAGTCGGTGCAAGCGGGGACGGCAGCCAGAAGGCCCGCTCCTTCGCCGCGTGGCCCAGGGCGGCGGCGATCTCGATGACGCGCGGGCCGTGGGGCGTGACGGTGAGCGTTGCCTCGTGGCCGGCGGGCAGACGCCAGAGCGGTTCGCCGTCCAGGGCGATGGTGCGCGGGCCCGTGATGGCCACCGGCACATCGTACGGGAGTTCATGCGCCGCCGCGACGCCAAGCTCGGCGATGAGCCCAGGGGCGATGGCCGCACGGATTCGCCTTGGTGCTTCGGGGTCGAGGCGCAGGTGCGCACCGCGCGGTTCCTCGATGCCGGTCGGGAGCGCCGCGCCAACGGCGGCAGACCATCCCACCGTCTCGGGCAGCCCCTGCGTCACCACCACGGACTCCACGTCGTCCGGCTCCCACACGGCCAGCACCGCAGTACTCTCCGGGCGCAAAATGACGGCGTCCACCAGGGCGATCTCCTTGAGCTCCCCGCCCTGGCGCAGCTCGATCCGCTTGCGCGGGCGAACCGCCTCCGCCGCGTAGCCTGCCGCGACGAAGCCGAGGGCAAGTCCCGCCGCCGTGGCCTCGGTCCAGTGCGGGAAGGCGTTGTTGGTGCCGGTTGAGACCGGTAGCATCGGCACGTCACCGATCTCGCCGGCGACCAGTCGGCTGGTTCCGTCGCCGCCGAGCACGAGGATGCCCCGGACGTCCTGTTCGGCCATGAGGGCGGCTGCGGCTCGGGTGTCGTCGGGGCTGTGCCGCAGCACCAGGTTCAGCGACCGCATGGCGAAGCGTGGCCTGCGCTGCTGCGGCAGGGCCTGCAGTGCCTGGTCCACGAGGTGCATACTGTCACGCAGGTAGAGCACCTCGTCGACGGGGGTGGCGTCCAGACCGACCAGGGCGCGGCGAAGCAGGCCGATCTTCTCCGGGGCGGTCACGATCGTCGCCTCGGTGACCAGGCGGCGCACATCCTTGCCTGCGGCGGGGTTCGCGATGATGCCGACGCGGACCACAGAGTCCGCCTCCTTTGCTGCGGCGCGTCGCGACTATTTTAGCAGAGGGGCGCACCCGGCCAGCAGGCGGCGTGGCCAAGGCAGGGTCGCCCGCCCGCAGCGCGAACTCCTATCACACGGGAGGCAGTGGCATGCACATCTACACGCGGCTCGGGGACCAGGGCGAGACCAGCCTCTACACGCCAAAGGGTGTGCCGCAGCGCCTTTCGAAGGCGCACCGGCGCGTTGAGGCCTATGGCACGATTGACGAACTGAACTCGGTCCTCGGCATCGTGCGGGCGGAATTGGGACCTGCGGACGCGCTGGCGCCGCTGCTGGTCCACGTGCAGAACCGCCTCTTCCACGCGGGCTACGATATCTCGACGATGCCGCAAGGGGGCGTGGCGCCAAGCACCATCACGCAGGCGGACGTCGAGCGACTCGAACGGGAGATCGATCACCTGCAGGCGGATCTGCCACCTTTGAAGAACTTCGTCCTTCCTTCGGGCGTGAAGGCTGCGGCCTACCTGCAGCAGGCGCGCGCCATCGCCCGCCGGGCCGAGCGGCGCGCAGTCGCGGCCGCGGCGGAGGTGGAGTTCAATCCTGAGGTCATACGCTTCCTGAACCGCCTTTCGGACCTCCTGTTCGTGCTGGCGCGGTACGTGAATCTGCGGGACGGCGGAGAGGACGAGGCGGTCGACTGGCAAGTCTAGTCTCCGTCAGGTTGGGGGGGATCGCGATGCGTCGGTACGTGGCGGCTTCCGCGCTCAGCCTGGTTGCGGCGGCCCTGGCCAGCGTCTGGCTCATCGCCTTGCCAAGCGCCCTGGCCGCGGATGACCTGCGCCTCTGGCTGGGCTACGGCGCCTCGGGACTCATGGCCGCCGGCATCGGACTCGAGGTGTTGCACGCGACACCGCGAGGCGTGCCCGCGCGGCTCGCCACCTCCTTCGTCATCGCCATGCTTGTCGGCCTCTTGCTGCTGTCGTGGCCCGCAGCCACCCTGGGCGGGCTGGTCCAGCGTTTCGGCTTCGTCGCCCTGCTCGGCGCGTCGGCGATCTACGCCTACCTCGCCTGGTGGCATCCACCGATCCAGCCGAAACCGATCGACCCGATGCAGGAGTACATTGCACCGGGCAGCCGCCCGGTCGCTGCCGTTGCGGCGCGCGACGGCGTCGCCAGGGCGCTCTTTGCGGCCGCACCCGTGTATCTCTTCCTCGTGTCCGTCGTGGGCGCCACGACGGGCAAGGCGCTTGAGACGTCGACGGAGCTGCTGCTGCTCCTCGGATGGCTGGGCAGCCTCGTGCTCGGCGTGACGCTCTACGTATGGCCGCGCCTTGTGAACCGCCCTCCCGCATCGATCCACCTTGCGCGCTGGGGCGCAGTGCTCTGGCATGTCGGGCTGATCCTTTCCGTGGTGGTGGCCAAGACTTGGCTGCTCGCCCTCACCGGGATCGGCGGCATCGTGCTGGCGGTCGACCTCCTGCCGACCCTGCGCGGCTTCTGGCGGACGCGCCCCTACGTCGTGGGATCGCACCGGCGCTATCCCTCGACTGGTACGCGCGTGGGGCTCGTAGGGGCGCTCGTGCTCCTCCTGCCGCTACCCGTCGCGGCCCTGCAGCCGCAAGGAGGCATGGAGTGGGCACGGGTCCTGGCCGTCGCCTGGGCCAGCGCGGCCGTCCTCACCGTGCTGCACCACCTGCGCGGTGTGCTGGGCCGTGCGACCAAACCTACGAACGGAGGCTGGACCCCGCTCGGGCTCGCGCTCGCGACGCTCGGCGTGACGTGGCAGCCACAGATTTTCGCGGCGCTCAGCCTCCTGGGCAGCGCCTACCTTGCGGCGACGTGGCTGCCGGGCCTCGAGTGGCGTCGTCCGGAGGACCAGAAGGACCGCAGCAGGCGCCCAGTCGGCTGAAGGAGTCCAGGACGCCATCGGCGAAAGCGGCCAGGAGTCCGGGCGTGAATCCGGAGGACCAAAGGAGGCAGGGGCGCGTTCCGCGCCGCACGAGATGGGAGATGTGGTGCCTGACGGTGTACGTTCGGTAGGCTTGTTCGGCCACAGTGGCTGTGGCAAGACGACACTCGCAGAGGCCCTTCTCTATGGTGCCGGGGCTCTCGACCGGCGAGGCAAGGTGGATGACGGTACATCCAGCCTCGACCAGGAACCCGAGGAGCAGCGGCGCCATATCAGTCTCAGCCTTGCCGTCGGGTCGGCGCAGGCGCAGGGCAAGTCGATCTACCTCGTCGACACGCCAGGCTACCTGGACTTCGTCGGTGAAGTGCGCGCGGCCGAGCGCGTCGCCGACCTCGCGCTGCTGGTTGTGGACGCCGCCGCGCCCGTGGAGGTCGGCCTGGAGCTGGAGTTCCAGCGGCTGCGCAGCCTGGGCATGCCGTGCATGATCTTTGTCAACAAACTGGACCGTGAAAACGCAAGCGCGGCCGACGCCCTCGCCACTCTGCGCCAGACGTACGGCAACGCGCTCGTCGCTCTCGACTGGCCGCTCGGCCAGGAGTCCTCCCTGCACGGCACCTACGCGATCTGGAACGGGAAGGCGGAAGGTCTCGACGGCAAGCCGCTCGACGAGGCGCCGGAGAAGGCCGCCGAGCTCCGAGACCAGCTGTGCGAGTGCGTGGCCGAGGCGGACGACGAAGCGCTCGAGCAGTATCTCGACGCGGGTGAACTGAGCGACGAGCTTCTCAGCCGCTCGATCCGGCAGGCCGTGGCCGGCGGCGTCGCGGTGCCGGTGCTGTTCGGTGCCGCTTCCTCGATGACCGGCGTGCGCATGCTGCTCTCGGTGATCGGCGAGTTCGGCGTCGCGCCCAGGCCCACCCCGGTGACGGACGGCACCATCGCCCCGGACCCCGCCGCCGACGTCTCCGCGTTCGTGTTCAAGACGACCGCCGACCCGCATGTCGGCCGCCTCAGTCTCCTGCGCGTATTGAGCGGCCACCTGCGTTCGGACAGCCATCTCTTCAATGTCCGGCAGGGCCAGGAGGAGAGGTTGGGGCAGATTTACCGACTGCGCGGGCAGAAGCAGGAGCCGGTGGCGGAGCTCCTGCCCGGCGAGATCGGAGCCGTCGCGCGACTGCAGGACACCAAGACCGGCGACACCTTGGCGGCGCGCGCGAACATGCCTGCCGCGCACGGTGTCGACTTTGAGGAGCCTGTCTTCCGGCTGGCCCTCAAGGCGCGGAGCACGGCCGACGAGGACCGCCTCTCCGGCGCCCTGAACCGGCTTCTCGAGGAGGACCCGACACTGCGCCTCGAGCACCCGAGCGGCCATGAGACGGTCGTCGCGGGACTCGGCGAAATGCATCTCGAGGTGCTGCATGACCGCCTGAAGCGGAAGTTTGGGGTCGACGTCGAGATGGATCTGCCGGAAGTGCCGTTCCGCGAGACGCTGCGGGGCCAGGTGCGCATCGAGGGCAAGCACAAGAAGCAGACCGGCGGCCACGGCCAGTTCGGGCACGTCTGGCTGGAACTCGGTCCCCTGGACGACGGCGAGTTCCTGTTCGAGGACAAGATCTTCGGTGGCGTCGTGCCGACGCAATACCGGCCGGCCGTGGAGAAGGGCGTCGTCGAGGCGATGGGTCAGGGGATCCTCGCCGGATTTCCGGTGACGGGCGTGCGGTGCGCGCTCGTGGACGGCAGCTACCATCCGGTGGACTCGTCCGAAATGGCCTTCAAGGTGGCCGGCGCCATGGCGTTCCGCGAGGGCGCGCAGAAGGCGCATCCCGTGCTGCTCGAACCGGTGGACGAGCTGTGGGTTGATTGCCCGGAGTCCGCGATGGGCGATATCATCGGTGTCATCAACCGCAAGCGCGGTCGGGTGCTCGGCATGGAGTCCGAAGGTGGGCGCAGCCGGGTGCACGCGTTTGTGCCGCGGATGGAGCTTCAGCGCTACGCCATCGAGCTCCGCTCGCTCGCGGGCGGACGCGCCAGCTTCAAGGAGAGCTTTGCCCAGTACGAGGAGGTTCCGGCGCAGATCGCGCAGCAGATCATGCAGAAGGCCAAGGCGACCGCACATTGATGAAGTCCCACCTGCTTCTGGATCTGGACGGCACCTTGCTCGGGCTCGACATCGACCGGTTCCTGCCGGTCTACCTGCAGCAGTTGGCCGTGTTCGTCGGGGAGGCCGTGAGCCTCCCCGACTTCTCGCCGCGCCTGATGGCCGCTGTTGGAGCGATGGTGTCCAGTCGCAGCGACGGCCGGACCAACGAGAAGGCCTTCTACGACACCTTCCGCCAGGGCCTGACGGCCGAGACATCGGCAGCCTGCGACGAGGCGTTCCTGCGTTTCTACCACGAGATCTTTCCGTCCCTGCGCCAGCATACCCGGCCCATGCCGGGAGCGCGGTCGTTCGTCGGTGCCGCCAAAGATGCCGGCTACCGCCTCGTGCTGGCGACGAGTCCCGTGTTTCCCCGCTTTGTCATCGAGGAGCGCCTCGCGTGGGCGGGGATCAGACCGTCCGAGTTCGAGGGCATCACGTCCTTCGAGACCTGCCGCTTCAACAAGCCGGACCCCAAGTACTACGAGGAGATCCTACTGCACCTGGGCATCCGGCCCGAAGCGGCTCTGATGATCGGCAACGACCTGCGGGACGATGGCGCGGCGACCAAGGTGGGCATCGCCTTCGCGTTTGTCGAGGGACGCTACGCAAGACACCACGATCCGGCCGGCAGCCCTGTCTGGCGCGGATCGATGCGGGCTCTGACCCATGCCGTCGAAGGAGGGGAACCGCCGTTCGCAGACTGACGTTGCGGCAGGGGCCGCACAGGGTGCTGCAGGGACATCCTTGGGTTTTTCGCGGCGAGCTCCAGGACGTGCCGGACGATCTCGCTCCTGGCGAGATCGTGCAGGTGGCCGACGCGCGTGGCCGCGTCGTCGGCAGCGGCTACGCGAACCCCGAGTCGAGCATCCTCGTGCGCATCCTGACCCGCGGCGAGCGCGAGCCGGACGCCCAGTGGGCGAAGGAACGCCTCGACGCGGCGGTGACGCGGCGGCGCAGGGATCTGCCGGATGTGTCGGACCTGCGACTCGTGCACGCGGAAGCTGACGGCCTGCCGGGTCTCGTGCTCGAGGTGATGGGCGGGTACGCGGTGGTCAGCCCGGACACCCTCGGCGCCCAGGAAGTGCTGCTGCCCTGGCTCCTCGACGAGATCAGGGCGCTTGGGCCCGAGGGCGTCGTGCTGCGGGCTGTGTCGCCGAGCAGGCAGCACGAGGGACTGGGCCTCGAACTGCGCATGCTTGCGGGCGACCCGCCCAAGGGCCCGGTGGAGGTGCACGAGGAGGGGATCGTCTATCTCGTCGACCTCCTCGGCGGGCAGAAGACCGGCCATTACTTCGACCAGCGCCAGAACCGCCTGCGGGTGGGCGCCTGGAGCGCCGGACGGCGCATCCTCGACGCCTTCGCCTACACGGGGGGCTTCGCGCTGCATGCTGCGCGAGGCGGCGCGTCGCAGGTCACGGCGATCGACAGCTCGAGCGAGGCCATCGCCGCGCTTACGCGCAACGCGGAACGCAATTCCGTCACGATTGAGGCGCGGGAGGAAAACGCCTTCGACGCCCTGCGCGCTCTGAGCCAGCAGCGCGAGCGCTTCGATCTCGTGGTGCTCGATCCACCGCCCTTCGCGCGCGGACGCAGCCATCTCCCCGCCGCCTTGCGCGCTTACAAGGAGATCAACCTTCGCGCGATGCGTCTTCTGCCTCCGGGCGGCATCCTCTGCACGGCGTCCTGCTCGCATGCCGTGTCGGAGGACGACTTCACAGGCGCCGTGCGCGCGGCGGCGGCGGACGCCGGCTTTTCGGGGCGGGTCCTCGGCAGCTACGGGGCGGACGTCGACCACCCGGTGCGCATCGAGATCCCCGAGACCGATTACCTGCATTGTCTTGTGCTGGTGAAGGAATAACGTAGTAGGGCTTTACAACCATCGGCCGCAACCTATAATAAGGTCAGGGAAAGTCAGAAACCTTGATCGGAGGTGCGGCCGTGTCGCTCACGCTGGCAGACGCGATCGAGCGCCACATCCTGGCGCAGCTCGCCGTAGCGGGGGAGATCGCCTTGCAGCGCGTCGAACTGGCGCGCCAGTACGGCTGCGCGCCGTCGCAGATCAATTACGTGCTCGCGACGCGTTTCACGCCGGAGCGCGGGTTCCTGACCGAAAGCCGGCGCGGTGGCGGAGGCTACATCCGCGTGCGCCGGGCTGCCCAACCTGAGCTCGGCCGCATCGCGGCAGCGCTCCGGGCGCAGCCGGACGGCATCGCACAGGCACCCGCGCACGCGCTGATCGCGCGCTGCCGGGACGCGGGGCTGCTCACCGGTCGCGAGGCGGCCATGCTGCAGGCCCTGACGCGCCGCGAGGCGATCGGACTGCCCTTGCCGGCGCGCGACGTGGTGCGGGCTCGCTGTCTTGTGGCGGCATTGCTTGCGCTCAGTGACGAGAGGTGAAGGACATGCAGTGCCAGAGTTGCGGTCTTCGGCCGGCGACGGTGCACGTCACGAGGATCGTGCAGGGACAGGTCGAGCAGGCGCACCTCTGCGCGCAGTGCGCGCAGGAGTCGGGCGAAATCGACATGCTCGCGAACCCGGCCGCCCTGCTGCAGAGTCTTCTGGCGAACTTCGCCGGTCAGGGTCAGACGCTTCAGACCGAAAAAGAGACGCGCTGCCCCAGCTGCGGCTTCCGCTTCAGCGAGTTCCGGGAGACGGGACGGCTCGGGTGTCCCAGCTGTTACACGCACTTCCGGGCCGAACTCGAGCCGCTCCTGCGGCGCCTGCACGGCACGACGGAACACCGCGGCAAACTGCCGCTGCGGCGCGGCGGCGCGTTCGAGCGGGATCGCAAGCTCCAGACCCTGCGCCGCGACCTCCAACAGGCGGTGGCGCGCGAAGAGTATGAGCAGGCGGCTCGCCTGCGCGACGAGATCAAGCAGTTCGAGTCGGAAGGGGGGTAGGCCGGATGCAGATCGGCGAGCACCTCGCGACGCCGCGCAGCGCCTGGACGAGCGGCCGCGGCGAGATGGCGGACGTCGTCGTCTCGAGCCGCGCACGGCTGGCGCGCAACCTCGAGGGTTTCGCGTTCCCGGGCCGGCTGACGCCCGAGGTGGCGGCCCAGGTGCTGGGCCGCGTGCAGGCGGCGGTGCAGGGTTTCGGCACCGGCTGGTCCTTCGTCAAGCTCGCGGACCTCTCCGCGGTCGACCGTCAGGTGCTGGTGGAGAAGCACCTCATAAGCCCGCAGCAGATGCAAGAGCCCGAGCAGGCGGCTCTGGCGGTCCGGGATGACGAGGGCCTCAGCCTGATGGTGAACGAGGAGGACCACCTGCGCCTGCAGGCGTTCCGGCCCGGCCTCGCGGTGCGCGCGACGCTGGATGGGGCGCTTCAGGCCGACGACCGGCTCGAGGAGGCCCTGGACTACGCGTTCACGCCGGAACTCGGTTACCTGACCGCCTGTCCGACCAACGTGGGTACAGGACTGCGCATTTCGGTGATGCTACATCTTGGCGGCCTTGTCCGCACGCGCGGCATCGCGCAGCTGCTGCAGGTGCTGCCTAAACTTGGCCTCGCGGTGCGCGGCCTGTATGGTGAAGGTACCGAAGCCGCCGGCGACCTGTTCCAAATCTCGAACCAGATCACGCTCGGCCAGGCGGAGGAAGAAGTGGCGGCGGCCATCGAACGTGCGGCGCAGCAGATCATCGAACAGGAGCGTGCGGCGCGCCGTATGCTCAAGGAGCAGGCGCTGCAGCAGACGCAGGACCGCGTCTACCGGGCGCTCGGCGTTCTCCGCTATGCCCAACTCCTGGGCGGCGAGGAGGCCATGCAGCTTCTCTCGGAGCTTCGCCTCGGTGTGGAGATGGGCATGTTGCAGGTCTCGGCGGAGGCGGTCAACGAAATGCTCGTCACGGCGCTCCCCGGATTCCTCACGCGCACGATGGGCCACGACTTGCAGACCATGGAAGAACGGGCGGCCCGCGCCCGCCTCATCCGCGAGCGGCTGCAGAAGGAGGGTATCTAGCATGTACCAGAGGTTTACGGAGCGTGCCCAGCGCGCCTTGCTGCTTGCGCAGGAGGAAGCGCGTCGCCTGAACTACAACTTTGTCGGCACCGAGCATCTCCTGCTCGGCCTGATCCGCGAGGGGGATGGCATCGCAGCCAAGGCGCTGCTTTCGATGGGCGTCAGCCTCGAGAAGGTGCGGGCGGAGGTCGAGAAGGTGATTGGCCGCGGCTCGACGCCCGCCGAGGGCGACATCGGCCTGACGCCACGCGCCAAGAAGGTGGTGCTGGAACTTTCCGCGGAGGAGGCCCGCCACCTCGGTCACAACTACATCGGCACCGAGCACATCCTGCTCGGCCTGATCCGCGAGGGCGAGGGCGTCGCCGCGCGCGTGCTCCTCAACCTTGGCGCCGACCTCGACCGTGTCCGCGCGCAGGTGATCCAGCAGCTCGGCGTGCCCACGCAGGGTGCCACGCCGCAGAAGCAGCGCCAGCGCAGCCAGACGCCGGTTCTCGACCAGTTCGGCCGTGACTTGAACCAGCTGGCCGAGGAGGGCAAGCTGGATCCCGTCGTCGGCCGCGAGAAGGAGATCGAGCGGGTCATCCAGATCCTTTCGCGGCGCACCAAGAACAACCCGGTGCTGATCGGGGAGCCTGGCGTGGGCAAAACCGCCATCGCCGAGGGCCTTGCGGAGCTGATCGTCGCCGGGAAGGTGCCCGAGACCCTGAAGGATCGTCGCGTCGTGACGCTGGACCTCGGAGCGCTCGTCGCCGGGTCGAAGTATCGCGGCGAGTTCGAGGACCGGCTGAAGAAGGTCATGGACGAGATCCGGCACGCCGGCAACGTGATCCTGTTCATCGACGAGATGCACACGATCGTGGGCGCCGGGGCGGCCGAGGGGGCCATCGACGCGTCCAACATCCTCAAGCCCGCGCTTGCCCGCGGCGAGTTGCAGTGCATCGGGGCGACGACCCTCGACGAATACCGCAAGCACGTGGAGAAGGACGCCGCCCTTGAGCGCCGCTTCCAGCCGATCATGGTGGAGGAGCCCTCGCCGGAGGAGGCGGTGGAGATCCTGCGTGGTCTCAGGGACCGCTACGAGGCGCACCACCGGGTGGAGATCGCGGACGAGGCCCTGGAGGCCGCCGTGCACCTCTCCGATCGCTACGTTTCCGACCGCTACCTCCCGGACAAGGCCATCGACCTGATCGACGAGGCGGCGTCGCGGGTGCGTCTGCGCTCCTTCGTGGCTCCGCCGGACCTGAAGAAGATCGAGGTCAAGCTCGAGGAGACGCGCAAGGAGAAGGAGGCCGCCATCGGCGCGCAGGAGTTCGAGAAGGCGGCCCGCCTGCGCGACCAGGAGCAGCAGATCCGCGAGCAGCTCGACAAGATGAAGGAAGAGTGGGAGCAGCAGACGGTCGCGAATAAGCTCGTGGTGGGCGCCGAGGATATCGCGGGGATCGTGGCCTCCTGGACCGGCGTGCCGGTGAAGCGCCTGCAGATGGAGGAGTCCGAGCGGCTCCTGCACCTCGAGGAGGAGCTGCACCGCAGGCTGGTCGGGCAGGACGAGGCCGTCACCGCGGTCGCCAAGGCGATCCGCCGCGCCAGGGCGGGCCTCAAGGATCCGAAGCGTCCGATCGGCTCGTTCATCTTCCTCGGACCCACGGGCGTCGGCAAGACGGAACTGGCGCGGGCCCTGGCGGAGGCGCTCTTCGAGGACGAGGACGCGATGGTCACGATCGACATGTCGGAGTACATGGAGCGTCACACCGTCTCGCGACTTGTCGGCGCGCCGCCAGGCTATGTCGGGTATGAGGAGGGTGGCCAGCTCACCGAGGCCGTGCGCCGCCGGCCATACTCCGTCGTGCTGCTCGACGAGATCGAGAAGGCGCACCCCGAGGTGTTCAACATCCTCCTGCAGGTGCTCGAGGAGGGCCGCCTGACCGAGGCGACCGGCCGTCACGTGGACTTCCGCAACACCGTCGTGATCATGACGTCGAACGTCGGCGCCGAGCGCATGCGTCAGGACGCGGGGATCGGCTTCCGATCCGCCCCGGACGAGAGCGAACGCTTCGAGAAGATGCGCGAGCGCATCCTCGACGAGGTGAAGCACACCTTCCGGCCGGAGTTCCTCAACCGCATCGACGACATCATCGTCTTCCACTCGCTGGGAGACGAGGAGCTGGAGAAGATCGTGCGCATCCTGGTCGGCGCTGTCGCCAAGCGGCTCGACGAGCAGGCCATACACATCAAGCTCACCGATGAGGCATACGCCTTGATCGCGCGCGAGGGTCACGACCCGATCTACGGAGCCCGTCCTCTGCGCCGCGCGATCCAGCGCCTGCTCGAGGACCCGCTGAGCGAAGCCCTGCTTGCGGGCCAGATCCAGCGTGGCAGAGAGGTAACGGTGAGCGTTGGGGAGGACGGCCGCCTGAGCTTCCATTCCGACGTAGGCCAGCCGGTGGGCTAGCTGGGACCCAGCGCGCCCCCGCCGGCCGTGCAGGCTGGCGGGGGCGCGCTTTGAAGGAGGGCCTTGGTGCGCGACGAGGAACGGCTCTACCGGCTGCTGCGCCAGGTGGCGCCGGGTACGCCGCTGCGCGAGGGAATCGAGAACGTGCTTCACGCGGGCACCGGAGGTCTCATGGTGCTCGGCGACGGGCCGGAGGTGCTGGCCCTGGCCGCCGGCGGATTCGACATCGACTGCGCCTTCAGCCCCGCGGCGCTTTATGAGCTGAGCAAGATGGACGGCGCCATCATCCTTACGGCGGACGCCAAGCGGATCGTGCGGGCGAACGTCCAGCTGGTGCCCGACCCGGGCGTGCCTTCGGTGGAGACGGGGATCCGCCATCGCTCGGCCGAACGGGTGAGCCGCCAGACGGGGGCAGTGGTGATCGCCGTGTCCCAGCGCCGCCATCAGGTCACGCTCTACCAGGGGACCCTGCGCCACGTGCTACGCGACGCGGCGCAGGTGCTGGGCAGGGCGAACCAGGCCCTGCAGGCCCTGGAGCGCCAGCGCATCGCCCTCGTGGGAGAACTCGCCGAACTCGATGCTGTGGAGTTCTCGGGCGAAGCGACCCTTCGCGATGTCACCTCGGCGGTCCAGCGCTTCGCCTTGCTCGACCGCCTGGGGCGGGAGGTGGCGGGCTATGTCGAGGAGCTCGGCAGCGAAGGCCGCATGGTGGCGATGCAGCTCCACGAGCTGACGCGTTCGCTCTCGGAGGAAATTCTCTACGTGTTGCGGGACTATGCGGCGGAAAGCTCGCTCGACCACGCGAGGAGCCTGCGCGAGCAGCTGGCGGCCTGGAGCGCCGAGGCCCTGCTCGATCTGAGCGCCGTCGCCAGAAGCCTCGGCCAGGCGGGCGAGCTGGAGCAGGTCGTGCAGCCGCGCGGGCTGAGGGTGCTGCGGCGCGTGCCGCGGTTGCCGCCGCCGGTGGCCGACAAGCTCGCGCAGCGCTTCGGCTCCCTCGGCAACCTCCTGAACGCGAGCATCGAGGAACTGGACGCCGTGGAGGGGATCGGCACGGCCAGGGCACACGCGATCAGGCGGCACCTGGCCCGTATGCGGGAGGTGGCACGCTGAGATTCCCCGGCACAGCAAGAAAGGGAGCCCGGCTTGCGCCGGGCTCCCTGTCGTCAGGTCAGGAAAATCAGGAGAAATTGAAGATACCGAGCGCCGAGATGCGCTTCTGTTCCTTCAGCAGGCAGTCGTACAGATTGAGGTCGACGGCGTTCAGCACGCCGGTGAGGTAGAAGAGCGTCTGACCGACCTCCGCCTCGACCACCTCGCGGCAGTTGTCGCAGAGTTGGCCTCTGACACCCGAATCCAGCACCGTACGCAGCTGCTCCAGCGAGATGCCCTCGGGAATCGGGTGCCGCTCGGCGTGTACCGTCACGCAGCCACAGTCCGTCACAGCCTTGGCTACGGCGCGATTCACTCGTGCGACCGACTCCTGGAGCTTGGATACGGTGTCGAGAATGTTCTTGTGGCGGATGAGGCACTCGTCGACGGTCTCCTGGAACTGATCGCACAGGAGGTCTTTCATCCGCTCGACCCCTCCTCCAAGGTGGCCCCATTATACCGACCAGCAAAACGGCCGTCAACGCGCCCTGGGAGCCGCATTCGACGTGTACTTGCTGGAAGTCGGACACAGATACTATAATAAAAGTTTTCAAAATACCGCGCACCGGGCTCGTCCGCACGGCGAGCGGAGCGGCACGGGAAACGAGTAAGATGATGGTAGCGGTGTATCCGAGCTGCCAGCATGGGCAAACCTAGCCGCAACCGGACAGAGGAGGCGGGTGTGTCGATGCTCTCTATTTGCGGGGCTTGCGGGCGATCTCCTATAATCAGTTCTACGGAGGGAAGGTGACCGCGGAATGAAAGCGCCGTGGCGCGGCGGGCTGACCCTAGCCGGGCTGGTGATCGGGCTCTTGCTCGGGTACTACCTGTTCAAGGCGCTGGGATCAGCGGTGCACCTCGACATCTACCAGGAGATCGGCGCCGCTCTGCTGCTCGGAGCGCTGGGCGGCTTTGTCGGCTTCTTCTCGGCGACGGGCCTGCAGCGTGGCGTGGCTCGTCTCAACACGTTCATGGAGAGGCGCGTTCTCCGCGCCTCGGCGAATGAGTTGCTGTTCGGCGGCGTGGGCATGCTCCTCGGCTTCTTCGCGGCATTCCTGCTCACGACGCCCCTCAATGCGATTCCGGTCGTCGGCAACATCCTGCCGATCGTGTTTGCGGTGTTCTTCGGGTATGTGGGCGCTTACATCGGCGTCGGCGTGGCGCGCAAGCGCGAGTCCCGCGAATCGGAGGCTCCGGCCCGCGGCCGGCTTGGCCGGCCCGGTCATGGCAAGACCATGCCGAAGGTGCTCGACACAAGCGTGATCATCGACGGTCGCATCGCGGACATCCTCGAAACCGGCTTCATCGAGGGCCCGATCGTGGTGCCGCAGTTCGTCCTTGACGAGCTCCGTCACATCGCCGACTCGGCGGACGTGCTCAAGCGCAACCGCGGACGGCGGGGACTCGACGTTCTGAACCACATCCAGAAGGAACTGCAGGTTCCGGTGCAGATCAGCGACAAGGACTACCCCAATATGGAGGTAGACTCGAAACTCCTGCGGCTGACGAAGCAGCTCGAGGGCAAGGTGCTGACGAACGACTTCAACCTGAACAAGGTTGCGGTCCTCCAGCAGGTGCCGGTGCTCAACATCAACGAGCTCGCCAATGCCGTCAAGCCGGTCGTCCTGCCAGGCGAAGAGATGGTGGTGCACATCATCAAGGAAGGCAAGGAGATCGGCCAGGGAGTAGCGTACCTGGACGACGGAACCATGATCGTCGTCGACGGCGGCAAGAAGTACATCGGCGAGACCCTGGCGGTTCTGGTCACATCGGTGCTCCAGACCTCCGCCGGCCGCATGATCTTCGCGAAGCCCAAATCCCTCGGCGACCGGCAGGAGCAGAATGGCAACCGACTCCAGGCACAGCCCTGAGACATACGGCCTGATCGTTGGCGCCGGATCGGGTATCCGCTTCGGTCGCAGCAAGGCATTCTTCACCTGGCAGGGCGAGCCGCTGATCGCATCGGCGGCTCGCCCTTTCCTGCGCAGCTCCCGGATCGACGGCATCGTTCTGGTGGTCCGGACGGAGGATCTGGCGGCGGCGCAGGAGCTCGCCGCGACGTTCCCGAAGCCGACCCTCGTCGTCCAGGGCGGGGCGAGCCGCAGCGCCTCCGTGCGCCAGGGACTCGCCGTCCTGCCCGAGAGAGTGCGACGCGTGGCCATTCACGACGCCGCCCGCCCCAGGGTGTCGCAGCGCCTCCTGGCTCGGCTGCTCGAGGCGGGCGGACCCTGCGTCATCCCGTGTCTGCCGTTGCACGACGCGCTCCACCGGGACCCGGCGTCCGGCGGCGGCAGCGTGCCACGGGATGGCATCTGGCGGGTGCAGACGCCGCAGGTGTTCGACAGGGACCTGCTCGAGCGGGCGCACCTGGGTGAGCCTGAGGCGGCGGACGACGGAGAACTCGCCATGCGGCTCGGAGCTCCGGTGACGTACGTCGACGGCGAGGAGGAGAACATCAAGGTGACGACGCCGGACGACCTTGCGCGTCTCGGTCGAGGTTCCCTTGGCATGCGGGTCGGACACGGCTTCGACGTGCACCGTCTCGAGACCGGCCACCGCCTGGTCGTCGCGGGCGTCGAGATCCCGGCGGAGCGCGGCGCCGTCGGACACTCCGACGCGGACGTGGTCTGCCATGCGCTCATGGATGCGTTGCTCGGAGCGGCGGGGCTGCCGGACATCGGCCACTACTTCCCCCCGGGCGATCCCGCCTACGCCGGCGCCGACTCGGTCAAACTGCTGCGGCAGGTGGTGGCGACGCTGCGGGCCGAGGGCCTGCGCGTGGGCAACGCCGACTGCACGATTGTGCTGGAGCGTCCCAAGGTGGGACCCCATCGCGACCGCATGCGAGCGATCCTGGCCGAGGCGCTCGGGGTGGAGTCTGGAGCTGTCTCCGTGAAGGCCACGACCGCGGAAGGGCTCGGACCGCTCGGCAGCGGAGACGGCGTGGCGGCCTGGGCTGTGGCCACGCTATACGACGTGTAATTCCGGCGTGTCGGGATCCAGCGCTTGCAGCAAGCTAAGCGCGAGGCGTGGGCGAGATGCACCGCGCGGGCCGTTTGGCGTTGACGCGGGATGTCTTCATACGGCACAATGAAGCACCAAAGGCGAGGAACGGGGAGAGTAGCCGCCACGGGATCGCCACAGAGAAGACGGCCGAGGCTGCAAGCCGTCTGCGACACCGGCGGTGAAGTGCATCCGGGAGCCGTGATGGCGAGCGATCGCCAGCCATCACCGGAGTGGGCCACGTGAACGGCCCCTGAGCGACGGCTTGCCGTCGGAAGCAGAGTGGAACCGCGGACCGACCGCCTCTGGGCGTGAACGGTCCGCGTGCGTTTCAGGGGGAGGAATCGCGGTGTTTGCGACACTGCGCGAGGATGTTCGCACCGTCTTTGAGCGCGACCCGGCCGCCAAGAGTACACTGGAGGTGATCCTCACCTATCCGGGGCTCCACGCTCTCTGGTTCTACCGGGCCGCCCATCGGCTGTATCGTGGTCGCCACTACGTCATGGCCCGCGCGATCTCCCAGCTCGCGCGCTTCCTGACGGGCATCGAGATCCATCCCGGTGCCCGGATTGGCCGACGCCTCTTCATCGATCACGGCACAGGCGTCGTGATCGGAGAGACGACCGAGGTCGGCGACGACGTGACGTTGTACCAGGGCGTGACGCTCGGTGGCACTGGCAAGGAGCAGGGCAAGCGGCATCCCACGATCGGCGACCGCGTGATGATCTCCTGCGGCGCCAGGATCCTGGGCGCGATCACGATCGGCCACGACTGCAAGATCGGAGCCGGGGCGGTGGTGGTGAAGTCCGTGCCGCCCGACTGTACGGTGGTTGGGATTCCGGGGCGCATCGTGCGGGTCGGTGGACGACCGGTCAAGGGCGTCGATCTCCAGCACGGGGACCTGCCGGATCCGATCGCCGAGGCCGTCTTGCGAATGACGGCGCAGATCGACCGCCTGGAGGCTCGGATCGCTGTCCTGGAGGGAAGCGGTGAACACGATGACATCGACATCGATACGTCTCTATGACACGCTGACGCAGCAAAAGCGCCCCTTCGTGCCACTGGAGCCTGGTCGCGTGCGCATCTACGCTTGCGGCCCGACGGTCTACCACCACTTGCATATCGGGAACTTCCGGTCGTTCATCGTGTTCGACACCCTCGGGCGCTTTTTGCGCCGACAGGGTTTCGAAGTCCAGCTCGTCCAGAACTTCACCGATGTCGACGACAAGATGATCCAGCGTGCGCAGGAGCTTCAGGTGGAGGTCCCCGATCTCGCCCAGCGCTACATCGCGCAGTACCGCGAGGACGCAACCGCGCTAGGCATGGAGCAGCCGTACGAGTCGCCGCGGGCCACCGAGCACGTGCCCGAGATCGTCGCGCACATCGAGGGCCTGCTGGATGCTGGTCTCGCGTACGTGCTGGACGGCGACGTGTACTTCCGCGTCGCGTCCTTTCCCGACTACGGCAAGCTTTCGCACCAGTCGCCGGACGAGCGCCTGGCTGGCGCCCGCATCGAGGTGGACCAGCGCAAGGAGGACCCCGCCGACTTCGTGCTTTGGAAGTCCAGCCGCCCAGGCGAGCCCAGCTGGCTGTCGCCCTGGGGCCTGGGCCGGCCAGGCTGGCACATCGAGTGCTCCGCCATGGCCAGGTGCTACCTGGGGGACACGGTGGACATCCACGCTGGCGGCATGGATCTCATCTTCCCGCACCACGAGAACGAGATCGCGCAGTCCGAGGGGCTCCTGCACAAACCCTTGGCCCGCTACTGGATGCACGTCGCCATGCTGACCATGGACGGCGCGAAGATGTCGAAGTCCCAGGGCAACATCGTGCCGCTGTCCGAACTGCGGCAGAGCTACCGGCCGCAGGCGATCCGGCTTTTCCTGCTCAGCGCGCACTACCGCACGCCGCTGGCCTTCCGCGAGGACCTCGTGGCCTCGAGCCAGGCATCCCTCGAACGCATCGAGAACTGCCTGGCGCGGCTCGACCACCTGCTGCCGCACGCGGCGAGGGACAACCGGGGCGACCAGTCCTACCTCGAGCGCCTGGAGCGCGCGGAGCGCGAGTTCGAGGCGGCCCTCGCGGACGACCTCAACACGGCGCAGGCGCAGGCGGTGCTGTTCGACGTGGTGCGCGAGGCCAACACCCACCTGGACGTCGATACGGCGCAGCAGGTGATCGAGCGCACGCGTGACTTCCTGGTCGAGAGCCTGGCGACGATGGGGATCGAGATCGATGGAGGCGAGGAGCAACTGGGTGACGACGTGGACCGCTTGATCGCCGATCGCGAGAGGGCCCGACAGGCCCGGGACTATGCCCAGGCCGACCGCATCCGTGACGAGCTGCGCTCCCGCGGCATCGTGCTGGAGGACACCCCGCAAGGCGTCCGGTGGCGCCGTGGCTGAGCGTGAACGGCGGGGCCATCCCGGGACACCGCGGCGCGCCCAGGGGCCGGCGCGTAGCAAGCTGGGCGGCTTCCGTGGCCAAGACCCGCGCGGGCATCAGGTGGCCAAGCCGCAGCCCACGCCACGTACGGACGCGCGCCGGCCGTTGCGGCCGGAAGCGCCGCGGGACGACGAGCGGGAGCTCCATGTCGCAGGGCGTCGCGCCGTGCTCGAGGCTCTGCGCTCCGGGCGCACGATCAACCGCCTGTATATCGATCAGGCCACGCCTCCGGCGGCGTTCGCGGCCATCTTCGAGGCGGCGAACCAGCGGGGATTGCATGCAGAGCCAGTGCCGCGCCAACGCCTGCAAATGCTGGCAGGCGAGCATCACCAAGGCGTGGTGGCGATCTGCGCCCCGATCGCATATGTGGATATCGATGACCTGCTGGCCCGTATTGAGGTCGCGGGGGCTCCGGCGCTTCTTCTCGCTTTGGATGGTGTGCAGGATCCACAGAACATCGGCAGCCTGATCCGTACCGCGGAGGTTGCGGGGGCGCAGGGCGTCATCCTGGCGGAGCGCCGCTCCGGCGCCGTCACGTCCGCCGTGGTCCGGGCTGCTGCCGGGGCGGCGCTCCACCTGCCCGTGGCGCGCGTCAAGAACCTGCACCAGGCGGTCGATCGTCTGCAGCGGGAGGGTATCCAGGCGGTGGTCGCCCATCCTGTGGCGGAACGCATCGTCTACGATGTAGATCTCACGGTCCCCACCGTGATCGTGGTGGGTGGCGAGGGCAAGGGTGTCGGCGAGTTGATGCGCAAGAAGGCGGACGCCATCGTTCGCTTGCCGCAAGTGGGGCAGGTCGGCTCGCTGAATGCAGCCGTAGCAGGCGCGCTGATGCTTTACGAAGCCGTTCGCCAGCGGCTTTAGACGCAGGCTCGTCCTTGACGCAACTTTAAGCATTCCCTTATAATGCGCGTGTGTACGCTGGGTCTTCGGACGTGCGAGATCAATTCGTGATGCCTGGCTCACAGTCGTAGGGACGGAGGCGAGGTATCGTGAGCCTGAGCGCTCAACGCGAGGCAGTAAGCGAATATGATCTGATGGTCGACGAGGAAATCGTCGAGTTTGCCAGAGATGGCAGCCATATTGCTCTCGAGTTCCTGATCAACAAGTACAAGAATTTTGTGCGCGCCAAGGCACGCTCTTATTTCTTGATAGGGGCCGATAGGGAAGACATCATCCAGGAAGGGATGATCGGTCTCTACAAGGCCATCCGGGATTACCGCAGCGATAAGCTGTCGTCGTTCCGCGCGTTTGCGGAACTCTGCATCACCCGTCAGATCATCACGGCGATCAAGACGGCTACGCGGCAGAAGCACATTCCGCTCAACTCGTACGTGTCGCTGAACAAGCCGATTTACGAGGACGACTCCGACCGGACGCTGCTCGACGTGATCTCGGGCACCAAGGTGTCCGATCCAGAGGAGCTTGTCATCAACCGCGAAGAGTTCGGCGATATCGAGGAGAAGATGGGCGAAATCCTGTCGGAACTCGAGTGGCGCGTCCTGATGGCGTACCTCGACGGGAAGTCCTATCAGGAGATCGCGGTCTCCCTGAGCCGCCACGTGAAGTCCATCGACAACGCGCTGCAGCGCGTCAAGCGCAAGCTCGAGCGCTACCTAGACCTGCGCCGCCAGGCGCCGGAGGACGCCTAACCCTACGTGCGTGAAGAGACCCCGGATGCTTGGCGTCCGGGGTCTCACTACCCTTTCTCAGGGCTTCTGCATCGACCAGAGATAGCGGGAGAGCGCGGCGGCCTGGGCGTCGCTCAAAGTGCCCGGGTCGTTGAACGGCATGTTCTTCTTGACGAAGCTCTGCAAGGAGGACTGGGTCGCGAAGCGGGAGCGCAGCCCGGCGTCGAGCTTGGGCGCCGAGGCGCCCACGCCGCCGGGGCCGTGGCACACCTGGCACTTCTTCTGGAAGAGGGCGGCCGCGGCCGCGTTGGTGCCGGTTGGGTTGCCGCTGGCGGTCGTGGTACCTGTGGTGCTGGGCGAAGGCGGCGGAGCCTTCTTCTTGGACTCCTGGCCGCTCGAGGACCCGGACGAAGTGGACGACTTCCCGCCGGACTTCGAGCCCGACTTCTTGCTCGAGGATGACGAGCCTGACTTGTCGCCCGATTTGGAGGAACCGGACTTGGAGGACGAGGACTTGCTCGCGGACTGCTGCGACGAGCTCTTGCCGCCCGAAGCGGAACCGGACTTGCTTGAGCCGCAGCCTGCGGAGAAGACCATGCCGAAACCAAGGACAAGCGTGACCAATAGTGCCTTCCAGCGCATGCTCTAGCCTCCCGAGCTAGCATGACCTCTCGCCGGACGGGCCATGCGCTTGCCCCGGCCGGTACGCCGATGCTATGCTGACTGCGTTCAAGCTGGCGTAGCTCAATCGGCAGAGCAGCTGATTTGTAATCAGCAGGTTATCGGTTCAAGTCCGATCGCCAGCTCCATAAGTGCACAGAACGAAACCCGCTACTGAAGCGGGTTTCTGCGATTAATACATGTCGCGCGTTGGGTGATTCCACCAGGACGACCTAGCACATCAGTGCGAACCATCAGCACGAGAGGAATTGGAGGATCTTGGGGTACGATCCGGATGAACTCGTAAGGGGCAATGTGTTTTGTAATCAGCAGGTTGTCGGCTCAAGTCCGACCGCCAGCTCCAGGGGAAGACACGACGAACCCCCTTCGAAAGCGGATCCCGCTTTTCTCCGGGATGGCTGGTTGAGTCGGATGAAGATGGTTGCGTGTCCGCCACTACGAACCGCCACGGTGAGAGCCGATTGCCTCTCAATCAGATGTTTGGTCGGCAGACGCTACAAACGGCGCCAACTGGTCCCGGAGGTCCGTCAAGTAGTCAGACGACAATGCGCTCGCGATGATCGGGTTGTGGATAGACTTCTTGTAGACAACTCCCAGTTCATGGGCGAGGTCAGTTAGAATCTTAGAGCCCTTAATACCATCTCTGCCGTTGATGAAGCTCTCGATACGATGGACATCGATCACCTCGGCAAGCCGCGCCCGCTCGTCACCGGGGAGGAGCGGGTTTTCGTCGACGAGGCCAGTCTTCACCGCTGCAGCGTCGCGCAAAAGAACATTCTCCAACTCCGCCACCGGCAGGTACAGCACGTGCGAGTCTTCGTATTCGCCCTGCTGGTCACCGTCGAGGAGAAAGCGAAAATCGATACCGAGTAGGCGTTCGAGATGTGCGACTACGTCCTTCATTGGCGTGGTTGTCCCAGCTCCCGGCAAAGGAGCAATGCCGCAACCGAGTGCATCCACATCCCAGCCTAGGCGGCGAAAGAGGATGGGATAGGTGACGTAGTCCGAGCCTTCGACGAGGAGTACCCGGCTGCACCAAGCGAAGTCGCTTGGAACCACGCCGAGGTCCGAGAAGAGTGCTTGCCGGAAGTCGCGGTCATTGGAACCGAGGGCCAGGACCAGATGAGTGCCTGCGGCATCGCGTTGTACGTGCACCAGCTGGTCGGGTTCGAGGGCGTTCATCAGCATGGGCGAATGAGTGGCTACCACATACGAGTGCTCAGGGTGATCCCTGAAGAACTTTGCTAGAATCCTCTCCGCCACCGGGTGGAGGTACACGTGCGGTTCGTCCATGAGGAAGATGCGCCCCGGCAGTGAAAAGAGCACCAGGGCAACGAAGAGCAGAGCCTGCGAGACGCCCGTGCCCGACTCTTCAAATGAAATCCTGCCGTCAGTGTAGCGGTCTAGAATGGTTAACTGGAAGTGGTTATTACCTTGCGGAATGGTCAAGATGTTCCCGATCTCGGAGAACATCTGTGTCATCACGTCTTCCATCTCACTTACTTCCTGTGAGCGATTGTTGAGGTGATAGATCAGGCATTGCGCAAGATCGTGACCGTCTGCCGACGGCCTAATAACGTGCTCCGCTTCGACCAACGAGGCGATCGACCTGATGGGGGGAACATACATGAGTTGGAGAAAGGAGTCATTGAGTATGGACAGGCGAGAGTCATGGTCGGGCGACCTCTGTCCACTCTCCGAGCCTGCCCACGACGGATTCGGCTGCATGGTCGAGGACCATACGATCTGACCATGGTTCAGGAAATCCGTCTTGTGCAGTGTGGGCGCGCCTGTCACCACGGCCGTTAGATCGCCCTCCGTGACGCGTGCCGTGTATGCCTTGCCCCTTGAGTCGGCACGTAACGACGCTACCTCCTTCAAGAACCTGCTCTTACCCACGTTGTTCCTACCGGCGAGCACGGTGATGCCGGGATAAAGGCGCAGGGGTGCCATTTCAGCAAACCCCTGCGCCCCCACTGACACGTCAAATGTCTCCATGATCATTCGCCACGAAGTTCTTGGGCCAGTCTCTGTGCTTGCGCCAATCCGCTCTTGCGCCGTTGCAGAGCGACCCGGACCCTCTGCTCCACCGTGCGACGCAGTTCATCCACGTCATGGTTGATCCACCCTATCCAAGGCGAGAGGGCTGCGATGTCTTGCCGAAGTCGTGCTTTGATGGCATCGGCTTGCAGCTTCGCGTCAGCGAAGTACTCATAGATGTACGTCAGGATGGAATCGGAAACGGCAGCAACTGCTGGTGGGTTCAGCGTGAACCCAGTGGGTCTCACGTCAAAGAGATCTTTCGCACCTTCGAACGGCACCCCATAGATGACCCTGATCCCAGGTATTAGTGCAGGATGCGAACGATTCACAATCAGATGCATGGGATCCTGCCGAGCGTCCAACTGGCAATCTTCGACGTGTGGATCGAGAGGCTCTCCGATCACAAGCCTCCGCGGCGCGGTCAGGTCGGTAATACGCGTGACCAGCGCGTCTTCTTCGGACGTCAGTTCTGCACTAGGCAGGGTATCCACAGCCGCTAGCCCGTTGCTCACGATGCGCTCCGCATAAACTGCAAGGTCGATCTTTGAGAACAGAAGGGCCATTCAAGTGTTGCTTCCGGTGCCAAGATGCCACGCTGGAGCCTCTTGCGTCGCCTGCAGGCTCGACGTGCACTCACCCTCGCCCATAAACGCACTCGACGCAAGGCTTGCGGCCCTGCGCAGTACGCACTGTCCTTCGCCCTCTGGCGATAGATTCCTGCACCATTGATCGACGGCGGAATAGAGAGCCGGAAGAAGGATGTGCGAGGAGCAGAAGAACAACGCGATCTTCGCGCTAAGGCGGCCTTGCGACCATTCTCCTTCTCTCAATACCAGCGGGTCGTAGGTTCGAGCCCCACCGCGCGCACCAATCTAGAAGACCGGAAGCCCGCTCCTAGAGCGGGTTCCAACGTCTCCAATTCCGCGCGCTGGCAGCTCCTGTGGCGCTCAAGGGTCGCATCAGTACGAGCCATCAGCACGAGAGTCACTGAGCGGCAGATGCTATGGCCGACACCGACTGACACCGAGTGGCTCGGCTAAGAATAGTTAGCATACGGGAAGGAGTTCTGTTGCCGCGAGGCGAAGATGCGCGCGGGCGAGGAGGAGACTGTGGTGCATAATCGCAGTGACATTGGAGACGGCCAACAGGCCTCGGCA
>JAJZAT010000024.1 GCA_021799275.1 Bacillota bacterium
CCGCCAAGGCATCCTCTGCGGCCTCGGACACCTGATTCGCGCCTCCCCGTGAGCACCACGTACCATATCCTACCGTGACAGCTCGACCTGGTGGCTCAAGATACCCGGTTTCTCAGCGTTCTCCTAGAGCTCAGCCGTCTCGTGCATGTCGCGCCAGAGGCTCAACACGGTGTCGGCCACAATGCGCCCCGCGGTGCGCGGGGCGGTGATGCCCGGCAGCCCTGGCGCCAGATGAGCCTGGATGCCAATCTGCTTCGCCACCGCGAAGTCGGTCCCGCCCGGGGCTGTGGCGATGTCGATGATCACGCTGCCCTGCTGCATGCAGCGCAGAATCTCAGACGACAGCACCGGCGCGGGGATGGTGTTGAAGACCACTTCCGCGTCCGCCGCCAGATCCGCGAGGTCCTCCATGCGATAGGGATGCACCCCGAGAGCGTAGGCTCTTGCGATATCGACCGATCCCCTGGCGCATACCGTGATGTCCGCGCCGAGCCCGCGCAGGGTGCGGGCGAGCACGGTGCCGCTGCGGCCGAAGCCGAGCACGAGGATGCGGCTGCCGTGCAGGGTGTGATCGGTGTGCTGGATCGCGAGCTGGATCGCGCCTTCCGCCGTTGGAACGGCGTTCCGCCAGGCGAACTCGTCACTCTCGCGGAACTCGACGAGCGTCACGCCGCAGGTGGCACAGGCCTGACGCAAGGCCGCCGTCGCCGCGCCGATGAAGAGCGGCGCGCCGGGCCTCACCGCCCTGAGCGTCTCCGCCGTAAGCCGGGGGGGCGGCACATCCCCCGGCACAATCACGTAGGCCACCTGTCCGAAGCGGTCGACGCCGCCCACCGGCGCCAGGAGAAGGTCGGCCCACCTCAGCACGTCTTCGAGCCGGTTCGCCAGGTACTGCACATCGTCGGGCCATGGCAGGCAGACGGCACGCACGTCCATGCCATGGGCCGAAAAGATCCGTGCCACCTCCAGTTCCCGCCGGTCGCCGCCAATGATGCCCACGCGCACTCCCGTGAGATCGGATGCCACGCTGCCACCTCCCCGGGTCCGGCGACATGGTATGCGTCCACCTGACCACGGGTGCGGCATGGAAAACGGGCCGACCCCGAGGGGCCGGCCCGCGATCGCCGATCAGCTTCAGTCCATCTCCACGTCGTGCGCGCCCTGGGCCTGGACCACGCTGCGCGCCGTCTCCATCTTCTCGCCGTCGCCCTGCACCGTCACGACCGAGTGGCCGTGTTTCAGTTCATCCTCGTAGCGCTTGGTGCTGGCCGCGGGAATTCCCATGTCCATGAAGGCGCCCGCAAGGCCGCCGGCCGTGGCGCCCGTCAAGGCGGCCGCCAAAGGGCCTGCGGCAAGCAGAGGACCGATGCCCGGGATCGCAATCGCGCCGGCGGCCGCGAGCAGTCCCGCCGCCCCGCCAATCCCCGCGCCCCATGCGGTACCGTCCACCACGGAGTCCTGGCGGCCGCCGTGGTCGTCACCCTGCCGATGGTGCCTGTCGTCCGGCGTGATCAGCGAAACGTTGTCGTCGCCGAAGCCTTGCGCCTCGAGCTGCCGGACCGCTTCGCGCGCCCTCTCCTGGTTCTGGAACGCCGCCACCAACGTATGAGCCATGGCGCATCCACCCCCGGGACTACCTTCCCCGTGGGTGGATCGATCAATCCCTGAGCCGCGTGGCCTCGACGTCGACGATCATGACCTCCGGTCCGATGCGGCGCACGGCCTCCCAGGGAATCGCGAGCGAGCGCCGGCGCTGCCAGAGCCCGCCGCGCGCCGGCAGGAGAAGTTCCTGGATCTCGCCGGTCTCGGGATCGAAGAGGATCTCGGTATCCCCCACGAGCCCGACGCGCGATCCGTCGTAAAGGTTGATGATCTCGCGGCTGTGCAGTTCCGAAAGGCGCATGCCTCGTCCCCTCCGCGAAGAGCCTATGCGGTCCTCGCCGCGCCCATGCGCCTCAGCGCCCGGTGTGCCCGAACCCGCGCTGCCCGCGCTCGGTGTCGTCGATCGGTCCCTCGGAAAAACTTGCGCGCACCACGGGCGCGAGCACGATCTGCGCGATCCGCTCGCCCGCCTTGACGGTATAGTCCGTGTCGCGGTGGCTGAAGAGCAGCACCATGAGCTCACCGCGGTAGTCGGGATCGATGGTGCCAAAGTGCGCGAAGATGCCCTCGTGCAACGCGAGACCGGAACGGGGCCGCACCTGCGCCTCGACATCCGTCGGCAGGCCGAGCGCGATCGCCGTGGGTACGAGAGCCCGCCCCCGAGCCGGCACCACCACGTCCTCGGCAGCGTAGACATCGTAACCCGCAGCCCCGGGCGAAGCCTGGTGCGGCAAGCGGCCGGTCGGCCGCAGGAGGCGGACGGTCACCTTGAACATCAGCTATGCCTCCTCCAGGACCGATGCGAAGGTACCGCGCAGCAGCCCCCTCTCGGGGTGCAGCGCGACGATGCGCCAGGTTGCCGGGTCGAGAAGTGCCTCCGCCTCACGCCTTAGGTCGTCGCCCTGCACCGCCCGCATCCGGCCGAGTTCCTCCTCGACGCTTTCGCAGCGCTCCAGCTCCAGGATCTGCAGGGCCAGCCGCTCGACGCGCGCGAAGGGGGAGTCGAGAGCGAGCAGGAAGGAGCCGACGGCGGAGCGCCGAAGCCGCGCGACGTCGTCCTCGCGCCAGCGCCTGCGGCGCAGCCGCAGGGCCTCCTCGCGCATCGCCAAAAGGCCCTCGCGCAGCGCATCCTCCGGCAGGTCCGCATAGACCGCCCACAGGCCACCGTCGCGATACGCCGTGTCGTAGCTGTAGACACCGTAGGAGAGCGCGAGTTCCTCGCGCAGACGCGTGAAGAGAAGAGCGTTCGGGCCCCCGCCGAGCTCCTGCACGAGCATCTCCTGCGCCGCCAGGGACGGGTCGCCCAAACTGCGGGCCGGCCCGCCGACGGCCACGTGCACCTGGGACGCCCTGGCCTCTTCCGGCGCCGTCTCGCCGCCGCGCCCCGGTCCGGCGCGACGGCGTGGCGAAGGAGCCGGCGGCATCTGCGGCGGGAAGAGTGCCTGGGTCCAGCGGCGCACGTCCTCGCGCGAAACGGGGCCGGCCACCGCCAGCACCGCCTGATCGAGGCGCCAGTGCCGGCCATGGAACGCCCGCACCGCCCGGCTGTCAAGCGCCGTGAACTGCGCAGGCGCCCCGAGCACCGCGCGGCTGAGCGGCCGGCCGGCGAAGACCTCGGCCTCGAGCAGGTCGCAGACGTACTCCTCGGGATTCTGCAGCCAGAGCTGGTACTCCTCAGTCACGACGTCGATCTCGCGGCGCAGGTCGCGCGTCAGAAGGCGCGGGCGCAAAAAGAGTTCCGCGAGCATCTCGAGGAAGCCCTCGACACCCTGCGGCAGGGTGCGGCCCCAAAGGCACGTGTATTCCTTGGTGGTGTAGGCGTTGAGTTCGCCGCCGTCCTCGTCGATGCGCCGGCTCAGCTCGTCGCCCGCATACTTCTCCGTGCCACGGAAGACGAGGTGCTCCAAGAGGTGGGCGATGCCCGCCTCGCCCTCTGGCTCGTCCACGACGCCGGCGCGCACGAAGAGGCCGAGCGAGACGCCCTGCAGCCAGGGCGCCTCCTCGACCAGCAAGCGGAGTCCCGATGGCAGCCGCTGCGCCTCAAGCAATCGTCCTGTGCCTGCTCATACCTCCTTGTTCGCCCGCCGGCGCCTGGCGTCCTGCCGACCTGAGGAGCTCCTGCACCCCGACCACCTGGTAGCCGCGTGCCTTGAGTTCCTTGAGGAGCCCTGGCAGGGCCGCCGCCGTACGGTCGGTCGGGTGCATGAGCACGATCGCGCCGGGCTTGAGGCGCGCGAGCACGCGGGACTTGATGATGTCGGGCGTATGCCAGGTCCGCCAGTCTATCGTGTCGATGCTCCACATCACGACCCGCACGCCTTCCTGCTTGGCCGCTTCGAACACCGCGGGACTCAGCTCGCCATAGGCGGGAGCGTAGAGCGTCGGGTGCACGCCAGTCGCGCGGGCGATCTTCTCGTCCGCCACCGCGATCTCCCGCACGTTGTCCGCGACGCCCAAGCTCCCCACGTGACGGTGACCGTCGCCATGGCTGCCGATCTCCATGCCTTCCTGCCGCAGCATGCGCGCGAGATCGGGGTGCTTCTCCGCCCACTGTCCGCCGAGGAAGAAGGTGGCGTGCGCGCCTTGCGCCTTGAGGGCCGCCACGATCGGCTGCACGTATTCGCTGCCCCACACGACGTTGACGGTCAGCGCGATGACGGGACGTGTCGTCGGGACTTCCCGCAGTTCCGGTAGGTGTGCCGCCTGGAGCCAGAGGTGCGCGAGCAGCGCCAGCATCGTCCATCCCTCCCGGCGTAGCTTGCCCAATGGCCTGCGCCGCAAGGGAAAAGCCGCCGTCCCCGCAAGGACGGCGGCTTCCGAGACGCCTCGGATCAGGCGCTGCGCGAGACCTCCTGGCGGCGCGGCACTTCGTTGCTGCCAGCGACGCCGAAGTAAAGGAGCAGCATGCCGATGATCTGTCCGGGGAAGAAGAGCAGGCCGGAACCGAGGCCCGCGCTCGTGTCGGCGATGACGAACACGATGCCGCCGAGCGCGATCAGGAGGTTGTAGGACTGCCGCGAGCGCCACCAGGAGTAGAGCGCGCCGAGGATCAGCGCCGCTCCTCCCAGGGTGCCGAGTACGATGTAGGCGGTCACCACGAGAGCCGAGGGCGCCACGTTCGAGACCCTCGCCGACGCCTGGAGGACGTTCGAGAGGTAGCCCGCGTGGAGCGGCGTCGCGATGGCGCCCATGAGGCCCACCAGCGCGAACAGCCAGATGGCCGCAAGGAACCAGTGGCCGAAGCGGCGCCAGATCAGATAGATCGTGCCTGCGCCCATGAACCCCGGCACGGCGGCCGAGAGCACGATGTAGCTGCGGTAGTCCCAACCGGCGAAGCCGCCCTGCGCGAAGCCGATCAGCTGCGTCAGCGCGGCCAGTGTGGCGAGCGCGAACGACACCGTCCACCACAGCGCGTACGGCCGATGCTTCGCCCCGTACTTGCGGCCAAGCTGGCTTGCCAGGATTGCACCCACGACCACCGTCGCAATCGCCGCAACCCACAGAAACGCTGTCATCCGTCTCCCCCTCCCTCGGATGGCGGCTCAGCGCGTCAGAAGCGCCTTGTGCGACAGGTTGAGCCGCCCCATGTGGTCGATCTCGACGACCTTGACGTCGAGTTCGTCACCGACCTGCACCACATCCTCCACCTTGCCGACACGATCGAGGGCCAGCTGGGAGATGTGCACGAGACCCTCCTTGCCCGGCAGGATCTCGACAAAGGCGCCAAAGTTCATCAGGCGCGTCACGCGGCCGTGGTAGACTTCTCCCACCTCCGGCTCCTTGACGATCGCCTGGATGCGGTTGATGGCCTGCTGGGCCATGTCGGCGTTGACGGCCGCGATGTAGATCGTGCCGTCGTCGTGGATGTCGATCTCCACCTTCTTCTGGCCGACCTTCGTCTCGTCGATGATCTTGTTGATCATCTTACCGCCTGGTCCGATCACTTCGCGGATCTTGTCCGGGTTGATGTGCAGCACGGTGATGCGCGGAGCGTGCGGCGACATCTCCGTGCGCGGCTCCCTGATCACCTCGAGCATCTTGCCGAGGATGAAGAGCCGCCCCTTGCGCGCCTGTTCGAGGGCCCGTTCGAGGATGGCCCAGTCAAGACCGGCGATCTTGATGTCCATCTGGATGGCGTTGATGCCGTCGGCCGTGCCCGCCACCTTGAAGTCCATGTCGCCGAGCTCGTCCTCGAGCCCCTGGATGTCCGTGAGGACCGCGACCTCGTCGCCTTCCTTGACGAGTCCCATCGCGACGCCCGCGACCGGGGCCTCGATCGGCACGCCCGCGTCCATCAGGGCGAGGGTCGAGCCGCAGACGGAGGCCATCGAGGTGGAGCCGTTCGACTCGAGCACCTCGGAGACGAGGCGGATCGTGTAGGGGAACTGCTCCTCCGGCGGAATCATGGGCAGAAGCGAGCGCTCCGCCAGGGCGCCGTGGCCGATGGAACGCCGGCTTGGCGCGCGCAGCGGCCTCGTCTCGCCCGTGGAGAACGGCGGGAAGTTGTAATGGTGGATGTAGCGCTTGGACTCGTCCGACCCGATGTCGTCAAGGCGCTGCATGTCCGAGATGGCGCCCAGCGTGCAGGTCGTCATGACCTGCGTCTGGCCGCGGGTGAAGAGGCCCGAGCCATGCGTGCGCGGCAGCACCGAGACCTCGACCGAGATCGGCCGGATCTCCTCGAGCTTGCGCCCGTCGGCGCGCACGCCCTCGCGCAGGATGAGCCGCCGCATCACGGTCTTGCGTGCCGCCTTGAGGGCGTCCTGCACCTCGAGACCACGCTCCGGGAAACGCTCGGCCATGGCCGCCGTCACTTCCGACTCGAGCACGGCCGTGTCCGCCTCGCGCTGCAGCTTGTCCGCGTTGCGCATGGCGCCTTCCAGCCGACCGGCCAGAACTTCCTCGACCGCGGCGCGGATTTCCGTCGAGGGCGGCACGATCGGGTAGCCGCCCTTTTCGCGCCCCGCCTTCTCGCGCAGTTCCTCCTGCAAGGCGATCACGATCTGGTTCTGCTCGTAGCCGAAGCGGATGGCCTGCAGGACATCCTGCTCGGTGACCCGATGCGCCCCCGCCTCGATCATCACGACGGCGTCCTGCTTGCTCGCGACAGCCAGGTGCATGCGGCTCTGGTCGTCCTCATCCAAGGTCGGGTTGAGCACGTACTCGCCGTTCAAGAACCCGACGATCGCGCCGGAGACCGGACCGTCGAACGGAATGTCGGAGATATGCAGGGACGCTGACGCCCCGATCATGCCGGCGATCTCGACCGGGCAGTCGTGGTCGACCGAGAGCACCGTGATGATCACCTGCACGTCGTTGTGAAAGCCCTTGGGGAAGAGCGGACGCAAGGCGCGGTCGGTGAGGCGCGACGAGAGGATGCCCTTCTCGCTCGAGCGTCCCTCGCGCTTGATGTAGCCGCCCGGGATGCGGCCGACCGCGTAGAGCCTTTCCTCATAGTCGATGGTCAGGGGGAAGAAGTCGATCCCCTCGCGCGGCGCGCGCGATGCTACGGCCGTCGCCAGAACGACCGTGTCGCCGTAACTCACCAGCACCGCCCCGTTCGCCTGCTTGGCGAGCCGGCCCGTTTCCAGCACGAGCCTCCGCCCGCCCCAATCTTTCTCGACGCGCACTACCGCCAAGGCAGCGCCCTCCTTTTCCGGTCAACGCGGTTCCCATGGCAAAGAGGGAGCGGGCTTGCCCGCTCCCTCGCTCGCTCAGTGACGGAGTCCCAGCTGCTCGGCGATCGCCCGGTAGCGGTCAGGCGCATTGGCACGCAGGTAGTTGAGCAGTGCCCGGCGCCGCCCGACCATCTTCAGGAGTCCTCGCCGCGAATGGAAATCCTTCTTGTGCAGGCGCAGGTGATCGGTGAGGTACGTGATGCGCTCGGTGAGTAGGGCGATCTGCACCTCGGGCGACCCGGTGTCACCCTCGTGCCTGCCGTACTTCACCATGATTCCCTGCTTCTTCTCACTCTCGAGAGCCAATATGGATCCTCCTACGTGCCCGCCGCGCAGCCCGTGCCGCGCAGGGGTGCAAATTGAAGAGGCCTAGTGCAATTCGGCCCGCGGCCGATCCGGCTCCCAGATGGCGTACAGCGCCTCGACAAACGCCTGCTCCCTTGCGTCCTGCGCCCCCGTCTCGCGATAGAGCGCTTCGAGGCGTCGCCTGAGGAGTCGAAACTCCCGGGAGAGCACGATCGAGGTGAACCGCTGCAGAAGCTCCTCTGGTCCGTAATCGTCCAGAGCCGAGGCACCTCCTCTTATCCCGGCCATCCTAGCATATCCCATCCAGCAGTCGCAACGCCAAGCATTTCCTCGGCTGCCTCGACATCGCGCGATATCTGCGCCCGCAGGGACTGGGGCCCATCGAAGCGCATCTGGCCGCGCAGGCGATGGGCGAACGCCACCTCGACCTCCTGGCCGTAGAGGTCGCCATGGTAGTGCAGGAGGTGCACCTCGAGGAGACTCTCCCCTTCGTCGAATGTCGGCCTTGGGCCAAGATTGCAGACACCCGGCCATACCTCGGTGCCGGTCCGGCACTGCACGGCGTAGACACCTTCCGCCGGCAGGGCGACGCCCGGCGCTGTCGCGACGTTGGCCGTCGGAAAGCCGATCGTCCTGCCCCGGCCGCGGCCGCTCTGCACCGTGCCGATCACGACGTGCGGCCGGCCGAGCAGAACGGCGGCCATCGCCACGTCCCCCTGACCCAGGCAGCGCCGGACGCGACTCGAGGATACGACGGTCCCGTCGTAGAGCGTAGGTGCCACCACCTCAAGGGGCACGCCCGACTCGGCCAGGGTTGCCGCCAGCTGATCCACGTTGCCGTCGGCGCCGCGTCCGTAGGTGAAGTTGAACCCGACGACCACATGACGCGGCCGGATCCGACCCAGGATCATCTCGCGCACAAACGTCTCGGGCTCCATCTCCGCCATCCGCCGGTCGAACGGCAGGCGCAGGAGGTTCTGCACACCCGCCGCGCGGAGGAGGCGCCCGCGCAGCGGCATCGGCGTCAGGAGCGGCTGGGGATGGCCCAGGACCGCCAAGGGATGCGGGTCGGGAACGAGGACGGCGGTCGAGAGTCCCGCGAGGCGCAGGCGGTCGACGACAGCCCTGTGCCCCAGGTGCACGCCGTCGAAATTGCCGATCGCGATCGCTCCGCCGAGCGGCTCTCCGAGGCTCGAGACATCAAGCCACACGAACAATCATTCCTCCATCCCAAGCACCGTCTCAGGGTGGAACACCCCGCTCCGCGCCTGCAGGACACCGAGCAGCCTGCCCTGCGCGTATGCGGCGCAGGGGCCCTGCCGCTCTCCGGCACCGGGCAGTCGCTGTCCATAAAGGAGCCTGCGCGCCTCCTCGAGGCCGAACTCGACCCGCGGCAGATGCCCGATCAGGACATCCATCGGCAGCAGGTCGAGCTCCTCTTCGAGCGTGCGGGCCTGCTCGATCCGGAAAGGTCCGCTCAGGCTCCGCACCAGCGATGCCAGCACGCCGGGAACGCCGAGCCTGAGGCCGAGATCGCGCGCGAGGGATCGCACGTAATACCCGGATGACACCCGCATCTGCAGGCGAAGCTTCAGGATTTCGCCAGGCCGGAGGTCCACGATCTCCCACCTCAGCAGCCGCGCCGGCCGCATGGGCAGGTCGAGCGCGCGGCCGCGCCGTGCGGCACGGTAGGCGCGCTCTCCTGCCACCTGGCGGGCGGAGAAAGCTGGTGGCAACTGCATCGTCTCGCCCGCCAGGTGGGTGAGCGCGGCCTCGACCTCGCTACGGCCCAGATGGCTGGCGTCGGCCTTCGCCGTCACGTCGCCCGCGAAGTCCTCGCTCGCCGTGCCGAGCCCCAGCCAGATCTCCGCGACGTACTCCTTCTCCTGGCCCTCGGCGTACCGGATCAGGCGCGTGGCGCGCCCCGCCGCCACCACCAGAAGGCCGGCCGCCAACGGGTCGAGGGTGCCAAGATGACCGCACGGTGCCTTGAGACGTCGTCGCACCCACTGGGCGACGTCGTGCGACGAGCAGCCCGGTGGCTTCAAGAGCAGGAGCACCCCGTCGCTCATCGCCGCTCGAAGAGCCCCAGCAGCACCTCTTCCGCCTGGGCGAGATCGCCCATGAGGGTCGCGCCCGCCGCCCGTTCGTGGCCGCCGCCGCCGATCCGCGCCGCCAGTTCGGCGACGTTGACCTGTCCTTTCGAGCGCAGGCTGAGCTTGACCTCCCCGGGGCCGTCGCTGCGCAGGAGACCTGCCACCTCGATGCCCTCGAGCCGGCGCGCGTAGTCGACGATGCCGATCGTCTCCGCATCCTGAGCGGTGGCGCCGGCCTCGGCAAACGCGTCGTCACCGAGCACGAAGTATGCGAGGGACAACTCGGGCCTCAGCCTGAGAGAATCGAGGGCAAGGCCCAGCAGTCGGAGCCCGCCGACGCTCTGACGCTCGTAGACGAGCTCCGACACCTCCCCGGGCTCGATGCCCGCGTCGAGGAGACGCGCAGCCAGGCGGTGGCTCCCGGGCGTCGTCGTGGCGTAGCGGAAGCCGCCTGTGTCGGTTTCGAGGCCGACATAGAGCAGGAGAGCGAGATCGCGGTCGACGGTCACGCCAAGCAGTTCAAGCGTGCGGTAGGCAAGCTCGGCGCTGGCGGCGGCGACCGGGTCGACGAAGACGACGTCGCCGAAGCGGCTGTTGGTCGCGTGGTGGTCCACATTCAGGATCCTCGGCGCATAGTCGCGCAGCGGCCTAGGCGCTCCCGGCCGGCGCTCGTCGGCACAGTCGTACAAGGCCACGAGATCGAACTGCGCCGAGCCCAGCTCACGCCAGGGCACGATGGTCTCGACCCCCGGCAGGAAATCGTAGGCGTGCGGTACCGGGTCCGGCGAGGTCACGGTGACCTCTTGGCCGAGACGGCGAAGCGCCATGGCGATGGCCAGGGTGCTGCCGATCGAATCGCCGTCCGGCTGGCGGTGCAGGGACATCAGGATGCGCCTTGCGGCGCGCAGCTCCTGCGCGATTTCCTTCATCGCTGAAGATCCCCCGGGCCGATCTCGCGCAGGATCTCGTCGATGCGCTGGCTGTGCCGCATCGACTCGTCCAGGCGGAAGCGGATTTCCGGCACCTTGCGCGTGCCGAGCGCCTCACCGAGGCGCGAGCGGACGAAGCCGGCTGCGCGCCGCAGGACCTTCATCGCCGCCTCGGCAGCCTCGCCCGTGGCGAGCGTCGAGACGTAGATGCGGGCGTACTCGCCGTCCGGTGACACCTCGGCCCGCACGACGCTGCACATGCCTATCCTCGGGTCCTTCAGCTCGCGCAGGATCATGGCCGTCTCCTGCATGATGCGCTCCTGCAGGCGCAGATGGCGCGTTGTGGACATGTCATCCCCCCTGCCCTAGCGTTCACCGTCCAGACGGACCTCCAGCTCGTATCCTTCGCGTTCGACCGTCAAGATCGCCGCAAGGACGAGTTCCCTGGCATGTCCCACGGAGCCGCTCACGCCGGCGATGCCGAGATCGAGGCGCCTCGGATCGTCGTCCGCCGCCAGTTCGGCGACGGCGATGTTCGGCTGCCGGCCTAGCCGCTGCACCAGACTTCGCGCAACCTGGCGGCGGTCCTTCAGGGACTTCGCCCACGGCAGGCGCACGGTCAGTTCCGCGGCCCAGACGACGGCTCTCAGCTGCGGGGCACCTCTTCGATCGTGAAGAACTCGAGCCTGTCGCCTTCGCGGATGTCCTGGAACTTCTCCAGGCCGGCGCCGCACTCGTAGCCCTGGTCGACTTCCCGCACGTCATCCTTGAAGCGCCTCAGAGACGCCAGGCTGCCCTCGTGCAGGACCACCCCGTCGCGCACCACGCGCACCTGCGACTGGCGCGTCACCTTGCCCTCCGTGACGTAGAGTCCAGCGACGGCGCCCACCTTCGGAACCCGGAACACCTCGCGCACCTCGGCGTGGCCAAGGATCTTCTCCTTCATCTCCGGCCGCTGCATGCCGTGAATGGCGGCCTCGATCTCGTCGATGGCCTCGTAGATGACGCGGTAGGTGCGCACGTCGACCGACTCGCGCTCCGCAAGCCTGCGCGCCGCGACGTCCGGGCGCACGTTGAAGCCGATGACGATGGCCTTGGTGGTTTGCGCCAACATGATGTCCGATTCGTTGATCGCTCCGACGCCCTCGTGCAGGACGTGCACCCGCACCTCCGCGGTCGAGAGCCGTTCAAGCGCAGCCCGCAAGGCCTCCACGGATCCCTGCACGTCGCCCTTGAGCACAATGTTGAGATCCTGAAGTTCTCCGCCCTGGATGCGCTCAAAGAGATCCTCGAGGCTCGTGCGGGACTCCGGCCTGAGATCCTCAGCCCGGGACCGCTGGCGGCGGGCCTCCGCGACGGAGCGCGCCTTGCGCTCGTCATCCACCGCGATGAAGCGGTCGCCCGCCTCCGGCACCTCGCTGAGACCCAGGACCTCGACCGGCGTCGCCGGCCCAGCCCTGCGCACGATCTTGCCGCGGTCGTCGTAGAGGGCGCGGACGCGCCCGTAGGCGCTGCCGACCACGAAGGCATCCCCGGACTCGAGCGTTCCGGACTGGACCAGAACGGTGGCCACGGGGCCGCGACCGCGGTCCAGCCTGGCTTCCAGGACGGTGCCGCGGGCGAGCTTGTCGGGGTTGGCCTTGAGTTCGCGCAGTTCCGCGACCAATAGCAGCATCTCGAGCAGGTTGTCGATGCCCTGGCGCGTGTGCGCCGACACCTCCGCCATGATGGTGTCGCCGCCCCACTCCTCCGGCAGCAGACCCTGCTCCACCAGCTGCTGGCGCACGCGGTCCGGGTTGGCGCCGGGCTTGTCGATCTTGTTGATGGCCACGACGATCGGCACGCCAGCCGCGCGGGCGTGGTTGATCGCCTCGATCGTCTGCGGCATCACCCCGTCGTCGGCCGCCACCACGAGGACCGCGATGTCGGTGATGGACGCGCCGCGGGCCCGCATCGAGGTGAACGCCTCGTGGCCCGGGGTGTCGAGGAAGACGACGCGCTTGCCCTTGTGATGCACCACCGACGCACCGATGTGCTGCGTGATGCCGCCGGCCTCGTGCACCGTGACGTTCGTGTCACGAATCGCGTCGAGGAGGCTTGTCTTGCCGTGGTCGACGTGTCCCATCACGACGACGGTCGGGGCGCGCAGGCGCAGCTTCTCGGGCGGATCCTCCTGCTCCTGCTCGACCTCTTCCTCGAGCGTCGGGCCGGGCGGCTTGATCTCCACCTGGAAGCCGATGTCCGTCGCGACGAGCGCCGCCGTGTCCACGTCGAGCTCCTGATTCAGCGTGGCCATCACGCCGAGGCCCATCAGGCGCCTGATCAGGTCGCCTGCCGTGACGCCGAGCTTCTGGCCGAGTTCCTGCACCGTGAGCGTCGTCTCGAGCGTCACGGGCCGGTCGGTGCGGATTTGCGCCGCCTGCCGGCGACGCTGCTGGACGCGGCGCTCGAAGCGGTGCTCCTCCTCGCCGCGCCTGCGGTCCGCCGGACCGCGCCGGCGTTGGGCCGGCCTTCCAGGCGCTCCGGGACGCTGCGGGGACGAGGGCGCCGCCGCCTGACCCGGCCGGGCCGCGCCGTAGGACTGGCCGCCCGTGCTGCGGCTTGGCAGACCCGCGCTTCCCGCCGGACGAGGCGGGGCTCCCGGTGGCCGGCGTTGGGGCAACGTACCGATGCCCGGTCGGGCGGCTGCCGGCTTCGGCAGGGTGCCGGCGGGCCTTGGCAGGCTGCCCACGCCGGTCGGTGCCTCGGGTCCCGGCTGCCGCTGGCCCGGCGGCGTCGGCAGGCTCCTCACCCCCGGCCCGCCAGACGCCGGTGCGGGACCCGCGCCGTGCGGGGACTGGCCCGGCAAGGTGCCGGCCGCGTGCGGGCCTGGGGAGGTCGTCGCCGCGGCGCTCCGCTCCGACTTCTTGCGCACCTGAGGCGCCATGCCGCCGCTCGGACTTCCGCCACTGGCGTGGAGCGGATTCTGTGGCGGCTCCTCGACCTTGGGCGGTGCCTTGACGATCTCCGTCACCTGCTGGATCGTGTCGGGTTCGAGCGTGGACATGTGATTGCGCACCTCGACGCCCAGTCGGCGCAAGAGGTCTATCAGCCTGCGGCTGTCGAGGTCCAGCTGCTTCGCGAGTTCGTATACTCGCAGGCGGCCTGGTTCGGTCAGTACGATCACCCCCGGAAGAACTCGCGATGCCATCGATCATGCCGATCATTCTGCGGGCGAAACCTGGATCCGTTACAGCTACGATCGCCACAGGTCCGTGGCCGATCGCCTCGCCCAGGGCTTCCATGATGCCTGCCCGGCGCATGGTCGACCCGAGTGACTCGGCGCTCCGCAATACGCGCGGCGCCGCATCGAGCGCTACGATCACGAGGCGTGCCCTGCCCGCCTTGGCCTCCAGGCGAACCGCGTCCAGGCCGTAGGTGAGGGCCCGGGCGCGCCGCGCCAGCCCGATCAGGGCGTAGAAATCCCTCACGGAGCCGCCTCGAGTCTGGCCGAAAGCGTCGCGACGACGTCGGGCGGCAGGTCCACCTCGAGGGCACGGCTGAGGCGCTGGTTCTTGATCGCGCGCTGCAAGCAGTCTCCATCGGGGCAGATATAGGCGCCACGGCCACTCAGCTTGCCGGTCGGGTCGATCCGGACCTCGCCCTGCGGCGTGCGCACGACCCGGACCAGCTCACGCTTCTGGCGCTGCTGGCCGCAGCCGAGACACAGGCGCATGGGCGGCTTGCGTACCGGCAAAACCTAGGCCCCCTCTGCCTTGATGTCGATCTTGTAGCCGGTCAGGCGAGCGGCCAGGCGGGCGTTCTGGCCCTCCTTGCCGATCGCGAGCGACAACTGGTACTCCGGCACGGCGACGCGCGCGGTGCGCGTCTCCTCCTCGATCGAGACGCCGGTGACCTTCGCGGGCTGCAAGGCGTTCGCGACGAACTCCTCGGGGTCCGGCGACCAGCGCACGATGTCCACCTTCTCGCCGCGGAGTTCCTGCCCGATCGCGTGCACCCGCGCACCCTTCGGGCCGATGCAGGCCCCTTGCGCGTCCACCCCGTCGACCCTGGCCCAGACCGCGACCTTGGAGCGGGAGCCCGGCTCCCGCGCGATCGCCTTGAGTTCGACGGAGCCGTCGTGCAATTCGGGCACCTCGAGCTCGAACAGGCGCTTCAGCAGGGCCGGATGGGTGCGCGACAGCATGACCTGGGGACCCTTCGGCGTCCGCTTGACCTCGAGCACGTAGCACCTCAGGCGCTGGCCGGGCACGTAGGTTTCGCCGGGCATCTGCTCGCTGAGCGGCAGGATCGCCTCCGCGCGCCCGAGGTCACAGATCACGACCCGTGCCTCGGGCCGGCTCACGACCGCCGTGACGATGTCGCCCTCGCGGCTCTGAAACTCCTCGTAGATGATGCCGCGCTCGGCCTCGCGGATGCGCTGCATCACGACCTGCTTGGCGGTCTGGGCCGCGATGCGCCCGAAGTCGCGCGGCGTCACCTCGCGCTCGAGCACGTCGCCGACCTCGAGGCGCGGGTTCTCAGCGCGCGCCTCTTCCACGGTCACCTGCGTGCGCGGGTCCGTCACCTCGTCGACCACATTGAGGAGCCCGAGCACGCGGAACTCTCCCGTCGACCGGTCCACTTCCACGCGCACGTTCTGGGACGAGCCGAAATTGCGCCGATAGGCAGAAATGAGTGCCGCCTCGATCGCTTCGAACAGCACGCCGCGATCGACGCCCTTCTCACGCGCCACGTCCTCGATCGCCCGGATGAAATCGCTCGCCATCGCCCGCTCCCCTTACCGCTCCTGATCGAGGTTGGCCCGGTCTACCTCCGGCCACGCGACGCCGAGATCGTCGCCGCCCTCTTGACTCAACCAGAGCATGTCGTCGTCCACCGCCCGAATGCGTCCGGAAACCGTCCTCTTCTTTCCGTCATGCGGCACAAGGCGCACGCGGGCCCACTCGCCGAGGAACCTCTGGCAGTCCTCGAGGCTGCGGAGCCTGCGCTGCGGACCAGGCGATTCGCACTCGAGCGCGTAAGACCCATCGATCGGGTCGGTCGCGTCCAGGGAATGTGACAGGCGACGCGAGACGCGCTCGAGCAAGGGCAATGTCACACCTTCGGGATGATCCACCGTCACTCGCAGCACCTGGCGCCCGCCGGACCACGTCCGCTCAACGTCCCAAAGCTCGGCGCCCTCCTGCTCACAGGCCTGACGCGCGAGTTCCTCCAGCACCGTTCCCGGCGAGGCCAACGGCGAACCCTCCAAGCCCAAATCGCGACTACGGCCCTACACGGTCAAAGGAGTGGGGCCTCCCCACTCCATGCGCACGTGCCGGAAATCAGCATGCTCACTATAGCACCTAGTTCGGCCGGACGCCAGCCGCCCTCCCCGAGAAGGCCCATCCGACCGTCTCGCGAACCGCCGCAACGACCAAGTCGCGAACTGCGCGCTTTGGGTCACGCCGGGCCCAGGGGGCGCGGCGAAACGCCCGCGCGGGCGTCGCCGGCGCTTCCAGCGGTCCCAAGGCTCTTCCTTGAGAGGCTCGCTCTGCCGGGGTCGGAGGACGGCGGCGTGGACATGCTGCAAGGGTAAACAGACCTCAAGGAGGAATCGCATGTACCACCACGACAAGGCCCTCATCGTCCCTGTGCGGGTTGACGCCCCGAACGCCGGCTACGCCGCGGTGCTTCTCGAGCAGTTCGGCGGCGCGAACGGCGAGCTGACGGCGGGCCTGCAGTACTTCACGCAGAGCTTTGGCGCACTCGACGACACGACGCGGGATCTCCTGCTCGACATCAGCACCGAGGAGTTCAGCCACCTCGAGGTCGTCGGCACCCTGATCAGCCAGCTCCTCGCGCCGATCCACGCCGGCACCACCGACGGCACCGCCGACCCCGTCATGCAGCGCGAGGCCGACGGGCTGCGCGGCGCCAACTCGACCGTCCAGAAGGCCCTCATCTTTGGCGGCGGCGGGCCGATGCCGGTCGACTCCTCCGGTTCGCCGTTCACGGGCAACTTCATCAACTCGACCGGCGACGCCGTCGCCAACCTCGCTTCGGACATCGCCGCGGAACTCAGGGCCAAGCGCGTCTACGAGATGCTGTTCCGCGAGATCACCGACCACGGAGCGCGGGAGGCCATCGGCTTCCTGCTCGAGCGCGAGGAGGCGCACGCCGGCTTCTTCAAAGAGGCCATGGAACGGACGCAGGACGTGGGCGTGATGCGCGACTACCTGGACCGTCCATTCTCCCGCCGCTACCCGGACCTGCAGGAACCGAGCAGCCAGAACGCGGAGCGCTTCGAGACATCCAGGGGCTTCCCGCCCATCACGCGGCCCCTGACCCAGGACGAGGTGCAGGTGAACCTGGCCCGCCTGCACTGAGCCGCGCAGGGCGGCCGGCGTTGTGCCGGCCGCCCCGCTGTCAGAACAAGGTCATCTGGTCGGTCGCGGGCAGGCCGCCGAGCGCCCCCAGCGACTGCAGGGTCTCGACCACGGGCCGCGGCACCCTGCCCCGCTCCCGCAGGTCCGCCAAGGATGTGAACGGTCGCTCGGCGCGCGCCTCGGCAAGCTGGTGCGCACCGTTCGGCCCCAGGCCGGCCAAGGCCACGAGCGGCGGGCGGATGAGCTTGTCGCCGATCGGCAGGAAGAGCCTTTCATCGGACTCCGTGAGGTCCAGCGGCGCGAATCGGATGCCTCGGAGGCGCATCTCCCGCACCACCTCGAGGATGGTCGCGACGCTGCGCTCGCGCGCCGTCGCCCCGCGGTTCTGCTCGATCTCCTGGCGCCTGCGCTGAAGCTCCTCCGGGTCGAGCCCGGCAAGGCTCGTGTCGAACTCCCCGGCGCGCACGCTCAGGTAGGTGGCGTAATAGGCCTCCGGGTGATGGACCTTGAAGTAGGCGATGCGCACGGCCATCATCACGTAGGCCGCGGCGTGGGCCTTCGGGAACATGTAGCCGATCTTCTGGCACGAGCCGATGTACCAGTCCGGAACGTGGTGGGCGCGCATCTCGGACTCCTGATCCGGGGTGAGGCCCTTGCCCTTGCGCACGCGCTCCGTAATCTGGAAGGCGTGGCTGGGCGGCAGGCCCCAGGCGATCAGGTTCAGCAGGATGTCCTCGCGCGTGGCGATCACCTCGCGCAGTGTGACCGTGCCTTGGCGGATCAGCTCGTCGGCGTTATGCGTCCAGACGTCGGTGCCGTGCGAAAGGCCCGAGATGCGGACGAGGTCCGCGAACGACGAGGGTTTTGTCGTCTCGAGCATCTGGCGGACGAAGCGCGTGCCGAACTCGGGCAGGCCGTACGAGCCGACACTGGTACCGAGCACCTCCGGCGTCAGCCCGAGCGCCTCGCAGCTCGAGAAGAGCGAGATGGCTTCCGGATCGTCGCAGGGCACCTCGCGCGCCGGGATCCCCGTGAAGCGCTCGAGCAGGCGCAGCACGGTGGGATCGTCGTGGCCCAAAAGGTCCAGTTTGAGCAGGCGCGACGAGATGGCGTGGTAGTCGAAGTGGGTCGTGACGATCTCGCTGTGGGGGTCGTCCGCGGGGTGCTGCAAGGGCGTGAAGCGGTGTACGTCGTCCGTCACCGGCACGACCATGACGCCGCCGGGATGCTGGCCGGTCGTGCGCTTGACACCGGTGATCCCCTGCGCCAGCCGCTCGAGCTCGGGCGCGCGGGCCGCACGGCCCGCCGCCTCGAGGTGGCCCTTGACGAGGCCGAACGCGGTGCGCTCGGCGATCGTCGCGATCGTGCCCGCCCGATAGACCTGCCCCCCGAGGAGCTCCTCGGTATAGCGGTGGATCTGCGGCTGGTACTCGCCGGAGAAGTTGAGGTCGATATCGGGCACCTTGTCGCCGTCGAAGCCCATGAACGTTTCAAAGGGAATGTCCTGGCCGTCCCGTGCCATCTCTACGCCGCAGCGCTCGCAGGGGCGCCTCGGCAGGTCGAAGCCGGACCCGGCCTCCGGCGCGAAGACGACCTCCTTGCAGGTGGGGCAGCGCCAGTGCGGCGGCAGCGGGTTTACCTCGGTGATCCCGGTCAGGTACGCGACAAACGACGATCCGACGGATCCCCGCGATCCCACGAGATAGCCGTCCTCGAGCGATCGGCGCGTCAGCAGCTGCGCGATGCGGTAGATGCTCGAGAAGCCGTTGCCGATCACCGCCTTGAGCTCGCGCTCCAGGCGCTGGGCGATGAGCTCGGGCAACGGCTCACCGTAGAGCTCCCGGACACGCTCGCGCGCCTCCCGCTCCACCGCCTGCGCCGCCTCCGGGAGCTCGGGCGCGGAGAGCTCGTCCGGCACCGGCTGGACATCCCCGACGAGGTCGCGGATGCGCTCAGGATTGCGCAGGCAGATCTCCTCGGCCGCCTCCGCGCCGAGCCAGGCGAAGTCCTGGAGCATCTCGCCCGCCGTGCGCAGGTGGACGTCGCGATCGGCGTCCCCCGGTGTCTCGCGCCCGGTGCCGCGCAGGACGATCGCCCGGAGCTCGCGCTCGTCCGGGTCGATGTAGTGGGCATCTCCCACCGCCACCACCGGCCGCCCGGTGCGCCGCCCGAGCTCGACCACCGCCTGCACGGCCGCCTTGGCCTGCTCGAGGCTCGTGAGGTAGCCTTCGGCCCGGGCGGACGCCAGCAGCACCTCCGGCGGCAGCACCTCGAGATAGTCGCAGGCCCCAGCCAGGGCCAAGATTTCGCGCTCGTCCGCACCCCGCAGCCAGGTCCGCATGAGGGACCCCTGCAGGCAGCCCGCGGCACCGACCAGCACCTCGCCCCGCAGGGCCCGCACCTCGGATTCGTAAAGACGCGGCACGCGGTGGAACTGCTCGAGATGGGCGCGGCTGACCGCCCGGTAGAGCTCGCGGAGTCCCGTCTGGGACTTCACGAGGAGCATCACGTGCTGCGGACGCCGATGCTGCAGCGGGATGCGCAAGCCGAGTTCGTCGAGCGCCCCGAGGGTCTTCGTGCCTGCCTTCGCCGCCATCTCCAGAAGGCGCACGGCGACGCGTCCGGCCACTTCCGCGTCGGAGCTGGCGCGGTGATGCGTGAATTCGCCGATCTCGAAGCGCTTGGCGAGATCGGGCAGGCGGTGGCTGCGCAGTTCGGGGCAGAGGGCACGGCCGAGCTCGAGTGTGTCCACCACCGGCCACGCGACCCGATGACCGAGGCGTGAAAACGCCGTGCGCAGATAGCCCTCGTCGAACGATGCGTTGTGCGCGACGACCGGAAGGTCCCCGATGAAGGCCAGGATCTCGCCGGCCACCTCACCTAGAGGAGGCGCGTCCTTGAGGCTCATGGGATCAATGCCCGTGAGTTCCTGGGTGCGCTGCGACACCTCGCCCTGCGGCCGCACCAGGGTTTCGTACTCGTCGATCTTCCGCCCGCCGGAGAACCGCACGAGCCCGACCTCGATCACCTCGCCGGACTGCGGCGAGAGCGATGTGGTCTCGATGTCCAGCGCGACGAAGTCGCTGGTGACGCTCTCACTGCCCGCCCGCATCGTGATGGGCGGGCGATCCTGCACCACGAAGGCTTCGAGGCCGTAGATCACCTTGATGCCGTGCTTTCTCGCAATCTCCTGCGCCTCCGGAAAGGCCTGCAGCACGCCGTGGTCCGTCACGGCGAAGGCCGAGATCCTCAGGCGCTCGGCGGCCTCGGCCATGCGGGCGAGGTCGATGAGTCCGTCCATCTGCGACATGCGCGTGTGCAGGTGCAGCTCGACGCGGTCGCAGTCGAGGGTCGCCCGGCGCTGTTCGCGGTGCAGGAGGTAGGCGTCGCGCGCCCAGAGGATCGGCTCACCCTGCCGCTCGTCCGAGCCGATCTGCCCGCGCACCCGGAGCCAGTCGCCCTGAGAGGGCTCCTTGAGCAGGCGCTGACGATCGTCCACCAGGAACTTGACCACAAGCCCGTCGTCATGGTCCGACAGGCCGAGCGTGACGATCTGGCCGCCGCCGCGCCGGGCACGGGTGTCGACCGACACAACCTCGCCCTCGGCGATCACGCGGCTTGTATCGAGCGAGATCTCGCGCAGGGGCGTCGTCCTGCCGTGGAACGCCCGGCCGAAGACGAGCCGCTCGCGCGGTTTGGCGGCACTGAGAGGAGCCGGGGCAGGCGCCTCGGGCTTCGCGATCTCCCCTTCGGCACCAGCGGCGAACTCGATTACGTACCTCTGACCCGTGGCCTGCAGGAGCGCCTCCTGCAAGGTGCCCTCAAGGCCCTGCAGCAAACCGAGGCCAAGGCCAAGGCCGCTCTGCGGCACCTCCACCAGGACCCGGTCTCCCTGGACCCGGACGCCCGCCGCGAGCAGCCAGCCGCGCACCACGACCGGCGCGGATTCGAGCACAACGCGACGCCAAGCCGCGTCGAACGGATCGCGCAGCCTTGCCTCGTCGCTATCCAAGAGCGGATACCCCCCGGTTTTCTCGCTAGCGCACCCTGTCCTTCGTCTCCTTGCCTTCCCGCGGCAGGAGCTTTGCGATCTCCCAGTACATCTTCATGCGCGAAGCGAAGCCCTTGACGAGGCCGCGCTTCTCTTCCTTCATGCGGTGGGTGAGATCCTCCAGCACAACCTCCGCCACATTGGCGTGGTGGCGGCGCATATAGCGCGTCAAGGCCACCTCGACGCCGTAGCCGGAGTCCGACATGTCGTCGATGTCGTCGAGCACCGTGCGCCGCATGGCGCGCTGCCCCGAGAGGAACGGCGCGATCTGCTGCGCGAAGTCGGTAGCGCCGCGACCGCCCTCGAACACCCCGACCGTCATCTGCACCTCGCCCTCGAGCACCGGACCGAGCATGCGCTCGACGTGCTCGGGGCGCAGGCCGATGAGATCCGCGTCGAGGAACAGCACGACGTCGGCAGCCGTCAGGCTGAGCCCGGTCTGCATCGCCGCGCCCTTGCCCATGTTCTCGGGCAGTTCGACGACGCGGGCCCCCGCCTTGCGCGCGAGGTCCGCCGTATGGTCCGACGAGCCGTCGGACACTACGATCACCTCGTCGACCAGCGGATGGTCCACCAGGACCGAGACGACAGACGAGACGGTCTCTTCCTCGTCGTAGGCAGGAACGATCACGACTACAACCGGCTTTGCCAACCTCTCCACAGGCTCCATCCTGATCCTACCTAGTACGCGCGGGCCCAGAGGACGTAGTGCTTGGCGTCTTGGCCGCAGGCGGCGCACTTGTCCACCGGCTGCTGCTGAAAGGGGATATTGCGGATTGTCGCCCCGGTCTCCTGCCGCACGTGCTCCTCGCACGCCGCTTCACCGCACCAGCCACCAGCGGCGAAGCCCCGACGCGCGGATGTGACCGCCTCGATCTCCCCGAGCGAGTGCACCTCGGTGGTGCTCTCCTCGACGCGCTGGCGCGAGCGCCGCAGCAGGTTGTCCTGGATCTCCCCGAGCAGGGCCCGCACCTGGACGTCAAGCCCCTCCTGCGAGGTCGCGAGCTTGTCGCCGGTATCGCGGCGCACGAGAACGCACTGGTGCTCGCGCAGATCGCGCGGCCCGATCTCGAGACGCAGCGGGACGCCACGCAACTCCCAGGCGTTGAACTTCCAGCCGGGGGTGTACTCGTCGCGGTCGTCGAGGTGGACTCTCGCCACCTCGCCGAGCTGCTCCTTCAATTGGCGCGCGCGTGTGCGCACCGCCTCCCCCTCGGCGCCCTGACCGATCGGCACGATGACCACCTGGATCGGGGCCATCTTCGGTGGCAGCACGAGGCCCCTGGCGTCGCCGTGCACCATGATCAGCGCACCGAGCGCGCGCCAGGAGAGTCCCCAGGACGTCGTCCAGGCTTCCTGCAGCTGGCCGGCCTGGTCCAGGTAGCGGATCTCGTAGGCGTGGGCGAAGTTCTGGCCGAGGTTGTGCGACGTGGCCGCCTGGAGCGCCCTGCCATCCCCCATGAGCGCCTCGACGGAGTAGGTGCGCAAGGCGCCCGGAAATTTCTCCGATTCGGTCTTCTGGCCCGGGATGACCCAGATGGCCATCTCGTTCTCGTAGAAGTCGCGGTAGACCTCGAGCATGCGCAGGGACTCCTCCTGCGCCTCCTCGGCCGTGGCGTGGGCCGTGTGCCCCTCCTGCCAGAGGAACTCCGCGGTGCGCAGGAAGGGGCGGGTGGCCTTCTCCCAGCGCACGACGCTGCACCACTGGTTGATCAGGATGGGCAGGTCGCGGTACGACTGGACCCAGCGCGAGTACATCGGCCCGATGATGGCCTCCGAGGTCGGCCGGATGGCGAGCCGCTCCTGCAGGATCTCGTCTCCGCCCATCGTCACCCAGAGCACCTCGGGGGTGAACCCCTCCACGTGCTGCTGCTCGCGCAAGAGGAAGCTCTCGGGGATCAGCAGCGGAAAGTAGGCGTTCTGGTGCCCCGTGGCCTTGAACCTGCGGTCGAGGGCCTCCTGGGTCCGCTCCCAGAGATTGTAGCCATAGGGCCGGAACACGATGCAACCGCGCACCGGCGCATAGTCGACGAGCTCCGCCTTCTGCACGACGTCCACATACCACTGGGAGAAGTCGACGGCGGGATCAGCGATCTCGCGTACGAACTCCTTGTCCTTACCGCCTTTCGGCACCAGACTTGGCCTCCTCGTCCAATCTGCGGACTTCCTCCACCAGCTTGTCGACCATGTCCTCCTGGCTGACCTTGCCGGCGATCTTGCCATCCTTGTACAGGAAGCCGAAGCCGCGACCACCCGCGAGACCCACGTCCGACTCGCGCGCCTCTCCCGGTCCGTTGACGGCGCAGCCCATCACGGAGATGCGCAGCGGCACCGTGAACCCGGAGACCCGGCTCTCGACCTCCGCGGCGACCTTCTGCAGGTCGATCTCGCAGCGGCCGCAGGTCGGGCAGGCGTAGACCGTCGGGCCGAAGACGCGCCGGTCGCTGGCGCGCAGGATCTCCCGCGCAACCTTCACTTCCTCGACCGCGGGTCCCGAGAGCGAGACTCGGATCGTGTCGCCGATCCCCTCGGAGAGCAGGATACCGAGCCCCACCGCGGAGCGGATCGACCCGGACCAGACGGTGCCGGCCTCCGTGACGCCGAGGTGGAGCGGCACATCCGTCACCTTGGCGAACTGGCGGTACGCCTCGACTGTCAGCCCGACCTCCGGGGCCTTGAGCGAGACGATGACCTGGTCGAAATTGAGCTCGTCCAGAATGCCGAGGTGCCTCAGGCCGGATTCCACCATCGCCTCGGGCGTAGGATGGCCGTATTTCTCGATCAGGTCCTTCTCGAGCGACCCGGCGTTGACCCCGATGCGGATCGGCACGCCCCGGCTCTTCGCCTCGCTCACGACCGCCCGCACGCGCTCCGGGCTGCCGATGTTGCCAGGGTTCAGCCTCAGCTTGTCGACGCCGGACTTTAGAGCGATCAGCGCAAGGCGGTAGTCGAAGTGGATGTCCGCGACGATCGGGATAGGGCTCGCCTTCTTGATCTCCGCGAGCGCCTCGGCGGCCTGGCGGTCGAGTACCGCAAGCCGCACCATCTCGCAACCGGCCTGCACCAGGCGAAAGATCTCGTCGAGGGTCGCCGGTACGTCGCGCGTGTCGGTCTTGGTCATGGTCTGGACGACGATCGGGTTGTCCCCGCCGATCGTCAGGCGGTCACCGACCCGCACGACGCGGGTGGGGCGGCGCATCATAGCCATGGTATATCGCGCCCCATAGAGGCGGGGCGATGCCTCCCTTCCCAGGGCACGGGCTTAGAGCGTCCCGTGCATATGTACGACATCATGGTACGCCAAAACCACCGCGAGAACGAGTAGCAGCGCAAAGCCGATGGTATTGACGATCGCCTCGCGGCCGGGGTCGAGGCGCCGGCCGCGGCGCACCCACTCGATGAACAGCAGCAGAAGCTTCTCCCCATCCAGAGGTGGGAAGGGTACGAGGTTGATCACCGCAAGGTTCGCCGAAAGCAGCGCCGCGAGCTGCAGCACGGACGCGATGCCTTGCGCCTCCGCCTGCTGCACATAACCGTAGATGCCCACGACCCCGGAGATCCCCGGCGGCGTCCGGCCGTGCAGAAGCGGGCCAAAGACCGCCGTCACCAGGAGCACGCAGGCGCTGATCGCCTGGGAGATGCCCATGCCGAGGCCCGTGAGAAGAGGCTCGTGGACGACCTGCGTCGCGGCGAGCACACCGATGTGCAGCTGCCCCTGCGCGGTCTTGTCGGGCTCGGGCGTCAGAGTCACCGTGCGGCGGGCCTGGCCCTCCTGGACGAGGAAGCGGATCGGCTTGCCGTGGGAGTCCGAGACCGCCGTGAGGAGCGCGTTCCAGCTTGCGAGCGGCTTGCCGTTGGCGGCGAGCAGACGGTCGCCGGGCCGGAGCCCTGCCTTCTGTGCCGGCATGCCCGCCTCAAGCTGCGCGATCCTGGGAGGTCCCGGGACGATCTGCGTGATGCCGACGCCGGAGAAGAGCACCCAGAAGAGCGCGGCAGCCAGCACGATGTTCATGATCGGACCCGCCGCGATCGTCAAGACGCGCGCCCACATCGGTCTCTGGTTGAAGCTTTCGGAGGTTTCCGGCTGGTCCGGCTCCATGCCGTAGAGGCGCACGTAACCGCCCAGCAGGAAGAGCCGGAAGGCGTATAGCGTACCGCCGGCCTCGAAGCCGAAGAGACGCGGGCCGAAGCCCACCGAGAACTCCTCGACCTTGACGCCGGACGCCTTGGCGACGATGAAGTGACCGAACTCGTGGATGACGACGAGGCCGACCAGGATGACGATGAAAAGCAAGGCTGTCATCGTCCCTCTCGCCTCCGTAACACGTTTTCCGCGGTGGCTCGCGCCCATCGGTCGCTTGCATGCAATGCTCCGAGATCCGGGTTCGCCACCGGCGTGTGCGCCTCCAGCACCATCTCGACAACCGGAACGATCTCGGTAAAGGGTAGCTGTTCAGAGAGAAAGGCGGAGACTGCCACCTCGTTGGCCGCGCAGAGCACGGCCGGCATCGTGCCGCCTATTGTACCCACCTCGCGGCACAGCCGCAAGGAAGGGTAGCGCAGCGTGTCGGGCCTGCGGAAGGTCAGTTCCGCGAGATCCTCCGGCTCCAGGGGAGGCAGGGCGTCGATCGGGAGCTCGGGGTGCGTCAGGGCCTGCTCGATCGGCAGCATCATGTCGGGCCGGGCCAGGGAGGCGTAGAGCGCGCCGTCGCGGGTCTCGAGCAGGGCGTGCACCATCTGGGTCGGATGGATCCAGACATCGATCGCCTCGAGCGGCAGGCCGAACAGCACGTGCGCCTCGAGCACCTCGATGCCCTTGTTCATGAGGGTCGCCGAGTTGATGGTGACCAGCTGGCCCATGCTCCAGTTCGGATGGCGCAAAGCGTCCTGGGGCCTGGCGTCGGGCAGGCGCTCGAGCGGCCAGTCCCGGAGCGCCCCGCCCGACGTCGTGATGATCAGCCGGCGGACGTCCTCGCGCCGGCGGTGCCGGAGCAGCTGGAACGCCGCGGCGTGCTCGGAGTCCACGGGCACAAGATTGCCTTGCGTGACGGCACCGGCCAGGAGCTCTCCGCCCGCGATGATGGACTCCTTCGTGGCCGCGGCCACCCGCCGCCCCGCCCTCAGGGCCGCCAGCATCGGCGGCAGGCCGTCAAAGCCGTTCACCGCGACGACGACCGCGTCCGCCCCGGGCCAAAGCGCAAGTTCCTTTAGGGCATCCGGCCCCGCGACGCGCCGGCCGACGCCGGGCCGGTCGTCGCCCTCCTGGAAGGTGTAAGCATCCGGCAGGAATTCGTCGACGACCTGCCACAGCCGGTCGCCGCCGTGCCACGCCGATACGGCCAGCACGCGATGCCCGCGCCTGCGGGCGATCTCCAGGGTCTGACTGCCGATCGATCCGGTTGCACCCAGCACGACGAGATTCACGCCTGCGCCTCCCCGAGATATGCCGCCCAAGCCGTCGCCACCAGGATGGGACCTGCCGCGAACCCGACCACGCCAAACAGCCTGAGCCCCACATACATGCTGCCCAGCGCCACTAGAGGGTGCAAGCCCACCCGACCGCCGACCAGCCTCGGTTCCAGAACCGGCCGCACGAGGGACGTGAGCAGCAGCACCACGCCGAGCCGAAACCCAAGTCCGACGTTGCCGAAGAGCGCTTCGAGAATCGCCCAGGGCGCCAGCACCGTCGCCGGGCCGAGCCCTGGCGCCACGTCGAGAAGACCGACGCCGATCGCAGCCAGAAGCGCGTACGGCGCCCGCACGACCGCCAGGCCGGCCGCCGTCACGGTGGCCGTCACCGACGCGAGCACCAGCTGCACCCGCAGGTAGTTGACGGTGGCGCGCCATGCCACATGCCCCAGGCGCCCGGACGTGCCGACCAGTTCGGGCAGCCGCGTGGCGATGCCCTGCGCCAGCTGCGGACGGTCACGGGCCAGCAGGTATGCCCCGACCACCGAGACGATGGTGGCCAGCGCAAGGTCCGGCAGCTGCGCCGCCACGTGGACCGCACCCTGCGAGAAGCTGCCGAGAAGGTTCCCGGACATCCTTGGCGGCGGTCCGAGGACGGCCTGCGGCCACACGGCCGCGATCTCGCGCGCGAGAGCTGCGATGGCGGTCGGCAGCAGGGCTGAGAGGCGCCAGGTCTCGAGGATCGCCGCACGCACCAGCCAGAAGGCCCCAAGGAGAACCAGCGTGCCCAGCGAGCCAAGCGCCGCGATGGCCCCGACGGATCGCGGCAACCCGCGCAGACTGAGCCGCTTGACGAGCGGCTCGACGATCGCCGCGAGCATCAGGGCCAGGAGGAGCGGGTACGTCACGGGCAAGGCGAAACGCAGCGCCAGATAGCCGGTGAGCAGTACGAGAAGCCCACGGACCAGGGCCATCGGACCCGCCTCCCGCCGCGGCCACTATCTGAGGAGATAGTATAGGGCGGGCAGGGCGAACAGAAGGGAATCGATGCGATCGAGGAGGCCGCCGTGGCCCGGCATGAAGCGACCGGAGTCCTTGGCGTTGGCCCAGCGCTTGATGGCGGACTCGCCGAGATCGCCGATCGACGACAAAAGGCCGGCCGCAAGCCCGACGCCCAGGCCGAAGAGAGGATCCCGGTGCAGCCAGGGCGGGATCAGCAGGAAGCCGATCACGCCGGCAAAGAGGATGCCGCCGATGAGTCCTTCCCAGGATTTCTTGGGCGACAGCCGCGGCGAGAGCGGATGCCGGCCGACCGCCGACCCGATGAAGTACGCGCCGATGTCGCTGCCCCAGACGAGGAACAAGGTGACCGCGGCGGGCAGGAAGCCGTGCGCGCGCAGGAGTTCGAGGAACGCGAGGGGCAACGCGATGTACACCTGCCCGAAGAGGTCCATCCCCACGGTGCCGCCGGAGAGGCCGATGAATGGTGGAATGACGAGATTGACCGCGAGCAGCGTGGCCAGTACCGGCCAGAGCAGCGTGAGATGGCCGGAAAAGCCGAGATAGAGGATGGGCAGGCCGCCGAAGAAGTTGAGCCAGCTCACGGGGATCGAGCCGCCCTCCTGGCAGATGCGGCTCCATTCGTGCGCGCCCAGCACGTAGAAGCCGGTGAGTCCCACGAGCAGCCAAAGCCCGCCCGCCCAGACCATCAAGACCACGATGGGCGCCACCACGATGGTGCTGACGACGCGGATCCACAGCGCCCCCCGCATCAACCCAGCCCGCCGAAGCGACGTTCCCGCCGCGCGAAGGTCTCGAGGGCCTCCTGCAGCACTGGCCCGTCGAACTCCGGCCAGTAGAGCGGCGTCACGTAGATCTCGGCATAGTTCGCCTGCCAGATCAGGAAGTTCGAGAGCCTGAGCTCCCCACCCGGCCGGATGACGAGGTCAGGATCCGGCATGCCCCCGGTGTCGAGGTAGCTCGCGAACCGCTCCTCGTCGAGGCTTTCGGGATCCACGCCAGAACGCAGCAAGGAACGGGCTGCCCGCACGATCTCGTCCCGCCCGCCGTAGTTCATGGCGATGGCCAGCACGAGTCGGCTGTTGCTCTCGGTCCGCCGCTCCGCGCGCTCCATTTCGAGCTGGCACCTCTCGGGCAAGGCGGTCCGGTCGCCCAGGAACACGATGCGGACGTGCTCGCGGTCGAGTTCGTCGATCTCGGAACGCAGATACTCGACCAGAAGGTCCATGAGCGCCGCGACTTCCTCGGCTGGCCGCTTCCAGTTCTCCGTCGAGAAGGCGTATACGGAGAGGTACTCGACACCAAGCGACGGCGCTGCGCGCACGATGCGGCGCAGTGCCTCGAGTCCGGCGCGATGCCCGACGACGCGAGGCTCCCCTCGCGCTGCCGCCCACCGTCCGTTCCCGTCCATGATGATCGCTACATGACGAGCACCGTAGTTCATTGCGGCCCCTCCGGCTGGGACTTGAACGCGGCCAGCACGAGCAGCGGGCCATCGAGAGCCTGACGCTGCTGCACCACCCGCCAGACGTCTCCGTCAAAGGGCCTCGGCGCGACCGTCCTCCGAATGGTGGGCTCAAGGCCGTTCGCGCGGCAGAAGTCGAGCGCTTCGTCCTCCGTGAAGCCCAGGAGTGACCTCAAACCTCGAGGATCTCCTTCTCCTTCGCCGCGCTCGTCTGGTCGATCTCTCCCACCATGCGGTCGGTGATCTTCTGCAGCTCGGTCTCGAGCCGGCGCAGTTCGTCCTCCGGGATCTTGCCCGATTTCTGCTCGGCCTTCAGGTGCTCGAGGGTGTCGCGCCGCACATTGCGCACCGCGACCTTTTCCTCCTCAGCCTTGCGGTGCAGCACCTTGACGAGTTCGCGCCTGCGCTCCTCCGTGAGGGCTGGGATCGCAAGGCGCAGCACGATGCCGTCCGACGTCGGTGAGATGCCGAGCTCGCTCTTGAGAATGGCCTTCTCAATGACCGGCACCAGGCTCTTGTCCCAGGGCTGGATCACGAGGAGGCGGGGCTCCGGCACCGAGATCTGGGCTACCTGCTGCAAGGGCGTCTGGGTGCCGTAATAGTCCACGTGCAGCTTCTCCACGAGTGCGGGCGTGGCCCGGCCCGCGCGGATCGACTGCAGATCCTCGCGCAGAACGCCGACCGACTTCTTCATTCGGTCCTGGGCCTGTTCTAGCAACGCGTGCAACTCAGTCCCCCCTCACGTACGTGCCGATCTGCTCCCCCAGGACAGCCCTGCGGATGTTGCCGGGACGGTTGACGTCGAAGACGATGATCGGAATGCCGTTGTCCATGCAGAGCGATGTGGCGGTGGTGTCCATAACCCTCAGGCCGCGCTGCAGCACCTCGAGGTAGCTGATCTCGCGGAAGAGGCGGGCGTCCGGGTTGCGGCGGGGGTCGTCGTCGTAGACTCCCTCCTCCTTCGTCGCCTTCAGCATCACCTCGGCCTCGATCTCGGCGCAGCGCAGGGCCGCGGTGGTGTCGGTCGAGAAGTACGGGTTGCCGTTGCCGGCCGCGAAGATGACGACGCGGCCCTTCTCCAGGTGGCGGATGGCCCGCCGCCGGATGTAGGGCTCGGCCACCTCGCGCATCTCGATCGCCGTCTGCACGCGCGTCGGCACGCCCTTCTGCTCGAGGGCGTCCTGCAAGGCGAGCGCGTTGATCACCGTCGCGAGCATGCCCATGTAGTCGGCGGTGGCGCGATCCATGCCGAGCGCGCTGCCGGCCGTGCCGCGCCAGATGTTGCCGCCGCCGATGACGATCGCAAGCTCTACGCCAAGATCCTGCAGCTCGCGCACCTGCTCGGCGATCGACGCGGCAACCCGCGGATCGATGCCGTACCCAGCCTCCCCGGCGAGAATCTCGCCCGAAAGCTTGAGAACGACGCGCTTGTACTTCGCCCGCACGGTGTCCATCGCCTAGGCCTCCTGGCTTCCCTGGAGCTCCTCACCCACCTCGAAGCGCGCGAACCGGCGCACCTGGACGTTCTCGCCCATCTTGGCCACCAGCTCGTTGACGAGGTCCTGCACGCGCTTCTTGTCGTCCTTGATGTACACCTGCTCAAGCAGGCAGAATTCCTGGAAGAACTTTTCGAGACGCCCCTGCACGATCTTCTCGGCGATGTGCGGCGGCTTGCCCTCGTTCGCGGCCTGCGCGTCGTAGATGCGGCGCTCGGCCGCGATGGTGTCCTCGGGCACCTCCTCGCGGCGGACCCAGCGCGGACGCGCGGCGGCGATCTGCAGCGCGATCTCATGCACGACCTGACGGAACTCCTCGTTGCGCGCCACGAAGTCGGTCTCGCAGTTGACCTCCACGAGCACGCCGATGCGGCCGCCACCGTGCGAGTAGGTCTCGATCAGGCCTTCCTTGGCCACGCGGCCCGCCTTCTTCGCCGCGGCGGCGAGACCCTTCTCGCGCAAGATCTCGATCGCGCGGTCCATCGAACCCTCGGCCTCCTGCAAGGCGCGCTTGCAGTCCATCATGCCCGCGCCCGTCTTCAGGCGCAGTTCCTTGACGACGTCTGCCGTGATCTCCATGCCATTACCTCCCGAACTCGTAGGCAGGCGCCCCCGGCACTCTGCCCGGGGGCGCCCGAAGCCCGCCCTATTCGGCGAGCTGGACTCCCTGCTTGCCCTCGAGCACCGCGTCCGCCATGCGCCCCGTCAGAAGCTTGACCGCGCGGATGGCGTCGTCGTTGCCCGGAATCACGTAGCTGATCTCGTCCGGGTCGCAGTTCGTGTCGACGATCGCGACGACCGGGATGCCAAGGGTGTTGGCCTCGGTCACGGCGATGCGCTCCTTGCGCGGGTCGATCACGAACAGGGCGGCGGGCGGGCTCTTCATGCCCTTGATGCCGCCAAGGAACTTCTCCAGCTTCTCCTTCTCATGCACGAGGGTGCTGACCTCTTTCTTGGTCAGTTCCTCGAAGCGGCCGTCGGCCTCCATCTGCTCGATCTCGGTGAGGCGCTGCAGGCGCTTCTTGATCGTGCCGAAGTTGGTGAGCGTGCCGCCGAGCCAGCGCTGGTTGACGTAGAACTCGCCGCAGCGCGTCGCTTCCTCGGCGACCGACTCCTGGGCCTGCTTCTTCGTGCCGACGAAAAGAATGCGGCCACCGTCCTGCGCAACTTGGCGCATGTACTGGTAGGCCTCATCGACCTTCTTGACCGTCTTCTGCAGGTCGATAATGTAGATGCCGTTGCGCTCCGTAAAGATGTACGGGCGCATCTTCGGGTTCCAGCGCCTGGTCTGGTGACCGAAGTGGACGCCCGCCTCAAGGAGCTGCTTCATCGAAATGTAGGACACGTGATGCCTCCCTTTCGGTTTAGCCGCCGCGCCGGTCCTCTGCGCCGGGAAACCCGGGCCTTCGCCGGGCCACCGCCCGCCGCATCTAGGCGCGTGCGTAATTTGCCTTCCGCAGTATACCATGCGGCCCAAGCAGGCTCAACCGCCGCCGCATCGGCGCAGGCCCGTAGCGCAAGCGCCGGCCCGCCTGCGGACCATCGCCCTGTGGTCAGGACAGCGCAGGTCTGCGTGGGTTGATGGCGCAGGTACGCCACCCGACCGCCGGCAAAGGCAGTGGGTGGCGTACCTTGACGCTGCGGTCAGACAAAAAGGATCTTGCCGTCCTGGGCGCCGTCGAGGAAGCCGGCCACGCCCGCCACCCCGTCCACGACGCCCTCGAGATCCTCGAGCGACAGGCCGAAGAGGTCCATGCTCATGCCGCAGGCGAGGACCTGGACCGGACCGATCTCCTTCGCCTGCTCGAGCATCTCCACGAACGAGCCCACGTGGTGCTCCTCGAGCTGATTCCAGAACGTCTCGCTCATGTCCTTGAAGGTCGTCGACACAGGCGCTCGGCCCGCCCCCTTGCGCAGGGCCAGCACACCCCACATCGTTAGGAAGATCTGCACCTCGGTCTGCATGGCGGCCGCTCCGGTCGCCAGCACCGCCACGGGCAGCAGGCGATCGGCCTCACCGGACGCGACGACGAACGACAGTCGATCGCTGGACATACGAGTCCTCCTATCGCTTCAGGCGGGTCGCAAATTGCGCATCAGCGCGACAAGGAAGCGGAGCAGGTGCTGGGCGGCAGGCTCCCGCCTGAGCGCCATGAGTTCCCTGAGGCCGACCGTGCGCCCGGACTTCGCGGCCTCCGCAGCCTTCGTGGCCGCGGCGCCGAGCCGTTCGGCCAAAGCCGCTCCCTCCTCCGCGCCCGCGAGCGCCGCGAGGGCACCAAGGCCCTGCTCCAGGAGCGGCGCCACTTCACGGGTTCGGCGCAGAAGGCTGAGAATCTCGGGCGCCGTGAGAAAGTCGAGTGCCGTCGCCGCGGATTCGGCCACCTCGCCGAAGCGCGAGACCATGTGCGGCGTCAGCGAGGCGAAGACGGCGTTCGCAAGGTTGGTACCCTCGAGCGGCAGGTTTGGCGCCTCGGTCGGCGCGGGCATCGTGATGGACATCAACCATACCTCCCCGTTCAGAGCGGTCGGGACTCAGATCACGGCCTTGAGGTTGGCCCAGTGGATCTGGTTGTAGGTCTGCTTGAAGAAGTGGATCGAACGGCTCGGCGTCGGCACTACGGGCGGGTGCTGGAAGTCGAACGAGATGTAGGTCGCCTCTTCGAGACCCGTCTCGATGAAGCAGAAGGCCCGTCCCGCGTAGGTGTGTCCAGGACGCCGGCCCTCCGACAGGAGGCCGACCAGGTTGTCCGCCACCACCTCGGACTCGAAGTGCGCGACCGATCCGGCCTTGGAAACGGGCAGATCGGTGGTGTCGCCCACCGCGAAGATGTTCTCGTGGCCCTGCACCTGCAGGAGCTGGCGGTCGGTGGGGTACCAGTTGCCGGCACCGGCCAGGCCCGACGCTCCACCGAGGGCGTCGCCGCCGTGCGGCGGCACCGTCACGAGGAGGTCGAACGCGACGTCCGTCCCTTCCTGGCTGTGCAGCACGTGCGCCTCGGTGTCCACAGACTCCATGTTGAAGAAGGTCTCCACCTTGATGTCGCGGCGCTCGAACTCGGCTTCCGCGAACGCGGCGACGGCCGGGATGGTGTGGGCGCGCGCCACCGGATACGTGTACGTGATCTCGAGCGCGTCGCGCAGGCCGCGGTTCCTCGCCCAAGCGTCGAGCATCAGGGTGAACTCGACGGGCGCCACGGGACACTTGTGCGGAATGCCCACCGAGATCGCGATGCGACCGCCCTGCAGGCCCTGGAGGGCCTCGCGCAGCTTCTCCGCGCCTTCGAGCGTGTAGAACCAGTGGGCCTCCTGCGCGAGACCCGGCACATCCTCGGGCCGGATCCGCGAGCCGGTCGCGAGCACCAGGTAGTCGTACGGCAGGTTCACCCCGCCCTGGGTGACCACCGTGTTCGACGCGGCGTCCACGCGCTCCGCGCGGTCGTGCACGAAGCGGACGCGCGGGTGCAGAAGGTCCCGCACGGGGCGCACCAGGCTGCGCGGATCCATCAGGTCGAAGGCGACGTAGAGGAACCCGGGCTGGTAGATGTAGTCGTCCCTCTCGCCCAGGACGGTGACCTCGACTTCATGGTGCTGGATCTGCGGCTCGAGCGCCCGCGCCACAAGGTTCGCCACCATGAGTCCCGCCGTGCCCGAGCCGACGACGAGCAGTCGCTTCGGCATGCCGATCCCCTCCTACTTGACCTTGCGTACGAGGATCGCGTCCCCGCCGTCGCGGCTCACGACTTCCACCAGTTCCTGTCCCGCCTTCTCCGCCCACTTCGGGATGTCCGTGCGCGAGCCGGAGTCGCTCGTGAGAACCTCAACCACCTGTCCGACCTCAGCCGTCTTGATCGCACGGATCATCTCCATGAGCGGTCCTGGGCAAAAGCTCCCTCGGGCATCGATCACACGGTCCGCTGTCACCATCCGGCCCACCCCCCACAGGAACTCGGACATCCGCTACGTCGCACTTGTCCGGGGCCGATGTGCCGCAATGGCAGGGTCCAGCCGCCCGGTTGCGGACTGTGTGCCTTGTCCGTACTTCCACGATCCAAGACCTTTTGTTCACATACTACGTCCATTGGTACCTGCTCGGGCGTCCATACGGCAAACATCCGCGCATACCCTTAGACGTATAAGTACTATGCGCGATATAGCATGGAACGGGCCGGGACATGACGTCCCGGCCCGCGTATCCCGGTTGCGAACGGTCGAACGGCCTAGAGGATATAGCGGGAGAGTTCAGGATTAGCGGCGAGTCCGCCGAGCTCATGGACCACGTAGTCCCGATCCACTTTGAGGTGCGTAAGGCCCGGGTCCGGCGCACGGAACAGCGCGTCCTCGAGGCAGCGCTCCAAGAGGGTGTGCAGCCGTCGCGCGCCGATGTCTTCCGTCTCGTCGTTCAGCTTGTGGGCGTACTCCGCGATGGCGAGCACCGCGTCGTCCGTGATCTCGAGCTCGAGGCCATCGGTCGCGAGAAGAGCGATGTACTGCTTCACGAGCGCATGCTCCGGCTCGACAAGGATGCGCCTCAGTTCCTCCACGCCGAGTGAGCGCAGTTCCACGCGGATCGGAAAGCGACCCTGGAGTTCCGGGATGAGGTCCTGCGGGCTCGCGATGTGAAAGGCGCCTGCCGCGATGAACAGGATGTGGTCCGTCGTAAGCGGGCCGTACTTCGTCTGCACGGTGGTGCCCTCGACGATCGGCAGGAGGTCCCGCTGCACGCCTTCGCGGGACACGTCCGGGCCATGGCCCGCGCCGTGGGCCGCCACCTTGTCGATCTCGTCCAGGAAGACGATGCCGGACTGCTCCGCGCGCCTGAGGGCCTCCTGCGCCGCCTTGTCGGGATCGATCAGGCGGTCGGCCTCCTGCGTACGCACGATCGGCCTGGCGTCGCGGACCTTCATGCTGCGGCTCCTCGTGCGCTTCGGCAGCATCTGCTGCAGCATCTCCTGCATCTGTCCCTGGCCGTCCGCCATCGGCAGCGGCGTCTGCTCCTCCACGTCGACCTCGACCATCTCGTCCTCGAGCTCGCCTCGCCGCAGGCGCTCACGAACGGTGCGCCGCTTCTCCCTCCGCTCGCCCTCGCCCTCGTCTGTACCCTGGGACCTCTGCGGCTCCTGTGGCTGGGCAAAGCCGAAGAGCGAGGCGAAAGGATTCGGCCGCTCGGCGCGATCGCCCAGCAGCAGATCCACGAGCCGCTCCTCGGCAGCAACGTGGACGTCCGGCTCGATCTGCCTGCGCATCTCCTCGCGCACCAGCCTGAGGGCCACCTCGACGAGGTCGCGGACGATCGACTCGACGTCGCGGCCGACGTAGCCCACCTCCGTAAAGCGCGTCACCTCCACTTTGACGAAGGGAGCGCCCACGAGCCGGGCGAGGCGCCTGGCGATCTCCGTCTTGCCGACGCCCGTCGGCCCGATCATCAGGATGTTTTTCGGCGTGACCTCCTGGCGCAACGCCGGCTCCAGTTCCTGTCGGCGCGTCCGGTTGCGCAGCGCGATCGCCACGCGGCGCTTCGCCTCGTCCTGGCCGATCACGAAGCGGTCCAGGGCCTGGACGATCTCGGCTGCCGTCACTCCCCAGCGCCCCCTATCTCCTCGACGACGATGTGGTCGTTCGTGTAGACGCAGATGCCGCTCGCGATCTCGAGCCCCTTCCTCGCGATCTCGGCGACGGGCAACTTGGTCTCGCCCGCGAGCGCCCTCGCGGCGGCGAGCGCATAGTTGCCGCCCGAGCCGATCGCGGCGATGCCGTCGTCCGGCTCGATCACCTCTCCCTGTCCCGAGAGCAGGAGGACACTCTGGCGGTCGCAGACCAAAAGGAGCGCCTCAAGCCGGCGCAGCATGCGGTCCTGCCGCCAGGCGCGCACCAGCGACGCCGCAGCCTGGCGGAGCTGCCCGTGCTGTTCCGCCAGTTGGCGCTCGAAGGCGTCGAACAGCAGGAGCGCATCCGCGACCGACCCAGCGAACCCGCCGAGGACCTCGCCCTGGTAGAGGCGGCGCAGCTTGCGGGCGCCATGCTTCACGATCGTCGCGTCGCCCATCGTCACCTGCCCGTCGGCCGCCATGGCGGCGTGGCCGTCCCGGACCACCGCAAGCACGGTCGTGGAGCGGAACTGTGGCGTTTCCAAGCTCAAGACCTCCTGCACGAGTCTATGCGCGAGGGTGCGCGCGTCGGTAGACCGCGCGCATGCGTCCCGCCTGCACATGCGTGTAGATCTGGGTCGACGAAAGGCTTTGGTGGCCGAGGAGTTCCTGCACGGCACGCAGATCGGCGCCGCCTTCCAGTAGGTGCGTCGCGAAGCTGTGCCTGAGACTGTGCGGACCGCGGCGCGGCAGGCCGACCAGCCGTTCGTACTCTTCCAGGATGCGCCGCACGCTGCGCGCGGTGATCCTCCCGCCCCGCCGGTTGAGGAATAGCGCGTCGCCGCCGCGGTAAAGAAGACCCCTGGCCTCGCCGAGGTAGATCCTGAGGGCCGCCTCGGCGGAGCGGCCGAACGGGACGATGCGCTCGCGCCCGCCCTTGCCGAGCACCCGCACCTCGCGGCCGGCGAGCGACAGGTCGCCAAGGTTGAGCGAGACGGCCTCGCTGACGCGCAGGCCGCTCGCATAAATGAGTTCGAAGATGGCCCTGTCGCGCCGCCCAAGCGGTGTGGCGCCCTCAGGGGCGCCAAGGAGGCGCGCCGTCTCCTCAACGCTGAAGAACTGGGGGAGACGCCGCTCGAGCTTGGGTCCCCTTACCGTGAAGAGCCACTCTGGCACCTCCTCGCCCTGCCTCTGGTGCAGGCGCGCGAGCGCCTTCATCGCCGACAGCGAACGGGCGATCGAGCGGCGGGCCTTGCCGCTCTGCTGGAGCCTGGCGAGGTAGGCGCGCAGCAGCCCCGGCGTCAGCTCCGCGCCGGCGAGAAAGCCCTGGAGCGCGAGGAGTTCCGAGCGGTACGCCCGCATCGTGTGCGGCGACGCGCCCCTGAGGCGCAGGTGGTCCATGAGCCGGGAGATTTCCCGCTCGTCGACGCGCATCCGCCTCCCTCCTCGCCGGTCAGCGCGCCTGGGCCATCGGCCGCCGGTAGCCGCAACCTTCACGCACGCAGACGTATTCTCCCTGCCCGCCCCGGCGCGGCTGCTCCACGAGGAACGCGCCGCACTCGGGACAGCTCTCGCGCACGGGACGCTTCCAGGTGGTGAAGGTGCAGTTCGGGTAGTTGGCGCAGCCGTAGAAGGTGCGTCCGCGCCGGGTGCGCCGCTCGACGATGTCCCCGCCACAGACGGGGCACTGCACGCCGGTAGGCTCGCGCAGGGGCTTCGTGTTCTTGCACTCCGGATACCCCGGGCAGGCCAAGAAGCGCCCGAAGCGGCCATGCTTGATCACCATCATGCGGCCGCAATTCTCGCATTGGACGTCGGACACCTCGTCCTGCTGCTCCACCTTGCCGATGACCGCCTCGGCCTGCTCGAGGTCCCGGTGGAAGGGCACATAGAAGTCCCGCAGGACCTCCTTCCAGTCCACGGTCCCCTCCTCCACCTTGTCGAGGCGCCCCTCCAGTTCCGCCGTGAACTCCGGGTCCACCACCTCGGGGAAATGCTCACGCAACATGCCGTCCACGATCTCGCCGAGTTCGGTGGGGTGGAGGCGGCGCTCGACCCGCTCCACGTACTTGCGGTCCTGGATGACCTGGATCGTCGGGGCATAGGTGCTCGGCCGGCCGATTCCGCGCTCCTCAAGCGCCTTCACGAGCGTCGCCTCGGTGTAGCGCGGCGGTGGCTCGGTGACGTGCGGCTCCACCGTGGCGGTGCGGCACATGCAACGATCGCCCTCGGCCACCTTGGGCAGGTCGCTGCCCTCGTCCTCCTCGCCCGCCCCCGTGAGGGCCTGGAAGCCGGCAAACACCAGCACGCTGCCGACCGCCCGGAAGGGGTGCTCGCCAAAGCTGAGGCGGATCGTCGTCTGCTCGTACTCCGCGGGGCTCATCGCGCTCGCGACGAAGCGCTGCCAGATCAGGCGATAGAGCTGGAGCTGCTCGCGCGTCAGCGATGCCTTGAGGGCGTCCGGATGACGGAGCACGGAAGTCGGCCGGATCGCCTCGTGCGCATCCTGGACGCCCACACGGCGGCGCTCGCGCCGCTCGGCGGGCTGTGCGTAGGCGTCCCCGTAGCCATCCCGGATGAAGGTTGCCACCGCGTCGCGGGCCTCGTCGGCGATGCGGGTCGAGTCGGTGCGGATGTAGGTGACGAGACCGACGTGGCCCTCGCCCGCCAATTCAAGCCCCTCGTAGAGAGCCTGGGCGATCACCATCGTACGCCGCACCGTGAAACCGAGTTTGCGCGACGCTTCCTGCTGCAAGGTGGACGTGGTGAAGGGCGGCGGCGGGGTCCGGCGGCGGCGGCGGCTCTCCACGGCCACGACGGCGAGGTCCTTGCCCTGCAGCTCGCCTGCGAGCCTTTGCGCGAATGCGCCGTCCAGGATGCGCTCGCCGTCCTCGCCCTCCTGCTGGTAGCGGGCCGAGAACGTACCGCCCGAAGGAGCCTCGAGCTCCGTCGCGAGTGTCCAGTACTCCTGCGGCTGGAAGGCGCGAATCTCTTCCTCTCTCTCCACGATCAGATGCACCGCGGCCGACTGCACCCGCCCGGCGGAGAGGCCCGGCCGGACCTTGCGCCACAGGAGCGGCGACAGCTGGTAGCCGACCAGACGGTCCAGTACGCGCCTCGCCTGCTGGGCATCCACCAGTCGGTCGTCGATCGCCCGCGCGTGGCGCAAGGCGCTGCGCACGGCGTCCTTGGTGATCTCATGAAAGACGATGCGCACCGGCTCGCGCTCCTTGATCCCGAGCACCTGCGCCAGATGCCAGCTGATCGCCTCGCCCTCGCGGTCGGGGTCGGTGGCGAGATAGACGCGCTCGGCCTTCTTGGCCGCCTCCCTCAATTCCTTGATGACATCGCCCTTGCCGCGGATGGTGATGTAGCGTGGCTCGAAGTCCTTGTCCACCGCCACGCCGAGCTGGCTCTTGGGCAAATCGCGGACATGCCCCTTCGAGGCGCGGACGGTGTAGGTCCGCCCGAGGAACTTCTCGATGGTCTTCGCCTTGGCGGGGCTCTCAACGATGATCAACGGTCGCAATGGCTTTCCTCCCGTGCTGGCCAGGCCTTGGCGGAACGCTGGCCGGACGTCCCGCCTGCATTCGGCGCACCGGTAGCATTTCCTGCTCAGCCCACGGTGCAGCATCCGAGTGCCCTCTGTCCAGTGCGCCTTGGCTGAGCATGCCAGATCGGGCCCAGCGAAGGCAAAGCGAAGGGGCTCCGGACGGCCGGAATGGAACGGGGTCCAACCGTTGCATATGAAGCGAAATTTGGCACGTGACAGCGACAACTTCCTCTGTGTAGAATGGTTGCATGCCGAATGGCTGCTCGCGCAGCTTACGGGGGAACCAGTCAGCGTCGGGGCCACCCCGACCGCCGGGTTAATCGCCGCAAGGCGACGGGTCGTCTGCTCCCTTGGACCCGAACCCAGAGCTAACCTCGGAGGCAATTTCTCAAGGGGGTCTCCTCGTGCACCGACGGCTCGGCTGGAATCGCGTTTCCGGGGCGGTCATGGGGGGCGCGCTGGTCGCCATGCTGCTCCCCGCTGGAATTGGACATGCGGCGTTCGGTCAAAGAGTATTGCGCTACGGCACACCAGACCACCAGGACGTCAAGATACTTCAACTCAAACTTCGCGACCTCGGCTACCACGTAAGTGTCGACGGTTACTTCGGCCTCGCCACGTTGGCTGCCGTGAAGGCGTTCCAGACGGCGCACCACCTCCCGTCCACGGGTGTGGTCGCAAACCTGACCTTCAGGACCTTCGGCGCCCTGGCGCAGGAGGCATCGCGCGGCTCGGATCCGCGCGGCAGTCTCTATGTGGTTAAGGCCGGCGACACGCTCTCCTCGATCGCGTCGTCGCAGGGCGTTCCTCTCGCGGCCCTGGAGTCGGCCAACCCCGGTCTCGTGTCTGCGGTGCTGCAGATCGGACAGACGGTCGTGATCCCGAGTGCCTCGGCCGTCGCGGCGGACGTTCCGGCGCCTTCCACCTTCGGGGCGGAACTTGCGGCGCTCGCGCCCAAGTATCTCGGCGTGCGCTACGTCTTCGGCGGCGCGGACCCCGCCTACGGCTTCGACTGCTCCGGCCTCGTCTGGTACTTGGCCCACGTGCTCGGCGTGACCCTGCCGCGCACATCGAGCGGCCAGTTCGATGTCGGCACGCCGATTCCGATGAATGAACTTGAGCCGGGCGATCTCGTCTTCTTCGACACCGAAGGCTATGCAAGTCACGTCGGCATCTACATGGGCAACGACGAATTCATGCAGGCGGAGAACTGGGGCACGGTGACGATGTACACCAGCCTCTCGCTCCCCTACTGGTCCGAGCACTACATGGGCGCCCGCCGCATCTACTGAGCGAAGGCCACCAGAGACCAATCGAGCGCAGGTTGCGGCCAGGCCGCGACCTGCGCTTCGTCGATCCTTCAGGCTTCCTCGCGCGGCAAGGCGACACCGCGGCAGAACGTGCGGCGGTGCCAGGGCGTCAGACCGTATCGCTCGATGGCCTGGAGGTGGCCCGGTGCGCCGTAGCCCTTGTTGTTCTGCCAGCCGTAAGCGGGGTAGGCAACCGCGATGCGCTCCATCAGCGCATCGCGCTCCACCTTGGCGATGACGGATGCGGCCGCGACCTCCTGGAAGAGTCGGTCGCCCTTGTCCCGCGCGATCTGCGGCAGGTCGACGCCGGCCAGCGGGAACGCGTCGAGCAGCAGATGATCCGGACTGAGCCCGAGCCCCGCGAGGGCCCTGCGCATGGCGAGCGCGGTAGCCTCGACGATGCCCAGGCGATCGATCTCCCGTGCCTGGGCGTAGCCAACAGCCGAGGCCGCCGCGAGACCCCGGATCCGGGGAGCCAGCTGCTCGCGCTGCCTCGGCGAAAGCAGCTTGGAATCGTCGAGATCCATGAGCGGCAGCGGCTCGCGCAACACGACCGCGCCGGCGGCGACCGGCCCGGCGAGCGCTCCCCGGCCCACCTCGTCGAGACCGCAGAGGAGCTCGTAGCCCCAGCGGCGCAGCTCCTCGCTGCGCGCCTGCGCACCCTTGAGGCGCTCCCTACTCCGCATCCGGCCACTCCAGCTGCGCAGGCGCGATGCGGCCCGTGCGCAGGTCCTGCAGCACCTTGGCCGCCGCCCGCTCCAGGTTCGGCACGCCGCCGCGGCTGAAGAGGTGCTGACTCTCGGCCACGGCTTCCAGCGACACTGTCTGGTCCACGTCGATGCCGTAGCGTGTCGCGGCCGCTGGCAGGCGCTCCAGCACGGCCATCGCCACCTCGGCAGGATCGTACTGTCCCTCCGGAACCAGGCCGAGCGCCGCGGCCATCACGCCCGGCTTGCGCGGCAGGATGCCCGGCAGGTCCAGGATCGCGAGGTCGCCACGCCGCACCCAGGTCTCGGCGCGCGTTACGCCCGCCCGCGCACCGACCGGCGCGACGCGCGCGCCCGCCAGGCGGTTGATCAGGGTGGACTTGCCGACATTGGGCAGCCCCGCGATAAAGATGCGCAGGGGCGGCCGGCCCATGTGGTCCATGAGCCAACGCCGCAAGGCCGCGGGCGCCGTCTGGCGGGCGTTGACGAAAAAGCTGGGCTCTGGCAGCACAGCCTTCCACGCTTCCACCGCGGTGCGGTCCGCCTGATCCACATGCGTCAGGACGAGTGCCCCCTCCACCTGCGCCAGCAGGTGGCGCAGGCGAGGCAGCCGCGAGGAGACCGGCGCGCGGGCGTCGGCCACCTCGAGCCAAAGGTCGAGATGGTGCCGCGCGTCGCGCAGCACCATCTCCGCCCGCTGCATGTGCATGGGCTGTCCGCCACCCACGCGGCACACCTCCATCTACGAGACCGGGGTCCCCTGGCCTAGTATGGAATCGGGCCGAAGTCCTGAAGCGGCCAGATGACCCAGAAGGCCACCCCTTGCACGGCAGAGATCTTCACCGGTCCGAAGAACCGGCTGTCCTCGCTCGCCGCCCGGTGGTCGCCCAGGACCCACACATCACCGCTTGGGACCTTGAACGGCGGCATGTTCCAGCTGTCCTGGGTACTCACGCCATGCCAGTGCAGGAACGGCTGCGGCATCTTCTTGCCGTTGACGTAGACCTGCCCGTTCACCATCGAGACGGTCTGGCCACCTGTCGCGATCACACGCTTGACATAGTCGCCCTGGCCCGCCAGGGGCGGCTGGAACACGATGATCTGGCCGTAGTGCAGCGGGCTGAAGTGCAGCGTCACCTTGTTGACCAGGAGTCGCTCCTGGTTCTGGAGCGTATTCTGCATCGAAAAGCCATCCACCACGAACGGCTCCACCACGAACGTGCGAATGACGAGCGCAAGGACCACTGCCACGATGACGGTCTCGAGCGTGTCGCGCAGTGCCTTGCGGGGCTGTCCGCCGAACAAACCGCCACCTCCGCACGTGAAAACTGAGACCGGCGAGGGCAATCGCAAGCCCCCGCCGGCAGGCTACCGCCGCTCGCGGATGCGCGCGGCCTTTCCGCTCAGGCCACGCAGGTAGTACAGCTTCGCGCGGCGCACGATGCCGTGACGCATCACCTCGATGCGGTCGATACGCGGCGAGTGCAGCAGGAACGTGCGTTCGACGCCCACGCCGTAGGTGACCCTGCGCACGGTGAATGTCTCGCGCAACCCGCCATGCTTGCGGGCGATCACGACACCCTCGTACGCCTGGATGCGCTCGCGGTTGCCCTCGACCACCTTGACGTGGACGCGGACGGTGTCGCCGGGCCGGAACTCCGGCACGTCGGACTTGAGCTGCTCCTCTTCGATCCGTCGGAGCTCGTCCATGGCTAGTCCTCCTCTCTCTTCATTTTGATGGCCTCGTCCTGATCGCCGCGTGGCCTCAGGCGCCCTGTGCGTGTCCTCGCCACCGCAAGGCGGTGATCCTGGATGCGCCTGTGGTGGCCCGAGAGCAGCACGTCCGGCACCTCGATGCCTTGGAACACGGGTGGCCTAGTATACTGGGGAGCCTCGAGGAGGCCCTGGTTGAACGACTCTTCGCGGAGCGAGTCGGGGTCGATCACCCCTGGCCTCAGCCGGCCTATGGCATCGATCATGGCCAGTGCCGCCGGTTCGCCGCCGCTGAGGACGAAGTCACCCAAGGACAGCGTGCGATCGACAAAGTGGCGGACGCGGGCGTCGAAGCCCTCGTAGTGGCCGCAGAACACGATGAGGTGGTCGTATCCGGCCAGCTCCTGTGCCTTGCCCTGATCGAATCTTGCCCCATCCGCTGCCAGCAGCACAACCTGGGAACCAGGGGTGCGCAGGTCGCGGATCGCGCGCAGGACAGGATCGGGTCTCAGCAGCATGCCTGCGCCGCCGCCGTACGGTTCGTCGTCCAGGGACTGGTGCCGCCCGAGGGCGTAGTCGCGGAGCTGGACAGGACGCACGGCCAGGAGGCCACGCGCCTGTGCCCGACCGAGCACGCTCGCGTCGAGGCCTTGCGCCACGATCTCCGGGAAGAGACCGACGACGTCAACCAGCAGTGTCCGGCCCAAGGACCCCGCCCCCCCGCACCGTGATGCGCCGTGCCTGCGGGTCCACCGCGAGCACCGTGGCGCGGACCGCGGGGATGAGGTAGCTTCCCTCGGGACCCTCGGCCACCCAGATGTCCTGCGCCGGTTTCGGCTCGACCGCCCGCAGGCTGCCGAGCAGCCGTCCGGTCTCGTCGAACACATCGCAGCCGATCAGGTCCTGAACGTAGAAGCGGCCTTCGCCCAGGGCCAGCCGTCCCGCGTCGTCGCCGAAGAGGCGACGGCCGACGAGGCGCTCGGCTTCACTGCGGCTCGTGACGCCGCTCAGCGTCACGAACGCCCCTGCCTTCCACGCACGTTCCTTCTCGACCCGACGCTCCGTCTGCTCGCCCTCGACCTGGAGGCTGCGCCCCTCGAGCGGGATGGACGGGTCGTCCATCAGCACCCGAAGTTCGCCACGCAGGCCCTGGGCGGCGACGATGCGCCCGACTTCCAGCCTCACTTGACCTCGACGACGACCTGGCGGCCTTCCCGTTCGCCCACCGTGCGCATCAGAGTGCGCAGGGACTTGGCGATCCGGCCCCCGCGGCCGACGACGCGGCCGACATCATCCGGCGCGACACAGACCACGAAGAGAAGCCTCTTGCCCTCGTCGTGGCGCTCGATGCGCACCGCGTCGGGATCGCGCACCAGCGATCGCACCAGGAGCATGAGCGCGTTCTCCATCAGTCGGTCCCTTCCCCTTGGCTGCCGCCGGCGACGACGCCTGCACGGCGCAGGAGGTCGCGCACGGTCTGGGACGGTTGCGCACCGCTCTTCAGCCAGTACGCGGCGCGCTCCGCCTGGATCTCCATGACGGCGGGCTGCTTCTTGGGGTCGTAGTAGCCGATCTCTTCGATGAAACGCCCATCTCGCGGCGAGTGGCTGTCGGCTACGACGATCCGGTAGAACGGGTTCTTCTTGGCGCCCATGCGGCGCAAACGGATCTTGACGGCCAGTTCGCTCACCTCCTCTCAAGCGGCGGCATCTGCGGCAGTCTGCCGCGCATGCCTCGCATCGCCTTCGCCATCCGGCGCATCTCCTCGTACTGGCGCAGCAGTCGGTTCACATCGGCGACGCTCGTACCCGAGCCCTTCGCGATGCGGCGACGCCGGCTGGCGTCAAGAAGACGCGGGTCTCGGCGCTCCTGGCGCGTCATCGACTGCAGAATGGCAAGATTCCTGCCGACCTGGCTCTCGTCCACGTCCGAATCCTTGATCTTGCGCGACACGCCCGGGATCATGCCGATGAGCTCGCGCAAGGAGCCCATCTTGCGCACCGACTGGAGCTGCTCCATCAAGTCGTCGAGCGTCACTTCGCCCTTCTTGAGCCGCCCCTGCATCTCGCCGGCCTTCTGCTCCGAGACCTGCTTCTGCACCCGCTCGATCAGGCCGAGTACGTCGCCCATGCCGAGGATGCGCTGCGCCATGCGGTCCGGGTGGAAGGGCTCGAGCTGCTCCGGGCGCTCGCCGACCGATGCGTAGAGGATCGGCTTGCCCGTCGCCGCGCGCACCGAAAGAGCGGCCCCGCCGCGCGCGTCGCCGTCGAGCTTCGCGAGCGCGATGCCATCGATGCCGATCTCCTCGGCGAACGTCTTCGCCGTCTCCATCGCCGCCTGGCCTGTCATGGCGTCGAGCACCAGGAGCGAGACCTGCGGCGTCACCGCATCCCTGATCGTGCGAAGCTCCGCCATCAGCTCCGGGTCCACTTGCTGGCGACCGGCGGTGTCGATCAGCACGACGTCCTGCCCGGCCGCGCGCGCCCGGTCGATGCCTGCGCGCGCCACCTTCGCGGGGTCCTCGGACTCGGGGCGCATCACCGGCACGCCAATGCGCTCGCCCAGCACCGCCAGCTGCTCGATGGCGGCCGGACGCTTCAGGTCGCAGGCGACAAGCAGCGGCCAGTGCTGTTCCTGCTTGAGGCGCAGCGCGAGCTTCGCGGCCAGGGTCGTCTTGCCGGCGCCTTGCAGCCCCAGCAGCAGCACGACGTGCGGGGTGGCGCCACCAAGCCGCATGTGCTGCGTCTGCCCCCCGAGGAGTTCCTGGAGTTCCTCCTGCACGTGGTGCAGAACGGTCTGGCCGGGAGTGAGACTTTCGAGCACGTCCTGACCCATGAGGCGCGGCTCGAGCCTCGCCACGAAGTCTCGGGCCACGGCGAAATGCACGTCGGCGTCGAGGAGCGCGATGCGCACCTCGCGCAGAGCCTTCTTGATGTCGTCGGGTGTCAGCTTGCCGCGGCCGCGCAGGCGGTCGAACGTCTGGCGCAGGTGCTCCTGCAGTTCCTCAAACATCTGGCGCCAGCTCCTTCAGCCGAATGTCCGCAACCTTGCGCACCGCGTCGATGTCTCGGCGGTCAATGGCCGCCGAGACTTCACGCCAGAGCGACACCTCGCGCTCATGCTGCGCGATGAATCCGATGGCCGCATCGAGCTCCTCGAGCGTCTTTTCGGCCCGCCGCACCAGCAGCAGCGCCGCCGGCCGGCTGCACGCGAGTTCCTCGGCGCACTCGGCGAGCGACAGGTCCTCGAGGTAGTGCAGCTGGTACGCCTTGCGCTGGCGCTCGCGCAGAGCCGCGCCGTAGAAGTCGTAGAGCAGCGCGCGCCGCGCGAGCACGTCCAAGAGCCGTCGCTCCCTGTTAAGTCACAACGTTAACAGATAGTAACGGACGTGCAGCGCGAGCGTCAAGTAAGCGATTTGCCTCAGACGCAAGAGCCGCGAAGCACCAGCCCTGATGGTTGCCCCGTGACGCGAAGCGATGTCCCGAGAGCACCTCCCAGGGCACTGGCGATGCCGTTGCCGTTCCAGAGGGCAACGTTGATGCTACAGCTGCACCATCAGCTAAAGGTGGTGGAGAGCGTTGCGCCGCAAAGACTCCCGCCTAAAGGCGTACGCAGGACTCCGGCCAGCAATCGGCGCCATGGCGATGAATCCACACACAGGAATGAGCCTCGCCGACCCGCCGGGTCTCGCTCCTTTCATTGCCACGCGGCACGGGGGAGAAATCGCGTATAGTGTCGTTACATACAAGCCGAGTACTTGGCCAAGGAGGTGCCGCATGATGCCCGAAGACCCGTTGTCGCCCGAGGTGGTCGCCGATCGAGTTGTCGGAAGACGCCGCAGCGGCCTGAGAGCGAAAATCGGCGGCGCCATCGCCGCCGTTCTGGCCGTACTCGGCAAGCTCAAGACCCTGCTCCTGCTGCTCCTCAAGTTCAAACTCATCTTCAGCGTACTCTCGGCGCTCGCCTCGATGTTCCTGTACGGCCTCGCTTTCGGCTGGCCCTTCGGCATCGGGTTCGTGCTGATCCTGGCCATCCACGAGTTCGGTCACTTCCTCGCCATTCGGCGCGAGGGCCTGAACGCCAGCCTGCCCGTCTTCATTCCCTTTTTCGGCGCCGCCATCTCCTTGCGCCAGCACCCTCTCGACGCCTGGCAAGAGTTCAAGATCGCCGCGGCGGGGCCGCTGTTCGGCGCGGCGGCCAGTCTCATGGCCCTTCTGATCGGCACCTTCTGGGCGCCGGCCGCCACGGCCGGCATGTACCTGTCGCTCGCCTACACCGGCTTTTTCCTTCAGCTCTTCAACCTGATCCCGGTGGCGCCGCTCGACGGTGGCCGGATGGTGGCGGCCATCTCGCCGCGTCTCTGGTGGGTCGGCCTGCCGATCCTGATCGCGGCGGCGATCTTTTTCCGTTCCATCCTCACAGGCGTCATCGCCCTCCTCGTGCTCTTCCAGCTGGTCCAGCGGTGGCGCCTCCGCAAGACCGAAGTCGATGCTGGCTACTACGCCGGGCCCACCTGGCAGCGCGTCGCGGCGGCCGTCGGGTGGCTCGGCCTCGTTCTCGTCAGCATCGCGGGCATGGGGATGGTCGGTGCCATCTGAGACCCTTCCCAGCTCATGGCCTGCCGCTTGGTCATGTTCCCTTGCGCCGTCCGGGGCTCGTGGCCCTATACTACCTTCACCATGTCGCGGGAGGTGGAGGTTTGTTCTCGTTCGGCCTCTTTCGGCATCCGAAGGGGCTCAAGGATATCTCTCCCGCCGAACTGCGGCGGCTTGCGCACGAGAGTGACCGTCTGAGGATCGTGGACGTGCGCCGGCCGCACGAATACCAGCAAGGGCACATCGAGGGCGCCGTGAGCGCGCCGCTCGGTACCACCGCCAAAGCCGTGCGGAGCTGGCCGCACGACACGCCGATCGCGCTTGTGTGCCTCTCAGGCCACCGCAGCCAGGCCGCGGCGGTCGAGCTTCTCGGCATGGGCTTCAGCGACGTCAGCCACCTCGCGGGCGGCATGCTGGCCTGGCATCGGGCCGGACTGCCGATGAAGCGCTGACGCCTTCCACCAGCGCGGTGGGAGCTGCAAAAACCGGGCCGGCCTCCCCGAGACGGGACGGCCGGCCTCTGCATGTCCTCCAACCGCGTCGCCGCAGTCTACTTTGCCGGGCCGAACGTCGGCGCCATGCCCTCAACATAGGCGGCCGGATCGAACGCGACCATGTCCTCCAGTCCTTCGCCCAGCCCGACCAGCTTCACAGGCAGGTCGAGGGCCTTGCGCACCGCGAGCAGCGAGCCGCCCTTGGCCGCGCCGTCGAGCTTCGTGACGCAGATGCCTGTGAGCGGCACGGCCCCGAGAAAGCCCTGCGCCTGCGCCAGGGCGTTCTGCCCTGTCGCGCCGTCCACCACCAGCAGCACCTCGTGGGGCGCACCCTCAAGAGCGCGTGAGACCGCCCGCCCGATCTTGCCGAGCTCGTCGAGGAGACCCTGGCGGTTGTGGAGTCTCCCTGCCGTGTCGACGATCACAAGATCCGCGCGGCGGCTCCCGGCCTGTTCGATCGCCTGGAACGCGACCGACGCCGGGTCCTGGCGCTCCCTGCCGCTGACGAGGTCCGCTTCGGCGCGCTGCGCCCAGACGGCGAGCTGCTCGGTGGCCGCCGCCCTGTAGGTATCCGCGGCGGCAAGCACCACCTTGCGTCCCTGCGCTCTGCCGTACAGTTCGGCCAGCTTGCCCGCCGTCGTCGTCTTGCCCGCTCCGTTGATGCCCACCAGCAGCCAGACGGTCGGGCCCTGCTCCGCGAAGCGGAGCGGCTCCGCTGGGCCGGCAAGTCGCCTCAGTTCCTCGCGGAAGGCGTCCGGCATGTCCTCGATCGGCCGGCGCGCGAGCGCCGCCCGCACTTCCCGTGCGATCGCGACGCCACAGTCCGCGGTGATCAGGGCTTCCTCGACAGCGTCGAGCATCTCGTCGCGCGAGGCACCCTGCCCACCCAGATCCTCGAGCCTGGCCCTGAGGGCCTGGCGCGTGCGCTCAAGCCCCTTGCGCCACCTGTCCCAGATCGCCACCCTGGCCGTCCTCCCCTAGCTGGACCCCTGCGAGGCGCGTGACGCCCCGCTCTTGCATGGTCGTGCCGATAAGCTGGTCCGCGGCCTCCATCGTCGGCCGCTGGTGCGTGCACACCACGAGCTGCCGACCCTGCTGACGCCGCAGGAACTGGGCGAAGCGCTCGACGTTCCGCTCGTCCAGACTGGCCTCGATCTCGTCCAGAAGGTAGAAGGGAGGTGTCCGCAAGGCCGAAAGCGCAAAGAGGAAGCAGATCGCCGAGAGCGCCCTCTCCCCGCCGGAGAGCCACTTCAGGCGCACGGCCTCCTTGCCCGGCAGCTGCACTTCGAGGTCGATGCCGCTCGCGACCGGCACCAGCCCCGCCCGCGCGCCATGGCCGAAGAGTTCTTCCGTAAGCTCGCCGAAGCGGCGTCCGACGACGTCCAGAGCCTCGGCAAGGCGCTGCTGGACAGCGCTGTCCGCAGCGGCCAGGACCTCCACCAATGCCGCCTTGGCTCCGTGCAGGTCGGCAAGGCGCTCCTCGAGTTCGGTCCGGCGCCGCATGGCCTCCTGCAGGCGAGCCGGTGCCTCGGGCGACGCGCCACCGAGCCCTTGAAGGCGCTGACGTGCCTGCTGCAGCTCTTCCTCCGCACCGGAAGGGAGTCCTGGCACCTTGCGGGTGAGCGCATCCTCGCCGTGGGCCGCAAGGAGCTGCCGCTCGGCAGACTGACGCTCCATCTCCAGTCGCTCGACTTCCTCGCGCAGGCCCGCGATCGCCTCGGCCGCACCTGCGGCGCGCCCCGTCGCCGCACGCAGGAAGCGCTCCAGCAGGCGCTCGAACGCCCTCAGGTCGCTTTCGAGCTTCTGCGCCTCGCCCCGGCGTTCCGCGATCACCTCGCGCCAGCGCTGCGCCGCCTCGCGGCGGGTCCGGCTTTCCGTGGCCTCGGCGCGAGCCGTCTCGAGACGCCTCGTGCTCTCCTCGCTCTCGTTCTGCCCCTGCTCCATCTCGGCCTGGAGCCGATCAAGCTCGCCGCGCAGCCGCAGGAGCTCCTCGCGGGCCAACGCTTCGTCGAGGGCCGCGGCCTGGAGCCGCTCCGCGTCCCCCAATGGCGCCAGAGCTTCAATCCGCTCGAGTTCCGCCCGCAGCTGCGCCTGCTCCGCCTGGGCGGCCTCCAACTGGCGCGTGAGTCGCTCGCTCTCCTGCCTCGCCTTGAGTGCCGCCGCCGCAAGGGTTTCGAGCTCCATCTGGGCATCGTCGCGTGCCCGCGCCGCCTTCCGCTCCCGGGCGATCGCCTGCCCAAGCGCCGCGGTCGCCTGATCCTCGCCGGCCTTGGCGGACTTGGCCTCGGTTTCCGCCGCCGCCAGCCGCTCGGCCGAAGGCATCCTGGGCAGGCGCTGCACGGCCTGCCCGCCGGTGAGCGCACCGCCCAGCTGCACCACCTGTCCGTCCAAACTCACGACGCGGTACCGTCGCCCTGTCGCCGCCGCGACGGCCTGCGCGGCCGGGAGGTCTTCCGCGACCAGCGTCCTGCCGAGCCGCAGGCGCACCGCCGGGGCCAGTTCGGCCGGGTACCTGCAAAGGTCCCCCAGCACGCCGAGGCACGAAGTTCCTCGGGGCACCTGCGCCGAGTCCCCTGGTGTGAGGGCGTCCAGTGGCAGGAACGTCGCCCGGCCCGCGCCGGTCTGCCGCAGCAGGGCGATCGCGGCACGCGCGGCCTGCTCATCCGTCGCCACAAGGTCGCTGGCCTGCCCGCCCAGGGCCGTGGCGAGCGCCAGGGCGAACCGCTCCTCACGCGGCGCGACAAGCGTGCCCAAGGTGCCGACGATGCCTTGGAGGCGACCCGCCCCGGCAGCGGCCAGCACGGCCCGCACCGCCGCCGGCGCGTGCCGCTCCGCCTCCCGCCTCTGATCGCGCAGCACGGCCAGAGCGTGTTCGGCCTCCTCGCTCCTGGTCCGCGCCGCCTCCTCGAGACGCCTCATGTCCTGCAAAGACGCTCTGGACTGCTGCAGCTCCTGTTCCCCTGCGTTCAGAGCTTCGGCCTGGGCCGCAGCCCTGGCCTCGGCGGCTTCCGCCGCTGCCCGCCTGGCGTCTGCCTCCGCCGCGACGCGTGTGGCCTCTGTCGCACCGGCCGCCAAGGCCGCCTCCACCTGTGGTCGCTGCGCGGCCGCGCGCAACGCCTCGCGGCCGGCCGCCCCCAATTGGCGCAACAGGTCCTCGGCGTTGCCAAGCCGCAGGCTGGCGGCCGCGGCCTGGCTCTGCACGGCCGCCGTCTCGCGCGCGGTCCGCTCCCTCGCCTGTGTCAGGGCCTCGTGGCGCTGGAGTGCGCCGCGCTCACGCTCCCCCGCCGCCGCCGCCTGGGCCGAGTAGGCTTCGAGGCGGCCCCCCACCGATGCCGAAAGGCGGTCCAGGTGACCAAGGCGCGCCGTAAGCCGGGACGCCATCTCCGTGACCACCGCCATCGCCGTCTCGCCGGTCCTGGTGGCTCTGGCGCTCGACCCTTCCTCGGCCGCGTGCGCCTCGAGGCGCCCCACCGCCCTCTGGCGCGCCTGGCCGAGACGCTCGATGCGCCGGCGGCCGAGCGCGATCTCGAGTTCGGCGATGCGCCGCCGCAGCTGGACGGCCGCCTCGGCGCGCTCCGCGTCGAGCGCCAGTTCCGGCAGCTGCGCTTCCACCTCCGCGAGATGTGCGCGTTCGAGATCGGCCTCGTGGTCCGCCTTGGCCATTTCGAGCACCGCCTCGCGCCTGCGCTCGCGATAGACCGACGCACCCGCGGCATCCTCGAGCAGGCGGCGGCGCTGTGCGGGGTCCTGGTTCACGACCTCCTCGACGCGCCCCTGGCCGATCCAGGCGTAGCCTTCCGCGAGGCCAAGATGGGCCACCAGCCGCTCGATGTCGCGCGCGCGGCAGGTTACGCCCTGCAGGCGATACTCCGTCTCGCCCCCGCGATAAACGCGGCGGACGATCTCCACCTCGCTCTGGTCGAGCGGCAGCAGGCGATCCGCGTTGTCGAACGTCAGGCGCACCTCGCACATGCTGGCGGCGCGACGCTGCGCCGACCCGGCGAAGAGCACCTCTTCGCGGTTCTCGAGCCGCTGGTCGGGGGAGCGTCCGGAGGAGAGCGCCCAGCGCACCGCCTCCGTAAGGCTGGACTTGCCGGTTCCGTTCGGCCCGACAACGGCCGTAAACGACGGTGGGAGCTGCACCGTCGTGGGTTCGGCAAACGACTTGAATCCTGAAAGATAGATCTCTTTGAGGTACAGGGCGGGTGAAATCCTTTCTGGCGCGCCGCGGAGATACGCGGCCCGGCTTGTCAAGTCCTGCTGCGAAGGCAGTGCCGTCCTAGCTTCGCGCAGGTGCCCGAGCCTTCCTGCCGGTGCGGCCTAGTGGCTTGTGGCTGTCTTCCGTTCCCGGCGGAAGATCAGGTAGGCCACGGTGAACAAGGCGGTCACGGCGAGGCCCAGCCCGAGCGGCAGCAGCTGCCGAGGTGCGAGGGGAGCCGTGGCGACGATGGCCAGGAGCAATAGGAGTTCGAAGCGGCCGAGCCAGGGGTGGAAGGCCAGCTTCAACTTCAAGTGGTTCGGCCTGTGTTCCTTGAGCCACTTGCGGTAGTAGATCTGGGTTCCGACGATCAGCATCCAGACGAAGATGGACTGGAAGCCGGTAGCCGTGACGAGGTAGAGGAACGCGCTCTTCGGCAGGAAGTAGGTCAAGAGGGTGACGATGATCAGCAGGGCTCCCGTCACGCCGTTGGCCCAACGCGGAATGCCACGGGGCATGCGCTGCAGGAGGTGCGGCGCGTCGCCCGCACGGGCGAGGCCCGCCAGGACGCGGTCCGACGCGAACAGGCCGGCGTTCATCGCGGAGAGCACCGCGAGCAGGATCACGCCGTTGAAGACGTCCACGGCCCATGGCCAACCGAAGCGGTGCAGCGCCGTGATGAACGGGCTCTTGGCCGTGGTCGGAACCGCCTGCCAGCCTACCACGCCCGTGATCGCCAGCACCGAACCGATGTAGAGCAGGTAGACGAGAATCGTCGCATAGCGCACGGAATGGCCAATGGTCCGCTCGGGCCTCTGCACATCTGCCGCGGCGAGGCCAAGCACGCCGGTACCGGACATCGAGAACATCACGACGATCATCGCGGCCCCGATGCCCCTGAGGCCATGCGGGAAGAACCCGCCCGCGCCGCTCCAACTCGCGAGGCCATGCCCGATCACGTTCGGCCAGGCAAGAAAGAGCGCGGAGGCGGCAAGCAGGATGAAGAGCCCTGTCGCGAGGATTTTGATGACGGACATGCCGGATTCCACCTCGCCAAAGCCCTTAACGGTCAGGAAGTTGATGCCGACGATCACCAGGGCGAACGCCGTCGAGAGAATCCAGGTCGGCACATGCGGCAGCCAGAGCGTCGAGAAGGTGGCCGCGGCCGTCGCCTCGGCCGCCAGGTTGAGCACACTCGAGAACCAGAAGACCCAGCCGCCAACGAACGTGAAGCCCGGGCCGAGCGCTCGCCGGCTGTAAACCAGGAACGAGCCCTGCCTCGGGTCGGCGGCCGACATCTCCGCGAGCGCGGTCATCTCGATCGCCATCGCGGTGGCGCCGATCAGATACGCGATGATCAGGCCGGGACCCGCGTCGTGGATCGCCTGGCCGCTCGCCAGGAAAAGGCCGGAGCCGACGATCCCGCCCATCGTCATCAGCGTGAGCTGCGTCGTGTGCAGGTCCTTGGTGTGGGTCTCCTGCCCCGCGTAACGTCGGGAAACGTGGGTCTGCGTGGCAAACTTGCGCGTGAATATGCCCATGCCTGTGGTTTTCCCGCCATTCGGACCACGCATGCAGGACAAGGCGACTTAGCCCGTTCCGGTGCCAAGGCGTACACTGGACACGCAGGCCCATCCTGCGCCGCAGCTCATCTCAGGGAGGTGGCGACCGGCGGACGGCCGCCGGCAGAACATGGCAGGACCAAGAGAGGTTCAGGCCCCGACAGGCAACCGGTTGACATGCAAGGGCTGGCCGCAGGAAGCGGCGATGCGGATGCTGATGAACAACCTGGACCGCCGGGTGGGCGAGAAGCCGGACGAGCTGATCGTCTACGGCGGGCGGGGACGCGCGGCGCGCTCGTGGGAGGCGTTCGAAGCGATCGTCGCGACGCTCCGGGAGCTCGAGAACGACGAGACCCTCTTGGTGCAGTCGGGCAAGCCGGTGGCGGTCTTCCGCACCCAG